>NZ_PQGD01000016.1 GCF_002915575.1 Superficieibacter electus
TTTGTCCGAAGACATTTAAGAATCCATGTCACTTTGAGTGCCCACACAGATTGTCTGATAAATTGTTAAAGAGCAGTTGCGACGCGCTTCAGCGCTCTGTCGCGAGGTCCCGTATAATACGTTTTCCTCATTCAGAGTCAAGCGTTTATTTTCGCTTTTCTCTGCCGGTGTTCATCGCTGAACCCCGCTGACCCGGCGGGCTGTAAGCCGTTGTTCCGTGTCAGTGGAGGCGCATTATAGGGAGTTATTCCGGGCTGGCAAGCATAAATTCAAAAAAACTTATCGATCGCCTGTTTTTCATTCTTATCGCTTATTTCAACGGCGCATTGTCGGTTAATTGTGCAATTTCACGAGCAAAAACCGCCGCCTGGTTCCAGTCGGTGTAGACAACTTCTTTACGCGTATCCGTTTCCCCTCCGGTCATCTTCATAATCAGGCGGATCATCATACGATCGTACCAACGATAATGAGGATAACGCAGCGCACCCGCAAAGACCGCGCACAGGGTTGGCTGCCATGGCGTGCTAAGCAAGAATTTGCGGGTATAGCTATTAGTCTGCGGCGTCCGCTTCTCTGCTTTTCGCGCCACCAGATTCACCGAGAAGAAAGCACCCGGCAGAGCCTCAAGCGCATGCAGATGTTTTTTAATAAAACGCTCCAGCGCAGGGTGATAGTGCCCATAACGAATAGAAGCGCCAATGACCACCCGATCGTAGAGCGTCCAGTCGATATCTTCTGTGCGGTTGAGATTGACCACATCAGAATAGATGCCCTGCTCTTTGAGTTCAGACGCAATAAAAGCGGCGATTTCGCGCGTTTGCCCATCTCTCGTCGAGAACAGAATCAGTGTTTTCAATGCATACTCCAGTTAGTCACGCCAGAACGTCGGGGTAAAAAGCACCAGCAGCGTAAAGACTTCAAGTCGGCCAAACAGCATGTTTGCGATCAGTATCCATTTCGCGATGGGATTCATGCTGGCGAAATTATCCGCCACCACACCGAGTCCGGGTCCAAGGTTATTTAACGTGGCAACTACCGAGGCGAAAGCAGAGAAATCATCCACCCCGGTGGCAATAATGGCGAGCATACTGACGATGAATACCAGCGCATAGGCAGAGAAAAATCCCCACACGGCTTCGAGAATACGTTCCGGCAGCGCGCGGTTACCCAACTTGATGCTATACACCGCATTAGGATGCACCAGACGTTTTAACTCCCGGTTCCCCTGCTTGAACAACAGAAGGATACGGATCACCTTCAGTCCGCCCCCGGTCGAGCCAGCACAGCCTCCGATAAAAGCTGAACACAGTAATAGCACCGGCAGGAACAACGGCCAGCGCGCAATGCTATCGGTAGTGAAACCCGCGGTGGTCGCCATAGAGACGACCTGAAAAAACGCCTGGTTAAGAGTAGTGATCGCCGCGTTATAGACATCATGAAACCACAGTACCAGCGTGCAAATCACCACCAGCGTCAGCTGGACGCCGATAAACATGCGGAATTCCGGATCGCGCCAGTACACTTTCAGGTTACGCCCGCTTAGCAGGGAAAAATGCAGGCCATAGTTACATCCGGAGATCAACAGGAAGATGGCAATAATGGTATTGATGGTGGGACTGTCAAAATAGCCTACGCTGGCGTCATGGGTGGAAAACCCCCCGATGGCAATAGTAGAGAAACTATGCCCAATAGCGTCGAAAGCGGGCATCCCGGCAAACCACAGCGCCAGCGCGCAGGCCACCGTCAGCAGCACGTAGATCAACCATAGTGTTTTCGCCGTTTCGGCAATACGCGGGCGCATTTTGTTATCTTTCAACGGCCCCGGCATTTCGGCCCGGTAAAGCTGCATCCCCCCAACGCCGAGGATAGGCAGAATGGCCACTGCCAGCACGATGATCCCCATCCCACCAAACCATTGCAGCATCTGACGATAGAAGAGAATACCGTGCGGTAATGAATCCAGCCCAACCAGGGTAGTCGCGCCCGTGGTAGTAAGGCCGGAAAAAGACTCAAAGAACGCATCGGTTACGGTAAGATTAGGCCGCTCGGAGAAGATAAAAGGCAGCGCACCGACGCTACCCAGTACTGTCCAGAACAGCACGACGATCAGAAACCCTTCGCGCGATTTCAGCTCGCCTTTTTGCCGACGGTTAGGCCACCACAGCAGTGAACCTATCGCCAGCGCGACGAAAAAGGTCTGGGTGAATGCCCGCCCCGCCCCATCGCGATAAATCAGCGCTACCAGCCCGGGGAGGATCATTGTTCCCGAAAATAAGATAACCAGTAGTCCAACGATTCGGGTAATGGCGCGAAAATGCATCTCTGCCGCTTCCTGTGATAGTAAAAATAAGGTGGGGATTATTCTTCAATCGCTAACAATTGCAATGAACCACGGCTAAAATCCGCCAGTCTTGCTGAAAATTCATCCACTTTCGCATAAGGAAGCGCCACCCGTAGCATAACGACAGCCTGATAATCGCTGGCAACAATCTTTCCGGCAAACTGCCCTAATAATGCCTCTATGCCAGTCAACTGACCATATTCACACTGCAAAGTATATTCGGTTAATGGCGTCTTGCGCTGTGTAGTTAACTGCCGTAGCGCCTGGCTCACGCCGCCGCCGTAGGCTTTTACCAGCCCGCCCGTTCCGAGAAGAATGCCGCCATAGTAGCGCACGACGACGGCAGTAATCTCACCGATACCACTGCCCATCAACTGCGCAAGCATCGGTTTCCCGGCCGTTCCTGCCGGTTCGCCGTCATCTGAAAAACCAAGCTGTTGCGAATCGTCAGGCGCACCGGCTACCCATGCTACGCAGTGATGACGCGCATCCGGATGTTCTGCCCGAACGGACTCAACAAAAGCTTTGGCCGCCTCTACGCCATCCGTATGTGCGAGTAGCGTAATGAAGCGGCTTTTTTTGATTTCCTCGACAACACTTACCGATGCCGCAGGGATTAACCAATTGTCCATTACGCCAGTTTCAAATCCCGCGTCATGTTTTCAACATGGTTTTCGTGGATCACCACATTGTCTTCGATGCGAATCCCACCAAACGGTTTCAGCGCGTCAATTTTCTGCCAGTTGAAATGCTTGCTGAATTGTCCTTCACGCCACGGTGCCAGTAGCGACTCGATAAAATAAATGCCCGGCTCAATAGTGAGCACCATCCCCGGTTGCAGCACACGCGTACAGCGCAGATACGGGTATTTTGACGGCGCGGCCAGATGCGTACCGGTATCATCCTGCATAAAACCGGCCACATCATGCACCTGTAGCCCGAGCGGATGGCCGATGCCGTGCGGCATAAACGGCCCGGTAAGATCGTTTTCCACCAGCGCCTCTTCACTCATATCATTGAGGATTTGATGCTTACGCAGAATTTTAGCGATGCGCTGATGGAACTGAAGGTGATAATCCACATAGCTGACGCCTGCTTTCATGGTCGCAATCAGTGCCAGTTGCTCATCATTCACGTCCTTAATTAATTGCGCATAGTCGTTATCGCTATTTGCCGACCAGGTACGGGTAAGATCGGCCGCATATCCGTTGTATTCCGCGCCCGCATCCAGCAGGAAACTGCGTATTTCAGACGGCGCATGGTGATCGAGTTTCGTGTAGTGCAGCACAGATGCATGTTCATTAAGCGCCACGATATTGCTGTAAGGCACATCAATATCGCGATGCCCCGTCGCGGTCAGATAGGCAATGTTGATATCAAACTCGCTCATACCAGAGCGGAAGGCTTCTTCTGCCGCGCGATGCCCGTTAACCGCCGTTTTTTGCGCTTCGCGCATACAGGCCAGTTCATAGTCGGTTTTATAGGCGCGATAATAATGAAGATAATCAATCACCGCTTTCGGATTGATATTACCGGCCGCGATATCCAGCTCAAGCGCCCGCTCCGGCACGGGGCCGATATAACCAATATTACCGCGCGCAGCAGGTAACTGGCTGCCAATACCGTCCGCTTTTGGTAAGGCAATGACCTCAATTTCTTCTGTCCAGAAGGAGGTTGGCAGCGGTTCCACGTTATGCCAGTAATCGACGGGCAGATAAAACCACAGTTTCGGCTTATTCACCCCGTCCACCAGCAGCCAGCAATTCGGCACCTGCGTAACCGGAACCCACGCTTTAAATTGCGGGTTGACCTTGAACGGGTACGGATGATCGTCAAGGAAGACATTAAACAGTTCACCGGAATGAATAAGCAGCGCATCAAGCTTACTGCGCGCCAGCACGTCGCGAGTACGTTCCTGCAACGTAACGATATGATTTTTATACAGTGTAGCCAGTGAGTCCATCTCGTTATCCTTAAAAATTTAGCCCCTGATTTGCGCATAGTAGCACACCTCACAAAGGCGGGGCGATTTCGCATGAGCGTGATCGCGCCAGCAATTTTTTAATGATTAATTTGCATTTTATTAACATAAAATCCACACTCCGCTTCATCTGGTATGACCAGATCCCTTCGCGGATTCAGGAGACTGACATGCTTTACAAAGGCGACACCCTGTACCTTGACTGGCTGGAAGACGGTATTGCCGAACTGGTGTTCGACGCGCCCGGCTCGGTCAACAAACTCGACACTGCGACCGTTGCCAGCCTCGGCCAGGCGCTGGACGTGCTGGAACAACAAAAAGATTTAAAAGGGCTGCTGCTGAGTTCAAACAAAGCGGCCTTTATCGTGGGTGCAGATATCACCGAATTTCTCTCACTGTTCCTCGTCCCGCAGGAGCAGTTAAGCCAGTGGCTGCGTTTTGCAAATAGCGTTTTTTGTCGGCTGGAGGATCTATCCGTTCCCACAATCTCCGCCGTCAACGGTTATGCGCTCGGTGGTGGCTGCGAATGTGTACTGGCGACAGATTATCGTCTCGCCACGCCGGATCTGCGCATTGGCCTGCCGGAAACCAAACTGGGTATTATGCCGGGCTTTGGCGGCTCCGTGCGGTTGCCGCGTCTGCTCGGCGCGGACAGCGCACTGGAAATTATCGCCGCCGGCAAAGACGTCAGTGCCGATCAGGCGCTGAAAATCGGTCTGGTTGACGGTGTGGTAAAAGCCGAAAAACTGCGTGAGGGTGCTATTGCCATCCTGCATCAGGCGATTAACGGCGATCTGGACTGGAAAGCCAAACGTCAGCCGAAGCTGGAGCCGCTGCACTTAAGTAAAATTGAAGCCACCATGAGCTTTACCATCGCTAAAGGGATGGTGATGCAAACCGCCGGGAAACACTACCCCGCGCCCATTACCGCCGTGAAAACTATTGAAGCTGCCTCCCGGCACGGTCGTGAAGCCGCGCTGGAGCTGGAAAACCAGAGTTTTGTTCCGCTGGCCCATTCCACTGAGGCGCGGGCACTGGTCGGTATTTTCCTTAACGATCAATACGTAAAAGGCAAAGCGAAAAAACTCACTAAAGCGGTGGAAACGCCGAAACAGGCGGCCGTGCTGGGTGCAGGTATTATGGGCGGCGGGATCGCTTACCAGTCTGCATGGAAAGGTGTCCCGGTCATAATGAAAGACATCAACGAGAAATCGCTGACGCTCGGCATGAATGAAGCCGGCAAGCTGCTCAATAAACAGCTTGAGCGCGGCAAAATTAACGGTCTGAAGCTCGCCGGGATCATTTCCACTATCCAGCCGACCCTGAACTACGCCGATTTTGAACGTGCCGATATTGTTGTGGAGGCCGTCGTTGAAAATCCTAAAGTGAAAAAAGCGGTGCTGGCGGAAACAGAAGATAAGGTGCGTGAAGATACCGTCCTGGCGTCTAACACCTCGACTATTCCCATTAGCGAACTGGCAAGCGTCCTAAAGCGTCCGGAAAACTTCTGTGGCATGCACTTCTTTAACCCGGTTCACCGGATGCCGCTGGTCGAAGTGATACGTGGTGAAAAAACCTCCGATCAGACCATTGCCAAAGTCGTCGCCTGGGCCAGCAAAATGGGCAAGACGCCGATTGTGGTCAATGACTGCCCCGGCTTCTTCGTTAACCGCGTCTTGTTCCCCTACTTTGCCGGATTCAGCCAATTACTGCGCGACGGCGCGGATTTCCGCAAGATCGACAAGGTAATGGAGAAACAGTTCGGCTGGCCGATGGGTCCGGCGTATCTGCTGGATGTGGTTGGCATCGATACCGCTCACCATGCGCAAGCAGTGATGGCGGCGGGCTTCCCCCAGCGGATGCAGAAAGATTATCGTGATGCGATTGATGCATTGTTTGACGCCAGTCGTTACGGACAGAAAAACGGCCAGGGTTTCTGGCGCTATAAAGAAGACAGTAAAGGCAAGCCGAAGAAAGAAGAAGACGAGGCCGTTGACGGTCTGCTGGCCGACATCAGCAAGGCGAAACAGAGCTTTAGCGATGAAGAGATTATCGCCCGCATGATGATCCCGATGGTCAACGAAGTGGTGCGCTGCCTGGAAGAAGGCATCATTGCCAGCCCGGCGGAAGCCGATATGGCACTGGTTTACGGCCTCGGTTTCCCGCCTTTCCACGGCGGTGCTTTCCGCTGGCTGGATACGCTCGGCAGCGCGAAATACCTCGACATGGCCCAGCAATATCAGCATCTCGGCCCGCTGTATGCCGTGCCGGAAGGGCTGCAACAGAAAGCCCGCCAGAACGAACCGTATTATCCCCCGGTTGAGCCTGCCCGTCCGGTTGGCGCGCTGAAAACGGCTTAAGGAGTCACAATGGAACAGGTTGTTATTGTAGATGCAATTCGTACTCCGATGGGGCGTTCCAAAGGGGGCGCGTTCCGCCACGTGCGTGCGGAAGATCTCTCGGCGCATTTAATGCGAAGCCTGCTGGCGCGCAATCCGGCCCTGGAGGCCAGCGCCATTGATGATATTTACTGGGGCTGCGTACAGCAAACGCTTGAACAGGGTTTTAACATCGCCCGTAACGCCGCGCTGCTGGCGGAAATCCCGCATTCCGTTCCGGCCGTGACCGTCAACCGTCTGTGCGGCTCATCAATGCAGGCATTACACGACGCGGCGCGGATGATCATGACCGGTGATGCGCAGGCCTGCCTGGTGGGCGGCGTGGAGCATATGGGCCACGTGCCGATGAGCCACGGCGTCGATTTCCATCCAGGCCTGAGTCGCAACGTGGCGAAAGCGGCGGGAATGATGGGCCTCACGGCTGAAATGCTTTCCCGCATGCACGGCATTAGTCGTGAAATGCAGGACCAGTTCGCCGCACGCTCCCATGCCCGCGCCTGGGCCGCCACCCAGTCCGGCGCGTTTAAAAATGAAATTATCCCGACCGGCGGTCACGATGCCGACGGGGTACTGAAGCAGTTTAACTACGATGAAGTGATCCGCCCGGAAACCACCGTTGAAGCACTGTCCGCGTTAAAACCGGCGTTCGATCCGGTAAGCGGAACCGTAACCGCAGGCACATCCTCTGCGCTTTCCGATGGCGCAGCGGCCATGCTGGTGATGAGCGAGCGCCGCGCCCGCGAGTTGGGCCTGACGCCACGCGCCCGCATTCGTTCAATGGCGGTGGTTGGCTGCGATCCTTCAATCATGGGCTACGGTCCGGTTCCGGCGTCTACACTGGCACTGAAAAAAGCGGGGCTGTCTACCAGCGATATTGGTCTGTTCGAAATGAACGAAGCCTTTGCCGCGCAGATCCTGCCGTGCATTAAAGATCTGGGTCTGATGGAACAGATCGATGAGAAGATCAATCTCAACGGCGGGGCGATCGCCCTCGGCCACCCGCTGGGCTGTTCCGGCGCACGTATCAGCACCACGCTACTCAATCTGATGGAGCGCCAGGACGTGCAGTTTGGTCTGGCCACGATGTGCATCGGGCTGGGTCAGGGGATTGCAACGGTGTTTGAGCGGGTGTAATGGTCGTCAGGGCCGGATACCCATGGTATCCGGCCTGCTATAGGCATAAAAAGTTTAGTTGCCGTTTTTCCCGCCTGTCAGGGGCGGGCTTTTTGGTGTTAAAAGTAGCGGTAGTGGCCCACGATGCGCCAGCTAAACAGGACATCCTCCAGTTTCGCCCCCGACCCAATGTTATGTACCATCAGCGGCGTTCCGTCCCAGGTCTGTTCATCAGCAACAATCCCAATATGGGCAAGGCCATTATCCAGCCGCCATGAAACAATGTCGCCGGGCAAATAATCAGCAGGATTTTGGGTTACCGGCTGAGATTTATGATGCCGGTCGAACCAGGTTTCCAGATTGAAGACGCGCCGGTGGTCGATATTCGGATCGGGACGGGTCAGCTTCCATTTCTGTGGATAGGCAGCGAAGTGCGCCTTCATATCCTCATGCACCAGTTGCTGTAAATCGACATGCTGGCTACGCAAAGCGCGGATTACCACATCAGCGCAAACGCCACGCTCCAGCGGCACATCGCCGCCGGGATACTCCATTCGGCTGTAGGCGGGATCGTAAAACAGGGTTTTTCCTACCTGCTGCTTAACGCTGCTGGCAACCGCCAGGTTAGCCGGTGCAGTGGCAGAGACCGAGGTTCCGGCCATCGGGGCCTGGCAAAAGAACGCAGGGACTGCGAGCCCGCTAATCAGAATCATTGTAGCGATAAACCGTTTACGCATACCGTTCTCCCTGATCACGATGCGATAAAAAGATGCTTCTTTAGGTACTGTTCCGCTGTATTAGTTTCACCGCAAGCAGATGATTATCTTCCGCTCGTCCGTCAAGTAACAGGCGAACAGCTTCGCGCCCCAGTTGTTGTTTATTAACGCCGATGGTCGTTAATGCCGGGGTAGCATATTGCGCAGAATCGATATTATCAAACCCAACCAGCGCAATATCCTCAGGAATACGTAAGCCGCGTTCGGCACACAAACGCACGACGACCAGTGCAGCAGCATCGTTGTAGGCAAAAATCGCATCCGGTGGTTCCGGGAGGCTGAGAAGTTCATTCACCGCCTGCTCCAGCGCCAGCTCGGTATCTACCAGCGGGGGGGCTATTGCCTCATAATCTGGCGGCATTAACATTTGTGCTTCATATAACGCTTTTCGATAGCCATTTTCACGCTGGCGAATACTGTAATGAGACAAGGTGCTCGCCAGAAAAGCGATCCGCCGTCTTCCCTGGGTAATAAGGTGGTGTGTGGCTAAGTAACCGCCCAGCGCATTATCGGGATTCACACAGGGTAATCCCGGTGCCCATGAATCTGCCAGCACCAGCGGCAGCTTCAGTTGTTGCAACAAGGCCAGCAGTTCCGGCTCGAAGAATCCAGCACAAATTAACGCATCAGGTTGATGCAACATAACCTGGTCGTTGATGGCATCGCCAGGACCAATAGCCAGAAAACTTAGTGCGATGCCTTTATCGCGGCAACAATCCTCAATTCCCAGTAAAAGTGGCGAATAAAAAGGCAGCGCACGGCTGATATTATGTTGACGGTGAAGTAAAAACAGAATGCGCTTTATTTTTTCGCTACGCAGACGAGTAAAGTCATAGCCCTGCTGCTCAGCAATGGCAATAATGCGCTGGCGCGTCTCTTCGCGCAGCCCGGGCTGTCCTTTGAGGGCACGGGATACCGCGCCCACAGAAACGCCGCAAGCTTGCGCAATATCTCTGATACGTACCGGCTTACTCATTCACGACTCGTTATCAACGTTCTGGATGACACCGCGCCAAGCCACGCCGCGCCGCGTACCCCACTGCTATCGCCATGGCTGGCCCGCAGGATTGGCGTATGGCATCGACGGCCAAAGACATAATTCGCTACGCGCTGTTGCAGTCCTTCATAGAGCATATCAATATTGGATACCCCGCCTCCCAGCACAATCACATCAGGATCAATCATATTGATAATGCTGGCGAGCGAGCGGGCAAGTTGATCGCTGTAGCGCTGCCATACTACAATCGCCCGCTCGTCACCGGCAGCAACGAGCTTAATGATGTCAGGCACACTGGCATGTTGAGTAAACAGCTCGCTGTACTGACGTTGCAGCCCGCTACCAGAAATAAAACTTTCAATGCAGTTATGATGGCCGCAATAACAGAGTGCTGCGTTGCCATCCACATTAACATCGTAACGAGGAAGCGCGTTATGCCCCCACTCGCCGGTACAAGCGTTAGGGCCAGTGATGAGCCGTTGGTCCACACATAATCCTCCGCCGCAGCCGGTGCCGAGAATAACGCCAAACACCACGCCATGGCCTTGTCCACTACCGTCCATCGCTTCAGACAAGGTAAAGCAGTTAGCATCATTCGTGATCGTCACCGGGAGCGCCAGATGTTGCTCAAGATCGCGGGCAAAAGGTTGTTGATTCAGAACCAGAATATTGGAGTTTTTAATCAATTCGCTGCCGGGGTCGATGGCTCCGGGTATCCCCACCCCAACGCTGAGAGGGACAGTAAAAGCGGCCTGCGCGAGTCGAATAATGTCTACAACCGCCGTAAAAAAATCGTTATAACTCTGCTTTTGCGTTGCATAACGTTCCCGATAACAAATCCTTCCCTGGTCGTCTAAGACCACGGCTTCGATTTTGGTACCACCGATATCCAGTCCCAGTTTCATGGCGCATCCTCAGCTCATAAAAGAATAACAATTGTCCGAAGAATGCGCATTTTGTTTACTATACGCAATAAAGAAATGCATAGAGATGGAGGGTAAACAGTAAGTTGCGTGGAAGTTCACACTTTTAGCCAGCGAAGAAACGACCTCTGCACACAACGTGCTGAGATCTGTTTACTATACAGAAGATAAAAACTAACAACCGGGAAAAAGCGATGTCTTCCCGGTATAACGATCAGATAAACGCGAAGGCATCACCAAACAGGCGGTCTTCACGTGCATGGCGTTCATTACAAAACAGATCGCGGGCAATTTTCGCCATTTCGAAACGACCAGCGATGTAGATGTCGTGTTCAGCCAGCGAACCATGATCCTGAAGCACGGCCGTCAACACGGTACCGGTGCGCCCACGCCAGTTTTCTTCCGGCTGTTCAACCACCGCTTCAATACGCAGGTTAGGGTGATTAACAGAGAGCGCCTCCAGTTCAGACAGATCGTAAAGATGCTTCTCCTCACGCCCACCCCAATAAATGGTAATGTGCCGATGCGGGTTCTGCGCCAGCGCGGTAAGCAGGATAGAACGCGCGTAGGAAAAGCCCGTGCCCCCGGCAATCAGGATCAGCGGACGATCTTCATCCTCGCGCAGCCAGGCCTCGCCATGCGGAATATCAATAACAATATTACGCTCTTTCAAAATGCGATCCATGACTGCCATCGCGTAGAGGTTCAGTTCAGAGGCACCGATATGCAACTCGATAAACTCTTTTTCAGACGGGGTAGAGGCCATGGAAAAGGGACGTTTGTCACGCTCATCCATGACGACCATCAGGTACTGGCCTGCGCGAAAAGAAAACGCGGTTTCCGGCACCAGACGGACGCGATACACAGTGTCGGTGATAGCTTCCACCGAGGTCACTTTACAGCTTAAGGTTGTCATGGTTTCCCTCTGTCGGGTCTATACTCGTCACACTTCAGGTTGCAGGTGAATGACATAAGCCACTCTGATTCACCACCTGGAATTAAGGTTTACTTTGATTAAAGATAGCCAGTTCATTCCAGATGGCATCAATACGTGCCGTTACGTCGGGATCTTTTTTAATCGGGCGACCCCATTCCCGCTGTGTCTCTCCCGGCCATTTATTGGTCGCATCCAGACCCATTTTTGAGCCGAGACCGGACACTGGAGAGGCAAAGTCCAGATAATCAATTGGCGTATTTTCTACCAGTACCGTATCACGTGCCGGGTCCATCCGGGTAGTGATCGCCCAAATCACATCATTCCAGTCGCGGGCATTGACGTCATCATCACAAACGATCACGAATTTCGTGTACATAAACTGGCGCAGGAAAGACCACACGCCCATCATTACGCGCTTCGCGTGACCGGCGTACTGTTTTTTGATGGTGACCACGGCCAGACGATAAGAACAGCCCTCCGGCGGCAGGTAAAAATCAACAATTTCCGGGAACTGCTTTTGCAGGATAGGCACAAACACTTCATTAAGTGCAACGCCCAGTACCGCAGGCTCATCAGGCGGGCGTCCCGTATAGGTGGAGTGATAGATCGCATCTTCACGCTGAGTAATGTGCGTGACGGTAAAGACCGGGAAGTTATCAACTTCGTTATAGTAGCCCGTATGGTCGCCATAAGGTCCTTCCGGGGCCGTTTCTCCCGGCTCAATGTAACCTTCAAGCACAATTTCCGCACTGGCAGGTACTTCAAGATCGTTTGAGAGACACTTTACCACTTCTGTTTTCGTACCGCGCAACAGCCCGGCAAACGCATATTCAGAAAGCGTATCGGGAACCGGTGTGACCGCGCCGAGAATGGTAGCCGGATCGGCACCCAGCGCCACCGAAACCGGAAAACGCTCGCCAGGATGCGTGGCGCACCACTCCTGATAATCCAGCGCGCCGCCACGATGTGACAACCAGCGCATGATAAGCTTATTTTTGCCAATTAACTGCTGACGATAAATGCCCAGATTCTGCCGCTCCTTATGCGGACCGCGTGTCACCGTCAGCCCCCAGGTGATGAGCGGTGCGGCATCCTCCGGCCAGCAGGTCATAATCGGGATACGTGATAAATCTACATCATCGCCCTGAAATACCTTTTGCTGACAGGGCGCACCCCGTAAACGCTTCGTCGGCATATTCAGCACTTGCTTAAACTGTGGCAGCTTATCAAAGAGATCGCGAAACCCTTTCGGCGGCTCTGGCTCTTTCAAAAACGCCAGCAATTTGCCGACCTCGCGCAAGGCAGTTACATCGTCCTGCCCCATGCCCATTGCCACCCGCTTAGGCGTACCGAAAAGGTTGCACAACACCGGCATGGCATACCCCTTTGGGTTTTCAAACAGCAGCGCTGGCCCGCCTGCCCGCAGCGTGCGGTCGGCAATTTCGGTAATTTCAAGGTGGGGATCGACCGCAAGCGTAATGCGTTTAAGCTCCCCCTGCTGTTCCAGCAGCGTCAGAAAATCGCGTAAATCGTGGTATTTCATGGCGTCAATTATGGCCTCTTTGTGAGCGGTTTATTATACGGCCTAAGGCAGTGCGATGCTGTATTTTTGTTAAATTAGGGTGAATTCTGATCTTGCTAACAATCAGCAGGGATTATAATTAACTTAAGGTCAGCCTTTTGTTATGCTTGCGCCCCGGACAAGCGGAATAGAGTTATTATGCAAGCCTGGTATTTACTGTACTGCAAACGTGGGCAACTTCAGCGCGCTCAGGAGCATCTCGAACGACAGGCGGTGAACTGCCTGACACCGATGATCACGCTGGAGAAAATGGTACGTGGAAAACGTACGCCGGTCAGTGAACCTCTGTTCCCCAACTATATGTTCGTGGAGTTCGATCCGGAAATCATCCATACCACGACAATTAATGCCACGCGTGGCGTCAGCCACTTTGTTCGTTTTGGCGCAAAAGCGGCGACCGTTCCGCCAGCAGTAATTCATCAGCTTTCCATCGCCAAACCGGAAGGGATCACTGACCCGGGCACTCCTTACCCGGGTGACAGCGTACTCATTACCGAAGGGGCGTTTGAAGGCTTTGAGGCTATTTTCACCGAACCTGATGGCGAAGCCCGTTCGATGCTGTTACTCAATCTGTTGAATAAGCAGGTGATGCACAGCGTTAAAAATACCGAATTCCGCAAAGTCTGATCGCTCAGAATGATATTCCGAAAAAAGCCCTGACATTGGCGTCGGTAATGCTTTCCAGCGCGTCAGGGGTTTCACCACGCCAGTAGGCCACGCGCTCCAGGATATGCCTCAGTAACGCAGGTTCGTTGCGTCGTGAAGCTGGCTTCGGCCTGATATCACGCGGCAAAAGCCACGGGGCATCGGTTTCAATCATCAGCCGCTCAGCGGGAATAAAAGGCAGCAATTCCCTGAGTTCCAGCCCTCGACGCTCATCACAAACCCAGCCAGTGATCCCGATATACAGCCCACGGTCAATACACTGCTGCATTTCCTCGCGCGTACCGGTAAAACAATGAACGACCGCGCCCGGCAGTTTATCCAGCCAGGGTTCCAGTAATGTCATAAAACGCGAATGCGCATCACGGCAGTGGAGGAAGACCGGCATTGAAAGCCTGGCAGCCATCGCCAGTTGCGCGCTAAATGCCGCTTCCTGCGCCTGCGGCGTGGAGTAATTGCGGTTGAAATCCAGCCCGCATTCGCCAATGGCCACCACTTCCGGCTGCGATGCCAGGGCATAGATAGCCTCAGCAACCCTGTCATCCCAGCAATGACTATCATGGGGATGTACGCCAGCGGTTGACCAGCAGTTCGTCAGTTCACGCGCCATCCGCAGTGCCTGTTCGCTTTCGTGTTGGTTGGTGCCGGTCAACAGCATACCGTTGACCCCCGCTTCTCGCGCCCGCACTACAACATCTGCGTAATCTTTCGCGAATTGCGAACTGGTAAGATTCACACCGATATCAAACATCATCTTCCCCCAAAAACAAACCGCCCTGTACGGGCGGTTAATTTACTCTTCACTTTCAGCTTCCTGCGCGGCATCTTCATCGCGGGTACGCCGTTTTCCAACATAAAAACGCGAGAAAAACAGGCCCACTTCAAACAGGCAGTACATCGGGATCGCCAGCAGCGTCTGTGAGAACACATCCGGCGGCGTCAACAACATGCCAACGACGAACGCTCCAACCAGCACGTAAGGGCGCTTGGCGCGCAGGTCCTCTGGCGTTGTCACACCCAACCAGCAAATCAGGATAATGGCGACCGGAACCTCGAAGGCAACGCCAAAGGCCATAAACAGCGCCATGACAAAACTCAGGTAACTACTGATATCCGTCGACACCTGAACGCCTTCGGGCGCAGTGTGCGTCAGGAACCCAAATGCCAGCGGAAACACCACAAAGTAGGCAAAGGCCATGCCGATATAAAACAGCAGCGTGCTGGAAACCAACAGCGGCATCACCAGACGGCGCTCATGCTTATATAGCGCAGGCGCAACAAACGCCCAGACCTGATACAGAATGACCGGCGCAGATAAAATTATCGACACCATAAAGGTCAGTTTAATCGGGGTAAAAAACGGCGATGCCACATCGGTGGCAATCATTGTGGCACCCAGCGGCATCTGCTTGATCAGCGGTGCTGATACCAGGTAGTAAATGTCATTGGCAAAATAAACCAGCGCCAGAAAAATGACGATAACAGCAAGAATGCTGTTGAGCAGGCGCTTACGCAGTTCAATCAGATGCGCAATAAGCGGTTGGGTATCTTCTACGGCCATGTTTACGATTTATCACTTGAAGAAGAGGATGAGTCAGAAACGGATGCGGTAAGCGATTTTTTCTCAAGCGAGACAGGTACATCGACGTTTTGCACTTCAGGTTCCTGAGGAGACTGCTCCTGCGCGCTGGCCTGATTTTCTGCCGTCGCAGGCGTAACGCCTTCATGCTGCGCTTCGTTGCCTTTCACCAGTGGATTATGGATGGTATGGGCTTCGTCACTTTCTTTCTCGGGATCGTGAGCGCTGTAGGAGCGTTTCATGGATTCCGCCGCTTCGCGCAGTTCATCCATTGAGGCTTTAAGTTCAGGCGATAAGTTGTTGAGGCTGGCCTTTTCCACTTTCTTCAGGCTGTCCTGAAGCTCCTGGACTTTCAGCTCCTGTGCCAGCTCATTTTGCACCGTCGAGGCCAGAGAACGCATAGCGCGTATCCAGCCGACAACCGTTTTGACAGCCACCGGCAATCGTTTTGGCCCAAGGACAATCAGGCCAATAACGAAAACCAGCAGCAGTTCACTAAAACCAATCTCAAACACGAATTACACCTGCTTGTCGTCGTGGCGTTTGATCTCTTCCTTCCTGGCCTCTTCCTGCTTCTCAGCGAGCGTTTTAGTCGAGAAATCGGCATCCTCAGACGGTGGTGGCGTCTTCTTCTCGTCTTCATCGCTCATGGCTTTCTTGAAGCCTTTGATAGAAGAGCCTAAATCGGAACCCAGCGAGCTGAGCTTTTTGGTGCCAAACAGCAAAACTACAATCACCACGATAATCAACAACTGCCAGATACTGATACCACCCATACAAAATCCTCAATGACCAACTCGCAAGGTGACGAGTGTGAATAAATAAGCAGACCGCAGTATACGCTAAGCACTTTTGCGATCGCGAGGCGAAATTCAGCGCGTTTTGCGCCAGCCGATAAGCCATATCACAAGGCCACCGGCGATAAGCCAGGCGGGCATCATTTCCCAGTCAGGCCGATTGATCAACAGTAGCGTGCCGCTCAAAATCAGCGTAGCGCCCATACCGAACAAATAGCGAGACTGTCCTTGTCGCACGTGATTAACCTGTAGCTCAACTGCGATTTTATCAACACTATGTTGCAATTGCTTGTGCTGGCGCAGGCTGTTGTAAATCAGTTCAGGTAATTCTGGCATTTTTTCGATCCAGAACGGCGCTTTTTCTTTGCAGGCCTTAATCAGCGAAGGAATGCCCACCTGATCTTTGATCCACGTTTCAAGGAAAGGTTTCGCCGTTTTCCATAAATCGAGCTGCGGATAAAGCTGCCTGCCCACCCCTTCTACATAAAGCAGCGTTTTCTGCAGCAGCACGAGCTGGGGCTGCACTTCCATATTAAAACGACGGGCGGTGTTAAACAGGTTCAACAGCACATGTCCGAACGAGATGTCGGCCAGCGGCTTCTCAAAGATAGGCTCGCAGACGGTACGGATCGCAAATTCAAACTCTTCGACGTTGGTGTCAGGCGGTACCCAGCCGGAGTCCACGTGAAGCTCCGCCACTTTACGGTAGTCGCGGTTGAAGAATGCGATAAAGTTCTCTGCCAGATAACGCTTATCTTCCTTATTAAGCGAACCAACAATGCCGCAATCGATGCCGATATACTGCGGATCTTCCGGGTGTTCATAGCTGACGAAAATGTTACCCGGATGCATGTCCGCATGGAAAAAGCTGTCGCGGAACACCTGGGTAAAGAAGACCTGAACGCCGCGCTCGGCCAGCAGTTTCATGTTCGTGCCGTGCTGTTCAAGCTGGGCAACATCGGAGATGGGAATGCCATAAATACGCTCCATCACCAGCATGTTCTGACTACAGTAGTCGGAATACACTTCCGGCACGTAGAGCATCGGACTGTTTTCAAAATTGCGCCGTAACTGGATGGCGTTTGCCGCTTCACGCAGCAAATCAAGTTCGTCGATTAGGGTCTTTTCATACTCGCGAACCACTTCCATCGGGCGCAGACGACGCCCGTCCGGCAGCAAACGTGGAACCCAACGCGCCAGCCGATGGATCAGCTTCATGTCGGCTTTGATGACCGGCAGAATATCCGGGCGAATCACCTTAATGACCACCTCTTTGCCGTTCTCTTTCAGCCGCGCCGTATGTACCTGCGCAATCGACGCCGAGGCCAGCGGGTTGATATCGAAATCATCAAACCATGTTTCAACCGGGATGTCGCCCATCGCTTTTTCAATTTGCTGTTTGGCGAGCACACCGTCAAAAGGCGCAACTTTGTCCTGCAACATTGCCAGTTGATCGGCGATTTGCGGCGGGAAGAGATCGCGGCGAGTTGAGAGCATCTGACCAAACTTAATCCACACCGGCCCCAGCTCCTGCAAGGCCAGACGCAAACGCTCGCCCAGAAGACGATCTTTATGGCGGTTAGGCATCCAGAACAGCGTGCGCCGCCATAATCTCAGCGGCAACGTAATGCGCATTCTGGGGATCAGCTCATCAAGCCCGTAGCTCAAAAAAGTCTGGATAATAAAATACAGGCGACGAACTTCACCTGGCGTCATTTGGCCTCCAGTTTTTTCAGCCGTGTCGTCAGATTATCAGCGGCGCGCTCAACGGCAGCGACTTCTTCAGCAAACCACGCCACTTCCAGCGCGCCCGGTGCCAGACGCCACTCTTCAGTTAGCGCGTCGGCCACATAGCGCTGCTGACGCTGAACGCGGCGGGTAAGAAAGGTTGCCCCACGACGTAAAAAACGGCTCACACCTTCCGCGGCAATATCTCCCGTCCACGGGGCCAGCAGCTCGGCAAGATCGAACTCAGCCAGATCGCTTAAGGCGACAAAATTCTGTACTACCTGAATATCGCCATTCACTTCCAGTTCACCACTGCGGATAAGCGCGGTAAGCTGCTGACGGTCGCGCAGTTTCGGCAGTACGCTCAGGCGCGTGATCACCGTACAATCCGCCTCCCCTTCCCATTCGCCCAGCACGTCAACCTGACGTTCGCTAAAGCTGAGCACTAACGGTGAGGAGAATTCATTTAGTACAATGCGTAATACTTTTCCCTGTAGACGCTGGCGGGCAGGTTTCAGACCGCGCTCACGCCACAGAAACGCGTTGAGAATATTTTCGACGCCCGCCGTAATTAAGGGTTTAAACGGCATTACGCTCTCCTGTTAAAACTTATAGCCACGGTGCAGCGCGACGATGCCTGCCGTCAAGTTGTAATAGCTCACGTTCTCAAGGCCAGCATCTTCCATCATTGCCTTCAGTGTTTCCTGATCGGGGTGCATACGGATGGACTCGGCCAGATAACGGTAGCTTTCCGCATCGTTCGCCACCATCTGTCCAATACGCGGCAGCACGTGGAACGAATAGGCGTCGTAAGCCTTGCTCAGCGGATCGATAATCGGCTTTGAGAACTCCAGTACCAGCAGACGGCCACCCGGTTTCAGCACCCGGTACATAGAGCGTAAGGCTTTTTCTTTGTCGGTCACGTTACGCAGGCCAAACGAAATGGTGATGCAGTCAAAGGTGTTATCCGGGAAGGGCAATGCTTCCGCATTCGCCTGAACGTATTCTACGTTCCCCACCACGCCCAGATTACGCAGTTTTTCGCGCCCCATCTTCAGCATCGAGTCGTTGATATCAGCCAGCACCACGCGCCCCGTCTCACCAACAAGACGAGAAAACTTTGCCGTCAGGTCGCCCGTTCCGCCGGCTAAATCCAGCACGGTTTGCCCGCGACGCACGCCGCTGCAATCAATGGTGTAACGCTTCCACAAGCGATGAATACCAAATGACATGAGGTCATTCATGACATCATATTTTGCAGCGACTGAATGGAATACATGCGCCACCATGTCAGCTTTCTGCGTTCTGGCGACAGTCTGAAAACCAAAATGCGTCGTATCCTGAGAATTCTCATCCATTTTAAGGCCTGCTTATCAAGAAATTGTTCGTAAAGTGTAACAGATCAAGGGCGTTTACCCTACGACTCAACGACCGCGAGAAAAGGAGTTTAGCGCATGAATCGCTGAGTCTTGTGCAGAAGATTCACTTTCATTATCAGGGTCTGCACCTGAGCGTAGTCGAAACTCTTCATCCTGCGTGGTAGCCTGCTCGGTTAAATCCGGATTAATCTCGCGTTTAATTTCCACGCCGAGCCCGCGAAAGGCTTCCGCCTGCGCCAGCACATTGCCCCGCCCCGAGGTGAGTTTTTTCATCGCCTGCCGATAGTTGTCCTGTGCTTTATCCAGGCTTTGCCCTATTGATGACATATCGTCGACAAATAGCCGCATTTTGTCGTACAGACGACTGGCTCGCTCGGCGATCTGCTGGGCGTTGCGGCTTTGATGCTCGTAGCGCCACAGGTTGGAAATGGTGCGTAGCGCCACCAGTAATGTGGTCGGGCTGACCAGCATGATGTTATTTTTCAGCGCTTCAGTAATCAGCTCCGGCTGGCGGTCAATCGCCAGTAAAAATGCCGGTTCAACGGGAATAAACATCAGTACGTAATCAAGACTGCGCAGCCCAGGCAATTGCTGATAATCTTTGCGTCCCAGCAACCGAATATGGTTACGTACCGAAGCGATATGCTCCTGAAGCGCAGCCTCACGCGTATAGTCTTCTTCAGCATTGAAATAACGTTCATAGGCCACCAGCGTCATTTTGGCATCGACGACGACATCCTTGCCTTGCGGCAGGCGCACCACCACATCAGGCTGCATCCGCGAGCGGGCCTCGGTTTCAATACTCACCTGGGTTTCATACTCGTAACCTTCACGCAGTCCGGAGGCTTCCAGGACCCGACTCAGGACCACCTCACCCCAGTTGCCCTGCGCTTTATTGTCGCCTTTTAGCGCCCGCGTAAGGTTAAGCGCTTCCTGCGCCATCTGCGCGTTGAGCTGCTGAAGGTTGCGGATTTCATGTGCCAGGGTGTGTCTTTCCCGCGCTTCCTGGCCAAAGCTGTCCTGTACCTGGCGGCGGAAGCCGTCAAGCTGCTCGCGTAGCGGTGTCAGCAGACCGTGTAAGCTCTGGCGGTTTTGCTCATCCACCCGACGATTACTATGTTCAAAGATCCGATTAGCGAGGTTTTCAAACTGTTCGCTAAGCCGCTGCTCACTGTTGATCATCTGGCGGGTTTTATCCTGCGAGGCTTCAAGGCGGGTGGTCACTTCCCGCAGATCGGCTTCCAGCGAGGTGTTGATTTCCCGCAGGCTGCGCAGCTCATTATTCAGCAGCTCACACTCGTCGCGCCAGTGGCTATGCTGGGCAAGCTGCTGCTTTGCGGCACTTAACTCGCCAAACACCTCCCGCTGCTCAGCAAGCGCATCGGCCCGCTGCTGCGCGGCACGATAGCTCGCCGCCAGCCAGCCAACGCCGATCCCCGCCAGCATCAGTAGTACGCTGATAATAATTGCGCTGTCCATTCACCCTCCTACCTGATTCATTCACCCTGCAAAATACGGCTTTGCTGTATAAACGTCCAGTTTAAAAGGTTTTTCTGCGAGGCATTACGCAAAAAGAAAGGGCCGAACATGTCGGCCCTTTCTTATTTTAATTAGCACTCAGAGAAGACGGCGTGCGGCTTCCACCACAATTTTCACCGCGTGGCTTTCGGTCTGCTTCATGGTTTCTGCATTCGGAATTTCCTGCTGGGTGCGGTTAACGATCACACCCGCAACCATACCGGCACGCAGACCCTGGCTGGAGCACATGGTCAGCAAGGTGGCCGATTCCATTTCGTAATTCATCACCCCCATCGACTGCCACTCTTCCATCGAGCCTTTAAAGCGGCTAACCACGCGGCCAGAGAAGGTGTCGTAACGTTCTTGCCCTGGATAGAAAGTGTCGGAAGAGGCGGTCACGCCAACGTGGGTGGTCGCTCCGATAGATTTCGCCGCCTCAACCAGCGCAGTAGTACATTCAAAATCAGCGACCGCCGGGAATTCCATTGGCGCGAAGTGCAAACTTGCACCGTCCAGGCGGACAGACGCGGTGGTCACCAGAACGTCGCCCACGTTAATGTGCGGCTGAATAGCGCCGGTGGTCCCAATACGCAGGAAAGTACGAATACCAAGCTGCGCCAGTTCCTCTACCGCAATAGAAGTGGAAGGCCCGCCGATGCCGGTGGAGCACACAATCACGGCTTTACCGTCGAGTTCAGCACGCCAGGAGGTAAATTCACGATGAGATGCCAGCTTGACCGGCTTATCCATCAGCGCGGCGATCTTTTCCACACGCTCAGGATCGCCCGGGACGATAGCCAGCGTAGCCCCTTGTAGATCGTTTTTTGTGAGGCCGAGATGAAAAACATCAGACTTGGACATAAAGAGACTCCTCTGTGGGTCAGTTGGTCAGAAGAAGCAAAAAGGTACTTTACAGAAGTGATTGGCATAATTTCGTGACCACCGTCACTTGAGCAAAAACTTATTGCATTTCATTTCCATAAATTAGTGACAAATATCACATAAATATAGTCAGCGATTAAGCCGACTGGCACCTTAAACCGCCTTTTGCCACGGTGAATTGTGAATGCCGGGTCTATAGTTAATACTGCGCTAATATTGGGTACGGAGAATGCCATGACTACTGACAACCAGCCGGGCTTTGCCCCCGCAGCCTCACCTCATGCCTCCACTATCGTCCGCACGCCCGCAGAGGCGATTGTGACCGGCGAAACGACAATCCCGACGCAGGGCGAGAATATGCCCGCTTATCACGCCCGACCAAAGGATGCGAAAGGCGCGTTGCCTGTCATTATCGTAGTGCAGGAAATTTTCGGCGTACATGAGCACATTCGCGATTTATGTCGTCGTCTGGCGCTGGAGGGTTATTTTGCCATCGCGCCGGAACTCTATTTCCGCCAGGGCGATCCCAATGCGTATGATGATATTGGCACCCTGTTGAAAGAACTGGTGTCAAAGGTTCCCGATGCGCAGGTGCTGGCCGATTTAGACCACGTCGCCAACTGGGCCGCGCGCAACGACGGCGATGCTCATCGCCTGGGGATTACCGGTTTTTGCTGGGGTGGACGCATTGCCTGGCTATATGCTGCGCATAATCCGCAGCTTAAAGCGGCCGTCGCATGGTATGGAAAGGTCATGGGCGATCAGACGTTAACGTCACCGACGCATCCTGTGGATGTGGCCAGCCAACTGAGTGCGCCAGTGCTTGGGCTTTATGGCGCTCAGGACAACAGCATTCCTCAGGAAAGCCTGGAGAAAATGCGTCAGGCGCTGCGGGACGCCAGTGCCACAGCAGAGATTATTGTCTACCCTGATGCCGGGCATGCATTTAACGCCGATTATCGTCCGAGCTACCATGAGGCCTCAGCGAAAGATGGCTGGCAGAAAATGCTGGCGTGGTTTGCCCGCTACGTTAATAAGAAAGCGGATTAACGTCCCTGACGCCGGTATCATCCGGCGTCACCGTTGTCTTTCAGGCAGACATGCCGCAGCATTTTTTATATTTTTTCCCGCTGCCGCACGGGCACGGATCGTTACGATTCACATTTCCCGCGCTTACCGTTTTCTCCTGCGCCAGTACGCGCATAATGGCTTGTGGCGGATAACCGTTAGTCACCAGGTCTTTCATAATATTCATATTACGGGTGATATGACGGAAGAAATGCTCATAGCCTGCGCACAGATAGTTATGCCCGGGATGCCCGGAAGGCGAGACGGCAAAACGATGTTTAGGACAACCACCATGGCAGACAAAACGGTAATCGCACCGGCGGCAGTCGGCGGTCAGCGTTTCCCGCTTGGCACGGCCGAAGGTAATGGCCTGCTCGCTGTTATTCATCTCTTGAATGCTTTTCTGATGAATGTTACCCAGCATATGCTCAGGGTAAACATAGTGATCGCAGTTATAAAGATCGCCATTGGACTCCAGCGCAAATGCATGGCCGCAGTTTTCAGAGAACACGCACAGCACCGGCGGCTGACCGCACCAGGCAGATAAGGCGACATCAAACATTTGTACGTACACGTGGCCAACATCGCGCCGCACCCAGATATCAAAGATATTATTAAGAAATTCACCGTACTGCCATGAAGGCACGGTCCACGGTGCCAGTTTCGCCGCGCTCTCACCGGGCATAACCAGATTAAGTACCGACGATGTATCGGTGCTCATCCGCTCCACCAGCGGGATAAACTGAATGTAGCGCGAGCCTGCCGCCAGCAGGAATTCATACACTTCCCTGGCGTGAGCGACGTTATGCGCCCCCACCACGGTCAGGGTATTGAATTCAACATGATATTCTTTCAACAATGCCATGCCTGCCATCACCTGCGCGTGCGTGCCTTTACCGGAACGCGATACGCGGTATTTATCGTGCAGGTGAGCCGGGCCATCGACGGACAGGCCGATCAGAAAATGATGTTCGGCAAAAAACTGCGCCCATTCGGGATTGAGTAAAATGCCGTTGGTTTGCAGGGCGTGGCTGATTTTTTTACCGTTAGCGTGCTTCTCACACAGCTCCACCACCCGACGAAAGAAAGGCAGGCCGATCATCGTCGGTTCGCCGCCCTGCCAGGCGAAGCTCACTTCGTTACTGCTTTGCGCCTCAATGTGCTGGCGAATATAAGTTTCCAGCGTCTCGTCCGACATCCGCCAGTTTTTGTTGCGCTCCGGATACAGCGCCTCTTTTTCAAGATAGAAACAGTACTGGCAATCAATATTGCATACTGATCCTGTAGGCTTTGCCATGACGTGACAACCGTTGATAGCCATACTCACTCACTTACATCGTTATTCACCTTAAACATATGCGTGAACTGTATAACCTCTCAGCAGTGGTATCCAGCATAACCGTCCCCCCGTGCTCACAGAATAAAAAAGGAGGCCAGCGCCTCCTTTTTAGCGTAGCGCTTACGCCTCGCGCAAATTCTGCGCCGCTTTGACCATATTCGCCAGCGCCGCGCGGGTTTCCGGCCAGCCGCGAGTTTTCAGGCCGCAGTCCGGGTTGACCCACAGGCGCTCAGCCGGGATACGTTGCTGCGCTTTCTTCAGCAGGGCTTCAATCCATTCCACGCTCGGTACGTTCGGCGAATGGATGTCGTACACGCCCGGCCCGATTTCGTTCGGATAGTCGAACTCTTTAAACGATTCCAGCAGCTCCATGTCAGAACGTGAGGTTTCAATGGTGATCACGTCTGCATCCAGCGCGGCGATGGAGTCCATGATGTCGTTGAACTCGCAGTAACACATATGGGTGTGAATCTGGGTTTCATCCTTCGCCACCGCCGCATTGATGCGGAAGGCTTCCACGCCCCATTGCAGGTAGGCATCCCAGTCGCTGCGCTTCAGCGGCAGGCCTTCGCGCAGCGCCGGTTCGTCAATCTGAATGATACCGATGCCCGCGGCTTCCAGGTCCGCCACTTCATCACGCAGCGCCAGCGCAATCTGCTTAGCAATCGTTTCACGGCTGACATCTTCGCGTGGGAAGGACCAGCAGAGAATGGTGACCGGCCCCGTCAGCATACCCTTCACCGGCTTGTCAGTCAGCGACTGAGCATATTTTGCCCACTCCACGGTGATTGCTTGCGGGCGGCTGATATCGCCGATCACCACAGGCGGTTTTACGCAGCGGGAGCCGTAGCTTTGCACCCAGCCATTCTGGGTAAAAATAAATCCATCCAGATGCTCGCCAAAGTATTCCACCATGTCGTTACGCTCGGCTTCACCATGTACCAGCACGTCCAGACCCAGGCGCTCCTGCTCGACAATCGCCTGCTTGATGTGACCTGCAATACCGGTGCGGTAGTTTTTGGCGTCAAGATTGCCTTTTTTGAAGTCCAGACGCAGGCTGCGAATGTCGGTGGTCTGCGGGAAGGAGCCAATGGTCGTCGTCGGCCAGGCGGGCAGGTTGAATCGCGCGCGCTGCGCTTCGGCACGAACCGGGTAAGCGCTGGCGCGCTGACTGTCTGTGGCGGTAATCGCTGCAAGGCGTTTTTCTACTGCGCTGTTATGCACGCGGGCCGAGTGACGACGGGCCTGAATCGGCGCGCTCCACTCGTCAATGGCGCTGGTGTCGCCGGTGTTCAGCGCATCGCGCAGTAATGTAAGCTCCTGGCATTTCTGCAGGGCAAAGGCAAACCAGCTTTTGACTTCTGCATCCAGCCGCGTCTCCACACTCAGATCGATGGGGCTGTGCAGCAAAGAGCAGGAAGAGGCGATCCACAGCGCACGCTTATCTTTAATGGCTTTAATCTGCGCGTACTTTTCGCTCAGGTCGGCGCGCCAGACGTTACGCCCATTGATAAGACCAGCCGACAGCAGCCAGTCAGACGGCAGGCGCTGGTGCAGTTCCGCCACGTCATCTTTACCATGTACCAGATCAACGTGCAGGCCCTGCACCGGCAGGGCGGTGATGGTATCAAGATTAGCGCTGATGCCTTCAAAATAAGTCGTCAACAGCAGTTTCACCTGCCCTTGCAGCGCCTCACAGGCAGGCTTGTAAGCGGCCAGCCATTCTTCAGGCAGTTCCAGCACCAGCGCGGGCTCATCAATTTGCACCCACTCAATATCTCGTTTTGCCAGTTCAGTCAGCACCTGCTGATACACCGGCAGAATGTCGTTCAGCAGGCTCAGGCGGTCGAACGACTCACCTTTGACTTTACCCAGCCACAGATACGTTACCGGTCCCAGCAGCACCGGTTTTACCTTATGGCCCAGCGCCAGTGCCTCATCGACTTCTTCGAGTAGCTGAGTCCAGGTCAGGGTGAACTGCTGGCCCTTTACAAATTCCGGCACCATATAGTGATAGTTGGTGTTAAACCATTTAGTCATTTCCGCTGCCGCTGCAGGTTCACCGGTAGGCGCACGACCACGACCGATGCGGAACAGGGTATCGATGTCGACCGATCCGTCTTTGCTCTGATGACGAGCCGGCACGTTGCCAAGCAGCAGGCTGGTGGTCAGAACATGGTCGTACCAGGCGAAATCGCCAACCGGTAGCAGGTCAATGCCTGCCTGCTTCTGCTGTTCCCAGTGACGCGCACGCAGTTCGCGGCCCACCGCCAGTAGTTCTTCACGGGAAGTATTGCCAGCCCAGTAACTTTCTTGCGCTTTTTTCAATTCACGACGCAGGCCAACGCGGGGAAAACCGAGGGTGTGATTCAGAATAGTCATTGTGTGCCCCTTGAGGAAATTTGTTATTTAGCCATCCAGATGTTTACACATCCATAATGTGAAGGTACTGTATATTCCTCAAGCGCAATTTATTCATGCCGAAGTGAAGGACTTTCATGATCGAGATTAAACACCTGAAAACGCTCCAGGCGTTGCGAAACTGCGGATCGCTGGCTGCGGCGGCAGCTACATTGCACCAGACCCAGTCCGCCCTTTCTCACCAGTTCAGCGATCTGGAACAGCGCCTTGGCTTTCGTTTATTTGTGCGTAAGAGCCAGCCGCTGCGCTTCACGCCGCAGGGCGAGGTTCTGTTACAACTGGCCAACCAGATCCTGCCGCAAATTAGCCGGGCGCTGCAGGCATGTAACGAGCCGCAGCAGACCACACTGCGTATTGCCATTGAATGCCATAGCTGTATTCAATGGCTGACACCAGCGCTTGAAAACTTCCGTATAAAGTGGCCACAAGTTGAAATGGACTTCAAATCTGGCGTGACCTTTGATCCGCAGCCTGCGCTGCAGCAAAGCGAGCTGGACCTGGTAATGACCTCCGATATCCTGCCGCGTAGTGGCCTGCACTACTCGCCAATGTTTGATTTCGAGGTGCGACTGGTGCTGGCCCCTGATCATCCCCTGGCGGCAAAAGCGCGTATTACGCCAGAAGATTTGGCCAGCGAAACGCTACTGATTTACCCGGTGCAGCGCAGTCGGCTGGATGTCTGGCGTCACTTCCTGCAGCCAGCAGGTATCAACCCGCAACTAAAGAGTGTGGATAACACCCTGCTACTGATTCAGATGGTGGCGGCACGGATGGGGATTGCAGCGCTACCGCATTGGGTGGTGGAGAGTTTTGAACGTCAGGGTCTGGTCGTCACCAAAACGCTGGGCGAAGGATTGTGGAGCCGTTTGTACGCCGCCGTCCGTGACGGCGAACAGCGGCAGCCCGTTGTGGAGGCGTTTATTCGCTCGGCGCGCAACCACGCCTGCGATCACCTGCCGTTTGTACGGAGCGCGGAGCGACCCAACGGCGATGGACCCACAGCGAAGCCAGGATCACAACCGCACCCGTAATAAAGGTCGGCCAGTGGGGCTGTTGATGCCAGATTGCCAGATTTACCAGCAGCCCCGCCGGCACGTGCATATTGTTCATGATACCGAGCGTGCCGGCATCCACCTGGGTCGCACCGACGTTCCACATGAAATAGCCGATCCCCGACGCCGCCACGCCAAGAAATACCAGGATGCTCCATTGCAGCGTGGTTTCCGGCATTTTCTGCGCATTACCCAGCACAGACCAGCCCACGATAGCCACTAACAATGCCCCGATGTAAAACCAGGCAAAGGCGTTATGCTGCGGCATCGGGCGGGTTTCCATCAGGCGCTTATATCCCACCATGCCGATGGCAAAGCTGATATTGGAAAGCTGCACCAGCACCAGCCCCGTCCAGAAATGATCCGTAACCTGGTTATAACGAATAATGCCTGCGCCAATCACCGCCAGCAACGCGCTGCCTGCATATCCCCAGCGCAAGGGACGCTTGCTCATCAGATCGTAAATTAATGTGATATACAGTGGCGTCAGCACGGTAAACAGCAGCAGTTCAGCAACCGTAATATAGAGATAGGCGCGGAAACTCAGCATATACATAATCCCGAGCTGCATCGCTCCGACCAGCATATACAAACCGAGGGTTTTCAGACTGTGCCCACGCGAGCGTAAAAACGGCAGAAACACCAGCGCCGCCAGCCCAACGCGCACCAGCACGGCAAAATAGCTGTCTACGTGCCCGGCCAGATATTCGCCAAACAGGCTGAAGGAAAAAGCCCACAGAATAGTGGTGATGATAAGAAGCGCCACAATGAATGTCTCTCAGGTAGAAGAGCATTCATTGTAGCGGAGAGAGAGGTTGACAACTGACTATTAAATAATCACTCAAGATATAATTTGCGCAGATACTTGGGAACGGCGCTGTCGGCATTCGTACCAATCACTTCCAGTTCCGGATACAAATCTTTCAGCCGCTGGTGCGCATTCGCCATAATGCATCCTTTGCCCGCCATCGACAGCATTTCCGCATCGTTCATCCCGTCGCCAAAGGCGATGCAATCCTGTAACCCGTAGCCCATCTCGCGGGCCACAGCGTCCAGCGCATGCCCTTTCGACACGCCTCCCGCCATCACTTCCAGACAGGTTAGCGTAGAAAAGCTAACGTTAACGCGATCGCCCCAGCGGGCGTTGATCGCCTGCTCCAGTACCAGCAGTTTTTCATGATGCGGACTGGTGAAAAACACCTTGCTGATCCCCTGTGGCTCCAGCAAACCCGGTTCATACAGTGAGTAGTTAAAAATAGCTTCTTTGAAGAAACGCATTTCCTCCGGGCGATGACGATTCATAAACCACTCATCGTCACGATAGACGTTGGTGATAATGTCCGG
The DNA here is from genome assembly GCF_002915575.1 of Superficieibacter electus. Lineage (GTDB taxonomy): Bacteria > Pseudomonadota > Gammaproteobacteria > Enterobacterales > Enterobacteriaceae > Superficieibacter > Superficieibacter electus. The sequence continues at coordinate 28,820 of NZ_PQGD01000016.1, forward strand.
ACTGGTATGTACCACACCGAAAAGATCGGTGGCGATATCGCTTTCCAGATTATGCGTAAACACCAGATTGCCGTTGGTATCATGCACTCGCGCACCGTTTGAGGTGATCATATAAGCTTTAATTTCAAGGCTATCGCGAATTTGGCCAACATCAACATGGTGACGGCCAGTGGCAAAAACGAAGTTAACTCCCTGCGCGGTCAGCAGCTTCAGCGTCTCTTTAGCATAGGGCGATAAACGGTGGTCAGGAGAAAGTAGCGTACCATCCAGATCGGATGCAACAACCTGATACATAAGACAATTCAACCTCTGGTCAATAAAGCAATAATCAATGATGTCGATCGAAAAAATCGACGATCGCATTTAGCGCGACTGAGCGCATAGCGTCCTTTTCAAAAAGGATCTCATGATAGGCACCTTCAATAACGAGCGGCTTTCCCCCCTCGCAGGGATGGCCTGCCGCGGCGCGAATGTCACAGTAGCGGTCGTGAACGCGGTTATCGACCACTCGCTCCTCCTGTGCCTGAAGCAGCAGCATTGGCGTAGCATCGTCCCCGGCACCCGCCAGCACCTGTTCACCCGCCAGAATCCCCTCTCGTACCCAATGATGCGTCGGCCCGCCTACCTGCAACTTCGGCTCATCGGCATAGAAACGCAGGTTACGCCGGTAACGCGCGCGGCTGTGCGTCAGCACGTTAACGCTAAACGGCAGTGCGTGCCAGCGCCCGGTACCCAGCGCATAGCTCTCCCGAAAGCGCTGATGGCCCTCAGCCCAGTCGAGGATCTGCCGCACCATCCAGTCCGGCAGATGGATGATAATACCGAACATGGGCGCGCACAGTGCGATAGCATCGCAGGCACCTGGCGTGCGCTGTAAAAATAGCGTCGCAATCGTGCCGCCCATGGAATGCGCCAGTATATAACGCTTACGCCACGGTCCCGGCTGCACTTCCTGCTCCCAGAATGCAGCGAAATCGTCAACGTAGTCACTAAAGTTAACCACGTGACCGCGATGGGAATCAGATAAAAGGCGGCCGGATAATCCCTGTCCGCGATGGTCGATGATTAACACATCAAATCCCATATGGAACAGGTCATACGCCAGTTCGGCATATTTTACGTAGCTTTCGATACGGCCCGGGCATACCACAATGACGCGATCGTTTTCCGGCGCATGGAAACGCACAAAGCGGACCGGGACGTTGTCCACTCCGGTAAACTCCGCCTCTTCCCGCTGACGCCAGAAATCGGTTAGCGGCCCCATCGAAAATGCCGCGAACGCGTTTTCTCTTGTTTCCCAGTTCCTTTTTTGCCGAAACATCGGGTTTCCACCCCCGCTCACCGTGTAAAATCGTTTTTTTGTGACTTATCGCACAAGGCTACAACACCAGGGTATTGTGGCATAAAAATAAACAATCAGGGAATTTCTCATGACATTCGAGTGGTGGTTCGCTTATCTGCTGACATCCATTATCCTCAGCCTCTCACCGGGTTCAGGGGCCATTAACACAATGACGACCGCCATCAGTCATGGCTACCGGGGCGCGGCGGCGTCTATTGCCGGCCTGCAAACCGGGCTGGGTATCCATATTGTGCTGGTCGGCGTGGGCCTTGGAACGCTGTTTTCCCGTTCGCTGCTGGCGTTTGAAATCCTTAAATGGGCCGGAGCGGCTTATCTTATCTGGCTGGGTATTCAGCAGTGGCGCGCGGCTGGGGCGCTGGATCTTAACACGCTGGCGCAGACACAATCGCGCGGAAGGCTGTTTAAACGCGCGGTCTTCGTCAACCTGACGAACCCAAAGAGCATTGTTTTCCTTGCCGCACTGTTTCCGCAATTTATTAAACCTGAACAACCGCAGATCGCCCAGTACGTTATCCTCGGCGTGACGACCATCGTCGTCGATATCATCGTGATGATTGGCTACGCTACGCTGGCGCAGCGGATTGCCGCGTGGATTAAAGGCCCACGGCAGATGAAAGCGTTAAACCGGGTCTTTGGTTCGCTATTTATGCTGGTGGGGGCGCTGCTGGCATCGGCAAGGCATGCGTGAAGATAGCTCGCAGTTTTCGCACAACGGTTGCAGAGAGTCATCAAGCTTTTCGAGGCGCTACGTAAACGGCGACATTCGTTTTTTAACCATGTGGTAAGCCTGTAGCGCCAGTGCCAGAATGCCGCCCTTAATGTCAACCACGGACGGCATATCATGGCAGAAACGACCACACCACATGATGCAGTATTCAAAACCTTCCTCTCACACATGGAAACCGCGCGGGATTTCATCGAAATACATTTGCCTGCGGCATTACTCAGTCTGTGCGATCTGAATACACTACAGCTGGAATCCGGTAGCTTTGTTGAAGAGGATTTGCGCCAGTATTACAGCGATATTCTCTATTCACTTAAGACTGCCTGTGGAGAGGGATATATCCACGTTCTTATTGAATATCAAAGCTCACCTGACAGGCATATGGCATTTCGTCTGATGCGTTATGCCATTGCCGTGATGCAGCGCCATCTTGCGGCCGGTCACACTATATTGCCGCTGGTCATCCCCATTTTGTTTTATCAGGGAGAACGCACGCCTTACCCGTACTCAATGAACTGGCTGGATGAGTTTCACGATCCGGACCGCGCCCGCCATCTGTACGGCAACGCGTTTCCGCTGGTCGATATCACGGTGATACCTGATGAACAAATCATGCATCATCGCAGCATGGCGGCATTGACGCTGGTACAAAAGCACATTCGCCGACGTGATATGGCCCGACTACTGGACCAGCTTGCAGACCTGTTAATGATGGAGCTGATGAGCAGACAACAAATAGTGGGGCTGGTAAACTATATGATACGCGCAGGAGACGCGCAGAGTATTGAGCCATTACTATATGAACTGGCACAGCGGGTGCCAAAGCATGGAGAGACGCTAATGACGATGGCAGAGGAGTTGCTTCAAAGAGGTAAACTGGCCGCCTTGCTGGAAATCGCGCAAAAGCTGTTGCAGCGTGGTTTCGATAGTCAGGCAATTATGGAAATCACCGGCCTGTCAAAGGACGAGTTACAACAGCTCGAACAGTAAAAATGACCCACCCGATGCACAGCGGGTGGGCCGGTCTTTAGCGTGAAATAATCAGGTGAATGCCGAAGCCTGCAAACAGCACGCCTGCAAAACCATCTATCCACTTCGCCAGACGCTGATAGCCGCGACGCATCGCCGGTAACGCAAATAAACTGGCTACCACCGTAAACCATGCCAGAGTTTCAACGGCAATTAACACAAAAATACCCCAACGCTCCGGCGTTCCTACGCTATCACTAACAAACAGTGAAAAAACAGAGCCAAAGTAAATAATGGCTTTTGGATTGGCAAGGTTAGTCATGAGTCCTTTCAGGAAACTACGACCACCAGCCGCCAGCTCGACTTTCGGCGCATGCGCATCGTTCGTATCTTTTTTCAGCGCGCCACGCAGCATCTGGTAGCCCATCCAGCACAGATACAGCCCACCGCCGACCATAATAATATTATGTAGCCAGGCCATTTTTTCGAGGATCAAATGCAGCCCCAGCAGCGCAACACCTGCCCAGACCATGACGCCACAGGTAATCCCCAGCACGCCCATCATGGCTTCTTTACGCGAGCGGCTGACGGCGGTCTGCGAAACAAAGAAAAAGTCCGGGCCGGGACTCATCAGGGCGATGAGGTGCACAAAAGCCACGGTGAGAAAGAGCATTAACATGGTTTACTCGCGGGAAAATAGTTCAGTGAGTCATCATCCTGGCACTTTTTGGCGCGGCTGACTACTCATCATCATCGCCATCCACATGCGAGCGGATGAGCGCCATAAATTCTTTACCAAAACGTTCCAGTTTACGTACGCCCACCCCGTTAACGCTCAGCATCTCACTGGCTGAAACGGGCATCTGCTCGGCCATTTCGATAAGCGTCGCATCGTTAAACACCACATACGGCGGAATATTGCCTTCGTCAGCAATCGCTTTACGCAGCTTGCGCAGTTTGGCGAACAATTTGCGGTCGTAATTTCCTGTCGCTGCTTTCTGCATCACGCGGGGCTTCACCACCACCACGCGCGGCACGGCAAGCATCAACGGTTCGCCGCGCAGGATCGGGCGCGCGGCGTCGGTAAGCTGTAACGCGGAGTGCTGGGCGATATTTTGTGTCACCATGCCAAGATGGATCAATTGACGAATGACGCTCACCCAGTGCTCGTGGCTTTTGTCCCGCCCCATGCCATACACTTTCAGTTTATCGTGAGCAAACTCGCGGATGCGCTGGTTGTTCGCGCCACGAATAACTTCCACCACGTAGCCCATGCCAAAACGCTGGTTCACGCGGCCAATCGTTGAAAGTGCGATTTGTGCGTCATTGGAGCCGTCGTACTGTTTGGGCGGATCAAGACAAATATCGCAGTTGCCGCAGGAAGCCTGGCGGCCTTCGCCGAAATAGTTAAGCAGCACCAGCCGACGGCAGGTTTGCGCCTCGGCAAACGCGCCCATGGCGTTGAGCTTGTGGCGTTCAATATCCTGAAGCGGTCCGGCAGGCTTCTCTTCCAGACAGCGCCGCAGCCAGGCCATATCCGCCGGATCGTAAAACAACATCGCTTCCGCAGGCAGCCCGTCACGCCCGGCACGCCCCGTTTCCTGATAGTAGGATTCAATATTACGCGGAATATCGAAGTGCACCACAAAACGCACGTTAGGCTTGTTAATTCCCATCCCGAACGCCACTGTCGCCACCACAATTTGCAGATCGTCGCGCTGGAATTTCTCCTGCACCCCGGCGCGCACGGTATTTTCCAGCCCCGCATGATAGGCGGCGGCGCTGAACCCCCGGCTTTGCAGACGTGCGGCGGTGTCTTCCACTTTTGCCCGGCTGTTACAGTAAATAATGCCGCATTTACCGCGCTGCTCCTGCACATAGCGCAGCAACTGATCGAGCGGCTTAAACTTCTCCATCAGCATGTAGCGAATATTAGGCCGGTCAAAGCTGCTGATCTGGATAAGAGGATCGTTGAGTCCCAGCAGCCTGACGATATCCAGACGGGTGGTATCGTCCGCCGTGGCGGTCAGTGCCATAAACGGCAGCGCCGGAAAACGCTGGCGCAGGTGCCCAAGCAGGGCATATTCCGGACGGAAATCGTGGCCCCACTGGGAGATACAGTGCGCTTCGTCTACCGCCAGCAGCACCGGGTTCCAGTGCGCGAGATGGTCGAGGAAGTTATCCAGCATCAGCCGCTCGGGGGCAATATAGAGCAGGCGGATCTCGCCGTTACGACAGCCCGCCATGACCTGCTGCTGCTGCTCGCGCGTCTGTGTGGAGTTCAGGCAGGCCGCCGCCACGCCGTTCGCCAGGAGCTGATCAACCTGATCCTTCATCAGCGAGATCAGCGGCGAAACTACCACGGTCAGGCCGTCGAGCAGAAGCGCAGGAATTTGATAACACAGCGATTTACCACCGCCGGTCGGCATAACAACCAGGCAATCGCGTCCCGCCAGCGCCGTGGCAATGATTTCTTCCTGGCCGGGGCGAAACTGCTGATAACCAAAGGTTTCCCGCAAGACCTGTTTAGCCAGCGACTCCTGATTCAATACTTCCGCCTGCGCCACATCGACTCCAACCGCCCAAAATAAAAACAGGCGCTATTTTCAGCGCCTGAGAAGGAAACTGCAATGCCTGACATGAAATCATTCGAGCCTGCTTCCAGTTTTATGCAAAATCATCTGTAAAATCAATGTTTCGCCAGACGAACAAAAGCATCCTGTAATGCTGAAGGCGCGCGCACGCCCTGATGAACATCCACAACCTGCCCACGATTGTCGATCAGAATGGAGGTTGGCGTACCGATAACCTGATAGCGCTCCTGGGTAATTTTTAGCTGATCGCGCAGCACCGGATAGCTGATATGGTGCTTAGCCAGCAGTGATGCCACGCTGACTGAATCCGGGTCGGTATTAACGGCGACAACCACAACCTCATCTTTCCACTGCTGGCTTAACGCCTGGAGCGTGTCCATTTCAGCCAGGCAGCCCCCGCAGCCGGAGGACCAGAAGTTCAGATAGATGCCTTTACCCTGCCAGCGCTGAAGACTGGCCTCATTGCCTTGCAGATCGAAAGCAGCCAGCGCGGGAGCGGCTTCGCCCAGTGCCAGTTTCTCCTCTTTACAGCCGCTCACGCTGACCAGCACCATCAGCAGGAAAATCTTAAGCCAGCGCATGGTGATTTTTCTCCTCGCCCAGATACTTACCGTGTTGCAGCCGCAGAATGCGATCGGCAAACTGACCCAGTGCCGGGTTATGCGTGACCATCACAATGGTGCGCCCCTGGCGGTGTAAATCTTTCAGTAAATCCAGCACCCGCTGCTCGTTCTCTTCATCCAGGTTGCCGGTCGGTTCGTCGGCAAAAATCACCGGGGGTTCGTTGACCAGCGCTCTGGCAATACACACCCGCTGCTGTTCGCCGCCGGAAAGCTGGCTCGGCAGGTGGGTCATCCGGTGCTCAAGTCCTACCTGTGCCAGTACAGCCCGCGCGGCGGCGGCGTCCACGACACTATGGTAATGCTGCGCCAGCATGATATTTTCCAGCGCCGTCAGAAACGGAATAAGATGAAACTGCTGGAAGACCAGGCCGATTTTTTGTGCGCGAAAACGCCGACGCCCTTCTTCATCCAGCGCCGCGGCATCCGTCCCGTCCAGGATCACCTGCCCTTCACTGGCGGTATCAAGGCAGGTCAGAATATTCATTAGCGTGGTTTTACCGGAACCTGACGCCCCCATAATCGCCACAAACTCACCGCGCGCGATGCGTAAATTGATATCATCCAGCGCGACCACATCGCCGAACCGCTTATACAAATGGCGCGTTTCAATCGCTACCTGAGGCATATGCATGACGGTCATGGCGTCACTCTCCTTTAAGCACTTTCGCCGGTTCGACGCTTACCGCGCGCCGCACCGGAACAATGGCCGCGAGCGCCGCGACCAGTAAAGACAGAATCAGGGTGATCGGCAGCACCGGCAGGCGCAACGAGATAGTGGCGTTAAAGACCGTCAGCCCGAGCAATTGCGCCAGCAGGTAGCCCAGCACCCATCCCGCGGCTACAGCCGCCAGAGCGATAATGCCGGTTTCCAGCAGCATCTGGCGGATGATATCGGCGTTACGCGATCCCAGGGCTTTTTGCAGCGCAAACTCGCGCGAACGCTCACTGACAATCGCCATCAGGGTGGTGTTCACACACAGCGATGAGAGCGCGAGAATGACCAGTGAAACCAGCCCCATCAGCCCTTTGATTTTGTCCAGCACCTGCCCTTCTGACGCGGAGACTTTACGCACCGGGCGGACTTCCAGATCGGGGAATTGCTGTTGTAAACGCTGAGCATACCGTTCCACCTGTCCGACATCATTGCTCACGCTCAGCAGCCCGTGGCTGATGTTACCCGGCTGGCGTAGCCACGCCTGAGCCACATCCAGGCTGACAATAAGCATATTGTCGGTGGCATCGCCCGACTCAACGATCCCTTTCACGACCAGCTTTTTACGCGCGTTATGATCGACCAGAGTAATCACATCGCCGGGTTTAACATTCAGACGTTCCGCCAGCTTCACGCCCACCATCGCATTGCGATCGTCAAAGCTGACGTTGATCCAGTCGCCGGTCACCTGCCAGTAGGGCACCAGTTTTTGCAGCGACTCAAACCACACGCCGACCATCACCACCTTCTCCAGTTCAGTACGCGCCATGCCGTACAGCCACGGGCTGGAACCATAAACCAGACCGTCAGGAGCCTGATCCAGAATAGTTTGTAGCGCTTCCTGCGGCATACCGGAGCCGTGGCCTGGACCGATATAAAAATTGGCCCCGAAGGTGCGCAGCTCTTCGCTCATCTTGGTATTGATATCAAACCAGACGGCGGAAAGGGCCGTCACGATAGTGGCCCCGACCATCAGCGCGGCAAAGACCACGCTGACCCGCTGGAGCCGCAGACGCAGGGCCCGCCAGACCAGTAAAAACAGCATGTCATATTTAGCGGCCATACAGCACCTCTACCGGATAAAGCCGGGCTATGCGGCGCGCCGGGAACCAGGTGCCCAGCAGCGCGATCAATACTGCAATCACCAGTACGCAAGGCACGACGATCCATGCAAAATTGAGCGGGGCAGCAAACAGCATCAGCCCCATCGCTTTTGCCAGCCCCCATCCGGCAATACATCCCAGCGCACCGCCAGCCAGCCCGCTTGAGGCGGCTTCCATATAAAACAGCAGCAGGATTTGCCACTGTCGCGCGCCGAGCGCCTTCATCAGGCCAATTTCCCGTGCGCGCTCCATGATGGTGCTGGTCATCAGTGAGGCAATACCCATGGCGGCGGCGGCCAGCGCAGCCAGCGTCACCACCGCCATCAGTAGCTGGATTTTGTCTATGACAATCCCTTCTGAGGCAGCGACCTGCCAGACCGGACGCACTTCCGCCCCGGAGATCGCCTCTTCCAGTTGATGAGCGATAGAGGAAACGTAGGCCGTGCAGTACCAGAGGTCATACTCTTCGGCGTTCAGTGCTTCAAGGTTTTCCCGCGCCCGGCGTGACAGCTCGTTTTCCGGCACCGTCAGGGCCGACACGCGGATCGTCTGTACCTTGCCGGGCAGGCCCAGCAGGGTCTGAACGACATGTAACGGCATCACCAGTTGGTTATCTTCTTCACCGCCGCTGGATAAAATTCCGCTGACGAGCACCTGCTGCGTACGGTTGCCTGCCTGCAGCGTCAGCGAATCGCCGGCCTTCCAGCCGTATCGTTTTGCCAGCGCGTGTCCGACCAGAGTTTGCGCTACATCACCCGCCGGCTCCTGCGGCCACTTCCCGGCGACCTGCCAGAACGGGCTGACCGTGCGCTGCCCGGTTTGGTATCCCTCTTCATCCGGAATATTCACCGGCTGGCTGAAAAAGGTGCCCATAATCCGCACATCCTGCTGATTAACCGTCACGTCGCCGCTCAGCGCGGGCGCAAAGCCAACGATGTTATTACGCCAGAAAATGTCTTTGATATTGGGTAGTTCCGCTTCATCAAGAAAATCCTGCCCGGAAAGCGGGCCGGATTTTTCGCTGAACAGATCAGGCAACGCCGCCTGTCCGGCTGGCTCAATCAGAATGTTTGCGCCGTAGGATTTCAGCTCGCGCGACATTTTATCGCCGATATCAATTGAGACCGCCAGCAGCGCAGATATCAGGCTGGACGCCAGAAACACGGTCAGGATCGCCAGCCCCTTGCGGCGCACATTGCGGCCCCATGACTGGCGTAGCATTCGCCATAGCATGACTATTCCTCCCTTATTCCCGCAGGAACAAACTGTTCAGGCGCGTTACGGAAGCGGTTGTAGTTCGCCTCTGAGGCAAAGAACCAGGTTTTACCGCCGTAGCTATATTTAAATTCAGCGGCCGTATTGGTGAGAGTTGAACCGTCCACCGGATCGGTAACGTTAATGGTCAGTACCGTTGAGAAGTAGTTCACGCCGGCCGCCAGCGACGCGCCGGGAATGGTCAGCTCTTTGTCATCATTACGCCAGTTTTCAATCGGCACCGGGTTACAACCGCCGGGCTTGCCAATTGACGGAATAAAAATATGCACGCCACAGGCGACACAAATCACCTGATTACCTTCCATCACATAACCTTGATCGCCGCACAGCAGGCAGGCGTCAAAGACCACGCCGAAACGCAGTTTGTCGGGATAGCGGTTAATCACAAAAAAGCGTACCGCCTTACCGTCGTCCGCGATCCAGACGAAACGGTGCAGCTTGCCATCACGCAGTTGCTCAACCGGCAGATGGATGTGCCCGTCGTTTGCCAGAGTGACCGGTTGTGCCTCGGACAGCCGTGGTGGTTGGGAAGCCACTAACGTCCACCATAGCTGACCGGCTATCACCACCGCCGCGCAGCCAAGGGTGACGAACAGCAAACGCAGCGCATTACGTCGCCGGGCCAATGCCAGACGATGCGCCACGGCCTCCTGCGTCTGCGCCGTCTCGCGGAAGTAGCGCGCCAGAGAAGGAAGCCAGCACAGGCACAGCGCCAGCAGCACTGCGGCTCCCGCCCAGTTATAGAGCGCCGCGTGATTGGTCACCCGCGCGACGAAGCTCAACAGCGGTTTCGCCAGGGGCACAATTTGCAGCTTCATCATTAATAGCAGCAGATTACCGCTCAACGGCAGCCATAACATGACCACAATCACTGTCGCCAGCGGCCAGTACAGCCAGCGCATCCGCCGAATCAACATACCGCACATCACCGCCGCCAGGCTGAGGATGCCAAACGCCATCACCAGCGCGCTCAGGTTCAACAGCAGATCGGTATTCAGGACATGGGTACTGGTGAGGCCGCCAAGGTTAGGTTCCAGCGCCCAGTGGCGGGCGGCGGCAAAGACAAGGATGCCCTGCCACAGGTAGCGCAGGCGGGTGGAAGCCCACCAAAAGCTCAGCAGAAAAAGGAAAGAAAGCAGGATTTCCGCGCACACCAGCAGGAGTTCAATCTGCCGTGAGCCGTGAAGGTAGAGGCCCACACAAAGTCCGGCGACCAGAGCGATGAGCAGCGTCCACAACAGCGGGCGCAGCGTCGGCGCATCATCACGGCTCCAGAGCACGCCGGACAGTAGCGAAATGCAAAAAAAGACCTGTAGCGTGGTAACAAAAAAATAGCTCATAACATCCGTTCTGTACGGCAATAGAGAGTGGCAGAAACGTGCGACGGGACAACTAGGCAGTTATCCCGTCGTCCCGGCTTAATTCAGGCCGACATATTTAAATTCATAGCTGACATCAAACGGTTTCCACCAGCGACCCACGCCGGTTTCGCTGTCGGTATGGCGATGCATACCCGCTTTTGACGGCGGATCGATGTGATAGGTCACTTTGTAGTTACCCACGCCCATCATTTTGATGTTAGCGCCGTAGTGCGGGCCGTCGCTGGCAACCATTGGCATAAAGGTGCCTTCCTGTTTTTCACCGGTATCGTTATTCACCAGGGTGTAGTTAATGGTCAGGAACGGAACCCACTCACCGGCACCGAAACCGTTTTTATTGCCTTCAACGGCATGAATATCAGCTTCCAGATGGATGTCTGATTTCGCCGCAGGCAGGCCCATGCCGCGCGGCTCCATATCAATCGGCTGCAAATAGACGGCGGCCAGTTCCATTTCATTCATCGTCACCGGCTCGCCCGCCGGATATTCTTTAAACGCCAGCGCGGCAGGAGCGGTAAAAATGCCGGCGATCACGGCGCTGGCAACCAGAGTTTTCTTGATGGTCATTTGACATATCCTCTTGTCTTAAACGGGTTAAGGGTTATTTTTAAGCGGTTCCCCTGGAACGTGGCTGCGCCGCCGCATGACCCAGAGAGCGACCAGCGCAGCAATCAACAGAAGCGCCTGCGGCAATAGCGTTTCCAGCCAGGGATAAATTCCCAGCCAGCTGATTTCCGGCACGCCAGGGATCAGAGTCGGCTGGAACAATTTGCCTTCCACCAGTTCCAGCACCCCTTTCCCGGCGAAGACGAACGCCATCAGGTACATCAAACTGCCGGTAAACATAAAGAAGGGTTTTAGCGGCAGACGCACCACCGAATAACGCATGATGAGCCAGGCAATCAGCAGGACGACGCAGCCAATAACAAAGCCAGCACCAATCGCCATATGGCCGGAGAGGTTTTGCGCGTCGCCGATCAGGGCGTAATAGAACAGTACCGTTTCAGCCCCCTCGCGGTAGACCGCCAGGAAGCAGGTCAGCCATAAACCAACCAGTGAACCCCGGGATAACGAATGGGAGAGCTTGCCTTCCAGCCAGGCTTTCCAGTGGCGGGCCTCGACTTTGGAGAGCAGCCAGTAGCTCATGAAGAACAGCATCACCACGGCAATGAGCATGGTAAAGCCCTCCAGCAATTCGCGACTGGCACCTGAATTAGTAAAAAGTAGCTGGAAGATAATAGCGGTAACGACGCTGGCAACCAGCGCCACAAAGACGGACTGACGGATCAGCGGCAGTTTGTCCTTGTGATTATTTTTCACCATATAAGCCACGATGGCGGCGACAATGAGCAGCGCCTCCAGCCCTTCACGCACGATAATCATCAGGCTGTACAGCAGCAGGCTCCACTGCGTCTCTTCCCCTTCACCCAGCAAGGTGACCGCTTTCGTCAGATCCTGTTGCAGCGCCGCCGCTTCCGCGTGGATTTTTTCCACCGGCTGACCCGCTTTCATCAGGCCAACCATGCGGGTGAAATAGCCCTCCAGCCTGGTCTTAAATGCGGCATCGCGCGAGCCGATTTTGTTCTCCATGCCGCTGGCTTCAAAACGATCGAAATAGGTATCCTGCACGTCCAGAATAGCGTCCGCCGCGCTGCCGTTCTGATAGTGGGCAATGGCGCTGGCGATGCTTTGGTTGATCCCACTCGCCACGCTGGCCCAGTCGACACGGGTAGCGTTGCTATCCGCTGGCGCATCGCGTTGTTCCTGCGGGGCGTTTACCGTCTGTTCCTCGCGGGTGGTCGGCAGACCTGGCAGCGTGTCTTCGATATCCTGTAGCAGCGTCGTCACCTGATAAGAAACATCGTTCAAATGGTCAGGCTGCGCGGTCAGCGCGATGAGCGCCGTAAACTGCTGGTTGATGGAGGCGGCATCTTTTGCCGAGCGATTCTGGCGCACCGACATTTCCATTTCCGAGTTTTTAAAGCCCTGATAGTGCGCTTGCTGCACATGCTGGCTGGCAGCGCTGAAGTTGCCCGCCTGATAGTCGTTGACCGCCTGCGCCAGCAGATCGTCGATGGTGCGGAAACTGTTTTGCCAGTAAACCGCAATATCTTCCCGGTTCAGCGCGTTATGCTGCTCTTCAGCCACCAGTCGGTGACCGCCGTCCAGCACCGGCTCTACCTCGCGCAGCGCTTTTTTCAGCTCGTCGATTCTGGCCTGCACCTCTGCGATCGGTTTTCCTTCGCCGATCATCCGGCGGATCTCACCGAATGTGCTCTCCATCTCGTAGCTTTTGCGGGCAGAGAAATTAATGCGAATCGGGCCTTCAAGGTTTTCAAAGACTTCGAAATACGCCGATTGTACTTCGCGCCGCGCCTCATGACTTTTCTGCTGCTGATAAAGTTCGGCGGTTTTGTCCAGCCGCTGTTCAATATCGTTAATGTAGGGCGCATAGTTTGTCGCGGCCAATGCGGCAGCGCATAACAACATGCCGAACAGCGCGGCAAAAAAACGGGATGGAAAAGTGAGCACGACGTATACCATAGGGATACAAATGATAACGATTATCATTATCTGTTATTGATTATTTGTATATGACCTGGATCATAAAAAAGCATCACCATTACAAGTTATGCAAATTATTTCTAATGATTACGATTTAATAACCAGAAGATAAGATTATCCTCGGCAATTAAAATGGAAAGAGGCAGGACAATTACCGTCAGGGAAGGTGCGGTGATAAAAAATAAAGCCGACGTTAACGTTAACGTCGGCTTTATGCTTGCTATGTAATATTAACAACTTAGGGCGTTAAAATGTCTTTGTCTGCCCGCAGACGTTGCAGAAAAGGACCAAATCCGCGCTCGCCCATCCAGTAATTAATACTTTTTTCCACGCCAGAAGAGGTCATCGTCGCGCCAGAAATTCCATCCACCGTATGATCATCATGCGGACCGGTATTGTCCTGTACCACTTTCAGAGCAGGTTGTCCCTGCTCATCTAGCAGTCTTTTTCCCGGCCACTGGCTGCGCCATTCAGGATCGGCCACTCGCGCGCCCAGCAGCGGCGTCTCGTTTTGTTGATAGTAATTGATGCCTTTTACCGTCGTACCGTCGGTGTCCAGCGCGACAAAAGCGTACATCATCGACTTTGCGCCTTTGCCATTCACAGGCAGGATAACCTGCTGAATATCGCCGCTTTTTCCTTTTACCAGATAGATTTCCACTCGCTCGCAGGTCCGCTCGCCGTCGGCAGGTGCGTTACAAAAGGCTGGCGACTGCCCTGCCACCGCGGGCAGCAATTGCCCGCGTTTCAAATCAAGCTGACGTGGAATGATACGCTCATGGTAAAGTGCGCTGATATCCCGCTCGCTGCGCTCCGCCTCCCCGACCAGCCCGGCGGCCCGCAGGATAGCAATTTCACGCGCTTTATTTTCAGGCGCACCGGGTTCCCGGATAACCAACAAATAAACTGCAACAGATATAAAACACAAAATGATTAATGAGATCACAAATGCAATAATTATTTTACTTTTACGCATTCCACTCTTTTCCCCATAAGGCATTCCACCGCTGCATAGCGCGGGGGTATTTTTAACGGATAAGAGAATACAGAATGACGCCGGAATATTGCTTTTGCAACTACCGAAAGCAATAACGCCATTCAGATGAAACTGAATGGCGTTATTTAATCAGAACACATCGTTCAGCATGACGCCCACACCAACGCGGGTTTGATTAAAGTTGTAATCAATAAGCGACTCACCGTAACCACTATAAACCTGAGTGTACAAACGCACGTGCTTCGACACTGGATAGCTGACGCCCAGTTCCGCGCCACCATAGCCGGTATTCCAGTTATATTGCCCTTTAGCGCTCAACACTGCATCACCCAGCTGGTATCCCAGCTTGAGCTGGTAATAACCCATATATTTGGTGATATCCGGGTTGTCATCTGTGCTGCCCAGCACGTACCACGGCTTCACCTCAACCAGCCAGTTGCCGTTTTGCGCCATCAAACGCGCATAAGCGCGGTTCCAGCTCCGCGATGTTGGATCGGAGCGGCCGTTAGAGTCGTGGTTGTAACCCACCTCAATGTCGCGCAGCGACCAGTCCCCCAGCCGGTAGTCGGTTGCAAAACCGAGAAACAGTTGAGGCTCATAGTTCGTCTCACGAAACGGTGACGATTCGCCGCTGTTTGACAATTGCCACCAGGACTTCTGCGTATAGGACGCGCCCAGCACCGAGTTGGGCCCCAGAATGCCGCGCCAGAACGGAAACGCCAGGCTGAGCTGGAATTTCACCTCGTCCTTACGCGCGTTATCCGCCCAGTTATAGGTGTTGATCGCCTCTTTATTGAGATCGCTGGTCCACGTATACAGCACATAGTTGGAATCATACGGATATAACGTGAAGGGGTTATCATGCTCCTGTAACAGGTTAGCAATGATACTGCCACGTACCGCAGGCGCATCGTGAACCTCTTTAACCGTGGCCTCCTGCGCGCAGACATAAAAGGGCAATAGTGCCGCTAACACGGACAACCTGGCCAAAGACTTACGCTTCAATTGAGTGCTCCTGAAAAAAATTATTATGTTTGTATATAAATGGCTAACATCCATTCTACATATTTCTCATTTTGATGCCTAACAAAGCTGATTAGGATCTGGCATTCAACAAATCATAAGCATAAAATCAACATATAATTAACAATCAGGAAGATGAAACGCTTATGTCAGCCACCCTTACCGCCGAAGAGACGCTCCGCATGGTCGGCGAAATTTTTGTCTACCACATGCCTTTCAACCGCGCGCTTGGCCTGGAGCTGGACCGCTATGAAAAAGACTTTGCACAGCTGAGTTTCAACAACCAGCCGATGATGGTCGGTAACTGGGCGCAAAGCATCCTCCATGGTGGTGTGATTGCCTCCGCACTGGATGTTGCCGCCGGACTGGTATGCGTAGGGAGTACGCTGACCCGCCATGACACCATCAGTGAAGAAGAGCTGCGTCAGCGTCTCTCAAGAATGGGAACCATTGATTTACGCGTCGATTATCTGCGTCCGGGGCGCGGCAACCGCTTTACCGCGACCAGCAGTTTGTTGCGCGCCGGCAATAAAGTCGCAGTGGCACGAGTGGAGTTACATAACGAGGAACAGGTTTACATCGCCAGCGCAACCGCCACTTATATGGTGGGTTGAGGCGGCAAATTCGGGTAGACTGGAATCACTTTTTTGTAACGAGTTTTTCTGATGGATGCTAAACAAACGCGGCAGGGAGTGTTGCTCGCCCTGGCTGCCTATTTTATCTGGGGTATTGCTCCCGCCTATTTCAAGCTGATTTATTACGTTCCGGCCAATGAAATCCTGACCCACCGCGTGATCTGGTCTTTCTTCTTTATGCTGGCGTTGATTAGCATTAGCCGTCAGTGGACGCAGGTTAAAAAACTACTGGCGACGCCGAAAAAAATCTTTCTGCTGGCGCTCTCCGCGGTGCTGATCGGCGGCAACTGGCTGCTGTTCATCTGGGCGGTAAATAATCACCATATGCTTGAGGCGAGCCTCGGTTACTTTATTAACCCGCTGGTGAATATCGTGCTGGGTATGATTTTCCTCGGCGAGCGCTTTCGCCGGATGCAGTGGCTGGCGGTGATCCTCGCGACATGCGGCGTGCTGGTACAGCTCTGGACCTTTGGCTCACTGCCCATTATCGCCCTCGGTCTGGCGTTCAGCTTTGCCTTTTACGGCCTGGTACGTAAAAAAATTGCTGTAGACGCGCAGACCGGCATGCTGGTTGAAACGCTGTGGCTATTACCGGTAGCCGCAATCTGGCTGTTTGGTATTGCCGACAGCGCCACCAGCCATATGGGACAAAACCCGTGGTCGCTGAATCTGCTGCTAATTGCCGCCGGGGTTGTTACCACCATTCCGCTGTTATGCTTTACCGGCGCGGCGACCCGCCTGCGGCTCTCGACGCTGGGCTTTTTCCAGTACATTGGCCCAACGCTGATGTTCCTGCTGGCAGTGGTGTTTTATGATGAGCATCCGGGAACGGATAAAATGGTGACGTTCGCGTTTATTTGGGTGGCACTGGCGGTGTTTGTGATGGATGCGCTGTATACGCAGCGAAAACGTCCAAAATAATGTAATAAATATATTCCTAAAAAATATGCCCTCCCTTGCAAGAGAGAGGGCATATCATCATGCTGAACATACGTATAAAAAGGGGTTATCAATTTAGTATCAATCATGTCTCTATTATCAGGAAAGACTTCAAGATTACATTATTTCATCATTTTCATAACAATTAATATTGTTTTTGGTATTCTGGCTGTTTTTTTAATAGCAGCAGAGAGCATATTTTCGCTATTGATTGAGTGCCTTCTTTTACACTTTATCGTTATCATACTGAATTGTCGCCGACTCAGGGATAGCGGGTGTCCATACATAAAATCTTTTGTTTGTGGCTCTATCGGGATCTATCTCATCTCCTTCATACTGATGTTCTTTGAAGAGTTTAATTGTGATGGTTTCGGTATTTCGCTTTTTCTAATATGGTATTTTACAACGTTTAGCCTGTTACTATTGGTACCTAAAGATTCACCTACCAAATAATTTATGGAGTTTACATGAACAAGGATTATATGCAGGATGGTTCGCTTTCTGAGAAATGGAAATATCGTTTTTCTTTTTACGATCAACATGGTTTTCCTGGTTTTTGGAAATTAAGCCCTGAATATAAAGAAGCTTTTAAAAGCCTGAAAGCAAGGCAGAGAATAACTATCCAGATGAATTTTATTGCCTTTTTCTTCTCCTGGATTTATCTGTTTGTCCTGGGGCTATGGAAGAAAGCGATTATCGTATTATTGCTGGGTATTGTCTCACTCATTATCGGCGCGATAATCGGCATTAACGTACTGGGTCTGGCCGTCGCCGCCTATGTAGCACTTAACACGAATAAATGGTTTTACGAAAAAGAGGTCAAAGGTATTAATACCTGGGGTCTGTAACATCTCGGTGGTTCAACATTCGTTGAACCACCTTTCCTGCCTACAACCAGTTCTTCCGCTTAAAGTACAGATACGGTGCCAGCCCTGCGAGGATCATAAAGATAATTGCGCCCGGGTAGCCAAAGCTCCATTTCAGCTCGGGCATAAACTCAAAGTTCATTCCGTAGCTGGAGGCCACCAGCGTCGGCGGCAGGAATACGACCGAGACCACCGAGAAGATTTTGATGATGCGGTTCTGTTCGATGTTGATAAAGCCCATCGCCGCCTGCATCAGGAAGTTCACCTTCTGGAACAGAGATTCATTGTGCGGCAGCAGGGATTCGATATCGCGCAGGATCTCCCGCGCCTGTTCCAGTTGACCGCCCGGCAAACGCGCTTTACGCACCAGGAAGTTCAGCGCGCGCTGGGTATCCATCAGACACAGGCGAACCTTCCAGCCGATATCTTCCAGCTCCGCCAGCGTGGAAAGCGCCTCGTCATACTCGTCGCCCTGATGGCCTTCCATGATCACCCGGCTGAGTTTTTCCAGATCGCTGTAGATGTTTTCGATTTCGTCCGCCAGCTGTTCAATTTTGGTTTCAAACAGATCGAGCAGCAGCTCGTAAGCATTACCGTCCACCATCTCCTGACTGCGGGCGCGCATGCGATACAGGCGAAACGCGGGCAGCTCGCGCTCGCGCAGGGTAAACAGGCGACCTTCACGAATAGTGAATGCGACGGTGGAGTTACCAGCGTGATCTTCTGCATCTTCAAAGAAGAAAAAGGAGTGAATATGCAGGCCGTCTTCGTCTTCAAAAAAACGTGCCGATGCCTCGATGTCTTCCAGTTCGGGGCGGGTTGCCAGATTCTGGCCCAAGTCCGTTTGCACACGGTGTCGTTCTTCATCGTCCGGCTCGACTAAATCCACCCATACCGAGCTGGCAAGGTGATTGATTTCATCAGCTTCAAGACGAATCAGACGATTGTTTTCCAGTTGAAATGCGCTCAGCATGACCGGGACTCCCAATGCAAAAATTATCGGACAGTTCGGTGGGCACACAGAAACATGGGGTTTCAGACCATTAAACAGCCTGACTCAGCGCGACGGGAAAAAGAGAAGTCGCTGACAACCGCTAAGGCTATCAGCAAAAAGGGATAGCCTTAGGAGTTGATCCTGGATGACAGGATAGTGAGCCAGTATCTACTGGGTGTGTCCAAGGCGAATGTCCTCTTAGCGTAATCGTGCGCGCATGTTACGCCAGCAGAAATTTGCCGTCAACACGCAACGGAACGCCATTGAGCAATAATTGCCCCTCCGTCATTAAGGCTAGCAGAATATTGCAAAATAATGATATTTTTCTTAAGGTTACACTGTCTCCAGTTTCGCATACGCCGCAACAAGCCATTTAATGCCCTGCCCCTGGAACGCGACCTGCAGTCGGCTGTGCTCGCCGCTACCTTCGAGATTCACAATCGTGCCTTCGCCAAACTTCGCGTGACGCACGCGCTGCCCCAGTTTGTAGCCGGTATCATTTTCGGAAATGGGCGCGCCCATTCGCTGATGGCTGACCGGGCGGCTTACGGTCGCGCGCAGACGTACCTCTTCCACACACGCTTCCGGCAGCTCGCCGATGAAGCGTGATGGACGGTGGTAAACCTCTTTGCCATACAGGCGGCGGGTTTCGGCGTAGGTCATGGTTAGCTTTTGCATGGCACGGGTAACGCCGACATAGGCCAGGCGACGCTCCTCTTCCAGCCGTCCGCCCTCGTCGAGCGACATCTGGCTGGGGAACATGCCTTCTTCCACGCCAACAATAAACACCTGCGGGAACTCCAGCCCTTTAGCGGAGTGCAATGTCATAAGCTGTACCGCATCCTGCCAGGTATCGGCCTGGCCTTCACCGGCTTCCAGCGCGGCGTGGGACAGGAACGCCTGAAGCGGCATCAGGTCTTCATCTTCGTCGTTATAGCTGAACTGGCGCGTCGCCGTCACCAGTTCCTCTAAGTTCTCGATACGCGTCTGGCCTTTTTCGCCTTTCTCCTGCTCGTACATCATCCGCAGGCCGGAGTCTTTAATCACCCGGTCGGTCTGGACGTGGAGCGGCATGTCGGCGGTTTCCTGCGCCAGCGCATCGATCAGTTCCAGGAAGCGCTGCAACGCACTGGCGGCGCGTCCTGCCAGCGCCTTTTCCTGCAGCAGTTCACGGCAGGCCTGCCATAACGTGAGCTGACGATCGCGCGACGCCTGACGGATCACGTCGAGCGTGCGGTCGCCAATCCCACGGGTTGGCGTGTTGACCACGCGCTCAAACGCCGCGTCGTCGTTACGATTAGCGATCAAACGCAGGTAAGAGAGCGCATCTTTGATTTCCTGACGCTCGAAGAAGCGCATACCGCCGTAAATCCGGTACGGCATGCCGACCTGCAATAATGCTTCTTCCAGCACACGCGACTGGGCGTTGCTACGGTAAAGGATGGCGCAATGCTCCAGCGCGCCGCCGTTTTCCTGCCAGGTTTTGATACGGTTGACCACAAAGCGCGCTTCATCCAGCTCGTTAAACGCACAGTAGAGTGAAATCGGCTCGCCCTCGCTGCCGTCGGTCCACAGCTTCTTGCCCAGCCGACCATTATTATTTTCGATCAGGGCGTTAGCTGCGCTGAGGATATTGCTGGTGGAACGGTAGTTTTGCTCCAGACGGATGGTTTGCGCGCCGGGGAAATCGTTAAGAAAGCGCTGGATATTTTCTACCTGCGCGCCACGCCAGCCGTAAATCGACTGGTCGTCGTCGCCGACGATCATCACTTTGCCGGTATCGCCTGCCAGCAGACGGACCCACGCGTACTGGATGTTGTTGGTATCCTGGAATTCGTCCACCAGGATATTAGTAAACCGTTCGCGGTAGTGCTGAAGAATATGCGGTTTGTTGAGCCACAGCTCGTGCGCGCGCAGCAGCAACTCGGCAAAATCCACCAGCCCGGCACGATCGCAGGCTTCCTGATAAGCCTGGTACACTTTCTGCCAGGTCTGCTCCACCGGGTTGCCATAACTCTGGATATGATGCGGCCGCAGCCCCTCATCTTTCTGACCGTTGATGTACCACATGGCCTGACGCGGCGGCCATTGCTTCTCGTCGAGGTTCATCGCTTTGATAAGACGTTTGAGCAGGCGTAGCTGATCTTCACTGTCGAGGATCTGGAAATCCTGCGGCAGCCCGGCGTCCAGATGGTGTGCGCGCAGCAGGCGATGCGCCAGACCGTGAAAGGTGCCGACCCACATTCCGCCCTGGCTGGTGCCCATCAGTTGGCCAATACGATGGCGCATCTCGGCCGCCGCTTTGTTGGTGAAGGTCACCGCCATAACGGAATAAGGCGAACAGTTTTCTACGCTCAGCAGCCATGCAATGCGGTGTACCAGCACCCGCGTCTTACCGCTGCCTGCGCCCGCCAGCACCAGCATATTGCTGCGCGTCGCGGCCACGGCCTCGCGCTGTTTGTCATTAAGGCTATCGAGCAGGTAAGAAACGTCCATTGGCACCGCCGCGTTAAAAACAAAAAACCACGAAACGCGTCGGGGCGTTTCGCGTGGTCGACCAGAGAAACCCTGGTGATTTATACAATACTGCTGGTGATTATATCAGCGTCGAGAGGGATGCCAACCGGGAAATTTCGATATGCGGTAACAGGCGGCTGTCGGTGGCCTGCATCAGGTCAGCGTTTTCCGGTTTGATCCAGCAGGCCTGCATGCCGCACCGGATGGCCCCCGCAACATCAGTGGTCAAGTCATCTCCGACGTGCAGAATTTCACTAAGGGGAAGCGCCAGCCGCTCCGCCGCCAGGTGATACATGTCGTGGTAAGGCTTGGAGCGGCCATCGGGGCCTGCGCGCAGCACAAATTTAAAGTAGTCGTTGAGACCGAAGAGTTCCGGCTGGGCGTTACCGTTGGTGATCGCCACCAGCGGCCATTTTTTGGCCAGCGCCGCCAGCGTGTCATGTGTTTCCTGCGGGATGTCAATACGACTGCGCCAGGTCGCGAAGTTAACCATTGCCGCGGCCGCCCCTGCCGCCGCTTCGTCCGGGCTCAGCCCGGCGTCCAGCATCGCCTGCTCAACGGCGCGACGCCGCCATTCAGTGACATCATGATAAATTTCCGGCTCCGCCTTACGTAGCGCCTGGCGCAGACGCTGAAAATCACTGTTTTCCAGCGCCACCAGCGACGGATGGTAGTTGCGTAAAAATTTCAGCGTCTCCTGCTCGGTACGCAGGATCACCGGGCGGTTATCGTAAAGCGTGTCATCGAGATCAAATGTCAACGCTGAGATAGCGCCGAGTGGTCGGTAAAAGCGCATTATTTCCCCCGTTTGGCGCGCGGATGCGCCGCGTCGTAGACTGAGGCAAGGTGTTGAAAATCAAGATGGGTATAGATTTGGGTGGTCGACAGATTGGCGTGGCCCAGCAGCTCCTGAACGCCGCGCAGATCGCCGCTTGACTCCAGCATATGGGTGGCAAAGGAGTGGCGCAGCTTGTGGGGATGCACGTGACTGTTAAGGCCCTGCTTGATGCCCCACTCGGCAAACCGCTTTTGCACGTTACGCGCTGAGATACGCTTGCCGAGCTTCGATAAAAACAGCGCGTCTTCATCACTGCCGAACAATCCGCGCAGATCGAGCCAGTGCTCAATCCAGACCGTGGCATTGCGCCCGATGGGCAGACGGCGCTCTTTGCTGCCTTTACCCGTAACCCACACTTCGCCGGTGTCGAGATCCAGATGCTTAAGATCCAGTCCCACCAGCTCGGAGAGACGTAGCCCTGCGCCGTACATCACTTCCAGCATCGCCCGGTCACGTACCGCCAGCGGATCGTTTAAATCGATATCCAGCAGGCGGTTCACATCATCGACATCAATATTTTTCGGCAGGTGGCGCGGCACTTTCGGCGTTGTGATGCCTTTTGCCGGATTGGCCTTCAGCTCGCCCTGGCTAATCTGCCAGTCGAAGAAGCTGCGCAGTGCGGAAAGGCGTAAAGCCAGACTGGTGGGACCGAGGCCCTTACGTCGGCTGCGCACCGCCAGGTTACGCACCATTGCGGCGTCACATTGCGCCCACGTTTTGAGTCCGGCGTCTTCAGCAAGCGCGATAAGCGCATCAAGCTGGCGCTGATAATTAAGCAGCGTTACCGGGCTAAGCTGGCGCTCGACGCTGAGATAGCGCAGGAAACGCGAGACCGCATCAAACAGCGGAGAGTCGCTCATACGCGCTCGATCCAGCGTTCCAGCAGACCGGGCAGCATCTGAGCGATTTCCTGAAGCAACTGCGTACCCTGCCCTTTTTCATAATGATGCGGATCGCGGCTGCTAAAAATCATCACCCCGAGATCGCCCTCGCGGCCCAGCAGCGATAACGCCACCGATCCTACGGCTTTTGCTTCAGGTAGCACGACCAACAGTTCCGGCCCGTTGAGTGAACCAAGGTAGTGATTTTCCTGACCCAGACGCTGAATGCGCAGCGGCTCAAACGCCTGACGGCTGAGCGCCAGGTGGGTAAATCGCGACGGCGCACCGATGCGCCAGCGATCGGGGAACAGACGGAGGGTCGCACCCGCAAGACCCAGTTCGCGCGCCCAGCGGTGGAGACGATTTAACATCTCTTCCAGGCTGTCCGCTGCCGCCAGACGATTTTGTAAATTCAGCAAACGATGAAACAAGCTCTCATTGGCACTGGCCTGCTCCATCAGTAGCGTCATATCATCTTCCATCTGATTGATATAATTACGCGCGCGCACCATATGCCACTCGACCAGCGAGACGGCACCGCGCACCGGGTGCGGCACCTGCATCTGCTCTACCAGTCGGGCATTGCGAATGAAAAATTCAGGATGTTGCAGCAGATAGTCCGCGACGAGGCTGTCATCCAGCACCGCTGGCGTATCCAGTTGCTCTTCCCCAATCTGTTTCATAAATGGATAAATCCGTCGTAAACATGTGTTGCCGGGCCGGTCATAAACAGCGGATGACCCGAACCTTTCCAGGCGATATCAAGACGTCCGCCGGGCAGTTCAACGCGAACCTCTTCTGCCAGTAACCCCTGTAAGATCCCGACGGCAACCGCGCCACAGGCACCGCTGCCGCAGGCTTGCGTTTCGCCTGCACCGCGCTCATAGACGCGCAGGCGAATATGCTCCCGGCTGACTACCTGCATAAAGCCGACGTTTGCCCGCTCCGGGAACCGTTCATGATTTTCCATGATTGGCCCCAATGTTTCCACCGCTGCGCTGGCCACATCATCGACCTGAATCACACAATGGGGATTTCCCATTGAGACCACGCCGCACAGTATGGTTTGCTCTGAAGCGCGCATAATATAGGTCTTTTCCGCTTTGTTGGCGCGAAACGGCACCTGCGACGGCTCAAAATTCGGCTCACCCATGTTGACCCGTACCAGCTCATCTTCCGTCACGGTCAGCACCATTCGGCCATTCGCTGTACTGACGCGAATATCGCGCTTGTTGGTCAGCCCTTTCAGCCGCACAAAGCGGGCAAAACAGCGAGCGCCATTGCCGCACTGCGCCACTTCACTGCCGTCGGCATTAAAAATACGGTAGTGAAAATCGAGTTCGGGATCGTAAGGCGGTTCTACCACCAATAACTGATCGAAGCCAACGCCCAGATGCCTGTCCGCCAGACGGCGGATAAGCTCTGGTGAAAAAAAGAGATTCTGCGTCACCGCGTCAACGACCATAAAATCATTACCCAGGCCGTGCATTTTTGAGAACTGCATTATCTGCTCCATGTGCGCGGTTACAGAACAAAACGGTCAGTAGTCAACCTGAGAAGGACCGTCACCCGTTGCGCGATCGTTACGATCTGGCGTGGAACTTTGCGTTTGTGGCTCGACCTTTTTCGTCGGCGGAGGTGCTTTATCATCAGCCGGCGGGAAATAAAGTGGCCCTTTCAGACCGCAGCCCGTCAGGCTGAAGAGCGTGAGTAAAACAGCCAGCGAACGGAAAACGTTTTTCATTGGAGGTTTGCCTGTAAGTTCATGCTTTCTGTTGTCTATCATCGCAGGAGAAGAGGCAAAAGCAAGTCTTTAGCGGGGATCTTTATAAAATCCGAAAAGCAACGGATTACCGTGGTTAAAACGAAATGGCACGGGAAGATATGCTCTACTGATTTTGATATGCAACTGGGCAAGGTCACGTGGCGTACCCGTGCCGCTACGTCACGCGGCAACGATTGCCGGGTAGAAACGCTGCCCGGCGTCGATCCGGAAAAATTTAATGTGATTAGCCACACAATCGCGCAGTATCAGGATCGCCTCTATTACTAAAAGAATAAGTGGCAGCGTATTTTCCTTTCTTAACGGCCATTAAAGATAACCATCGAATCCGGAAAACTATATCGGATTCTGGCAAGTGTCTTCTCATGTTATTGTAGCGGCGGATATGAGCATGATATTTTAAACAGATGGACTACCTGGTAGTCTGAAAGCGGGATAGGGTATCCCGATAGCGATCCCCGTGCGTTAAAGGAATAACCAATGAGACCTCTTGATTATATTATTCACTTAATACTTAGTGGCATTATTATTGTTGGTGTTTATCAGTTCTACTTTTTTACCCAGCGGCACATGTTGAGAGAGGCGCGTGAATTTAACTCCTCGCTTGATGAAAAAATTCCATTCTGGCCGGGGTGGTCATGGGTTTACAGTTTTCTTTACTACCCGGCGATCCTCTACATTAACTGGATCGTTACCGACGAGCACCATTTTATCATTATCATTTTCACCTACATCATTCTGCTGGTGCTACAAATGGCATTTTTCAGCTTGTTTCCGGTTTCCACGCCTAAACACTGGCGCACCATTAATACCGGTAAGAGCTGGTCCGAAAAATTCCTGCTATTTGTCCAAAAGTTCGATGACTCGTCAAACTGCTTTCCAAGTATGCATGTCTCCGTCGCCACGCTTACCGCGCTGCTGGCGCTTGGTACTCTGGGTCCCTGGGTATTTCTGTTCCCGCTACTGATTGCCTGCTCCTGTACATTTACCAAACAACACTATCTGCTTGACCTTCCCGCTGGTGCGGCGCTGGGCTGGGCGGTTTATGGCATTTATGGCTGGCTGATGTAAATTACGGCGTAAACGTGCGCCGTTAACCTTAGCGGTTTTCCTGTATACTCTGGTCACTATTTATCAGTGAGACGTCAACATGAACGACAGTGAATTTCATCGCCTTGCCGACGCGCTATGGCAAACCATCGAAGAACGTCTGGACGACTGGGACGGCGACAGTGATATTGATTGTGAAATTAACGGCGGCGTGCTGACTATCAGCTTTGAAAACGGCAGCAAAATCATTATTAACCGGCAGGAACCGCTGCACCAGGTGTGGCTGGCGACCAAACAGGGCGGCTACCATTTTGACCTGAAAGGCGACGAGTGGGTGTGTGACCGCAGCGGCGAAACGTTCTGGGATTTGCTGGAGCAGGCGGCAACGCAGCAGGCGGGTGAAGCCGTTAACTTCCGTTAAGGGCTAAATAAGCGCAGGTCGGGTGAGGCGTCAGCCGAAACCCGACCCTCAATACGCAATAACCGACCGCCGGGTTGCGCTTCGCTCCACCCGGCACGCCAGCATCGCCATCCGGCGAAATATCAGGAGAAATACTGCTGCAATAGCGGCGTGTTGTTATCCTGGTTGGCTGGCGGGATGGTCATCGGCTGGTTACGGAACGGGATCACCTGCACGCGACCGTCGATTTTAACAATCTGATAAAACTGCGGCAGGTTGAAGTTGATAAAACTGGAGCCATAGGTGAAGCGATCGTGCGATGACGAGTAGAATCTGCTGACGTCGCGTACCAGCTCTTCTTTACTACCTTCGCAGTGGTGGTACACCTCAGCGCGGTTACTCTCGTCGAGAATATAAATATTAAAGCCATTGTCGTCGCTGGTGCCTTCGAAGAAAAACTGAATGATCCCTTCGCTGGCAAAGCCATCGACAACGGCCGGAAGCTCGACCTGATTGGTCTCAACCTGCACTGACAAACCGTGCAGCTTGTTATGGGAAATCGCGCCGTAAAATTCAATGGCGTTTTCCAGTTTCTGTACCGAGACGTTCAGGCGTTCAAAGAACAGTCCCCACGTCTGGCCAGCCACGCGCAGCGCCTTGAAGCGTCCGGTCTCCTGGCGGGTGCTGGAGAGACGCAGTTCAATGCACTCAGAGACCAGTTGCTGCACGCGGGTGCGGATCAGGCCGCGCAGATGCTGGCTGTAGCAGAAGACGTCAACGCTGTCCGGCGGCGCGGCGTCCTGATGCATTTTACCAAGAATCGTTTTCAGCGCTTCAATCATCGCCTGCTCGCCATTGAAGTGCAGCGTACGCACTTCATTCCACGAGTTTCGATACAACAGGTCCACGCTGCCAACCAGGCAATTTTGCTGTTCGCCAAAGCTGAAGACATCCAGCTTGCGGAAGTCAAAATGCACCACCTGATTGCGGAATGCTGCCGTCGGGTCATATTCAAGGTTGACGATAATCGCCAGGTGGCGAATTTCACACGGGCTGTAGAGTGCTTTCGGCGTCGGCGCAGGCAGACGCAACGGGAAATGATGGGAAACGTCCGCTACCATCTCCTGTAACTTCGCCAGGTCAACAATACCGTTGCCCTTAATAAACAGGCGGGTACGTGAGGTCAGCAGGCCGTTAAACCAGGCCCACGCCACCAGCTTATTAAGATAACGGTTATATTCCAGTGGCTGATGGCTGACGATCGATTCCATGTTCGGCGCACGGTTATACAGGTACCAGCCGGTGCGGTTGGCGCGGCCTGGCGGTACATGGATGAAGGTCAGATTCGGCTCGGAAAGATCCGGCGAGATTTGCGGGTTAACCAGCGTGACTTTTCCCGGCAACGCTTCAAACGCGGCATAAAGCTTACGCGTCAGCACGCCGATATCCTGCGGGCTGGCGGAAACGCTGAGGTTGTTACGGCGCGCAAAGCGGATAAGGTTACGGTAGCTTTGCATCATGGCGTCGAGCAGTTCGTTATGCGCTTCACGCACCTGATCGATTTTCCAGTTGGCCCGGTTATCCAGCATGGCGAGACGCTCTTCGTCCCATCCCCACTCGTTGACTAAATGACTGATGACTTCACGACGCCAGCCAACGCAGGCGCGTTCGCGGCTAAGTTTTTCACAGACTTTTAAGTAAAAACATCGACGCACAAGATCAAGGCGCGTGGTGTCGTCAATCGCGGTCAGATACTGGGTAACACGTTCCAGCATCATGCAGTAGGGATCGAGCCCAAAAGAGACAATCTCACCGTCGTGCAGACGCTGTTTAATGCCTTTTGCCAGCAGGCGGGTATTAGGATACTCCCACGAATACGCTTCCAGCAGCAGGGTTTTCAGCACCGCTTTATAGGGGGAATCGATGCTTTTATAAAGCTGCCACAAGCTGGCACCGAAGTACTCTTCAGCGGAAAGCGAGCTGAGGCCGCCCAGATCAAGCCACTCATTCGGCGTTAGTACCCCCTGCGCGTAAAGCGTCATGACATAATCGTCGTAATGCTCTTCTTCATCGCCCGGCACCATATTCCACAGAATACGCTTGCCCGCGAGGCGCACGGCGGTACGGTAAAATTCGTCCAGTAACAGGATGTGCTGCGTGGAGCCGCAATCTTCGCCGCCCAGGCTGCCGCTCTCGTTATGACGGAAACGGTTTTCGTCGATCAGGAAGAAACTGACCTCGATGCCTAAAGAAGCGGCCCAGGATTCAAGCAGGCTACATTTACGCTGTAACAGTTGGCGCTCGTCGTTATCAAGCCAGGCCTGATGACATACCCAAATGTCGAGATCCGAGGAGCAACTTTGCCCGACCGAAGACGTGCTGCCCATGGAGTAAATGCCGGTAATTGGCAGTTCGCCTTTTGGCGTTTCCTGCGGCGGCATACCGCGGTAAAGCTCGAGTTCATCAAGGTAGTGGCGTTGGGTTTCATCAGGCGTGTAGAAGCAGATGCCCTGGGGAACGTTACCGTCGAGGTAACCCGGCATCAGCGGATGGTGATAATGCAACAATGTCGGCAGTAAACTGTAAACCTGCTGGAAAGCAGGCCCCATCGCAGCCAGTGCGCGATCGACACGCAGTTGGTTGATGGCATCCAGTCTCTGTTTCAACGTCTCAATATAGAGGTACAAGACATATCGCCTGATGTTTGAAACCTGAGCCTCTGAGCAGCCACTGCTGCGCGAAGCCAGAAGTTTCAGTAATTCAAATAAATGTCCCCATTTGCCGTCTTTCTGATAATGGTGAGGGAGACGAACAAATGGCTTAAAACGTGATCAATCTAACACCTTGCGCATTGACCGTAAAGAAAGATGCACTACATACCAGTGTAGCATCGTTTGCAGGTGTAAATCCTGGACTACGCTTCCCTCCGCGCCTCCCGTGAAAACTGACATCCCGCTGACAAGAGTGTTAGGATGGGATGTAGATGATAATGACGGTAACAAGCATGTTAGACAATGTTTTAAGAATTGCCACACGTCAAAGCCCGCTTGCGCTGTGGCAGGCACATTATGTCAAAAATCGCCTGATGGCCTGCCATCCGGGGCTAAACGTTGAGCTGGTCCCGATGGTGACCAAAGGTGATGTAATCCTCGATACGCCGCTGGCGAAAGTGGGCGGTAAGGGGCTGTTCGTTAAAGAGCTGGAGCTGGCGCTGCTGGATCATCGCGCCGATATCGCCGTGCATTCGATGAAAGATGTCCCGGTGGAGTTTCCGCTGGGCCTTGGGCTGGTGACGATTTGTGAGCGTGACGACCCGCGAGATGCTTTCGTCTCAAACCATCATGCCTCTCTGGATGCGCTGCCGGTTGGCGGTGTCGTTGGCACCTCAAGTTTACGCCGCCAGTGCCAGATAGCCGCGCTGCGCCCGGATCTCATTATTCGCTCATTACGCGGTAACGTTGGCACGCGTCTGAGCAAGCTGGATAACGGCGAATACGATGCCATCATTCTTGCTGTCGCCGGGCTAAAACGACTTGATCTGGAATCACGCGTGCGCATGGCGCTGCCCCCGGAAATGTCACTGCCTGCGGTTGGCCAGGGCGCGGTGGGTATTGAATGCCGGATGGATGACGATCGCACCCGTGAACTGCTCGCGCCGTTAAATCACCCTGAAACCGCTATTCGGGTCAAAGCAGAACGCGCGATGAATACCCGCCTCGAAGGTGGCTGCCAGGTACCGATTGGCAGCTATGCTGAAATTGTGGACGGCGAAATCTGGCTGCGGGCGCTGGTCGGCGCGCCGGATGGTTCGCAGGTGGTGCGCGGCGAACGTCGTGGCAAGCCGGAAGAAGCGGAACAGATGGGCGTTTCGCTGGCCGACGAGCTGCTGGCGAACGGCGCGCGGGAGATCCTCAACGCGGTCTATAACGGAGAATCACCGGCATGAGTATTCTGGTTACCCGCCCTGCCCCGCAAGGGGAAGAATTAGTGCGCCGCCTGTGCGCACGCGGGCTGGTGGCCTGGAATTTTCCGCTGATTGAATTTATGCCGGGACGCGAGTTACCGATGCTTAGCGCCCGTCTCGCCGCCCTGAATACAGACGATCTGGTCTTTGCTCTTTCCCGCCATGCGGTGGAATTTGCCCATGCGCAGCTTCAGCGGCAGGGCGCATCCTGGCCTTGCGCACCGCGCTATTTTGCTATTGGCCGTAGCACTGCGCTGGCGCTGCATACCGTGAGCGGATACGACATTCGCTATCCACAAGATCGGGAAATTAGCGAAGTGTTGCTACAATTACCTGAATTACAGAACGTTGCGGGCAGACGTGCGCTGGTCTTACGCGGTAATGGCGGCCGCGAACTGCTGGGGGAAACCCTGACGGCGCGTGGCGCTGACGTTATATTTTGTGAATGTTATCAACGTAGTGCAAAACATTACGATGGTGCGGAAGAAGCGATGCGCTGGCACGCGCGTGGCGTCACCACCCTGGTCGTCACCAGCGGGGAAATGCTGCAACAGCTCTGGTCGCTGATTCCGCAATGGTATCGTGAGCACTGGTTACTCCGCTGTCGGCTTCTGGTCGTCAGCGAGCGTCTGGCGTACCTCGCCCGGGATTTGGGCTGGCAGGACATTCAGGTCGCCGATAACGCTGACAACGATGCGCTGCTGCGCGCATTACAATAACTCTCATAATGGGAAGCCATAATGACGGAACAACAACACTCCTCTGCCGTGGTTGAAGAGACCAGGGAGGCCGTGGACACCACGCCACAGCCGCAACAACCTGAGAAGAAAGGCAAAAACAACACCGCGCTGGTGCTTAGCGTGGTTGCGATCGCCATTGCCCTGGCTTCCGGCGTCGGCCTGTATAGCTGGGGTAAACAGCAAGCGTCTAAGCAAAACGCGAACAGCGACGCGCTGGTCAATCAGATTACGGCGCTGCAAAAAGCGCAGGAAATGCAAAAAACCGAGCTGGAAGGCATTATTAAGAAGCAGGCCACCCAGCTTGACGACGCGGGCCGGCAGCAGGCCGCGCTGGCAAAACAGCTTGATGAGGTGCAACAAAAAGTCGCCACCATTTCCGGCAGCGACGCGAAAACCTGGCTGCTGGCGCAATCTGACTTTCTGGTAAAACTGGCCGGACGCAAACTGTGGAGCGATCAGGATGTCACTACAGCGGCGGCGCTGCTGAAAAGCGCCGATGCCAGCCTTGCGGACATGAACGATCCAAGCCTGATTACCGCTCGCCGGGCCATTACCGACGATATTGCCAGCCTGTCTGCCGTTTCACAGGTGGACTATGACGGTATTATCCTCAAGCTGAACCAGCTCTCTAACCAAATCGATAACCTGCGGCTGGCAGATAACAACGACGATGATTCGCCGATGGATTCGGACAGCGATGAGCTTTCCAGCTCCCTCAGTGAATGGCGCGTTAACCTGAAAAAAAGCTGGCAGAGCTTTATGGACAGCTTTATTACCGTCCGCCGCCGGGATGAAACCGCCGTTCCGTTGTTGGCTCCAAACCAGGACGTTTATCTGCGCGAAAATATTCGCTCCCGTCTGCTGGTGGCCGCACAGGCTGTACCGCGCCATCAGGATGAAGTCTATAAGCAGGCGATTGATAACGTCTCTACCTGGGTTCGCGCATATTACGATACCGATGATGCGACCACTAAAGCGTTCCTTGACGAGCTGGATCAACTGAGCCAGCAAAGTATCACCATGGACGTGCCGGAAACGCTGCAAAGCCAGCCGATTCTGGAAAAACTGATGCAAACTCGGGTGCGTAATTTGCTGGCACAGCCTGCTGCGGGTGAACCAGCCCCCGTAGGTGAGCCAGCGCCAGCCGCTGCACCACAATCACAAGGAGAGTAATGATGATAAAGGTCTTATTACTCTTTGCATTGCTGCTGGCAGGCATCGTACTTGGCCCCATTGTCGCCGGACATCAAGGTTATGTGCTTATCCAGACGGATACCTACAACATTGAAACCAGCGTCACAGGCCTGGTGATCATTCTTGTTCTCGCGATGGTGGTTTTGTTTGCCGTGGAGTGGCTGCTGCGGCGCATTATGCGCACCGGCGCGCATACCCGCGGCTGGTTTACCGGGCGTAAACGTCGCCGTGCTCGTAAACAAACCGAACAGGCGCTGCTGAAACTGGCGGAAGGCGATTATCAGCAGGTCGAGAAGTTAATGTCGAAAAATGCCGATCATGCGGAGCAACCGGTGGTCAACTACCTGCTGGCAGCGGAAGCGGCACAGCAACGTGGCGACGAAGCGCGGGCGAATCAGCATCTTGAACGTGCGGCCGAGCTGGCAGGCAATGATGTCATCCCTGTGGATATTACCCGCACTCGCCTGCTTCTGGCGCGTAATGAAAATCATGCGGCACGCCGTGAGGTTGACCGATTACTGGAAGTGGCACCGCGTCACCCGGAAGTGCTGCGACTGGCCGAGCAGGCTTACATACGCACCGGTGCGTGGGGTTCACTGCTGGAAATCATCCCGTCCATGGCAAAAGCCGATGTGGGTGATGAGGAACAACGTGCCATGCTCGAGCAGCAGGCGTGGATTGGCCTGATGGATCAGGCGCGTGCCGATCAGGGCAGCGAAGGTCTGAAAGCGTGGTGGAAAAATCAGAGCCGCAAGACCCGCCGGCAGATCCCGCTTCAGGTGGCCATGGCCGATCACTTAATTGAGTGTAACGATCATGACACCGCGCAGCAGATCATCATCGACGGGTTGAAACGCCACTACGATGACCGTCTAACGTTGCTGATCCCGCGGCTGAAAACCAACAATCCGGAGCAACTGGAAAAAATCCTCCGCCAGCAAATCAAAACGGCGGGCGACCGCCCTTTACTGTGGAGCACGCTTGGTCAGTCATTGATGAAACATGGCGAGTGGCAGGAAGCAAGTCTGGCCTTTCGGGCGGCGCTAAAACAGCGTCCTGACGCGTTTGATTACGCCTGGCTTGCCGACACGCTCGACCGCCAGCACAAGCCGGAAGAAGCGGCAGCAATGCGTCGCGACGGCCTGCTGTTAACGTTGCAAAATAACCCGCAACCGTAACCGCTCCGGCCCGATAACGTTCTGCTTATCGGGCCGTCACTTCTTTATATGCTACGTCCAAAACTATCCTGTGCAATCAACTGAAAATCGCTAAAGTTCTGGCTATTGATGAGACGCCGGGTCGCCTTCTCGCGCACAAAAGTCATAAACAGGTCGTAAATACCCATTGCTTCTTCGCTGTCTTCTTTACAAATCGCCAGCAAAAAAATGACGTACGCCACTTCGCCTTTATTGCTCCACGCGATGCCGTTAGGCGCGAGTATGGTGATAACCGCTGTTTTTTTCGCCCGCAAACCCAGCGCATGCGGAATAGCGATACCTTCGCCCAGCATGGTGGACGTAATTGATTCCCGCTCAAGTAAGGAAGGGTAAAAATCATCGTTGATATAGCCCTGCGCTTTAAGCAGGTTGCAACCCTGGCGGAACAGCGCGCCCTGCGTCATCGGCCCACGGACGATCATAAAGCGTTTTTCGTCAAAAAACCGCGCCAGTAGCCAGGGACGAGTACGATCAACCATGACCAGGCGGCCTATCTGCTCAATCTGATAAGGCGTCGGAAAAAGTGCCACGTTAACAGCGGGCCGATTTTTTTCCGCCAGCCGGACGGTGGAGATAATAAAATCCTCATCTATCGCATCCAGCAACTCGTACTCACGCAGGCTAATCATACGTTGAACAATAATTTGTGGAAACTGGCGGAGTATTTTCGCCTCAATCATTCGCTGCACGGCATTACCCGAGTCGCTGACGATCAGGACACATGGATAACGCACAAAGCCCGCACTATAATTACGTTCCAGCCCAACGCCAATATGGATAGCCAGATAGCCTAACTCATCCACGCTCAGTGTATAAGGGATCGCGCTTTCGATCTCAGCCATTGCGCTCAGGGTGACATCCCAGGCAAAAGGATAATATTTTTTGATATCTTCCAGCAGTGGGTTGGCGGTACTGACCTGGTATTTTACCCGCGTAAACATGGCAACCAGATGCATCGTTAAATCATGATGAAGTTTAGTATCATGGCGTAAGTCGTAATTATAAACGCGTTTAATGTAATTAAAAATACTGTCAGTAATTTCAAGGCTGTTAATTTCGCCGCGTACCTGTGAACTGGAGACAATAATCCGACGAGCGGCAATTTGGATTTGTAGCCACGTGACCTCCGCTGCAGAAAAAGCATTCCCCAGATAACGACTCAATCCCTGTATTATTTCATGGCTGGCTTGTTTAACTACAGTGTCAATATCACTAACTTCCCACTCCACAATTTCATGAGCGGTAGAGATACGTTTAATAGAGACCGCGCAGTTAATACTCAAAACACGTAATGCATCATGGCTTAGCTTAATGTCAAAACGATCGAAACAATTTTGTAAAATTTTCTCTATATCGTCAAGATCGATATTGCCAAGATATGCCCGCATGGCCGACTGCACTTCAATTTTATTTTCGCCGCCACCCATCTGGCAGAAAATATCACTTATACAGTTGCGAATGGCCGATTCTGCGCCAGATACGTGGATTCCGTGCCGTGGGCGCGTCTCCAGCATCAACGGGTATTTTTCAAAAAATGCTCTAACCTCAAGCATATCCTGCTGTAGCGTTCCGCGGCTGACAAACCATTCGTCGGCAATCTCGTCCAGCTTAACCGGCATAGGATCGGTTAAAAAGCGTACCAGCAAGCGCCAAACGCGCGCTTTACTGGTGCGTGGAAGCGGTTTTACTTCATTTGCCGCCTGCGACAGTGCGGCCACATCGGTGGACGCCCCAATGACCAGCCGGTAGCCCGCACCGCGCTCATAGTGAATGTGCGCGCCATACTCCAGCAGGATTTCGTTGAGCAGCGTGATATCGGTGCGTATCGTGCGGGAAGAGACGGCGAAACGCTTCGCCAGCTCCTCCTGCGGCAAGGTTTCAGCCTGAATAGCATTAAACAAATAAGCTAGTCGCTGATAGGGAAACGGGGCCAAAGCACACCTTCCTGTGGTTTGATGTGCTGCGGGATGAAATCACCCGCAGCAGACGCATTCATTGCCTGGGCATCAGACGAGTTTCTCATGCGCGCTTTTCAGATTGTCATACATGCTGGTAGTAATATCCCGCAAGACCGGAAAAGACGCGCGAATGGATTTATTACGATTATCCAAAATCCCCAGCGTTATTCCCTCTCCGGTATAGGGTGCTTTACAGATCAGAGGACTACCCGGAATTTTGCTATCCCGGTCGCCCGCCGCGATAATACAGCCACCGCCCCAGTAATGTGTTTCGCCCTCCAGACCAACAAGGTTGGTATAAATAAAATCCACGGTGTTTTCCATTGCCCGGACTTTCACTATTGGCTCGAAAATATCTTTTTCAAAGTCAGGAGAACCGGAAATGCCGACAATCATATCTGCGCCCTTCAGCGTTAATAAACGCGCCAGTTCAGGGAAAAAGATGTCGTAGCAGATCAATACGCCAATCCGCCCGATAGCGGTGTCATAAACCTCCAGGCCGCTGCCGTTTTTAAAATAGCGACGATCGGGAAATGCACCAGGTCCGCTGAGATCGGTTGCATGGCCCGGCAAGGTATTTTTGCGCCAATTACCGATATATCCCTCCGGTCCTACCAGCGCGGCGGCATTGTAGAGCATGCCTGGTAGCGTTTTTTCTACCATTCCCCAAATAATATAAATTTGATTCGCTTTAGCCAGTTGAACGAAAAAATCGGTTGACGGGCCGGGGATCTCTTCCGCCATGGCGAAAAAACGGTCGCCGCAATGATACCCTGTTAACGCAAGTTCAGGAAAAACCACCAGTTCAGCGCCCTGCTGTGCAGAGTCAATCACAAAACGGCGCATTTTTTCCAGATTTGCCCCTTTGTTGGCGGTTTCCGGTGTGATCTGCGCGATAGCAACTTTCATTTACCGCTCCTCCTTTCAGAACCTGTCCAGAATAAACGTAATAATCTCATTACCCTTCATTGTCTCAATGGCCAGAATGCCATCGGCAAGCGTGAAATTATTATCTGTATATAATTCCTGCTCTTTTAAGTTCGCTTTTCTGGCGCGGGTAAACCATGCTTTGTTAATAGTAATATGGATATTCTTTATTTTTTCAGCCGATTGATTAACCAGTCTTAAGATATAGCCTGAACCGACCTCGCAGCGCTTAAATGCCATTACGCTGATATTTGGTGTACCGACAGAAAATAGCATCATTTTATCCGCCATATTACCACCAGCGTTAATCGGCGTTTTGACAGTCAGTGGCAACTGATAATAGTCAGCTTGTGCGGCAAGATCCCCGCTCAGCGCATCGGTAAACATGAAGGCATACTCAAATGTATGACTACCATGCAGCAGACTATCCGGCACAGGCAAATGCAGGCCGGAACGACGGCCAGGGCGATCGACCAGATCCTGCTTGCCCATATAGTCCATTGTGCAAAGAAGAGGAATAGAAACAATTGGCAACGAGTCATTAACCGTAATTTCGTAGTTAACCAGCCCCTTATTAAAAATAATCGCCCTGCCGCTGGCATGATCAAAACCCATGTATCTCTGCTGCGGATAGATCGGATAATAACGCTCTTCCCACCCCTCACGCGTCCATGCCTGCGGATCGGCTAAGGTATTCGCCCGATAAAGCATGCCATATTGCTGCTCAGCAAAATGGCGATCTCCCTGCTGGTTATCACGGAACGTCACGCAAATACGGTGATTGTTAGCCTGATTATCAATCGTGGTACGGAAATCCACCCGTCGACAATCTTTCTTCACGCTCACAAGGCACACAATAGTCTGGTTAAGCGTCTCATCGCTACGCCTGTCAGCAAAGGTTTCCTTCGGGACGGAAAAATTGAATGTCAGTTTGACCTGCGCCGCCAGCGTCGAATTATGCACTATCTGGATCTCCGGCATAACGTGATGCGGATGGCAACGTATATCCTGTAGCGGTGGAGAATAATCATATTCATCCCCGGCACTGCCGTTTTCTATCAGGTAGTTAAGATCGGTGAAACATTCGCCGGTGGCACGGTCAGTATAAGTTAGCGCTCCGTTCGGCTGGATGTGTAAGCGGAAATAATCAGTTGTGAATGTTGCCGTTTGCCGATCGAAAAGCGGCTGATTTGCGCTATTTGCGATCGCATTGTGTTGCTGCATATACAGGGTTTGATAACCAAAACCAGTAAAATCAACGTCAACCAGTAACTCATACTGATAAAGCAGCACGTCCTCATTTTTGCTGCCAATTTCGATCTGCACATCATTCTGATTGAAAACTGCTTTAGAAATGATATCCATCTTCACCGGGCGCTGTTCACCATCCACCATTCGGAAGTGTTCCAGCCCGGTAACAAGGGTGATTTTTTCCAGGCCCCGCCGCGCGGTGCCGGACAAATTAAATAAAACGACCGGCACGCCGGCTTGCTGCCAGGCGATATTATGGCTAATAAAGGTAAAGGCATCATCCGCCAGCACCTTTGCAATCTGTCGGGCACTGTGATAACGCTGCATCATTTGTTCATGCGTACTATCGGTACAAACACAGCAAATGGAATCATGCGCATGATTTTGTAAAATATATTTGTAGGCCTGGCGGGCTAACTCCCTCGAATAATCCAGACCTTGCAAGCTTGCGCAGCTCATTAGTGGTTCAGCTATTCGCTGCATCAGCGTCTGGGTATGATAGTTTTCTTGTTTAATATCCATCCGCGTCATACCAATGCTGACATGCACGCGCATATATTTCCCTTTACGGAACTCTCCCGTGACGGTTTTTTTAACTCCCGTTCGAAATGCCGCTGCCAGATATTCTTCCAGTGTACTGAGCGTAAATTGATGTGCTGGCATTTGCTCATTCAGCGCTTTGATAATGTCAGGAAGCTGTGGGTTGGCATTGCGCTGATCGAAACCGCACATCAGCAATAGATTATGCTTGCCAGATTTTGCGTACAGTTTTTCGATATTTTCCTGAATAACGCCGACATTGTTGTCCAGCGAAGCGTTGAGCATTCTGGCATTACCGTATCCCTCTGCCAGGACGGTGGTTTTAACAGTAGAGCCGTCATTACTTTGCCAGATAAAATCCAGGTCGGGGCATTCCTCTTCCGTCAGGCCGCGCCAGAATACCGCATATTCAATACCAAAGCCCTGAAGAAGCTGGGGGATCTGTGCCGCCTGACCGAAGGAGTCTGGCAGGTAGCCCACTTGCATAGTTTCACCAAATTCCTCGGCGACCTGTTGGCCAATCAGCAAATTTCTAATCTGAAATTCGCCGCCGGGAATAAATTCATCCGGCTGAATATACCAGGGGCCAACAATAATTCTTTTTTCTTTAATTAACTGCTGGAGCTGCTGTTTTTTATACGGCTTAATAGCCAGGTAATCTTCGAGGACAATTGTCTGACCGTCCATCAAGAATGAACGATATTCTGGATCGTGTTCTAGTAGGTCAATCAAATTATCAAAAAAAGCCACTAACCGTACGCGATATTCCTCAAAAGTTTTATGCCACTCTCGATCCCAGTGAGTATGCGATATGATATTAAAATGCATAGTTTCATCCTTTTATGCCGCACCTCATCGGTGCGGGTAACATTTTAGTTCACGTCAACGTAGTCTTTTTTCAACGTAATCACGCTCAGTGCGGTCACGGCAATACCGACGAGGAACGCCAGAATAAATAGCATTGGATGATGAAAGAAAGGTACTACAAATATGCCGCCGCTCGGCACGGATGCTTCAACGCCTAATCCCAGCGCCAGGGCAGCACCCGCCGCAGAGCCGATAACAATAGACAAAATAACACGCCACGGATCGGCGACCGCGAACGGAATAGCGCCTTCGGTGATCCCCGTCAGTCCCATAATGGCAGTGGCAATCGAACTGCTTTTCTCACCTGCGCTGAATTTTTTCGGCGCAAGCCATGTCGCAACTGCCAGGCCTACCGGCGGCGTCATGATCCCAATCCAGCAGGCGGCCATCGGCGCATAGACGCCCTGTCCCAGCATCCCGGCGCAGAATGCGAAGGCGACTTTATTAATCGGGCCGCCCATATCCACGGCCATCATGCCGCCAATGATGATACCCAGTACAATCAGGTTGCCGCCCTGTAACGCTTTTAGCTCGCCTTCCAGCAGAACCGACAGACGGGCAATGGGTACGCCGATAATATACATAATCAATACAATCAGCCCGGAGCCAAGCAGCGGAATGATAATGATCGGTTTTAACTGCGTCAGGTAAGCGTGCATCGGGATACGTTTAAGCTGGTTGACTATAAAACCAGCGATAAAACCCGCCACAATCCCGCCTAAAAAGCCTGCGCCAATTTCCCGCGCAATCAGACCGCCAGCCATACCCACAACAATGCCTGGCTTATCAGCGATAGAATAAGAGATATAACCCGCGATCACCGGGACCATAAGAGAGAAGATCAGCACACCAGCCTGTATCGCGGTATGCGCCATGCCGGTTTTTTGATCGCTGCCGCCCAGCAGCAGGCCAATGGTAAGGATCAGCCCTCCGGCAACCACAAATGGCAGCATAAAAGAAACGCCGGTCATCAGATGGCCTTTCCCTTCATTGAGCATCCTGCCGATAAACGACGGTGTATTTTCGGCAGGCTCCTCGTTTTGGGGAGAACAGAATTCGCCTTTCTGCTGCAATTCACTCTGCTTTAAGGCCTGGAGGATAACGCCTTTCGCATCTTTGATTGGATCGGAGACCGATACTTTGAGCTGCGGTAAATGCGCAAAACGCTCAACGTCTTTGACAGCAACAGAAACGGCAAAAATTGCTGCATCCGCCGTTTTCAGATGATTGACGGTATGTCGCCCCTCAATGCCATTCGCGCCCTGCTTTTCGACATAGATATTCACGCCAAGCTCCCGGCCAGCTTTAACCAGCGCGTCTGCTGCCATATAAGTATGGGCAACGCCAGCCGGGCAGGCAGTAACAGCAACAAGGCTTTTTTGAAAATTGCCGGTCGTTTCTTCATCGGCGACCGGGGTATCAAGGTACTGATAAAACAGTTCGGGCGTCTGCGCTGAAAACAGTCTTTCACTGTATTCTTCATCGCCCATGTTCTGCATCAGCTTTGCCAGCAGTGCCAGGTGCGTGCTGCCGGATTCACTGGCAGGTATCGCCAGCAGAAAAATATGCCGAACCTGTCCGTCATCCTCAAAACTTTCCCAGTCCTGCACCGCTTTGCGGGTAGTCATAACGGCAAAACACGCTTCTTTAACAGCAGTAGACTTACCGTGAGGAAGCGCCAGCCCCCCGCCCATGCCGGTTTCGCCCAGGGCTTCCCGTTCATAAACGGCCTGTAAAAATGCGTCTTCAGAGGTAAGCTTGCCGCTTTCGAAGAGCTTCCTCGCCAGCGTGCGAATAATATCGTCCTTGTTGTCTAAATCGCTGTTGAGAACGATTAGCCCTGTGTTGGTGAGCGCTGATAATTGCATATTTATCCCTTCCCTTCGCCAATCCTTATGGTAAAAATGCGCCTTTTTCACGGCTGTTTTACACTAACAGCTCTCTTTGCATGCTTGTATTCTGAGATTTTCCGGTTAAAAGTGGAAATAGGCAGCCATGAAAATAGTTGATTATATTCAAATAGTTACAAGCAAAAAGGAAATGAGGGGGATTTACTGTCGGTATATATTGTAGAGAATAGCGATGGCGATCACATTTTCCTTATCCTCATCAGAGGAGATGGACATGCGAACTAAAAAAACGCCTGCTCTGAAACCAGAGCAGGCGTTAAAACAGGTCTGTTTGACAACATAAATGGGTGCTTCACTCAACGTTATGTCCATGATGTTTGATGAGGCCGAAGCGACATCTGGCAGGTGGACGATAAGCACCGTAAACGGCTCTGCATCATTCCTGGGTTTATGAGGCCTGAAGGCGAACATAAGGGATGGAATGAGCATCTACATAGCGAATTATTACACAACCAGCACCAGCCTGTCACCCCGAATGAGCAAATCCAGAGTATTCTGGATACAGGATCTTTGCTTCCCTTAAGCGTTATTCACCTGAGTTTTAATAACAACCCACCTTTATAAATAAAGGCTAATCAGCATTTCAATGAATATCATATTTAATTTAAATAAAAGAATAAATTAAATTGATTATTCATATATAAATACCAGGCTTGCCCGATAAATAACGAGCAAACAAAGGATTGCAAACATCATTTATATGAATATATAAATCAAAAACCTCCCGTTTAATTATCAGGTTTACAATATTCGGCTGGCGGGAGTAGTATTTAATCACGAGCGAACTCATCCTCTCTTTATCTGATCGAAATCACTTAAGCCGTTGTATCAGGATGCAATTAGCTTTTAATACAGTTAAACAGAGATATTGTCCGCTCGCAGATTGCCATTTCTTTATACATAAATGACATACATTTGGAGCTTTTATAATGGAACTATCTTTCTCCCGGAGAGCGCTTGTACTGGCTATTTCTGCTGCGCTCCCCATGCTGGCAGGTGCCGCAGAAACGCCTGCCGTTGCCACTGCCACAAAAGGCGCTGCCGGATACGACCATCCTAACCAGTACCTGGTGCAACCTACCACTACCCTTGCCGATAATATGATGCCCGTCATTTCTCATCCTGCTCAGGATAAAGAAACGCTGCAAAAGCTGGCAGATATTGAGAAAAAAACCGGCAAAAAACCCAACATCGTTGTTTTCATTATGGATGATGTAGGCTGGATGGATGTGGGTTTTAACGGTGGTGGTATCACCGTCGGTAACCCAACCCCGGATATTGATGCCGTTGCCAACCAGGGGCTGATTCTGACGTCCGCCTACTCGCAACCCAGCTCTTCACCTACCCGCGCCTCCATCATGACCGGTCAGTACTCTGTTCACCACGGCATCCTGATGCCACCAATGTACGGTATGCCAGGCGGCCTTGAAGGGTTAACGACGCTGCCGCAATTACTGCACGATCAGGGCTACGTGACCCAGGCCATTGGTAAATGGCATATGGGTGAAAACAAAGGCTCACAACCGCAGAATGTCGGATTTGATGATTTCCGTGGCTTTAATTCCGTGTCTGATATGTACACGGAATGGCGCGATGAAAATGTGAATCCTGAAGTGGCATTGAGCCCGGCACGTTCGGAATTTATTAAAAAGCTACAGTTCAGCAAAGATGATGTTCACGCTGTACGCGGCGGCGAGCAAAAAGCCGTTAGCGAGATCACTATAGATTATATGCGCGATCTCGATCAGCGCTGGATGAAGTACG
The DNA here is from genome assembly GCF_002915575.1 of Superficieibacter electus. Taxonomy (GTDB): domain Bacteria; phylum Pseudomonadota; class Gammaproteobacteria; order Enterobacterales; family Enterobacteriaceae; genus Superficieibacter; species Superficieibacter electus. The sequence goes on from NZ_PQGD01000016.1 coordinate 71,382, forward strand.
GAATGGACTTCATTAAGAAAATGAAAGGAAGCGATAAACCTTTCTTCCTCTACTATGGCACGCGCGGCTGTCACTTCGACAACTATCCTAATGCGCATTATGCTGGTCGTTCCCCTGCACGTACCTCCTACGGTGATTGCATGGTTGAAATGAACGATGTATTTGCCAATCTGTACAAGTCGCTGGAAGATACCGGACAAATCGACAATACGCTGATCATCTTCACATCTGATAACGGTCCGGAAGCCGAAGTTCCGCCACATGGTCACACGCCGTTCCGCGGCGCGAAAGGATCTACATGGGAAGGTGGCGTACGTGTGCCGACGTTCGTTTACTGGAAAGGTATGATCCAGCCCCGTAAATCAGATGGTCTGTTCGACCTTTCCGATATCTTCCCGACCAGCCTGGCGCTGGCAGGCAAAGGCGGTGCGGAAGTGAGTAAACTGGTACCGAAAACGACCTTTATCGACGGTATCGACCAGAGTTCCTTCTTCCTGGGCAAAGATGGCCAATCAAATCGTAAAGCAGAGCATTACTTCCTGAATGGTGAGCTTTCTGCCGTGCGTATTGATGAGTTCAAATATCATCTGATTATTCAGGATCCTTACGCCTTTACGAAGAGCGGTTATCAGGGCGGCTTCACCGGCTCTATTGTCAAAACGGCCGGTACAGCGATGTTTAATCTCTATACCGATCCACAGGAAACTGACAGTATCGGCATACGGCATATCCCGATGGGCGTTCCGTTACAGTCAGAAATGCACAACTACATGGAAATACTTAAAAAGTACCCACCAAAAGTGCAAATCAAAATGTAATATGATGCGGCCCGTTTACGGGCCGTTTACGGGCCGTTTTTTACTTCTTCACCAGCAGATGCACGTTCATGATATCGCTGGCCGGGCGTCCGCTGGCTATCAGGTCTGACATTGCCTTCAGGTAAGGCGGCAGGTAGCGGAAATAGCGCCGAAAACCGCTGCATAAATAGTTCAGCCCCGGCTCTCCGTCTGTCGTTGTCATAAACCGGTGCTTCGGACAGCCGCCCCAACAGGCTTTAACCACTTCGCATTGACGACACTGAGTCGGTAACGAGGTGTATTTCGCCGTGCCGAACGCTTCCTGACGCGTGGAGTCGATCATCTCAGCAAAGGTATTCTGTGTGATGTTGCCTAACAGGTATTCAGGATAGACATAATGGTCGCAGGCGTAGACATCCCCATTATGTTCAACCACCACTGAACGTCCGCAGGTAGGTTGATGATGGCATACGGCTCCGGGCGCACCAACAAAACTGGCGAAGGCCCACTCGATATTCATGACAAATACCTTGCCGACATCCCGCGTTCTCCAGCAGTCAAATACCCGAATGAGAAACTCGCCGTAGTCGTCCGCATGCACCGACCAGGGCGTGAGGGCGTGTGATTCACCGCCAGGCGCGTGTAGAGTCAGACCATGATTTTCCGTGTTGCCGTCAGCCAGGCGCTCAATTACCGGAATAAACTGGATAAATTCAACGCCAGCGTCCACCAGGAAATCATAAATCCGCTGCGGCTCCTGAGAGCTGTGACGATTAACGCAGGCCAGCACATTGTATTGAACACCGTGCTGCTGTAACCGCTGGAGTGCACGCATTACCAATTTGTGGGTCGGTCTGCCACCTTTTGTCACCCGATATTCATTATGAATATCTGCCGGGCCATCCAGAGACAAACCAATAAGAAAATGATGCTCCACAAAAAACTGGCACCATTCATCGTCAAGCAGCACGCCATTGGTCTGAAAACTATTGCTAATCCGTCGGCCCTGCCCGTACTTTGCCTGTAACGCTACCGCTTTACGGTAAAAATCCAGCCCCAGCAGCGTCGGCTCACCGCCCTGCCAGGTGAATGCCACCTCGTCTTTGGGATCGACAGAGGCGATGTAATGACGAACATAAGTCTCAAGCGTCACCTCGCTCATGCGACAGGATGAGGTACTGGCGTGCGGATAAAGAGACTGTTTTTCCAGATAGAAGCAGTAGGCGCAATTCAGATTACAGTCTGAACCGCTGGGTTTAGCCATGGCGTGAAAAGCACGTTGAGTCATTTTTGCAGATCCGTTAGCAGGGGATGATCTCACCAGAGATAAGTGCTGGTACGGCCTACATCATAGCGTTGTGGCTGGGTGCCGGTGCGGCATTTATTGCGGAGGGAGGAATTTAAAGCACCAGAGAAATGCACAGAAAACAAAAAACCCCGCCGAAGCGGGGTTCAAAATTGGTCGGCGAGAGAGGATTCGAACCTCCGACCCACTGGTCCCAAACCAGTTGCGCTACCAAGCTGCGCTACTCGCCGATGTACTGCTTTTTGACTTTTTAGTTCAATTTAAGTAGTGGTGCGAGGGGGGGGACTTGAACCCCCACGTCCGTAAGGACACTAACACCTGAAGCTAGCGCGTCTACCAATTCCGCCACCTTCGCATTCCACAAAACTCTTAAATCTAATGGGGTGGCTGATGGGGCTCGAACCCACGACAACCGGAATCACAATCCGGGACTCTACCAACTGAGCTACAGCCACCACTGAAATCTTTTTACGCGGTATAAAAACCACCGCAGCTCCAGCACCGGGTTAATGGTGCGCCCGACAGGATTCGAACCTGAGACCTCTGCCTCCGGAGGGCAGCGCTCTATCCAGCTGAGCTACGGGCGCTTAGCGCCGTTGCGGGGGTGGATAATACGGACTTCCCACCCCTCTGTCTAGTGCCTTTTTAAATAAAATGCGCGTTTGGTTATGCTTTGCGCATTTTGTCGCTTATTACTTCAGTTTCTGTCCAGAACTAAGGCGATTGAGACCAAAAGCCTTGTAAATAAGCGTTACGGCAGCCATAAAAATAATCCCGACAAAGAGCGACATCCGCGTATCGTCGTTGAAACCCATCCCTACCAGTACACAAATCAGGAACGCCATGGTCAGGTAGTTAGCCCACGGAAAGAGCACCGAACGGAACGGATGGCTGGCAATGGCTTCTTTATGTGCACGGCGAAAACGCAGCTGGCTTATCAGGATCACAAACCACGGCACCATGCCCGGCAGCACGCTGGCGCTATAAACATAGACAAAGACGCGCTGCGGATTGGGAATGATGTAATTCAGGCACGAGCCGATAAGCAGAATAACGATGGAAACCGTCACGCCAGCCACCGGCACGCCACTACGGGACACTTTGGCCATCGCCGCCGGTAACTGACGGTTTTTCGCCAGCGCGTAGAGCATACGCCCGCAGCTATACATTCCGCTGTTACAACCGGACAGCGCTGCCGTCAGCACCACGAAGTTGATAATGCCAGCCGCCGCCGTAATACCAATTTTTGCAAAGGTCAGAACAAACGGACTGCCGTTAGAACCGATTTCATTCCACGGGAAAATAGTGACAATAACGAAGATCGCACCGACGTAAAAAATCAGGATGCGCCACAGCACTTTGCCGACCGCACTGCGCAGCGTGACCTGCGGATTCTTCGCTTCCCCGGCGGTAATACCGATCAGTTCAACGCCCTGGTACGATGCAACAACGATACACAACGCCGTCAGGAAGCCTTTCCAGCCACCGGCAAAGAAACCGCCGTGCTCAGTGAGGTTGCCGAAACCAATGCTATGGCCGCCATTACCAAACCCAAAGAAAATAACGCCGAGGCCCACCACAATCATCACAATAATGGTGGTGACTTTGATCATCGCAAACCAGAACTCAATTTCGCCGTACAGACGGACGGCGGCGAGGTTCGCTACCGCCACCAGTCCGACGGCAATCAGCGCCGGTATCCACTGCGCCATCTCCGGGAACCAGAACTGGACATAAACGCCGATGGCGGTAATTTCTGAGATGCCCACCGCCATCCACATAAACCAGTACGACCAGGCGGTGAGGTAGCCAAAGAACGGGCTCATATAGCGATGCGCGTAAACCGCAAAGGAGCCGGTGACCGGCTCAAGGAACAACATTTCGCCCATCGATCGCATGATGAAAAAGACGAACAAACCCGCGATGATATAGGCCAGCAAAACGGATGGCCCGGCCCATTTCAGGGTGCTTGCCGCCCCCATAAATAAGCCTACGCCAATGGTGCCCCCCAGGGCGATAAGTTCGATATGTCGGGCTTCCAGTCCTCGCTGAAGCTCCGGTTGTTTCTCAGCCATAAATCCTCTGTGCTTGCAAATTTCCGGGCAGTGCCGGTTCTTGTTATGTGTAAAAAATGTTTTTACGCGAATGAACGCGCACGAATGGTTTAACAATTTTCGTGAAATGGCAAACAAAGGATGAGAAGAAGTGAATTCATTGCACAATAAACAGGCAGGAGACAGGTTGGGTAAGCGACGTGGTCACCCAGAAACATAACAACGCAGAGGCCGCTGTTGACCGCGTGCCCGGCGGCGCTGTCGCTTGCACGGGCTTACGGGTATAACGCACCCTGATATCTGATAAGCCAATGAAGCACAGGCCGGGTAAGGCGAAGCCGCTACCCGGCAAGGGGTACCAGCGTTACATTTTGCCGGTGTAGTGCCAGCCGAGATAACGCAGCAAGCGGATCTGGCGGGTGATACGGCTGGGCTGAGACAACAGCCGATAGAGCCATTCCAGCCCGAGATTCTGCCACACCTTTGGCGCACGTTTGACGTGGCCGGTAAACACATCGTATGTCCCGCCCACGCCCATATAGAGCGCATCGGGATGAACCAGGCGGCAGTCGCGCATCAGGATCTCCTGTTTCGGCGACCCCAGGGCGACGGTGACAATTTTCGCTCCGCTGTCGCGGATACGTTCAAACAGCGCCTGCCGCTGCTCCGGTTTGAAATAGCCATCCTGACTGCCAACAATATTGACGTTCCACTGACTACGCAGTTTCGCTTCCGTCTGCGCCAGTACCTCAGGCTTGCCGCCCAGCAAAAATACCGGTGTGTTTTCTGCGCCTGCCCGGGCCATCAGAGCTTCCCATAAATCCGCCCCCGCCACACGCGACACCCGGGCATCCGGGTATTTCTTGCGTACCGAACGAACAACACTAATGCCATCCGCGTACTTAAACTCCGCTGCTTCAATCAGGCCGCGGACTTCGGCATTGTCTTCTGCGGCCAGCATTTTTTCCGCGTTGATGGCAACCAGCGTTCCCTTACGTAGCTCACCGTCTGCGTAAAGATAATCCAGCGCATGCTGCATATCACGCCAGCCAATTAGCGTCAGGCCACGGAGAGTATAAGACGGTGCAGAAGTCATATTCGTCATGAGAGTCCTTGTCAGGCTTGAGGTTGCGGCAGTGGCCGGAAACGTCTGCGGATCAGGCCCGCGCTTTCAAACAGCCAGTACAACAGCTTGGCCGCCAGCAAACAGAGGCCGAAAATTGCCAGGAAAAATACTACGCGCGAAACAAATGAATCCAGCCCTTCACGCGCCAGCACGATCATGTTGAAGATAGCGCCAAAACAGAAACTGTGCAGGACAGCCGCTTTATAACGATTCGTTTCCCGGTTGCCCAGGGTATACAGCCAGTCGAACCATTTGATAATCAACCCAACGGTAACCGCGCCGAGCGGTATAAACCACGCCCCACCCATCACCACCAGTGACCCCAGCAGCGTCGGCGAAATCGCCAGTCCGGAATGATTATTGAGCACTTCCCAGGTAAAATAGTTTGCCGTGTTCAGCACAATCCCTGGACGGTCCGGCCATAGCCATGTGGGGATGAAAACATAGAAATCACGCACGATGGGAGCCAGCCCCTGAAACTCGATCTTATCGTAGTTTTGCAGCAGTAGCGCCAGGTTTTCCCACGGCGAGAAGGTGTCCCGCGTCAGGTACAGGAAGGTGTAAAACGCCTCGTCGCCGCTGACGTTCAGTCCGTAGCGCTTGAGCGCCAGCCAGAACATGCCGACAATGCCGAACGCGCCCGCCGCCGCCAGCATCCACAGTGAAATCCAGCCGCGAATAATGCCGATGAACAGAAAAATGGCGAACGCGATAATGATATTGGCGCGGGTGCCGCCGACAATCATATAGGTCAACATACCGAAGGCGACGGTACTGACCAGGAAAAACAGCCATGCCTGGGCATCCTGGCGCAGGAAATAGAGCACCAGCATTGCCGGAATAAAAAAGTAGAAGAAGCGCTTGAGCGCCACGCCGGACACTTCACTGGAGAAGATTTCGCTGTAGGAGTGCAGGCGGAACAGCAGGAAACCGTTGTGCATAAAGAAAATGCCAACGCTGAGCAGCGCAATGCCCATCAGCAGGAGCCAGGTCAGGTGCGTTTCTACCCGGTTCATGGTAAACAGCGGCCGCCATGGCGTAAGGCGATTGGCGGCGCGCAGCCGCGTCTTGTACGTCACATAGTAGACCGCATAAAAACAGGCGGCCGCCAGCAACGCCTGAAGCAGGATTTCCGGGGGAGCCACGCTGACATCGAAACGAAATACCAGAATACAGGTCAGCGGGAAACCAAAGAAAAAGGTCAGCAGAAACAGCAGCGAAAAGAAGACGTTGAAGTTAAAGCGCACGCGACGAAACTCGAAGTACGTCAGCGTAGCGATAAATAAAGTGGAGAGCAGCCAGACCACCAGCAGGCCGCAGAATTGCATCGGACTCATGCTTCCTCTCCTGCCGCGATCCGCAACGCCCGGTGCCACGGCTCCAGATAATTGGGTCTGAAAAAGGTAATACTATTTTTATCGACTAAGGCTAACTGGCGCTGGGCTTCACGGACCACCGATTCATTCAGCGTGTCGGTAGTGAACAGCACCGGAATATGCTGCTCTGCCATATCCTGCCAGAACGGATTTTGCCGGTTGAGAACACACGGTACGCCTGCCTGAATCAGCAAACACAGCGTACCAATTCCCTGCTGGCGGGCAAAGATAAAATAGCCCACATCGCAGCGCCTGAGCAACGCCAGGTATTCGTCAAATTCCAGCTTATCGCTGAGGATACGCAGATTTTCTTCACTGAATAGCGCCAGTCCCGCCTGGCGAACCGCCGCAATGTATGCGTCGTTATTCGGCGGGTAGCCCATCGGCACAATGATATTTACCGTATCACCGAATTGCTGATGAACCGCCTGAAGCGCGGCAATGTGATCGTTACTGCGATCGCCGGAGTTACCAATCAAAATCGTCAGCTTGCCGTCACGATGGATCGCGTCGGCCATAGTATTGAGCGAGGGTTCCATCCGGGTCGGGAAATACAACAGTTCACCCCGCACGCGCGGATGGCGTTCGGCGAAATAACTCAGATCGCCGCGGGTGGCAAACACGCAGCCCACCCGTCCCTGCGCCAGACGACGGAGAGGATAAAACAGGCGGAATTTTAACCCATTCGATACCTCGTACAGATCCGCCCCCCAGATATGCCAGCTCACCTGGTCGGGTTTAATCCCGCCGCTGAGCAGCGCCAGCCACAGGCCGGTATTAAACTGTCCGTGGAAGAAAAAGCGCTGCCTGCGGTCAGCTTTCGCTCTGGCAATCACCGCCTGCGCCAGCGTTTTTTTATCCGCATAGCAGGTCAATGACAGCGCCGGGTAGGCCGCGTTACGTCCCACGACCATAAACTCGCGCGCGTGCTCGCTCGTGGCGGCAAGCTCCTCATTAAAGAACCGCAGGACGGTCAGGTTGTGATGCGGGATATCCGATCCCAGTACGTGTATCAGTGCTGTCATGCCCGTCTACGCCAAAGTAAAAATACGCCGCTACAGAGCGTGAAATAAATAATGTACGTTGCCATATAAGCCTGCGCCGCGCCCAACGCCCCATGCATGGGGATAAGCCAGTGCGAAAAGGCCATCAGCAGGACAAACTGGCTGATTTCCGCCAGGATATAAAACCGCAGTGAGGCTTTGGCGATCACCAGATAGCCATAAACGTAAGCGCCCACTTTCAATACGTCACCCACCAGCTGCCACGCGAAGAGATCACGCATCGCCGTAAATTTTGCCGAGAACAGCAGCCAGATGGCGAAATCGCGCAGCAGCCAGACGGTGAGACTCGCCACCGCCACCGCGGGCAGAACGAATTTCAGCGAACGGACAATCTCCCGGCTAATCTCCTGCTTTGTTGTCAGCCTGGAGAGCGTCGGCAGCAGATAAACGCTAAACGAGGCGGTAATAAATTGCAGGTAGGCATCGGAAATGCTGCTCACGCCCTGCCAGATCCCCACATCGTCCCAGCTATAGTGCGCCGCCAGCAGGTTTCGCATCATCACATACGCGACCGGCAGCGTCACGGAGGTGATTAGCGCCATCAGAGTAAACTTGCCCAGCTGGCCCGCCAGCCATGTATCCCACTGTGGTTTCAGGTAGCGCAACGGGAACGTGCCACGTTTAACCAGCACCATCGCCGCCGGGATGACCACCAGCGCCGGCACTAATGCCAGCCCAAGCAATGCACCTTCATAACCCCCGAACCGATAACAGGCGTAATAGGCCACCACGCCGATAATGCTCCCGGAGATCAGCGCCAGCGCATTGCCTGCCGCATCACGGAAGCCCTTAATAAAGGCCAGCAGCAGGTTTGCCCAGGCGATGCCCATCTGCACCAGCGCCACTAACCGCACCAGCCCCTGATAGTGGCTATGACCAAACAATCCCTGACTGATGGGCGCGGCGGCAAGGACAAAAACCAGCGCCAGCAGCGTGGAAAACCCCAGCACCATGGCCGACGAAGTCCCGACAACGGTGCGCAACCGGGCCGGGTCGTCCTGCGCCTGGGCAACAAATTTCGTCACCCCGTTAAAAATGCCTGCGCCGGCGAGCACGCCGAGCACCGTGACCAACTGGCGGAAGTTACCCGCCTGACCCACGCCTGCCGGGCCATAGGAAACCGCCAGCAGTTTGACCACCAGCAGTCCCGCACCGATTTTCACCAGTGTGGACGCGGCAGTCCACACTGAAGCCTTCGCCAGTGACATCTCAGGCGAAGTAACTTAATAACGAGTTGATCACCGTGCGCTGATTAACAGGAGCCAGGTTAAAGAACAGCGGCAGGCGAAGCAAACGCTCACTTTCACGCGTGGTATAACGGTCTTCGCCAAAAAACTCGCCGAACTTCTCGCCGGCCGGGCAATCGTGCAGCGGGATGTAGTGGAATACCGCAAGGATTTCTGCCTCTTTCAGCCAGGCAATCAGGCGGCTGCGATCGTCGATATCGCGCAGCTTGATGTAGAACATATGCGCGTTATGCGCGCAATCCGCCGGGCAGGACGGCAGCTCAATACGCCCGGCCTTCGCCAGCGGCGACAGTGCGTCGTAATAGGTCTGCCACAGCGCGAGGCGCTGCTGATTAATACGGTCCGCCGCTTCCAGTTGCGCCCACAGATACGCCGCCTGCAAATCGGCCATCAGGTAGCTGGAGCCGATATCACGCCAGGTGTATTTATCGACCTGCCCGCGAAAAAACTGGCTGCGGTTAGTGCCTTTTTCGCGGATGATCTCTGCCCGCTCAATCAGTTTGCGATCGTTAATCAGCGTCGCGCCGCCTTCGCCACCGGCGGTATAATTTTTGGTCTCATGAAAGCTAAAGCAGCCGATATGGCCGATGGTGCCCAGCGCCCGGCCCTTGTAAGTCGACATCACGCCCTGCGCCGCGTCTTCGACCACAAACAGGTCATGCTTTTTGGCGATTGCCATGATGGTGTCCATCTCACAAGCCACGCCTGCGTAGTGCACCGGAACAATCGCGCGGGTTTTATCGGTGATCGCCGCTTCAATCAGCGTTTCGTCGATGTTCATGGTGTCCGGACGGATATCCACGAAAATAATTTTCGCCCCGCGCAGCACAAAGGCGTTGGCGGTGGAGACGAAGGTGTAGCTCGGCATGATGACTTCATCGCCCGGCCCGATGTCCAGCAGCAACGCCGCCATTTCCAGCGACGCGGTACAGGATGGCGTCAGCAGCACTTTTGCGCTGCCAAAACGCTGCTCCATCCACTGCTGACAGCGACGCGTGTAACCACCATCGCCGCAAAGCTTGCCGCTGCCCATTGCCGATTGCATGTAATCGATTTCGGTTCCCACGACGGGAGGCGCATTAAATGGGATCATCTTGTCACCTGTATAGCCAGAAGGCGGTGCTCTCAACGTTGGCACCGCTCTGAATGTAACGTTTAAGTGCGGCGGTGTTACCCATCTGGGTTGCCACCCGCACTGTTTTTTTGCCGCGAGCCTGCGCCCAGTTCAGCGCCGCCTGCATCAGTTCTGCTCCCGCACCGCGCCCGGCCAGCAAGCCGATACGTGCGTTGGTGTCATTGAGTTCGCGCAGCGACACATAGCCACGAATGTCACCACTGGCTGCCCGTAACAACAGGCACTGGTGATCAAAGGTGCCGCGCACTGCGTTTTCGATCCACTGCGCGTAAAAACGGCCGCTGTCCTGCGGTGAATACCACGGCGCGCGAAAACGGCTCAGCGCGAACGCCCGGGCCGCCATGTCACGCAGCGCTGGAATATCAGCGCCGGTTGCAACCTCGGCGATAACAGGCGCAACGGGGGTTACCGCGAGCGCCAGGTCAACTTCGCCTTCCACCAGCCGAAAACCCAGTTGTTGAAGCGCATCCAGAAAGTCTGCCCGATCAGCCGGAATTTTAGCCTGCACCCGCGCCTGGCCGGCAAGGGTTTCGGCAGTTAACGGCGGAGCGCTGTCATCAATACGCACGATGGCGCTTTGCAGCCCGAAAAACTGGCTTTCCCAGGCGAGCGGCTCAACGCGGGCGCGAAGAATCAATGCCAGACACCCTTGGTATCAACAATATAGTGCTGGCTCAGGCTGTCGCCGCTGATGGTTTTGAATTCATGGTGATCGACCAGCATCACCAGGACGTCAGCGTCGTTCAGCGCCTGCTGCGTATCAACCAGCGTACAGTGACCATCGAGCTTTTTCGGCAGCGTATGGATATTTGGCTCCACTACCAGCGTTTCGCCGCTGTGCCATTCGGCAATCAGCCTGGCGATTTCCATTGCCGGGCTTTCACGCAGGTCATCAATATTGGGCTTAAACGCCAGACCGAAGCAGGCAATTTTGACCTCACTGGCCCGCTTGCCGCTGGCGGTCAAGCAGTCGGCGACCGCCGCTTTCACCTGGTTAATAACCCATTGTGGTTTATGGTCATTCACTTCACGGGCAGTGCGAATAAGCCGCGCTTGTTCAGGGTTTTGCGCCACGATAAACCACGGATCAACCGCGATGCAGTGGCCGCCCACGCCAGGACCAGGCTGGAGGATATTAACGCGCGGATGGCGGTTCGCCAGGCGGATCAGTTCCCAGACATTAATCCCCTGATCGGCGCAGATTAACGACAGTTCGTTCGCAAAGGCGATGTTGACGTCGCGAAAGCTGTTTTCCGTCAGCTTACACATTTCCGCCGTGCGGGAGTTAGTCACCACACATTCACCTTCGAGGAAAATCTTATACAGCTCGCTGGCACGCGCGGAGCATACCGGCGTCATGCCACCAATTACGCGATCGTTTTTAATCAGTTCAACCATCACCTGGCCGGGCAGGACGCGCTCCGGGCAGTAAGCAATGTTGATGTCCGCCTGCTCACCTGCCTGCTGCGGGAAGCTCAGGTCCGGGCGCATTTCCGCCAGCCACTGGGCCATTTGTTCCGTCGCACCCACCGGCGAAGTGGACTCAAGGATCACCAGCGCACCTTTTTTGAGCACCGGCGCGATGGATTTCGCCGCGGCTTCAACGTAAACCATGTCCGGTTCGTGATCGCCTTTAAACGGCGTCGGCACGGCAATCAGCCAGGCATCGGCTTCCACTGGCGTCGTGCTGGCGCGCAGATATCCGCCTTCAACGGCGGCTTTAACAACCTTATCCAGATCCGGTTCAACGATGTGGATTTGCCCACGATTGATGGTATCTACGGCGTGCTGATTAATATCAACACCAATCACCTGCTTTTGGCGGGAAGCAAACGCGGCGGCGGTAGGGAGGCCAATATAGCCCAGACCAATAACGGAAATCGTATTAAAACTCATAGCGTTACCTGATTATTTTTCAGTGCATCCAGAATACGTTCACATGCCTTGCCATCCCCGTAAGGGTTGTGGGCGCGGCTCATGGCCAGATACTCATCGTTATCGTATAGCAAGCGCGTTACCTGCTTAACAATATCCTCGCGATCCGTACCTACCAGCCGTACTGTACCCGCCTCAACGGCTTCAGGACGCTCAGTCGTTTCGCGCATTACCAGCACCGGTTTACCCAGCGACGGGGCTTCCTCCTGAATACCACCGGAATCGGTGAGGATCAGCCACGCGTGATTCATCAGCCAGACGAACGGCAGGTAGTCCTGCGGCTCAATCAGGATCACGTTATCAACGTGACCAAGAATGCGGTTGACCGGCTCACTGACGTTAGGATTCAGGTGCACCGGATAGACAATCTGCACATCGCGGTTTTGCGCGGCAATGTCCGCCAGCGCGTGGCAGATTTGCTCAAAGCCCTCGCCAAAACTCTCGCGGCGATGGCCAGTGACCAGGATCATTTTTTTACCATTGCTGAGAAACGGATAGCGCGCGGATAATTCGCTACGCAGTGTTTCATCCGCCATTACCCGGTCTCGTACCCAGAACAGCGCGTCAATCACGGTGTTACCCGTGACAAAAATCTGCTCGTCGAGGGTATTTTCGTCCAACAGATTCTGCCGCGAATTTTCCGTCGGGGCAAAATGCCATGTGGCCAGGCGGCCAGTCAGCATCCGGTTACCCTCTTCCGGCCACGGCGAGTTCAGATCGCCCGTGCGCAGTCCCGCCTCGACGTGACCAACCGGGATGCGCTGGTAAAACGCGGCCAGGCTGGTCGCAATAGTCGTCGTGGTATCGCCGTGAACCAGCACTACGTCCGGTTTAAAAGACTCAAGAATAGGTTTCAGCCCCTGCAAAATGCGGCAGGTAATTTCAGTCAGTCCCTGTCCCGGACTCATAATATTAAGATCGTAATCCGGGACAATGGAAAAAAGGTGCAGCACCTGATCAAGCATCTCCCGATGCTGCGCAGTGACGCATACTTTCGCCTCAAAATGAGGATCTTTAGCCAGCGCATGAACCAGAGGTGCCATCTTGATGGCTTCTGGTCGAGTGCCAAATACAGTCAGTACTTTCACATCGATTCTCTTCGATTGGATAATGAAGGCCAGGGGCCTTCATTACAGATGCGGCGTTTAGCGTACACGGCGGCGCACTAAGGCAACCCCGGAGCCTATTAACGCACCCACAATGCCCCACATAACCATCAGGAAGGCGCGGCGAGGGCTGTCACGTTTTACAGGTTCTTCCGGCGTACGCAAATACCGATAGGTCTGAAAACGCGGGTCCAGTATGGGGCCAACATTCAGCGTCGTCAGCATCGCCCGGTTCTGATCGTAATCCAGATCAAATTCCGGCCCCACAGCTTGTAAATTTTCCAACCTCGCCTGAAGCATTGGCCGGCCCAGCAAGAACAGTTCTGAATCCGGTAATTCTTCCGCCGGAACATCGGTCTCACTGCGGGAAATGTTGTGCTGTTGCGCCACGGTCAGCGCCTGTTCGATGTTTTTAACCCGCCGGTCGTAGATGGCTTTCGCCACCGCTTCCTGACGTTTCACCTGCGCTTTCATCTGGATAGTACGCGCGGACCACGCCCCTTTCAGTTCATCGTTAAGATGACCCGCTGCACGCTGGCTGGCAAAGGCAACGTACTGGCGAAGCAAATTATTGGCGTCCGGCGCGGTTTCTGCGGTCAGCTTGACGCTGTCGCTGATGCTTTTGAGCGCATCGCCCGGCATAAACTGAATATCGTTGATCAGCTCATCCAGCAACGCGGCATCGGCTCTGGAGTTGCCGACCATACGCTGTTTGTAGTAATCCGTTTGCGACCAGAAATCCCGGCGGGTATCCCAGGAGGCCAGCTGTACAATGAACTCTTTATAGGCATCGTCCATTACCGATGGTTGTTCTACCGGTACCTGATTTGCCCTGGCATCCAGATTGCGTAAAAACTGCTGCTGAGAGTAAAAACCGCCCAGCATATTGACAGTCGGCCGGTCGGTAATCGCCGTTGCCCCCCACTCCTGGCGCGCAAAGAAAGTGTAAAGCAGAGCAACCAGAGCAAACAGCAGCGCTATTCCCACTATCCAAAATTTGCCTGCCCACAATGTCCGAAACAGACCGCGAATATCCAGTTCATTCTCAGCGCTCACTGCCTGTGCTCCTGATAATGGTTGAGTCATCACTTCCTCAGTTTTATTTAGTTAATTTTGGATTACTGCCACTCAGTCGACGCGTCCTGCGCTTCATGCGTTTAATAAAGCGCGCCACTTTCCAGGCCCGCTTGATGCAGTAACCATACAAGAAGAAAGCGACTAAAAAGAGTATCAGCATGACCCATTCTGGAACAATGTGGGTTGCTTCAGCAATCACCCCGATGGCAGCCAGTAGCGCAGCGGCAAGCGTAATAAGAACAAAAGCCTGACGAGAAGTAAAACCGGCACGCATAATAAGATGGTGAATGTGCTGACGATCGGGTGAGAAAGGGCTCATTCCTTTGCGCAGACGGCGATACATAATTGCTACCATATCCATCAGGGGAATAGCGATAATCCACAGTGCGGTCACCGGGCTGATGGGGTGCGTTTTCCCCTGCGTGGTTTCCAGCAGTATCCATATAACCGTAAAGCCAATCAGCGTGCTTCCCGCATCGCCCATAAAGACTTTATAGCGACGGCCCAGCGCGCCAAGATTTAATAAGATATAGGGAAGAATGGCGGCAATCATGGCGAAGCACCACATTGCCAGACTGGTCTGCCCGTCAACCCACAGGATAAGACCAATGGCACCAAATGAGACGCTCGACAGCCCGCCCAGCAACCCGTCGATCCCATCGACCATGTTAAAGGCGTTAATCGCAGCCCACACGGCAAACAGCGTCAGAAGGAAACCAAAGGGGCCGAGGACCAGCTCCCACGGACCAAAAATATAGCCCAGGCTACTGAGGTGAAGGTTAGCCACGCTTATCATAACAATACCGACGATCGCCTGGACCGTGGCGCGGAATTTAACGCTAATATCGAACCGGTCATCCAGCGCGCCGACAAAAACCAGCACGCCCGCACAGATCAGATAAAGCGAGGCATGGGGAATGTAGTAGTTAATGATTTCAAAGGTGAAGCAAATACCTGCAAAAACAGAGATACCGCCCACTAAAGGGATCAGTCCCTGGTGCCGTTTGCGGAAGTTGGGTTTATCAACCAGCCCAACTCTTATGGCTACCTTACGCGCAAAAAAAAGAAATAAGGTAGTGAACAGAAATATACTGATCAGATCAGCTGCCGCAGCCAGTAAATTCACAATTCACACTCTCAAATAATTGTTGTATCAGAAGTATAACCACGAAGTAACCTATCCAGAAGAAAACTCTGACCTGACTTCAGGAAAATCTGACAAATTTCAGTCAGACAGCAACTTCTGAAGGCTCCTTGCCCTTTTTAGTATTGTTAACTAAAGCGTAGGCAACAGAAAACAAAAACGCCACGCAAAAGCGTGGCGTTTTTTTGACAAAGACTGACTTATGAACGTTTCATCATATCGAAGAAATCGTCATTCGTTTTGGTCATTGCCAGTTTATTAATGAGGAACTCCATCGCATCGATTTCGCCCATCGGGTGAATAATTTTGCGCAGTATCCACATTTTTTGCAGCTCTTCCTGCGTGGTGAGCAGCTCTTCTTTACGGGTACCGGAACGGTTGTAATCAATAGCCGGGAAGACGCGTTTTTCCGCGATCTTACGCGCCAGGTGCAGTTCCATGTTACCGGTGCCTTTAAACTCTTCGTAGATAACTTCATCCATCTTAGAGCCGGTATCTACCAGCGCGGTGGCGATAATGGTCAGGCTACCGCCCTCTTCCACGTTACGCGCCGCGCCAAAGAAGCGCTTCGGACGGTGCAGGGCGTTAGCATCCACACCACCGGTCAGGACTTTACCAGACGCCGGAACCACGGTGTTGTACGCACGCGCCAGACGAGTGATGGAGTCGAGCAGAATAATCACGTCTTTTTTATGCTCAACCAGGCGCTTGGCCTTCTCGATCACCATTTCCGCAACCTGAACGTGACGGGATGCCGGTTCGTCAAAGGTAGAAGCAACTACTTCACCTTTAACCAGACGCTGCATCTCGGTCACTTCTTCCGGACGTTCGTCAATCAGCAGCACCATCAGCACGCAGTCCGGATGGTTGTATGCAATGCTCTGCGCGATGTTTTGCAGCAGCATGGTTTTACCGGCTTTCGGCGGAGCAACAATCAGACCACGCTGGCCGCGGCCGATTGGCGAGGCCAGATCCAGTACGCGCGCGGTTAAGTCTTCGGTAGAGCCGTTACCACGTTCCATACGCAGGCGAGAGTTCGCATGCAGCGGCGTTAAGTTCTCAAAGAGGATCTTGTTACGCGCGTTTTCCGGTTTGTCGTAGTTAACTTCATTGACTTTCAACAGCGCAAAGTAGCGTTCGCCTTCTTTCGGCGGGCGAATCTTACCAGAGATGGTATCACCAGTGCGGAGGTTGAAACGGCGGATTTGGCTAGGGGAAACGTAGATGTCATCAGGACCGGCGAGGTAGGAGCTGTCTGCAGAGCGGAGGAAACCAAATCCGTCCTGCAATATCTCCAGTACACCGTCACCAAAGATATCTTCGCCACTCTTAGCATGCTGCTTCAGGATGGCAAAAATAATGTCCTGCTTGCGCATACGAGCCTGGTTTTCCAGTCCCATATTTTCGCCGAGAGTAATCAGCTCAGAAACCGGCGTATTCTTTAATTCGGTAAGATTCATAGTGGTGTGGGTTCTTAAACTCGGGGTAAATCTCGAACTTAATGTTGTGAATGGTATGGCAGGGTCATCCATGCCTGTTAACGGCCATCGGCTCATGTCTGTTCGCTGTCTGGTCACAGGAGAGTACGCAGAACTGAAACGACAAGACGGATTGAGCGACGAGCCCGGAATCTTTCTGCTTCTTACGGGAAGCAGTGGGTACAACAAGATATGTTTAAAACGAAGTCAAAACTAACTTAGCACGACTGAAGCCGGGCGTCCAGAGATCCTGTTAATTTAAGGATAACGGACGCCGCGAAAAGAAACGCCTTACGCCAGGTTAGCGTCCAGGAACTCTTTTAACTGGCCTTTGGACAGCGCGCCAACTTTGGTCGCCGCCACTTCACCGTTTTTGAACAGCAGCAGGGTCGGAATACCACGAATGCCGTATTTCGGCGCGGTGCCCGGGTTCTGGTCGATGTTCAGCTTGGCAATCGTCAGTTTGCCCTGATATTCATCAGCGATTTCATCCAGAATCGGCGCAATCATTTTACACGGACCGCACCACTCTGCCCAGAAATCAACAAGAACCAATCCTTCTGCTTTGAGTACATCCGTGTCAAAACTGTCGTCAGTCAGGTGAATAATTTTATCGCTCATATTTAACTCCACAGGAATAAGCCTGGCATGTTGGTGTAGCATTAAACAACAACTGTTGATGTAGCATTAACCAACTAAAGGTTGACTTTATTTCACCGGATACGCTTTCGTAAAGCAATAGTAAGCTGATATTCTACCACACTATGAGCAAAACACATTTAACAGAACAGAAGTTTTCCGACTTCGCCCTGCACCCTAAGGTGATCGAAGCCCTTGAAACTAAAGGGTTTCATAACTGCACGCCCATTCAGGCACTCGCCCTCCCGCTAACGCTGGCTGGTCGTGATGTTGCAGGGCAGGCGCAAACCGGTACCGGGAAAACGATGGCGTTTCTGACGTCAACGTTTCATTATCTCCTCTCTCATCCGGCGATCGAAGACCGCCAGGTGAACCAACCGCGCGCATTAATTATGGCTCCCACCCGCGAACTGGCGGTGCAGATCCATGCTGATGCAGAGCCGCTGGCGCAAACGACCGGCCTGAAACTGGGTCTGGCCTATGGCGGCGACGGCTACGACAAACAGCTTAAAGTGCTGGAAAGCGGCGTTGATATTTTGATCGGTACCACTGGTCGCCTGATTGACTACGCCAAACAAAATCATATTAACCTCGGCGCGATTCAGGTCGTCGTGCTGGACGAAGCCGATCGCATGTACGATCTGGGCTTTATCAAAGATATCCGCTGGCTGTTCCGTCGCATGCCGCCGACGACGCAGCGTCTGAATATGCTGTTCTCCGCCACACTCTCTTACCGCGTACGCGAGCTGGCGTTTGAGCAAATGAACAACGCCGAATACGTTGAGGTCGAACCGGAACAAAAAACCGGCCACCGTATTAAAGAAGAGCTGTTCTACCCGTCCAACGAAGAGAAAATGCGCCTGCTGCAAACGCTCATTGAAGAAGAGTGGCCGGACCGTGCAATTGTGTTCGCGAACACCAAACATCGCTGCGAAGATATCTGGGGCCACCTTGCGGCTGACGGTCATCGCGTGGGTCTGCTGACCGGTGACGTGGCGCAGAAAAAACGCCTGCGTATTCTTGACGAGTTCACCCGTGGCGATCTCGACATTCTGGTGGCAACCGACGTGGCGGCGCGCGGCCTGCATATTCCTGCTGTTACGCATGTTTTTAACTACGACATGCCCGATGACTGTGAAGACTACGTGCACCGCATTGGCCGTACCGGTCGTGCCGGGGCAAGCGGTCACTCCATCAGCCTGGCCTGTGAAGAGTACGCGCTGAACGTTCCGGCGATTGAAACCTATATCGGGCACGCTATTCCGGTAAGTAAGTACAATCCGGATGCGCTGATGACCGATCTGCCGAGACCGCTGCGCCTGACGCGCCCGCGCTCTGGCAATGGGCCGCGTCGTACTGGCGCACCGCGTAACCGCCGTCGCTCAGGTTAATTAACATGCCTTCTGCCGCTTCGCTCTACGCCGCCATCGATCTGGGATCAAATAGTTTTCATATGCTGGTCGTGCGTGAGGTGGCAGGAAGTATCCAGACCGTCGCTCGTATCAAGCGCAAAGTCCGGCTGGCCGCTGGTCTAAGCAGTGGTAATGTGCTTTCGCCTGATGCCATGGAGCGCGGATGGCAATGTTTACGCTTGTTTGCCGAGCGTTTACAGGATATTCCTCAGTCGCAAATTCGGGTCGTTGCCACGGCAACGCTGCGTCTGGCGGTTAACGCAGGTGAGTTTATCGCCCGTGCACAGGAGATCCTCGGCTGTCCGGTACAGGTGATTAAGGGCGAAGAAGAAGCGCGTCTGATTTATCAGGGCGTTGCGCATACCACCGGCGGGGCCGATCAGCGTCTGGTGGTGGATATCGGCGGAGCCAGCACCGAGCTGGTGACCGGCACCGGCGCACAAACCACCTCGTTATTTAGTCTTTCCATGGGTTGCGTGACCTGGCTCGAACGCTATTTCTCCAGCCGTAATCTGGGCAAAGGTAACTTTGAAGAAGCGGAGAATGCTGCCCGCGAGGTGCTGCGCCCAATTGCCGATGAGCTGCGCTACCACGGCTGGAAAATCTGCGTTGGCGCGTCAGGAACGGTACAGGCGCTTCAGGAAATCATGATGGCGCAGGGGATGGATGAACGCATCACCCTCGCTAAACTTGAGCAGCTTAAACAGCGGGCTATACAGTGTGGCCGTCTTGAAGAGCTAGAGATTGAAGGTCTGACCCTGGAACGGGCACTGGTTTTTCCCAGCGGTCTTGCCATTCTGATTGCCATTTTCACCGAATTGAATATTCAATGTATGACCCTGGCCGGTGGCGCACTGCGTGAAGGGCTGGTTTACGGAATGCTGCATCTGTCTGTGGATGAAGATATTCGTAGCCGTACTCTGCGTAATATTCAGCGCCGTTTTATGGTTGATACCGACCAGGCACAGCGGGTGGCAAAACTCGCTTCCCGCTTTGCCAGCCAGCTGGAGAAAAGCTGGGATCTGGAGCTTATTAGCCGCGAACTGCTGGTAAATGCGTGTCTCTTGCATGAAATTGGGCTGAGCGTGGATTTTAAATCTGCCCCTCAGCATGCCGCTTATCTGGTCAAAAATCTCGATCTTCCGGGCTTTACGCCGGCACAGAAAAAACTGCTGGCGACACTGGTGCTGAACCAGACTAACGCTATCGATCTTTCCTCGCTTCACCAGCAAAATGCGGTACCACCACGGGTCGCCGAGCATCTTTGTCGCTTACTACGTCTGGCGATCCTGTTTGCCAGCCGCCGACGTGATGATTTAGTGCCGGAGATTATGCTTGAAGCGTCAGGCGAGAAGCTGACGCTGATCCTCCCTGCAGGCTGGCTAAGCCATCACCCGCTTGGCACGGAATTGATTGAGCAGGAAAGCCAGTGGCAAAGTTATGTTCACTGGCCGCTGGACGTGGTGTCAGGGCAACACTAATCCTTCTGACGATACCCATCCTTCCGTTACTTTTTGGCTTGCCGGATGGGTATATCGAATGAACCGATATCCGCCAAAGGCGGGTTTATTCAGCATTTGCACGCGGTCACCATCAACAACAAACGCTTTTTGCTGGCGCAGGCACGCTTTATTGGGCGCATCGTAGAAATACAGGCGCTGGTTGGCGACGGTTCGCGTGATGAAATCGTCATCAGCGGGATTTGTCATTCCTGCTTTTTCGCGGGCATCTTCGCAAACCTCATCGACATCTTCAAGGTTATCGGCTTCAACCCATCCCTGAACATCGTTGAACGCTCCCAGGACATAATCGTGCGTATCGTTGCCGCGCAGGGCCTGATAGCGTTTCTGGGTTTTGTCGTCGCGTGCGATAACAAATCCAACGCGAGAGATAATGTCGCCAGGGACAATAAAAACAGATTCGCTGCGGCACTGGGGAACCGGGGCCGCATAAAACCACGCCCGCGAGGTCCCCGTCACGACATAGCGCGGTGGCGCAATGGTGGCATCCAGCGCTAACTGCTGATTAATATCAGCGCAGCTTTGCATGCGCGACAAACACTGCTGATAGCGTTTGCCTTTTTGCTGGTCAAACCGGAGCGCGGTTTCATTGCCGTCCGTCAGGGTGTTGTTCGCCGGATGATAAGTGACCCAACCGAGCATTCCGGCACCAGGCGAATCCGGCGTACTTTTTTTCCGCCTGTCGAATAGCTGAAGCATGATGGCATCGTCATGCGCTTCAGCTTCGACCTCTAAATCCTGAATGCTGACGTGTTCGGCCGCCATTAACGGCTGGTTGCTGCTGGCTACCATGTTTTTCATCGACACCGCGCAGTAGTCGAGATAGGTCCATTCATCCTGCGCACTTGCGGATACCGAATACAAAAGTGTGACAGCAATAAGCGCCTTCGCTTTCATGGTGCGATTATCCTTTCCTGAACACGATTATTTTTTTGCCGCAGCCATCATCGCCCGAATATTGGCGATACTCGCCTGCCCTTTTTGCATTCTTTCTTCTGCCGTCACCACTTTGCGTTCCTGCTCCCAGACTAAATCGTCCTGCGGCAATTCCAGCAGAAAGCGGCTCGGCTCCGGACGCACCAGTTCACCATACTGACGGCGCTCTTTGCACAACGTAAAGATCAGTTCTTTCTGTGCGCGGGTAATGCCCACATAGGCGAGACGGCGTTCTTCATCGACGTTGTCTTCATCAATGCTGCTCTGGTGCGGCAACAGCCCCTCTTCCATGCCGACCAGGAAAACATAAGGGAACTCCAGACCTTTTGAGGCATGCAGCGTCATCAACTGGACCTGATCCAGTTCCTCTTCGCTTTCGCCGCGCTCCATCATGTCGCGCAGGGTAAAACGCGTCACCACCTGGGTCAGGGTCATCGGCTCGTCGATTTCACTGCCTTCCAGCATTTCAGTCATCCAGGTGAACAGCTGGTTGACGTTTTTCATGCGCATTTCGGCGGCTTTCGGGCTGGGCGAGGTTTCAAACAGCCAGGATTCGTAATCAATGCCGTGGATCAAATCGCGCACGGCGGCCACCGGTTCACGCTCGGCCAGGCGCTGAACCTCTCCCAGCCAGTGAGTAAACCGGGTGAGCGATTCATAGCCGCGTCCGCTGAGCGTCTGCGTCAGCCCCATATCAAAGCTGGCGCTGAACAGGCTTTTATTGCGGCTGTTCGCCCACTCGCCGAGTTTTTGCAGTGTGGCCGGGCCAATTTCCCGCTTCGGCGTATTTACAATGCGTAAAAATGCGCTGTCGTCATTGGGGTTGGTCAACACGCGCAGGTAAGCCAGCAGATCTTTAATTTCCGGGCGCGAGAAGAAGGAGGTGCCGCCGGAGATTTTGTACGGGATGCGGTTCTGCATCAGGAATTTTTCAAACACCCGCGCCTGGTGATTGCCACGGTACAAAATCGCATAATCTTTATACTGCGTTTTGTTGATAAAGTGATGGGCAATCAACTCACCGGTCACGCGCTCGGCTTCATGTTCTTCATGGTTGGCACTGAGCACTTTCAGCTCGGTACCGTAGCCCAGCTCAGAGAACAGGCGCTTTTCAAACACGTGCGGGTTATTGGCAATCAGGATATTTGCGGCCTTCAGAATGCGCCCGGAGGAACGGTAGTTTTGTTCCAGTTTGACGACCTGTAATGCCGGAAAATCCTGGCTCAGTAATACCAGGTTTTGCGGCCGCGCCCCGCGCCACGAATAAATAGACTGGTCGTCATCCCCCACCACGGTAAAACGCGCACGATTTCCCACCAGCAGCTTTACCAGCTCGTACTGGCTGGTGTTGGTATCCTGATACTCATCCACCAGCAGGTAGCGGATTTTGTTCTGCCAGCGTTCACGCACCTCTTCATTACGCTGAAGCAGCAGCGTCGGCAGCAGGATCAGATCGTCAAAGTCCAGTACATTGCAGGCTTTCATATGGGCGTCGTACAGGCTGTAGCAGTGTGCAAAGATCCGATCCCTTTCGCCTTTTGCCTGGGCGGCCGCCTGCGCCGGGGTCAGCAGATCGTTTTTCCAGTTGGAGATCGTTGAGATCAGCTGTTGCAGTATCACTTTATCGTCTTCGATCACCCCTTCGCTCAACTCCTTGAGCAGCGCGACCTGATCGGTATCGTCGAACAATGAGAAGTTAGATTTCATCCCCAGCGCCGCGTACTCGCGCTTGATCACCTCTAGCCCTAGGGTGTGGAAAGTGGAAATCATCAGGCCGCGCGCCTCTTTGCGTCCCAGCGTCTGCGCCACGCGCTCTTTCATCTCGCGCGCCGCCTTGTTGGTAAAGGTTACCGCCGCGATATGCCGAGCCTGGTAGCCGCAGCCACGGATCAGATGGGCGATTTTATTGGTGATGACGCGGGTTTTACCGGAGCCAGCACCCGCCAGCACCAGGCAAGGTCCGGTGACAAATTCGACGGCTTGTTGTTGTCCGGGGTTTAAACGCATAGGAGTATTGCTCAATCTTCGAACGGGGGAAGGGATTGTAGCAGAATCACATCGGAATGTGGGATCGTACAAACGGTTTCCCAGTGTCGGCTGGAGGTGATACGGCGGACACTATAGTTATCAATATCCATCTTGATTCCAGTAGACATGGAGAGTAGTGAGGCGTAACGTTATTTCAGTACTTTTTTGAGTTAACTAAGGAAAGGTTTACTCATGGCGCTTAACTTTAGTCCCAAAGTGGGTGAAATACTGGAATGTAATTTCGGTAACTATCCAGTTGGTCAGGACGGACAGATTGTCACAAATTTTTACGATGGCCGCATGCCGCCGGAGATGATTAAAAACAGGTTGGTTGTTGTTCTCAATGGGAAAATTAATGGTAACGCCTGTATTGTCGTTCCTCTGTCAACGACTTGCGATCGGGACAAGTTAAACCGAGGAATGCACGTTGAGATAGCCGATGACGTTATAGACGAACTACAGTTTTTCGATCGGCAAATACGTTGGGCTAAAGCCGACCAGGTACAGCAAGTGAGTCGTAATCGCTTGAACAGGGCCAGAACATACAGAGGCTATTTAAATCAATCTCTGCCGCGTGACATTGTTGCAGACATTCAGCGTGCAGTAATCAAGTCAATTAACGCAGTATCGCTCATAAATTGACAACATATCCACGATCTCCGATAATGTTGTTGTAGCCCATAGAGGCCCTAAGTTTTTCTCCCCTTGAGGGACCTGCGAAGCCCGGTTTTCCGGGCTTTTGCCGTTTATAGCCCACCTTTTTCCTGACAGTCAAAAATATGACTACACGCTGTGTCAGGACACGCAGAGTAAAGGACCAGAAAGCAGTCAGCTCATGCTACTATTGCCCCCGGCTCAATCCCATCATTAAGGCACAATCATGGCAAAAACAGCGGCAGCAATGCATATCCTTGTAAAGGAAGAGAAACTGGCTTTAGATCTGCTGGAGCAAATTAAAAACGGCGGAGATTTTGAAAAGCTGGCGAAAAAACATTCTACCTGCCCGTCAGGCAAAAAAGGCGGTCATTTAGGTGAGTTCCGCCAGGGGCAGATGGTACCGGCGTTTGATAAAGTGGTATTCTCCTGCCCGGTGCTGGAGCCAACCGGCCCGCTGCACACTCAGTTCGGTTACCACATCATCAAGGTGCTGTACCGCAACTAAGAACGTCAAGGGGCAGGCGCTATTCGCCCTGCCCTTTATCATTGAAATAATCAATAAATTCCCGTCCTACCTCTGCCAGCGTCAGCCGTTTGAAGCGTTCCAGAATTAACGTTTCGGCGTCGTTAAACGTCTCTGACATTACCCGGTTTACCCCTTTCTCCACCAGGCAACGCGGATTGTCGTTACGATTGCCCAGCGCAAACAGCGTCGGCGAGCCGAGGGCGAAATAGATATCATACAGCGTAACTTCGCTTGCCGGGCGCGCCAGCGTCCAGCCACCATGATGGCCTTTACTGGAGGTCACAATTTGCCGCTCACGCAGTCCCGCCAGCAATTTACGGATAAACGCCGGATTTCCATCAATAAACGCGGCCATCTGCTCCGATGTCAGCGGTCTGTGCATCTGCTCCAGGTGCAGCAAAATGTGCAACGTCGCAGAAAAAGAATTATTTATTTTCATGTAACTTAACTTATTACATGGACTTAGCCAGCGCAAGTCATCTGCTGTTCAGACAACCGATTGACGACGATAAAACTTATGATACTTTGTTTATTACATGAGTTTATCAACCAGGAGAAAATTATGTCTGAGACTGAACAATCCCCCGCTGTCTTTTGGGAAGATCATTACGCGGCGATGTCACCGGTTTCCACTGGCATTCCAGGTAAGATTCTGGTGCGGTTTGCTGAGCCTCTTACGCCAGGGCGGGCGCTGGAGCTGGGCTGCGGACGTGGCGACGACGCTGTCTGGTTAGCCAGAAAAGGCTGGGAGGTAACGGCGGTAGACCTCTCGCCCAGAGCGCTGGACTATGCGTCGGCCAATGCCGCACGATCCGGCGTTCGCGAGCGCATTACTTTTGCGCAGCACGATCTGACCCAAACGTTCCCGCAGGGGAGTTACGATCTTATCGTCGCCTCGTTTCTGGAATCACCGCTGACGTTCGATCGCTTTACGATCTTTCGCAACGCATTTGATCATGTCTTACCCGGCGGCATGCTGCTGATCACCTCTCATGCGAAAGTACCGGGCTGGTCAAAACATGCGGATCGTCCTTTTCAGTCGTCAAAGGAGGCACTAGCGCAACTGGAGCCACTGCCTGGTGGCTGGGAAGTGCTGTTCTGTGACGACGTTGAACGAGTGATGAAGGGGCCGGAAGGGCAGGAAGAACAGGTTTCGGATTCTGTCGTGGCATTACGGCGAAAAGAATAAACCCGGCGGGAAGCCGGGTATAAACACCTACTCGCTAATCACCATCACGCCTCGCGCCTCAATACCGGCGCGATCTTCTTCGCTAATGGTATCGGTAATAAGGATGCTGATGTCGCTAACCTCGGCAAATTTGGCGAAAGTGTCATGACCCACTTTATGCGAGTCAATCAGCAAAATGACGTTAGAGGCGCAGGCAATCATCTCTTTCTTCAGGTTCGCCTGACGAACGTCCGGTGTGGTCGCGCCATTTTTAAGCGTGAAACCGTTCGCGCCCATAAAAGCTTTATCGATGATCAGCTCTGACAGGCCGCTGTCGCGATTAAACGGAATCACACAGTGCAGCTTCTGCCGTACCGCGCCGCCAATGATAAACAGATTCACCACCCCCGGCATATCTTCCAGGATAATGGCAATCTGCAAATCGTTGGTAATGACTGACAGGCCCTTGCGCTCGCTTAGCAACTTTGCCAGTTCGAGCGTGGTGGAGCCGGTATCCAGCAGTAGCGTATCGCCATCTTCAATCTGCTCCAGCGCCCGCCGGGCAACCACGACTTTGGCGTCGTGGTTACGCACTTCCTTTTCCGTGGCCATCATTTCAAGACCGGTTTTGCTGCGGATCAGCACGCCGCCATGCGTACGGGTAACCAGTTTCAGTTTCTCCATCTCGCGCAGATCGTTGCGAATGGTTCCGGTCGACACTTTAAAGAGCTGGCACAGTTCGGCAACCGTCGCGTTTTTATGTGTTTCTACATAAGTCAGAATCGCCTGCTGCCGTTCCTGCGTAAAAAGTTTATCTTCCGAATGATCGCTCATTATCTTTCCCGAAATGGATAGCCAGAGCAGGACTATAAAACAAAGCCTGCCTTCAGTGCATTACCCGATTTCGCACAGGTAAACGCCTGCTGATATTGTTCAAGCGAGAAAGTGTGCGTCAAGATCTTTTTCAGGTTAATTTGACCGTTAGCCACCATTTTCAGGCTGGCGCGATACTGGCGCAGGTTCTGTCCGCTCATCCCGGTTACGCTTATCTGACGATAGTGAATAATATTCGTATTCAGGCTTACCATCTCTTTGCCCGCCGGCAGGCCGCCGAAGAAGAGCACCCGGCCGTTCAGCGCCGCCAGTTCAAAGGACAGGGTCTGGATTTCCGGCGTGGAAGCGGCGGTGATCACCACGTCGCAACCCCGCTCTTGCGTAATCCGCATTACCTCCGCTTTGGTGTCCGTTCCGCTGACCGGAATAAAATCCGGGTCAAATTCGCAGGCCAGTGCCAGACGCTCGGGGTTAATATCGCTAATGAGCACTTTCCCGGCACCTGCCGCTTTATGCAGCAGCGCGTGCATCAGGCCAATCGGGCCTGCGCCAATCACCAGCACCGTATCTCCCACCTGAGTATGGCAGCGCTCAAAGGCGTTATAAACGCAGGAGAACGGTTCGATCATCGCCCCCTCTTCAAACGAGACGTGATCGGGAAGCTCGACAATATTCCCCTGGCGCACTGCTCTGGCGGGGATAACCACATATTCAGCAAAGGCACCGTTTTTCTGAATGCCCAGCGCCTGGAAATCTTTACAGCTTTGCGTATTACCGCTGATGCAACTGTCGCAGACGCCGCAGCCATAATTAGGTGCCACGGCAACGCGCATGCCTTTAAAATAAGCGCCGGTGACCTCACTGCCGATCTCTTCAATAACGCCGGACAACTCATGGCCCAGCGTCAGAGCATGAGGGGAATTACGATGGCCGTTGGCGAACATGCGTAGATCGGTGCCACAAATGGCTCCGGCTTTGCAGGCCAGCAGGATCTCGTCAGGCTGAATCTCAGGTTTCGGCAGTTCAACCAGTTTAAGTTCATTCTTTGCAAACAACTGAATTGCTTTCATTGACCACCTCTTATCCTTCGTTCAGGTTAACAACGCGTTTTTCGGTAATAGAGAGATTGCCTGCGTTGACCACTTTCACTACCTCAAGGCCGTCATTACCGGAGGCTTTGACCGGCGAGCCGCTACGTATAGAGGCAATAAACGCGGTATCTTCTTCTTCATAGGCTTTAATAAAGAGTGTCTGCCAGCTGTTAACCGTTTTGGTGATCAGCTGTTTTTGTTCCCGGCTGGCGTAACGTGCCGATCCTTCCTGCAAATCACCAACGAAGAGAATGCCGTCGGTGCCGAGGATTTCGACGCGGGAGTCGTAGCCATAGCCAACAGAAACCGCACCTTCAACAATGCACTGGGTGCCATTAGTCATGCGCCCGCTTAACGTCACGGTGTCGTAGTAATCCGGGTATTTATCTTTTGCATCCGGGCAGCGATAGTTACCCGCCAGCGCATAAACTTCGGCAAAATCAGCACCAGAGAACCAGCGTACCGCGTCAATATCGTGGCTGGAGACTTCCGCCAGCGGCCCGCCGCTAATGGAGATGTCATACATCCACTCCTTCGGAATGCTGGGGCCGTGGGTTAACGCCTTCACCAGCACGACATCGCCAATAACCCCTGCATCAATAGCGGCCTTCGCTTCCATAAAATTGCGGTCGAAGCGGCGCATAAAACCGAGCTGGAGCTGGACGCCATGCTGCTGTGTCACATTAATCATCTGCTGACACTCATCAGGCGTCATCGCCATTGGTTTCTCACAGAAAATGTGTTTTCCGGCGCGGGCGGCGGCGCAGACGATCTCGCAGTGGTATTTTGTCGGCGTGACTACCACGATAGCGTCAACCTCGCTGTCGGCAATGGCTTCCCGGTAGTCGGTGTAAAATTTGCTGAGATGTAATTCTTCGGCAGCGGACTTTGCAACCGATCCCACCGGATCGACCACGGCAATCAGGCGCGCGCCGGCGATCCCTCTGGCATAGTTACGCGCATGAATCATCCCTGCCCTGCCCGCACCAATAACGGCAATCCCAATCTCCTGCTTATCCATGCATCCTCCTGGCATTCGTTGTTATGAATTTCGGCTTAATTTCTGTTCTTGCGAGTGTAGTCATGAAAAAAACAGTGTCAATCGTTTATTGTCATTTGATATCGATTAATAAACTCATTACGTGATATCGATAGCAGAAGTTAAAAATCATCAATCAAGACGGCATCATTAAACAGCGAGGTTACCCATGTCGATTTTTTCTACCGAAATGATTGTTCTTCATCTGGACGCAAGGGATAAGCAGGATGCATTGATGCAACTGGCAAAACGAATTGAGGCCGCCGGTAAACTTCAGGTCGGGGGATTTGATAACTTCATGTTATCTCTCAATAAAAGAGAAGAAGAGTTCTCTACTGCTGTTGGTTATGACTATGCAATCCCGCATGGTAAAAGCGACGCAGTAGCCGTGCCTGCGGTGGCTTACGCCCATCTGACTCAGCCGATTTTATGGGATGAAGAGGATGAGGATTGGGTGGAAAATCTGTTTATGATTGCGGTCCCGGCGGCCAGTGCGGGGGACGAACACATTAAAATTTTGACTAAACTTGCCACCGCAATTATGGATGACGATTTCAGAGAGCATATTTCCCAGGCGAAGGAACCCAATCAAGTTATTGATATAATAGAAAAATTTACCAGTTAAAATTTATATTATCGCAGCGCCCGTTCACGGGCGCTCTTTACGCTCTTCCTTTCCACTCCCGCGCAAACCAGGATCGTTATCACAACAACAAACAAAAACAATTGACATAAATTTGCACGCAAAACAATCATAAACGAAAGAAGAGACCAGTAAATCACAATGCTTTATTGCTGATGATCATGCTGGTCATTATTAAATGTTGATCCAGGAGCGAAAGACATGCCGAACAAGGAAAAATTTTTTGTCGCTGTTACCGGTTGCCCAACCGGTATTGCCCATACGTTTATGGCCGAGGCTGCATTAAAAAAGGCTGCACAACAAGCAGGAGTGGGCATCCGCGTTGAAACAAACGGTGCCGCAGGTATCGAAAATACGTTGACGGACGAGGAAATTGCCCGTGCCGATGCAGTGATCATTGCCTCAGATAAAGCCGTTGAGATGGCGCGTTTTCATGGTAAACCGCTGGTCCGGGCTTCGGTAGGGCATGGTGTGAAAAAAGCGAACGAACTGGTAGCGCGGGCAATAAGCGGTAACGAAGCCGTTTACCATCATGAAGGTAGCATCGGGAGCGCAGAGACCAACACCGTCAAAAGTGAAGAAGAGAGTCTGGGACGCCTGCTGTATAAAGCACTGATGAATGGCGTTTCTAACATGCTGCCGTTTGTGGTGGCCGGTGGGGTACTGATTGCAGTGTCATTCTTCTGGGGCATCTACTCTTTCGACCCCACCAATGCCCAATATAATCCTTTCGCCGCCAGTATTTTTAACCTCGGTAAACTGTCTTTCTCAATGATGGTACCGGTGTTTACCGCCTTTATCGCGTATTCCATCTCGAACCGTCCGGGCTTCGTCGCCGGTTTTGTTGGTGGTCTGATTGCAGCGAATGTTGGCGCAGGCTTCCTGGGGGGGATCATTGCCGGTTTCGCCGCCGGTTATTTTATGAAGTGGGTCCTGCACGTTACCCGCTCCTTTCCCCGCTCGCTGGAAGGGTTCAAATCTATTTTTCTGTTACCCCTGGTCGGCGTACTGGTTATCGGTCTGGTGATGACGCATATGGGTGATTCTATTGCGGCAATCAACAAAGGCATGATGGCCTGGGTCGCCGGACTGGAGCACGCCAACCCGTTGATACTCGGGATCGTAGTGGGCTGCATGAGCGCCTTTGACCTCGGCGGGCCGGTTAATAAAGCGGCCTATGTTACGGGCACCATGCTGCTGGCCGAACAGGGGAATGCGCTGTTTATGGCTGGCGTAATGACCGCCAGTATGGTGCCACCACTGGTGATTGCTTTCGCCACCGTCATGTTTAAGAAGTATTTCGAGAAAGAAGAGCAGGCAGCGGGGCTGGTGAACTTTATTCTGAGCGCGACCTTTATTGCCGAAGGGGCCATTCCCTTTGCGGCGAAAGATCCGCTGCGCGTGATCCCGATTCTGATGCTCAGTTCTTCCATCGGCGCGACCCTGACGTACTGGTTCCACGTCGCGGTTCCGGCTCCTCATGGCGGCCTGATTATTCTGCCGTTAGTCACCCACGGCATGTTGTGGATCGCCTCCATTGTCTGCGGAGGGCTGGTCGGTGGTGTTATCTACGGTTTCTATCGCAAGCGCAAATATCTGGCTCAGGCAGCCTCCAACGCCGCACCGCTGAATAATTCCTTAGCGTAAGTCATTAGCAGGCCTGGGCGTTCGGGCCTGCTTTAGTCATGAATTAAAGGACATTATCATGATAAATAAAGATATTTTAATTATTAACCCGATGGGGCTGCACAGCCGTCCCTGTGCCATGCTGGCAAAGATGGCGAAAAAATATGACTGCCAAATCCGGCTGTCTTATCAGGGTAAAAATGCCGATGGCAGAAGCATGCTCGCGCTGATGAAACTTGGCGTGATCCACGGCAGCACCATCACACTGCAATGTGAAGGGGCACAGGAGCAAGAAGCCAGCGCCGCTCTGGGAGCGTTTTTGGCAACGCTGGTTGAAGAGTGACCGTTACGCGTAAAAAGTTCCCTGAGAGTACATCACAAAAATAAAAAACCCTGCTGGTGAGGCAGGGTTTTTTATTTTTCGCCCTCAGACCACGGTTGGCGGCCAGAGCGGCGATGCGCGACAATACAAACTCAGCAATTCAAGTTTAACCCTTTTTTACTACTGTTGCAAAGCAATACCCATGCTCTTTATAATGTCAAATACTGAGTTTATCGTGCTCCAGGCCAGACCGATTTCAAGTCCTGGTTGCCAGACGGGTGGTGCCGCAGGCAGTGCCCCGGTCTGGAGCGCGACAATACAAACTCAGTAATTGTAAACCTGCACCGACAGGCAGTGTAAGGGTAAAGTGCAAGGGTTGCGCTCCTTTAATAAGGAGAGCGGATGGACACGCTGACGCAAAAGCTGATTGTGCTCATCGCCGTACTGGAGTTGTTACTGGCTCTGTTACGGCTGATTGATCTGCTGAAATAATTCTCAGATTGAAACGCACCAAAGGGGGAAACCATTCCCCCTTTAATAAATGCGACTGTACTGACGATCTTCTGCCTGAAGCTTACCCGGCCAGCGCATCGACAATTTCAACACCGCAACTGGTGCCGATACGCTCCACGCCAGCGTCAATCAGCTCCTGCGCAAATTTCAAATCGCGGATGCCGCCGGAAGCCTTCACTTTAATCTGATCTTTAACGATGCTTTTCATCAGCTTAACGTCTGCCAGCGTCGCGCCACCGGTGCCAAAGCCGGTAGAGGTTTTGATAAAATCAGGACGTACTTCGAGCGCGATTTCGCACAGTTTCACTTTCTCTTCATCCGTCAGATAGCAGTTTTCAAAGATAACTTTCGATGTCACCTGATGCTTTTTGCAAATGCCGACGATGGTTTCCATCTCTTGTTTGATATAGGCGTAATTTTTGTTTTTTAGTTCGCCAATATTAATCACATAGTCAATTTCACCAGAACCATTAGCGATAGCATCTTCTGTTTCAAACACCTTGGTTTCAATGGTGTTTTGCCCCAGCGGGAAACCTATAGCCGCGCCAGCCAGCACATCACTTCCTTCGAGATATTTCAGGCAGGTTTTTACCACGGCTGGATTAATGGCCACCATTTTAAAACCGTACTGTTTGCTCGTTTCGCACAGCGTTTTGAAATCCTGCTCGCTGGCGAAAGGCTTGAGCAGCGTCTGGTCGATCATCTTTGCCAGTGACTGTTTAGTTAAGTTCATTTCTCTCTCCCGGAATGTTGTTTAGCAGCCTTGCTATCGGGCTGACAGAGGATAAATCACTGCTCTATATTATCGTTTATTGTTAAACAGTAAACAATAACAGCAAGCTCATGTGATAAAGATCATAAAACAACAACAAATAACAAATCGAAAAACAGTCAATAAAAAACCTGAACTGCCGGGAGACAGTTCAGGTTCAGGTACGAAGGAAAAGAAGGTTAGCCAGCGACAGCGATACGTTTCATGTCGGTCATATAACCACGCAGCTTTTTACCTACTTCTTCAATCGCGTGACTACGCACAGCTTCATTGACGTCACGCAACTGGGCATTATCAACCGCAGTACCCTCGGTGGCTTTACCCAAATCGCCCGCTTGCAGCGTAGTCATGAACTCTTTCAACAGCGGTACGCAGGCGTAAGAGAACAGGTAGTTACCGTATTCGGCGGTATCAGAGATCACCACGTTCATTTCATACAGACGCTTACGGGCGATGGTGTTCGCAATCAGCGGCAGTTCATGCAGTGATTCATAGTAAGCAGACTCTTCAATGATGCCGGAATCAACCATGGTTTCGAACGCCAGCTCAACACCCGCTTTCACCATCGCGATCATCAGTACGCCTTTATCGAAGTACTCCTGCTCGCTGATTTTGCCTTCATACTGCGGCGCAGTTTCAAACGCGGTTTTACCGGTCTCTTCACGCCAGGTCAGCAGTTTCTTATCATCGTTGGCCCAGTCCGCCATCATACCGGAGGAGAACTCACCGGAGATGATATCGTCCATGTGCTTCTGGAACAGCGGGGCCATAATCTCTTTCAGCTGTTCGGACAGCGCATAAGCGCGGACTTTTGCCGGGTTGGACAGGCGATCCATCATCAGGGTAATACCGCCCTGTTTCAGCGCTTCGGTAATGGTTTCCCAGCCGAACTGGATCAGTTTTTCTGCATAAGCCGGGTCGGTGCCTTCTTCCACCAGCTTGTCGAAGCACAGCAGAGAGCCCGCCTGCAACATGCCGCACAGGATAGTCTGCTCGCCCATCAGGTCGGATTTTACTTCCGCCACGAAGGAGGATTCCAGCACGCCAGCACGGTGACCGCCAGTGGCTGCGGCCCAGGCTTTGGCAATCGCCATGCCTTCGCCTTTTGGATCGTTTTCCGGGTGCACGGCAATCAGCGTCGGCACGCCGAAGCCGCGTTTGTACTCTTCACGCACTTCGGTACCCGGGCATTTCGGCGCAACCATTACGACGGTGATGTCTTTACGGATCTGCTCGCCGACTTCCACGATGTTAAAGCCATGGGAATAGCCCAGCGCCGCGCCGTCTTTCATCATCGGCTGAACGGTACGTACCACGTCGGAGTGCTGTTTGTCCGGCGTCAGGTTAACGACCAGATCCGCCTGTGGGATCAGCTCTTCGTAAGTACCGACTTTGAAGCCGTTTTCAGTCGCTTTACGCCAGGACGCGCGCTTTTCAGCAATCGCTTCTTTACGCAGGGCGTAGGAGATATCCAGACCGGAGTCACGCATGTTCAGGCCCTGGTTCAGACCCTGCGCGCCACAACCGACGATGACCACTTTTTTACCCTGAAGGTAGCTTGCGCCGTCGGCGAATTCATCGCGCCCCATAAAGCGGCATTTGCCCAGCTGCGCCAGCTGCTGGCGCAGGTTCAGTGTATTAAAGTAGTTAGCCATGGTGATGTACTCCGTGATGTTGTGTTGTCGTTACTCTATGGATTTCGAGTTGCAGGAAGGCGGCAAGGCAGTGAATCCCCAGGAGCTTACTCAAGTAAGTGACTGGGGTGAGCTGACGCAGCCAACGCATCTACAACTTGAAAGACGACGAGTATATTGTGCAGTTCGCTTTTGCGATAATGAACTTACTATATGACAGGAAATTTATTGCGGAAATTGATATATTCACAACGTCATATTGCAATTTCTGCAATATAAACCGGGGAGAGCGGCCAGTGGATTTACGCGATCTAAAAACCTTTTTGCATCTGGCAGATAGCCGTCATTTTGGCCGCAGTGCCCGGGCGATGCATGTCAGCCCATCCACGCTCTCCCGCCAAATCCAGCGGCTGGAAGAGGATTTAGGCCAGCCGCTATTTATACGTGATAACCGAACGGTAACGCTGACCGAAGCGGGTGAGGAGCTGCGTGTGTTTGCCCAACAGACACTGTTACAGTATCAACAACTGCGGCATACCATGGACCAAAAAGGGCCGTCGCTTTCCGGCGAGCTACGTTTGTTCTGCTCCGTCACCGCCGCCTACAGCCATCTGCCGCCGATCCTCGACCGCTTTCGTGCCGAACATCCTTCCGTTGAGATCAAGCTCACCACCGGCGATGCCGCTGATGCAATGGAGAAAGTCGTCACCGGCGAGGCGGATCTGGCTATCGCCGGGAAACCGGAGACCTTGCCCGGCGCGGTCGCCTTTGCCATTCTGGAAAATCTGGCGGTCGTGCTGATCGCTCCCGCCCTGCCCTGTCCGGTACGTAATCAGGTGTCGGTAGATAATCCTGACTGGTCAGCGGTGCCGTTTATTATGGCCGATCAGGGGCCGGTGCGCAGGCGCATTGAACTGTGGTTCCGCCGTCATAAAATCAGTAATCCTTCAATCTATGCGACCGTAGGCGGGCATGAAGCGATGGTGTCGATGGTCGCGCTCGGCTGCGGGGTGGCATTACTACCAGAAGTGGTACTGGAAAACAGCCCGGAACCGGTGCGTAATCGGGTGATGATTTTAGAACGCAACGACGAAGAATCGCCGTTTGAACTGGGCGTTTGCGTACAGAAAAAAAGGCTGCATGAACCGCTGATTGAGGCGTTCTGGAAAATTGTTCAGGGTTGATGAGGAAACAAAATGCGAACAAAAACAATGCTGTTATCCGTGCTGGTCGCGATGTGTTTCAGCGTACAGGCCAAACCGAAAGGCATTACCGTTCAGGATGTAAAGCATCTGGCGCTGAGGCAATGCCTGGTAGATAACTATCGCGACCTTACCCCGACAGATACACTCGCTGCGCCTTCTCGTGATGCCTCATTTATGGTGGAAAGCTATGCCCTCGCCAATGCAGGCGTCTGGGATGCATTTGTGAAGTTCGTCGCTAAAGAGACGAAGGATTATGACAAGCTGACGATGTCGCTGCATCCCGACCATGCCGCAACCGCTAATAATGTGCTGGCACAGTGTATGGCGTTTTATGAATCAGATAAGCTGGATAGCTATGTGCGCAAGACGGTGATGAAGTAAGGGGACCCCGTATCATGTCTAAAAAAACAAAAACAACCATCCAAACAAGACCGCCTGATGTAGCAGGCAGGTACATTATTGCAGAGGTTGAATTTGATAGCGCAAAACGACAATCCTTACCGTGCGCGGGCTATCGCCCCGATATTGTTATCCCGTCCATTTCTGATGCTTACTGGGGGATAACCTTTATCGAAGCCGAAATTGAGTGTTTTGATTTCCCTTTTATGGCTAAAATCGTTTTCACTTTTAATGATGAATATTATTCTAAAGTTGCACAAAACCAGATTTTTCATATTATGGAAGGGCCACACGAGGTGGGAAGAGGAAAATTCTTAACTATTTTCTAATGAGAATTTCATAGGCCAGGAAAGAACATCAACCTTTATACTGGTGAGTTCTTTCAGGTTGATAGTCAGTCTTATTTCTGCGTGCTCGTTAATAGCCGTTAACATATTATCTTTAATCATAAGTTTGGTAATTGGATTCGTATCGGTAAAAAAGAATCCCCAGAGAAAATGACCGTTAGCATCAACACAAACCAGCGCCCCCTCATTCCCCATACCACCATCGCCACCGTAAATTTTTCCACCGTTATAGTCAATGGTGGCCCAGCGATCCATCGTAACCCAACAATCGGGATCGTCATTCTCAATGCTGTTAAGCGTTGTGTCGCCTGTCGGAGAACACGCTATTTTCACCGTTTTTGTTTGCGGATCGTAAACCCGATGCCAGTTTAACAACGTAACCTTGCCGTCGGAAAAAATCAGACAGTTAATACCGGGTAGTGCCTCTTTTTCTTTCCAGCGTTTCAGCATAACTTCCAGTCCCTGATGGTTTCTACTCATTATAATATTAACGTTCATCCAGGCAAGAGCATTTTTTCACCTTTTGAATCAGCTATCGGTTCACGAATTTTTATAATAATATGATCCAGGACAGAGATTAAAGCCGCTCACTATAAATACAATATAATTTAAAGTAGGCATTCGCCCGCAATGCAATAATCTGGAAGTAGAACGCAACGTTTCAAGAAACAGGAGGTAATAGATGTTAAGCCATGATGACATTATTATAATAAAGACCAGACTTACCGTGCTACTTAACGAAATTTTCCCTGATGATGAACAGGCATACTGGAAAACTCTCCTTGATTCTGTGTCACTCTCCGTTTTCCTCAGTCAGTTAATTTCTCTTTTTGCAGTGGAAAAACGTTATTTACCTTGTCAGGCGGAAAAGGATTTACTTGAAGCAGCACGTTGTTGTCAGCAGGAGAATGCGTGTCATAAAATCACCGCAGAATATCGTCTGACAAATAGCGTGCGAAAACCCTGCCCGTACCCACCAATGGATTTATGCACAGCAGGATATGCGCTGTTACAGACATTCGGTACCCAGGAAGAACGTGCTATTCCTTTCGAAGAATATGATATCATCGCCACCATTGACGAAGTTAACGACGTGGCTGAACTTGATTTTCTCCCCAAAATACCGGAAGGCGTGAGCTGGATGGAGATGAGTCAGGGAGGCCCTGGCATGACAATATTTCTGACACTATCCCACCACCAGCTGATTAGTTACCACTTTTACCGTTAACGCCTTTATTTATAAGTGTTGCATAAAATTCTATGTGAGCTTCTGTTAATGGATAAAAGCCATCAGAGAGTTCGTAGGTTCTGGTTGGCCAATAACATTCCTGACCTTCAAATGTTTCGCCCATGGATGCCGGGTCACACTCTTTATAATATTTCTCTATAGTATAAAAGATATCTTCGTCTGAGCTAACTTTATCTTCCTGAACACTATCAAACATTACTTTATCAACAACGGAAAAAAACAAATTATTAAAACAGATAAATTGATTCACTGTACTATTACAAAACATAAGGCTAACGTCTGAATCTTTGTCACTCGCAAGATATAGCCAATAAACTCGCCCTGTCACCTCATCAAGAATAAAATACCCGCCAATTTCATGACCAAACACTATATAATTACGATTATTGAAATTAAATATAAATAATTGATCAATGTAAAAAATAAGAGCATTATTTTTATAACCAACTAATAATTCAAGTTTACTGTTTAATTCATTAAGCGCATAAGTTTCTTTTAGTTGTTCCCTGTCAATGGGCTTAAACAATAATTTAACCTCATCATTGAAAGGTATCATTGTTAATCCCATTGATTGAACTCCCTTATATTGATAATAATCTGGGCGGATAACCATGAATAATATTCACAAATCCGCCGGATCCACCTGCTTCATTGTCTCCACCGTCATCAACCACTGATATAACGGCTCCAGTTGCTGAAAGCCTTGCGTCAGCGTGTCGACCAAATCCGCGCTGAATAATTTTCCCACCTCGTTATCCGTTACCATTACGGCAAAGGTTTTACGGTGATACCAGTCGGAAATCATTGGATCGAGATCTTTGACCAGCAGCCGCTTATAGCTTTCTCCCACCAGCTCAAACGGCGGGCGGCAGCGTTCGGCCACTTCCAGGAACTGCGCCGGGCGCTGCTTTAGCGTATGGCGAAACAGATCCATCGTCGGCTTGCTGGCACTGTAATAGCCAAGACCGTAGCGTAGAGTGTCGGGGCTGATTTCAAAGAAATACACCGGTGCGTCGGTCCAGTTTTTCGCCGAACGTTTAAACGTCAGCCACATTCGGCTGCGGTAGCGGGTTTTATCGTGCGAGAAGCGCGTATCGCGGTGAATACGCGACAGGGTTTTACCGATAGCAGGACGGGTTTCCAGAAGTGAATCAATCTCCAGCATCGTGGGCGCGAGATCTTCCACCAGCGCGCGAAACGGCGTGAGCAGGCTGCGATCATAGATAAAACGATGCTCATCGAACCATGCTTTGTCGTTTTCAATACGAACCTGCTGGAGGAAATCGAGTCCTTCTTGTGCGAATCCCTGAAAGCGGCTGGTCATGCGGTTATCCTGTTCCGTTGTTTCTACTCATACCCGTTTGGGTATAAGCGATTGACAAACTCAAGACCAAAAGCATCCGCTTTTACGGTGGCTTGCGCAAGTTTCCCTTAAAAGAAAACGGGAAATAAATCTATTCCCCGTTGTTGTGATGATGTTTTGGACCCGTTGTCGCGTATCAGGCTCCTTCAACCGGGAGAGGAGGCGCGGAGGGCTGTCTTTTCTTACTTAGCGTCAGCAAGCCCAAAAGCACCATAGCGGCGACGGCCGATGAAATGATAAAGAAAATGGAATGATAACCTACTTTATCAAACAGTCTGCCAATGGGTAAAGAGAGCAAAATAATGCCAAGCGATCCGGCGATATTGAACCCGACTAAATATATGGTCGAGGAAAGACGTTTATCAAAGTTAGCAATGCTGAATTTAAACACAGATAGCACAAACAGCGGGACCTCAATCGCATGCAGCATCTTAATAAATGAAATCACGTAGACATCGGTAAACAATGCTGAACCCAGAATACGGCAGGTCATGATAACACCCCCGAGAATCAATGAATATTTCGGGCCAATACGATTAATCAGGAAAGGCACTAACGCCATGCCAGCCCCCTCCAGAATCACCTGAAATGAATTCAGATAACCGTAAACGCGCGATCCCACATCCGGGTTGTCAAATAGACCGGCATAAAAAACAGGAAACATTTGTTGATCGTAAATGTTGTAGAAAGACCATGTACCCACCACGAACAATACGAATAACCAGAACTGTTTGTCTTTGAAAATCGTCATAAAGTCATGAAAATTTACGTCGTTGCTTTGCTGCGTGGTAGCCGACGATGTTGATGACGGAGATATAATGTTAATTAGCAAAAAGCATAGTCCCAGCGCTGAGACGCACCAGAAATTAATGTGTGGGTTAATGCTGAAGAAAATGCCGCCGACAAACGTCCCTACAGCATAACCTACGCTACCCCAGAGTCGGGCGGTGCCGAATTCAAATGAGAACATTCGACTCAGCTTCTCGACAAAACTTTCGATCAGCCCACATCCGGCAAGAAAGCCAAGGCCAAAGAAGATTGCTCCGAGAAACATTCCTGCCATAAAGTGAGTACTGAGCAGTGGCTCGTAGATATAAATCAGAAATGGACCGCTTAAGATCAGTATTATCCCCATCAACCAAATGAGTCGTTTTTTCACCCCCAGTTTATCCTGAAGGATGCCATAACCAATCATGAAAATCATACTGAAAAACTGGTTTACCGAATAAAGTAAACCGAGCTCTTCACCTGTAAGCCCTATTTTGGTTTTTAACCATATGGCGTAAAATGACCACCATAATGACCATGCTCCAAAGAAAAAGAGTAAATACCCTGAAGCACAGCAATAGTTTTTATTACTGAACAGCATATTTATTTTCATTTTTTATCCTGCCATAAGGATACGATCACGTTTGTGATTTTTTACTATAACGCTTCTGGATAATACCCGCTTATTACAGGTGACTGCCGGGTATGCATCCATCCCTTTTTTGATTGTCTTCAACGGTAAATTATCGAATCTCAAAAATGCATTATCCTTTGCTATTGGCCTCCAGTGCAAAATGGAACACAATAAGGGGTAATCATTCAACTACCCCATTTTAATCATGACGCTAATTGCCACGCACAGCATTTATTTACCACCGCCCGGCCATGGTGGCAGAACAGTGAAAGCTGACGATCGTTTTCTTCCGGATAAATACGGCTACTTAACGTATATTCACCCACATTAATAAAAAGCTCTAATGAGGACTTATCAATAAAGAGGCGCAGGCTCAGGCATTCACCGTCTGGAAGAGGGACACTGCGATCGCCACTCAAATTCAGTGCAGGATAATTGCGCTCAAGTACGATCCGACGCGCCTGATTATCTATAAAAATACGTGCGCCAGTCCCAAGGCTGATGCCATATCGCTCAGCTGTACTACGGGAAACGTCCCATTCAAGCAAGACTTCCAGCGCCTGAGCATCCTCCATTAGCGGCACGTTTTGCTGACAAAACTCGCCTGGGTGCCACTGATGATGTTCCTTGCGCAATGTTTCTATTTCTTTAACGGGCATCTGGCTAACCTTACCCGTTGCAGAGATCGTCAATTCGCGTGGGAGAGTGAGCATACCAGCCCAGCCATCCGCTTTTTCCGGCATCGGGGATTCCCACATGGCCAGCCAACCCATGATCACCCGGCGACCATCGGGGGTTGTGAAACTTTGCGGCGCGTAGAAGTCATGACCATGATCAAGCTCGTGGAAAGCCTGCTGCGCAGTGAACGGTGTCCCCGGCTGCCATTCTCCTACCACGCAGCCACTTTGAAAAAGGTTACGATAATGATAGCCGTCTGTGTTTATCCCCTGCGGAGAAAACATTAATACCTGCTTATCACCAAGCCGGAAAAGATCCGGGCATTCCCACATATAGCCATCACAGATATCTGTACCTTGAATGGCGCTTTCATATTGCCATTGGCGTAAGTCATCTGAGCGGTAGATATGGATCTCACCGGCATCATTGACTTTGATGCCTACCACCATGTACCAGACATCACCTTCACGCCATACCTTAGGATCGCGAAAATGGTGCACTCCTGCTGGCGTATCGAGCACCTGCCCTTCCTTGCGGAAAGTCAGGCCATCCTGGCTGGTCGCCAGGCACTGAACCTGGTAAAGATTTTCATCAACCGGCCGCCCATCAAATTTGTGCCCGGTATAGATCAAAGACAGCGTTTCCCCGGCCACAACTGCTGAACCAGAAAAACAGCCGTCTTTATCTTGCGGATCTGATGGTGCCAACGCCACAGGTAGATGCTCCCAGCGAATCATATCGCGGCTTCGTGCGTGGCCCCAATGCATCGGTCCCCATTCCGCCGCATAAGGGTAGTGCTGGTAAAAGGCATGAAAATAGCCGTTAAACCACGTAAGTCCGTTGGGATCGTTCATCCAGCCGACTGGAGGCGCTAAATGGAAACGTGGGTACCAGCGCTGGTCCACATCCGGCTGATTTTCCGCGATAAAATGATTTGCTGCTGCCAGTAATTCGTCCATATCTGCCCGCTGACAAAATAGGAAAGAGTAATTTTGAAAAAAGATAACGTTAACATTCGGAATGATCACGCGAGGATTGCCGTACTTGCGATGTTAATCACAAAAGTTAACGTTAACATTAAGGTATTGTTACCGCCTTCGCATTTTGACTTCCGGACGATGTCTGGCTGCAATTTATAAGGATCGGCACGTAAATGGCGTCATTAAAAGACGTGGCAAAACTCGCAAATGTTTCTCTGATGACGGTATCTCGCGCCCTTAACGAGCCGGCTCGCCTGAAGAAAGAGACGTATGACACCGTCATGAGCGCAGTGAAGCAGCTTAACTATGTCTCGGATATATCAGCCCGCAAAATTCGGGGCGCTAAATCCACGCCGAATACCATTGGAGTGCTGGCGCTGGATACGATGACGACACCTTTTTCTGTCGAGATCACGCTGTCCATTGAAGAAACGGCACGCGCACATGGATGG
Organism: Superficieibacter electus; assembly: GCF_002915575.1. GTDB lineage: Bacteria > Pseudomonadota > Gammaproteobacteria > Enterobacterales > Enterobacteriaceae > Superficieibacter > Superficieibacter electus. The sequence goes on from NZ_PQGD01000016.1 coordinate 113,662, forward strand.
AACAGTTTTCTGGTGAATATGTTCTCAAATGATAACCCGGACGACATTGTTGATTTGCTGATGTCTCACCGCCCCAATGGTATTATTTACACCACAATGGGATTGCGTCAGGTGCCCGTTCCCAAAAAACTCAGCACGCTCCCGTGTGTACTGGCCAATTGTGAAAGTCTGACGGATAAGCTCGCCAGCTATATTCCCGATGATGAACATGGACAATATGCCGGGGTAACAGCGCTATTTCAGGCGGGTTATAAAAAGCTATTGTGTATCCATCTGCCCCACACGCTGGTTGCCAGTCAGCGACGGCGGGCGGGCATTGAACGCGCCTGTCTGGAAGCGGGTATCGATCCGTCTACCCTTACCCATCATTACCTTCCGGAAGGCGACCAGCATTATCTCAATGCTGCTGACATCGTTAACCAGCACCTGACGGCGTCGCACCATTTTGACGCCATTGTTTGTGGTAACGATCGGGTGGCGTTTGTCGTTTATCAGGCGTTGTTAACGCGAGGGCTGAAGATCCCTGAGGATATTGCGGTGCTGGGATATGACAATATGGTTGGAACCGGCGAGCTTTTTATACCGCCTCTTTCAACCATCCAGTTGCCACATTATGAAATTGGCCGACTTAGCGCCTTGCATATTATTAATGGGGAAACGCATCAGGAGACGGTATTTGTAGCGAGTCCATTGCTGCGCCGCCAATCAATATAATCTCCCCTCCTGATAGCGGAGGGGAGAATGTTACTATGCCAGGAAGAACCGAAACGCCGGGTTATTGGTTTCATCATGACACTCATAGCCCAGCTCTTTGAGCCGCGTTTCGAAATCCGGCTCATGTTCGCCCAGCTCAAACGCCGCCAGTACGCGCCCGTAGTCGGTGCCGTGGCTGCGGTAGTGGAACAACGAAATGTTCCAGTGCGTGCCCAGCGTATGCAGAAACTTCAGTAATGCACCGGGAGATTCCGGGAACTCGAAGCTGAACAGCCGCTCCTGGAGCGGTTTTGACGGGCGACCGCCGACCATATAACGCACGTGCAGCTTCGCCATCTCATCATCAGAGAGATCGACCACACCGTAGCCGCCTTCATCAAGCAGTTGCAAGATCTCCTGACGCTCCTCCAGCCCCCGGCTTAAGCGTACACCAACGAAAATACAGGCGTCCTTTGCATCGGCGAAGCGGTAGTTAAACTCAGTAACTGAGCGGCCGCCGAGCAGCTGGCAGAACTTCAGGAAACTGCCTTTTTCTTCCGGGATGGTTACCGCCAGCAGTGCTTCGCGCTGCTCGCCCAGTTCGCAGCGTTCGGAAACGTAGCGCAAACCATGGAAGTTAACATTCGCGCCGGAAAGCACATGCGCCAGCCGTTCGCCGCGAATGTTATGCTGCGCGATATATTTTTTCATGCCCGCCAGCGCCAGCGCGCCGGACGGCTCCGCCACCGCGCGTACGTCTTCGAACAAATCTTTCATCGCTGCACAAATGGCGTCGCTATCGACGGTGATAATATCGTCCAGATATTCCTGGCACAGGCGGAAGGTTTCATCGCCGATGCGCTTCACCGCCACGCCTTCAGCAAACAGCCCGACGCGCGGGAGATCGACCGGATGGCCGGCGTCCAGTGCGGCTTTCAGGCAAGCGGAATCTGCCGCTTCCACCGCGATAACTTTGATTTGCGGCATCAGCTGTTTGATCAGTACCGCTACGCCTGCCGCCAGGCCGCCACCGCCGACCGGGACAAATACCCTGTCGAGATGCGCATCCTGCTGAAGCAGCTCCAGCGCCAGCGTGCCCTGACCGGCAATCACCATCGGGTGATCGAACGGCGGCACCCAGGTAAAGCCCTGCTGTTGCGACAGCGCAATCGCTTTGGCCTTGGCTTCATCGAAGTTCGCTCCGTGCAGCAGCACTTCACCGCCAAAACTGCGCACCGCGTCCACTTTAATATCGGCGGTGGCGGTTGGCATTACGATCAGCGCTTTCAGCCCTAAACGGGCAGCGGAAAACGCGACGCCCTGCGCGTGGTTACCCGCCGAGGCGGTAATGACGCCACGTGCTTTTTGCTCTTCACTCAGGCCGGACATCATGGCGTAGGCCCCACGCAGCTTAAAGCTGTGCACCGGCTGGCGATCCTCGCGCTTCACCAGAATCACGTTATCGAGGCGCGCGGAGAGTTTTTCCATTTTTTGCAGCGGCGTCACCTGCACTGCTTCGTAGACCGGCGCGCGAAGTACCGCTCTGAGATACTCCGCCCCTTCAGGGGCGGCAGAAAGAGGCTGTGAGTCGGCCATCGTTAGCCTCCCAGTTTGGATTTATCGCGAACTGCGCCTTTATCCGCACTGGTCGCGAGGCTGGCGTAGGCACGCAGCGCGAAGGACACCTGGCGTTCGCGCGCTTTCGGCGTCCAGGCGGCTGCGCCACGCGCGTCCTGCGCTTCACGACGCGCGGCGATTTCCTGATCGCTTAACTGCAGCTGGATGCCGCGATTCGGGATATCAATGGCGATCATGTCGCCATCTTCAATCAGCGCGATATTGCCGCCGCTGGCGGCTTCCGGCGAAACGTGGCCAATTGAAAGGCCGGAGGTGCCGCCGGAGAAACGTCCGTCGGTGATCAACGCGCAGGCTTTGCCAAGACCCATTGATTTCAGGAAGGTGGTTGGGTAAAGCATTTCCTGCATTCCCGGTCCGCCTTTCGGCCCTTCGTAGCGGATCACTACCACGTCACCCGCGACAACTTTGCCGCCGAGAATAGCTTCTACTGCGTCGTCCTGGCTTTCATAGACTTTCGCCGGGCCGGTAAATTTCAGGATGCTGTCATCAACGCCTGCGGTTTTTACAATGCAGCCGTTTTCTGCAAAGTTGCCGTACAGCACTGCCAGACCGCCATCCTGGCTGTAAGCATGTTCCAGAGAGCGGATACAGCCTTCAGCGCGGTCGTCATCCAGCGAATCCCAGCGACAGTCTTGTGAGAACGCTTTGGTGGTACGAATACCTGCCGGTCCGGCACGGTACATATTTTTGACCGCCTCATCCTGGGTGATGACCACATCATATTGCTCAATGGTTTGCGGCAGCGTGAGGCCAAGAATATTTTTTACGTCTCGGTTCAGCAGCCCGGCGCGATCCAGCTCGCCGAGAATGCCGATAACGCCGCCCGCGCGGTGGACGTCTTCCATGTGGTATTTCTGCGTGCTTGGCGCGACTTTACACAGCTGGGGAACCTTGCGGGAGAGCTTATCGATATCGCTCATGGTGAAGTCAATTTCCGCTTCCTGCGCCGCGGCCAGCAAATGCAGCACGGTATTCGTTGAACCGCCCATCGCGATGTCCAGCGTCATCGCATTCTCAAACGCAGCTTTACTGGCGATATTGCGCGGCAGCGCGCTGGCATCTTCCTGCTCGTAATAGCGTTTCGTCAGCTCAACAATGCGTTTGCCGGCATTAAGAAACAACTGTTTACGATCGGCATGGGTTGCCAGCAGCGAACCGTTGCCCGGCTGAGAAAGCCCCAGAGCTTCGGTGAGGCAGTTCATCGAGTTGGCGGTGAACATGCCGGAGCAGGAGCCGCAGGTCGGGCAGGCCGAGCGTTCCACCTGCTCGCTTTGATCGTCAGACACTTTTGGATCGGCACCCTGAATCATGGCATCAACCAAATCGAGCTTGATGATCTTATCGGAGAGTTTGGTCTTACCGGCTTCCATTGGACCACCGGAAACGAAGATCACCGGAATGTTCAGGCGCAGCGAGGCCATCAGCATTCCCGGGGTGATTTTATCGCAGTTGGAAATACACACCATCGCATCTGCGCAGTGGGCATTGACCATGTATTCCACAGAGTCGGCGATCAGTTCGCGCGATGGCAGTGAATAAAGCATGCCCCCGTGGCCCATCGCGATACCGTCATCTACCGCAATGGTATTAAATTCTTTCGCCACGCCGCCTGACGCTTCGATTTGTTCAGCCACCAGTTTGCCCAGATCGCGCAGGTGCACGTGCCCCGGCACAAACTGGGTGAAGGAGTTGACGACGGCGATAATCGGCTTGCCGAAATCGGAGTCAGTCATCCCGGTGGCGCGCCACAGCGCACGTGCTCCGGCCATGTTACGGCCGTGGGTGGTAGTGGCGGAACGATATTTAGGCATGCTTTAGTTACTCCCAGTGTCTGTCTGTTAAACGGGACGGTGCGTGCCGTCCCGTTTTTTTAATTAGTTATTAACCTGATCCAACCAGCCCCATTTATCTTCGGTTTCACCGGTGAAGAGGCCAAAGAATGCTTGCTGAATACGTTTGGTGACCGGGCCACAGCGGCCTTCACCAACCTGAATACCGTCAACACTGCGTACCGGCGTGATTTCAGCGGCGGTGCCGGACATGAAGACTTCATCGGCCAGATACAGTGACTCACGGGACAGCACTTGTTCGCGAACCTCAATACCCAGCTCTTTCGCCAGTTTGATAATCGCATCACGAGTAATGCCCGGCAGCGCGGAAGAGGTAAACGGCGGTGTAAACAACACGCCATCTTTTACTTCAAACAGGTTTTCGCCCGCGCCTTCGGAAATATACCCGTTCACGTCCAGCGCGATGCCTTCCTGATAGCCGTGACGACGCGCTTCGCTACCCACCAGTAGTGAGGAGAGATAGTTACCACCTGCTTTAGCTGCGGTCGGGATGGTATTCGGCGCGGCGCGGTTCCAGGAAGAGACCATCGCATCAATGCCCTGATCCAGCGCATCCGCGCCCAGGTAAGCGCCCCACGGGAATGCGGCGATGATCACGTCAGTGGTATAGCCTTCCGGCGGGTTCACACCCATACCGACGTCACCAACAAAGACCAGCGGACGAATATAGGCGCTGGTCAGGTTGTTTTTACGGATAACGTCACGGCAGGCTTCCATCAGCTCATCAACGCTCTGGGAAACCGGAAAACGATAAATTTTGGCTGAATCACGCAGGCGCTGCATGTGCTCGCGATGGCGGAACACCACTGGCCCTTTGTGTGAATCGTAGCAACGGATACCTTCAAAGACTGAAGTACCGTAGTGGAGCGCGTGAGACATCACGTGAACTTTCGCGTCTTCCCAACGAATCATCTCGCCATTGGACCAAATGTAATCAGCTTTTTTCGTCGTCATTTTTCTTCCTTTTGCGCTCAGGCGCGGATCTGTTGTGATGTAGTTGTTCGTTGCTGTATCTCGACACGAGCGACGTCGACCAGTTTACTCAACTGACTAAACAGTAATTCGACGGGCCGGGGGCTGGCAACGGTCAATTCAATATTTATGTTCTGTGCATCGGTAGCGGTTTCCATATTCATGGCGCAAATCTGAAAGCCACGATGGCGAACCACACGTAAGACACGTTCTAACGTTTCCGGGTTAAAGCGGGCCGCGACATTGACCTGATGTTGCATCATGATAATTTCTCCAGCATTTGTGCGTTACTGGCACCGGGCGGTACCAGAGGCCAGACGTTTTCAAGTTCGTCGATTGAGACATGAAGCAGGTATGGCCCCTCGCTGTTCAGCATGGCATCGAGAGCCGCTTCAACCTGATCTTTTCGGGTGATGTGCTGACCTGGGATGCCAAAGGCGCTGGCCAGCATGAGGAAATCGGGATTATCGGTCAGAGTAGTTTCGCTATAACGTTCCTGAAAAAACAACTGCTGCCATTGTCGAACCATGCCTAACCGCTGATTGTCGAGTAAGACGATTTTCAACGGCAACTGCCTGCGTTTTACGGTGCCCAGTTCCTGTACATTCATCATGAAGGAACCGTCACCGGAGATACAGATAACCGTATCATTCGGGCGAGCAACCTGCGCGCCAACCGCTGCGGGCAAACCAAAACCCATGGTGCCTAAGCCGCTGGAGGTAATGAAATTTTCCGGGCGGGTGTAAGTCATATGCTGGGCTGACCACATCTGGTGCTGGCCGACATCAGTCGTCACCACGCTGTCTGCGGGTTTGCGCTCTGAGAGCTGCTTTAACAGCAAAGGGGCGTAGATCGCCTCACCGGGATGATCGTAACGCCACGCGTGTTCACGGCGTAAATCCGCACTGTACTGACGCCAGTTTGCAATGGCTAACGGCTGTTGCAGCGCAGGCAGCAGCGCGTTCAGATCGCCCTGTAAGGCGACATGTGCCTGGCGCAGCTTGTTCATTTCCGCCGGGTCGATGTCCATATGAATCACTTTGGCGTACGGGGCGAAGGTATTCAGCTTGCCAGTAACGCGATCGTCAAAACGTGCACCAACGGCAATCAGCAAATCGCATTCCTGTACCGCAAAGTTGGCCGCTTTGGTGCCGTGCATCCCCAGCATGCCAAGGTAGTACGGATCGTTAGCGTCTACCGCGCCCAGCCCTTTCAGCGTGCAGGTGGAGGGTATTTGGGTAACGGCGATAAACTCACGCAGCGCCGGCACCGCCTGGGCCATACCGACACCACCGCCCACATAGAGCATCGGTTTCTGCGCCTGCGCCAGCATCTGACGCGCTTGCTCCATTTCGGTATGAGGGAAAGCATCGTCGTTTTCGACGGTCGAAAAGTGAGGTTCCAGATCGCCCACGGCTAATTGGATATCTTTAGGAATGTCCACCAATACCGGTCCAGGACGGCCTGAGTTTGCCACCTGAAAAGCTTCCGCCATCACGCGTGGCAGTTCTTCCAGCGACTGCACCAGAAAGCTGTGCTTGGTGCAGGCGAGTGACAAACCGAGGACGTCCACTTCCTGAAAGGCATCGGTCCCAATGAACGGCGCGGCCACCTGGCCAGTAATAGCGACAACCGGTACGGAATCTAACAGCGCATCTGCGAGGCCGGTGATGAGATTCGTTGCCCCCGGACCAGAAGTGGCGATACAGACGCCGGTTTTGCCTGTAGAGCGGGCATAGCCAATGGCGGCCATCGCTGCGCCTTGTTCATGGCGACATAACAAGTGTTCCAGGCCACCGTCATACAGCGCATCGTAAACTGGCATGATTGCACCGCCAGGGTAACCAAAAACGGTATTAACCCCCTGCGCCCGCAACGCATGTACCACCCATTGTGCTCCATTCATAGTTACATCCCCGCCGTAATTCTGGAGAAACAGAATTTTATGCTGATATTCATTTTCTGCTCCTCATTGCTATTTTTAAGGTCAAAAAAAACCCCCGGACCTTTCGGTGCGGGGGTCTTAGTTCGTTAAGGCTTGATTTTTAAGCCTTTCCTCGTCCAAGTGCAGCCCCGCACGGTGGGATAATAATCACCACCACGCTAATCACGACCAGGCTAATCACTCGTAGAAGGGCTGTCATTTTCTTAACTTTCTGGCTTCTTGTTCGAAGGAATACCTAAAGAGTTATCACAGTTTGTGTGATAAACACAATATTTTTTTATGACCCAGTTTCTGAGCCAGCCAACGATTTAGCAAAATATTGTTGTTTTTTATAAGAAAAAGATTAAATGAAAATATTTCACCTTTTCCGCTTAAAAAGCCGTTTTCGCGTGTTTGCAAAGATGATCCAGAAAAATTTGCAATGTTACATCCCGGCATAAAAAGACAGGAAACCACTTCGCAAATCGATAAACCGCGCATTAACAGCATGTCGACAGGAGGCTAATCTCTCTTACCAGGAGGGTCTATGTCGCTATCAATTGTCTTCACACGCGCTGCACTCGGCGTTTGTGCACCGCTTATTACCGTAGAAGTCCATATCAGTAACGGGCTGCCAGGGTTAACGATGGTCGGCCTTCCCGAGACCACGGTCAAAGAGGCGCGGGATCGTGTTCGTAGCGCAATTATAAACAGCGGTTATACCTTTCCGGCGAAAAAGATCACCATTAATCTTGCGCCAGCCGATCTCCCTAAGGAGGGCGGTCGATACGACTTACCTATTGCTATCGCGCTTCTGACCGCCTCTGAGCAACTTAATGCCCCCCGGCTGGGGCAATATGAGTTTGTGGGTGAACTGGCGCTTACAGGCGCATTACGCGGGGTTCCCGGCGCGATATCCAGCGCCATGGAGGCCTTAAAAGCAGGACGGCAGGTCATTGTCTCACAGGAGAATGCCGCAGAGGTCGCGCTGATCGGCGGGGAAGATTGCTTCATCGCTGCACATCTTCAGGAGGTATGCGCTTTTCTTGAAGGCAAGCATGCATTGCCATTTCCGCCAGCCGGAGAGATGGCTCAGCCAGCCCTGGCGCAGGATATTGCCGATGTCATTGGACAGGAGCAGGGAAAGCGCGCGTTAGAGATCACCGCCGCCGGAGGACATAATCTGCTGTTTATCGGGCCGCCGGGCACCGGAAAAACCATGCTGGCCAGCCGGCTAAATGGACTATTACCACCGCTGAGTAATCAGGAGGCGCTGGAAAGCGCGGCTATATTGAGTCTGGTTAATGCCGGTAGCATTCATAAACAGTGGCGTTGTCGACCATTTCGCTCACCGCATCATAGCGCCTCGTTGACGGCGATGGTAGGCGGAGGGGCGATTCCTGCACCGGGAGAAATTTCACTGGCACATAACGGCATCCTGTTCCTTGATGAGCTGCCCGAATTTGAACGGCGTGTCCTGGATGCCTTACGTGAGCCTATTGAATCCGGCAAGATTCATATTTCGCGCACCCGGGCAAAAATCAGTTATCCGGCACGTTTTCAATTGATCGCTGCCATGAATCCCAGCCCAACCGGCCATTATCAGGGTAAACATAACCGCTGCTCACCAGAGCAGACGCTGCGCTACCTGGGACGTTTATCCGGCCCTTTCCTCGACCGGTTTGATTTGTCGCTGGAGATCCCGCTTCCGCCTCCGGGTTTGCTTAGTCAGCCGTTAAAACGTGGTGAGAGTAGTGAAACGGTCAGACAGCGCGTTATTGAGGCACATGAGCGTCAATACGCCAGGCAGAATACCCTCAATGCCCGGCTGGAAAGCAGCGGGTTACGTGAACATTGTCGGTTAAGCGATGATGATGCGCTCTGGCTGGAGCAAACCCTGACGCAGCTTGGACTCTCTATACGCGCCTGGCAGCGTTTATTGAAAGTTGCCCGGACGATTGCTGACATTGAACACTGCGAGCGCCTTGAACGTCGGCATTTGCAGGAAGCGCTGGGCTATCGGGCAATCGACAGGCTGCTGATTCATCTGCAAAAAATGATGATGTAAAAAAGGGGCTTGCGCCCCTTAGTACTTAGTCTTCTGATTCGGTGTAGTCTTCCGCACCTTCCATCTGCGGCTTGCCGCCGGAAAGGGTATGGAAGCGTTTAGGACGCTTGATTCGCGTCATGTATTTAGACCATACGCGCTCTGCTTCGGTGACCGGCTCGCGCTGACCGCGGCATACCGCGACAAATTGAACTTCTTCTTCGGTTGCAGGCTCACGTTTACCCAGGTCCAGCTCGTTAAAGGCATAACCATGACGCTCAAGCAGTTGCGCCTCTTTGATGGTGAAATCACCATGCCGAGAGAAACCACGTGGGTAGTATTTATTGTCGAAATATCGATTAGTCGTCGTAAAGCTTTCCGCCATCCTACACGCTCCTAATTCTTCTGGCCGAGCTATTTATGGCGCGGAGTATTAGTTACGCTTGACAGAGTGTAAAACAAAACATTTAAATCATAACGACAAAAAATTTTGCGGAGAAAGATGTGGATACGGAATTGCTTAAAACTTTCCTTGAAGTGAGCAGAACACGCCACTTTGGGCGTGCCGCTGAAGCGCTATACCTGACGCAGTCTGCAGTCAGTTTTCGTATTCGCCAGCTTGAAAATCAGCTCGGGGTAAATCTTTTTACCCGCCATCGAAACAACATCCGCCTGACGGCTGCGGGTGAAAAACTTTTGCCGTATGCAGAGACATTAATGAGCACCTGGCAAGCTGCACGTAAGGAGGTAGCAAACACATCGCGCCACAATGAGTTTTCTATCGGTGCCAGCGCTTCGCTATGGGAATGTCTGCTCACAGACTGGTTAAGCCGATTGTATCAGGCGCATGACGGTTTACAGTTTGAGGCAAGAATCGCCCAGCGACAGTCGCTGGTGAAACAACTCCATGAGCGGCAGCTGGATTTGCTGATCACCACTGAAGCACCAAAGATGGACGAGTTCAGCAGCCAACTGCTGGGCCATTTTACGATGGCACTATTTTGTACATCGGCATCAAGCCTGAAGGCAGAGCTTAACTATTTACGCCTGGAATGGGGCGCTGATTTTCAGCAATATGAGCAGGGACTGATTGCCAGTGATGATATTCCCCTTCTGACCACCAGTTCTGCTGAGTTGGCTTATCAGCAACTTGCTGCGCTCAGGGGATGTACCTGGCTACCCGTAAGCTGGGCGAAAGAAAAAGGCGGATTGCATACGGTGACAGACAGCATGACGTTAACACGACCGTTATATGCTATCTGGTTGCAGAATAGCGATAAGCAATCGCAGATCCGTGAGATCCTTAAAGCAGATACTATCGCCTGATTTTCCCGCCGGCAGGCGGGATCGCTAAAAACAAAGCAGAATACTTCGCCGAATTTTAGGCAAAAAAAATCCTTTGCCGAAGCAAAGGATAATTTTCTGGCAGGGGCGGAGAGACTCGAACTCCCAACACCCGGTTTTGGAGACCGGTGCTCTACCAATTGAACTACGCCCCTAATTAGGGTGGCGGAACGGACGGGACTCGAACCCGCGACCCCCTGCGTGACAGGCAGGTATTCTAACCGACTGAACTACCGCTCCACCGAATTTCGTCACACTACACCGGCCTGTTGCTCCGGTTTACTGCTAATTTGATGCCTGGCAGTTCCCTACTCTCGCATGGGGAGACCCCACACTACCATCGGCGCTACGGCGTTTCACTTCTGAGTTCGGCATGGGGTCAGGTGGGACCACCGCGCTACGGCCGCCAGGCAAATTCTGTTATCAACACGTCCTCTGACCTGTCGATATAATCTGTATCAGGCTGAAAATCTTTCTCTCAAATCCGCCAAAACACCTTCGGCGTTGTAAGGTTAAGCCTCACGGTTCATTAGTACCGGTTAGCTCAACGCATCGCTGCGCTTACACACCCGG
>NZ_PQGD01000017.1 GCF_002915575.1 Superficieibacter electus
GTGCCTCCCGGTCGTCCACCCCCCCCCCCCCCCACCCCCCCCCCCCCCGTCCCCCCCGCCCCCCCTCTGTGTTGCCCCCCGCCAATTTGGGGGGGGGGGGGGGGGGCGCGGGCCCCCCCCCCAAAAACCGGGGCGAGTTCAGGTGAATTAAGCGACCGTATGGCGTTATTTACCTGCCAGCTCCCGGCGGATAATTTCTGCGCCTGCGCTTAAGGCATTAAGTTTGCCGCTGGCGACCTGACGAGATAAGGGTGCCATGCCACAGTTGGTCGCCGGATAGAGTTTATCGGCATCAACAAACTGAAGCGCTTTGCGTAGTGTGTTAGCGACATCCTCGGGCGACTCTATACTATTGGTCGCCACGTCAATGGCCCCCACCATCACTTTTTTACCCCGGATAAGTTCAAGCAGATCCATCGGCACACGCGAGTTATGGCATTCCAGGGAGATAATATCGATACCCGACGTTTGCAGTTTGGGGAACGCTTCTTCATATTGTCGCCACTCTGACCCCAGCGTCTTTTTCCAGTCTGTGTTGGCTTTAATGCCATATCCATAACAAATATGCACAGCCGTTTCGCATTTAAGCCCTTCAATGGCCCTTTCTAAAGTAGCGATTCCCCAGTCATTAACCTCATCAAAAAAAACATTAAACGCAGGTTCGTCAAACTGAATAATATCGACACCCGCCGCCTCTAATTCTTTGGCTTCCTGATTAAGAATTTTGGCAAATTCCCAGGCCAGTTTTTCGCGGCTTTTATAATGATTATCATACAGCGTATCGATCATCGTCATCGGGCCTGGCAATGCCCATTTAATCGGTTGGCTGGTGAGCTGACGTAAAAACCGCGCGTCCTCAACAAATACAGGCTTTTGACGCGCCACGGCACCCACCACTGTCGGTACGCTCGCATCATAGCGATTACGAATTTTAACCACCTCGCGTTTTTCAAAATCAACGCCGCTGAGATGTTCAATAAACGTCGTCACAAAGTGCTGACGCGTCTGCTCGCCATCACTCACAATATCAATACCTGCCCGCAGTTGCTCGTCCAGCGCCAGCCGCAATGCATCCTGTTTCCCCTCGGCGAGCTCCTCGTTTTGCAATTTCCAGGGCGACCACAGGGTCTCAGGCTGTGCAAGCCATGAAGGCTTGGGTAAACTGCCTGCGGTGGAAGTAGGTAGCAATTTTTTCATAGCAAATAACCTTTTTTATCGGTAAATCAACGCGGGTAGTTTTCAGACCACTGTTCAAGAATAGTGTGATAACGTTTAATAAAATGCTGCTCAGTAAATCGTCCCTGCTCAATCGCTAACTGGCTACGCTCTTCCCGGTCATAAACAATCTTTGTTAATGAGTGGTCCTGATTATTCAGATCCGGTTGATAGTATTGACCTGCCGCAGAATTAGCATTGTAAATTTCCGGTCGATAAATCTTCTGGAAGGTCTCCATCGTGCTAATGGTGCTAATAAGCTCAAGATTCGTATAATCACTAAGGAGATCGCCAGAGAAGTAAAATGCCAGCGGTGCAACGCTGCCCGCAGGCATAAAATAGCGAACCTGCAGACCCATCTTCTTGAAATATTCTTCAGTCAATGAAGAATGACCCGGATGGTATTCAACACCCAATACAGGATGCAGATTCCCGGTACGCTGGTAGGTATCTTTACTGGATACACTCAGGCATATTACCGGCGACTTGCTAAAATTCTTTTTATACTCATCAGAACGAATGAAATGCTTGAATATATTGCCATGTAAGGTTCCAAAGTTATCTGGAATGCTAAAGCCGGGCTGATTTTTATTGTGTTCTAATAACACCACGCTAAAGTCATAATCGCGCACATAAGAAGAGAAATTGTTCCCGACAATGCCGTCAAGGCGCTCATCCGTTTTTTTGTCGATGATACTGGTTTTCAATATTTCGATTACCGGGAAGCTGTCGCCCCCGGCTTCTATATTCATGGCAACAGAAACGATCTCAAGCGCGACGGAATAGCGATCGCCTTTCGGGTTATCCCAATGCGCTAAGCTATTGAAACGATTATCAATCATGACTAATGTATTACGTAAATTCTTCTGACGATCGGTTCCACGCGCCAGGTTGGCAAAATTAGTCGTAATACGCGTATTTTCCGACGGGTTATAATTTTCGTCGAAGACACTGTTCTTAACAGTAAATGTAAAGCCGCTATTCATTGAAATCCCGCACCCAGGTTTTGACATAAACGCTGATATCGCCTGATATTTTTACCGTCGTGACTGGCTTTCAGCTTTCATGTTACAAATAAGTTAACATTGGTTATGTTATGCCAGAGCCATGGGAGGAGTGGAAGCGACTAAATTTCATTACATCATGAGCTATCTTCATGTTCGGGTGGGGGATGTGGATCAAAGCATAGTTTCTTAGCGAGTATTTATCTTTTGTTCGGCAAAATAGTGCGCGGGAGTGCTGCCCATGGTTTTTCTGAACATGGTGATAAAGGCATTAACCGATTCATACCCCAATGTTATCGCCACATTCTGTACCGATACGCCACTGGCCAGCTCTCTGAGCGCAATGATTAAATGCAATTGTTGACGCCACCGGCCAAAGGTCAGGCCGGTTTCCCGCGTCATCAGCCGCGTTAATGAACGTTCACTCAGCGCCAGTCGCTTCGCCCATTCTTTAATGGTGCTCCGATCTTCCGGATGGCTTACCAGAGTATCGGCCATGGCCCGTATTTTAGGATGGGCAGAGACCGGCAAACTCAACTTTTGCTGCGGCATCGCGGCCAGCTCGTCAAGGGTTACGCGGGTCAGCCTCGCCACATGATCATCCACTGGTCCCTCCCCCTTCTCGTGGGTCAGACGATCGACTAATTCTCTGATTAAGGGGGAAATCGCCAGGGTACAACATTTCTCCGGGAGCGCGGCGGCTCCGGGTTCAATAAACAAATAATTGAGATGGGCGTTCCATGTTGCTCTGGCGCTATGAGGGACGCCGCCCGGTACCCATACTGCACAGTGAGGCGGCACTATCCATATTTCATTTTCTGCACGGCAGATCACCGCGCCATAAAGCGCAATAATCAATTGCCCTTTACGGTGCGTATGAACCGGAACTTCAGCTTCATAATCAACGAAATCGAGGTGACGCGCGACCGCTGCGGATGATGTGGCGTCCGGATCAAACAGCAGCGTGGCATTCTGTGCTTTCATATTATTGACCACATTTAGGTATTTTTTGACAGAATAGAGTATTTAATAGCATCTGCAAGCCGGTAATAATTCCGGCATGCACAAATATACCGTTTTTCATCTTCGTCCCCTGCGGGCGGCTGGCGACATATTACGCCGTGCGGGTGCGGCGCTGGCCTCATTCAATCTGCTGAACGATGCACATGCCCTGCTGTATTCGGTCAGAAGTTTTGCTGCGGCCATGCTCGCCTGGTACATTGCCTTATCGATTGGTCTTGAAAGGCCATCCTGGGCAATCATTACCGTTTATATTGTTTCACAAACTTCGGTCGGCGCGTCACTCAGCCGAAGCCTCTACCGTCTGGCAGGGACGGTAATCGGAGCGGGGGCAACCGTTTTAATTGTCCCGACATTCGTGAATGTGCCGATCTTTTGCAGCGTAGTACTCAGCGTCTGGATCACCTTCTGCCTCTATTTGTCTCTCCTTGAACGCACACCTCGCGCCTACGCTTTTGTGCTGGCAGGTTACACCGCAAGCCTGATTGGCTTTCCGGCGGTATCCGACCCTGGCGCGATTTTTACTATCGCCATTATCCGGGTACAGGAGATCATGATTGGTATTTTCTGTGCCGCGCTTATTCACCGCTATGTTTTGCCCACGCGGATATCAGGCCTGTTTAACAGTACGTTAGCAAAAATGCTGCACTCGTCGCGCCAGGAGATTGCCGACACGTTAGCAGGCAAGCCTGCGGAGGTTTCGGCCAGCCTGCACAAGGCGCTGGCGCTGCAATTTCTCCAGGGCATAAGTCATCACATTCCCTATGACTTTGCCCTCTCAGCCCCGGCCCGACAGGCCAGAAAAGCTCTCCATGACCGGCTGGCACGATTACTCATCGTGAACAGTGAATTGCGCGATCGTTTACAAAAGATAGCGGTGATGCCTGCCGAGCTGGAAAGTCTGCTGGACAATGTTCAGGCCTGGCTTACCGGTGAGGATGCAAAGGCACAGAAAAGCATGGCGGAAGCGCTAAAAAAATGCGCTGAGCACTTAACGCAGCGCCTCGCGGCACATGCGCTGACGTTTGACGATGCGCTGCTGGTGAGTTTTACGCGCCATCTGACGGAGGCCATCACTCTCCTGCAACAATGCGAGCACCTGTCCGACATGATTCACCACAGCAGGCACGCGTCGGGGAAAATGAAAGATGACGCGGTGCAAGGATATGTTTTCCATCGCGATTATTTTGCCGCTTTTCGCACTGCGCTGGGTGCCTTCGTGATCATCCTGAGTGGCTGCCTGCTGTGGATTTATTCCGCCTGGCCTGATGGCGCGACGGCAGTGTCTATCCTTGGCGTCTGTTGCACACTGTTTGGCAGTTTCGATACGCCCGCCCCGCACATCATAAAATACATTATTGGCTCGGCCTGGGGCGTGCTGATAAGCCTGCTCTATAGCTTTGCCCTGCTTCCTCAGGTGACGGATTTCGCTGTGCTGGTTGCGGTGCTTGCTCCGGCATATCTGCTGGCCGGATCGCTACAGGCGCGCCCACCCACCACATTTATGGCCATGGGGATCACCCTGACCCTGCCTGTTTTGTGTGAGCTGGGCGCTCACTACAGCGGTGACTTTGCCGTGGCGGTCAACACCGCCATCGCGTTATTTTCCGCGACGGGGTTCGCCGTGATCGGCATGAGCTTACTGCAAACCGTGCAGGCAGACGCGGCCATCAATCGTCTGCTGGCCATCTGCCAGCGCGATATTCGGCGCAGCGTGCAGGGTGTATTTACTCCCGATGAAAAGCTCTGGACCAACCTGATGATGGACAGGGCCGCGTTACTGATACCCCGTTTGCAGCGAAGCGGACCGTCATCCAGACAGGCGCTTAATCACATGTTGCACGCTCTGCGTACCGGCTTATGCGTTATGCGCTTACGCCGTGATAACACGCTGGCAGACAAAGAGATCGATGACGTGCTTTACCAACTTTCCCGGACGACCCATTTTGATGCCCTGCGTCAGCATATTGCTTCAATAGTTGACCAGCGATTGCCCGCACCTGACGAACATTCGCGCCAGATAACAGACAAGCTGGTCGATCTTTACTGCACATTACATGAACAGGAGCAGCAGCCTGATGATTAATGACATCAATATAGGCGGCGTCTTTATTCCGGGTTTGCTGATCGTTGCGCTTTTTACCCTGGTCTGCACGCTGTTATTGGTACCGCTTTTCTCTTTCAGCAGGCTTTACCGACGCTTGCCCGGTCGCCCGCTGATTAATTTTTCAACTTATATCGTTACGTATTTCCTGCTGTTGCAGGGCCTGAACGCGCTGGGGTTATTAGCATGAAATCATTTGTCTCACTCTTAGGTCGCTATGTGCTGACGTTAAGCGCAGTCGTCGTAGCAGCCCTTCTGGCTTTCATGATGTGGAAACATTATGCGCAAACGCCCTGGACCCGCGATGGCCGGGTGCGTGCGGATGTGGTGCAAATTGCGCCGGATGTTTCCGGGCCAGTGAGCAGTGTGGCGGTCACTGATAATCAGTGGGTTGAACGCGGCGATATCCTCTATGCGATAGATCCGCAATGGCTGAAGCTGGCGGTGGCGAGTGCGCAGGCGGATGTCGATGCTAAACGTCATGAGATGCTAATGCGCCAGGACGCAGCCAGACGGCGCGCGCAGATCAAAAGCGCCATCTCCAGCGAGGATTTACAGCAGACAGGCAGCGCCGCCAGCATCGCCGCGGCCAATTATCACGCGGCGCTCGCGGCGCTGGAGCTGGCGCAGCTTAATTTAGCCCACGCCACCGTGCGCGCGCCGGTCGCGGGGTATGTCACCCATCTCAGGCTTCGTCCCGGTGACTATGCCACCGCCGGAGAAACTAAGGTCGCCATCATTGATGCCCATAGTTTCTGGGTTGTTGGCTATTTTGAGGAAACCAAACTCCGCCATATTCATCCAGGAAATACGGCACATATCGCGTTGATGGGGTCGGAGTCCACCATCACCGGTCATGTTGAAAGTATCGGGCATGGGATCGGCGATACGAATGACGAGACGGGTGGCCTGGGCCTGCCGGATGTTGAACCGACATTTAGCTGGGTGCGGCTTGCGCAGCGCGTCCCGGTACGCATTCATCTGGACACGCTCCCCGAGGGCGTGGAGTTAGTGGCAGGATTGTCCGCCACCATCTCCATCACGCCTTAGCCACGGTTTTATGGGCGCATCAGTGGTTCAATTCCGATCCATTTCCGCGTCGGCTGATAGCACAGTTTCAGCGGCGGTACGGCGACTTTCTGCCCGGCAACGTCAAGCTCACCGAGGTGAATGGCCCATTTGGTATTCGCGTATTTGTAGTAAATTTTAAAAACGACATAGGCTGAACCATAGTCATCATTGTTGGTGATTCTGGGGACATTACGGTGCACCTCATCACTGTTGATGTCATAAGGTGAAGGCCTTGCATATGCCATATTATCTTCCGGAAAATCGTAGGGGAACGAGGTAGTGCCGAGGAAAATTTCAGGGCGTGCGCTGAAGCGCTTCCCGTCCCCCATGTCGATATAGGCTTGACGGGCGTCCAGCATAATGGGCACCGCTGGCAGCCCTTTGCTTCCCGGACGCGAAGGACGCTGCCGCCCTTTGTTATAGGCGATCAACTGAACGTAAAATTCCGGTTCCGCTTCAGGCCCTTGTACATAGGGGATAGTAAAATAGCCTCGCTTCTCAGAAAGATAGTTGCCAGGAATATCGTGATCGTAGAGATAGGTTTCCAGAACGATGTCTTGCTTTCCTGTCGGGCTGTCGACGCTGAATGTATGCTCGCTTTCGCAAAGGTCGATATAACCTGGCCTTTCCCGTGGGTATGGAATACATCCACTTAATAATGTAACGCCAAGCACAACCATTCCGGCATAGCTAAGATGCCTTGATAATGACATAGTAAAATCCCTATAAAATATCCCCGAACATCAGCTTAGGTGAGTACGACAGTAGTGTTCAAGCTACCAACTTTGACTGTCTTGTTAAAAGCGCGTCCTGTCGGGTGATTTATCGTGAGACACCGCTCGCCTGACTCTATTTTTTACTGACAGGGCGACCCGGACAACATATCCTTGATATACCATTCAATGCTCGTGCGGGGCTGTATGAGTAAATCCTGAAATGACTATTTCCCCCCGCATTACTGCCCCCGCCAGGACCACATAATGATAATGCTCCGCCCCATGCATGAGGATGAATATCCTGCTTTTCTGGAATACTTTATTGCCGATTACTCACGGGAAATTGCGAGCAATTATCGGCTTTCTGACAATGATGCTCTTGCCAGAGCACAGCAAGAAATCGCAGACGATCTTCCTGATGGAGTAAATACACCATGCCACGTTTTGCTGTGTCTTATTGTTCAGGAAGATAACAAGACCCGTCACGTAGGTTACCTGTGGTATAAGCCGGATACTGCCAGACGGACCGTGTTTATTTATGATTTTCATATCTTCAATACCTGTCAGGGACAAGGTCTGGGTAAACAAGCTTTACGCGCTTTTGAGCAGGATCTGCGGAATAAGCATTTTGAACATATCAGGCTTCGGGTTGCTTTTGATAATCCCCGGGCCCGGCACGTTTATGAGACTGTCGGTTTTGGCGTGACGGGCATCAATATGAGTAAGTCGTTAATAAATTGAATATCTGCAAACGGTATTAACGCACCAGCAGTGAGGCTCTTATTCTGGTAGCTCTCCGAATAAGAGCTGCGCTGGGATATTCCGCTAAGGACACTTATCATCGTCTTACTGGTAATGCGCGTAACCATGGCTGCACCTTATCTGGGTGCTGGTATCAGCGGTGTTATCGCTTCGTTTCCCTTTATGGCCGTTATTCTGGCTGTATTTTCGCATGTGATTTTTCACTCATAACTTGCTTACTCATATCGATGACTTCACTAATGCACATGCATACTTCGGCATCGGCCGAAGCAACGAGCCTTTGTCATCAATAAACTGTCCGAAAGTCATTGATGGAGTGAACCATGATTGCAGTACTTTTTGAGGCAGATGCTCTGCCAGAAGCTCAGGAAAGATATCTTCAACTTGCTTCGGAGCTGAAGCCTCTTTTATCCCACACGCCCGGGTTTATTTCGATTGAGCGTTATCAGAGCCTGACTACGCCCGGAAAGATCCTTTCTCTGTCCTGGTGGGAAGATGAGGAGTCTGTAGCCGGATGGAAGCAAAATGTGATGCATCAGGCCGCGCAGAAAGAAGGCAGGCAGTCGATTTTTTCATTCTACAGAATACGGATAGCCAGCGTATTCCGTGATTACTCTTCGGATAAGGGAACAAATCAGCATGTATGACATTCACGTTATTCTCAAAAATAGCCCGGGGTCCCTTGGTTCACTGGGCAGTGTGCTGGGCGAAAACGGAGTGGGGCTTGAAGGCGGTGGTGTATTCACAATGTCTGGGGACGGACATGCACACTTTCTGGTTGAAGATGGCGAAAAAGCCCGCAGGGTACTGACTGAGGCCGGTTTTGAAATCTGCAACCTGTGTCGTCCCCTGGTAAGAAAATTATCTCAGGAACGACCGGGTGAGTTGGGAGAAATAGCTGAAACAATTGCCCGGAACGGCATTAATATTCTGGTACAGTACAGCGATCACAGCAACCGGCTCATTCTTATTACAGATGATGATATTCGGGCAGCTGAAGTAACCCAAAAATGGGCAATACCTTCTGAATGAAGCTCCTTAAAACACAGCGCGACAATGAGCAGGATGATGTTCTTGAAACATCAATGGCCATGGTAGCTTCGGCGCTGTCTGACCCTTCAAGGGTCAGCATCCTTTGCGCCCTGATGGACGGGCGCGCCTGGACTGCAACCGAACTCAGCGTAGTGGCCGGCATTGCAGCCTCGACAACCAGCGGGCATCTGAACCGACTTCTCAGCAACGGTCTGGTCATTTGCCTGACGCAGGGGCGTCATCGGTATTACAGCCTTGCGGGTCATCATATCGCGGAACTGCTGGAAAACCTGATGGGAGTTTCTATGCATCCTTCTAAAACCCACACTTCAAGTACTCCGGTAAATCTGCGTTACGCACGCACCTGCTATGACCATCTGGCAGGCGAGCTTGCAGTCAACATTTATGAGTTTATGCTGCGGGAAAAATGGCTTGCGGCAGATGGCTCGGAACTGACATTAGTCGGCAAAATGCATTTTGAAAGAATGGGTATCTTGCTTGACTCACATACACGCCGTAAGCCCTGCTGCCCCTGTCTGGACTGGAGTGAACGACGTTTTCACCTTGGCGGTAATGCTGGCTCGGCATTGTTTACGTTTTTCCTTCAAAAAGAATGGGTAACACGTACGCCGGGATATCGTGAGGTGAACCTGACAGATTCAGGCAAGGTTGCAATGTATCGGCTTTTTGAGCTGAAAATTACCTGATCTTGAGTCCTGTACAGGTTGCTCTGATCAAGAGACTTAAGATGCCCTCGTTTTACATACCCATTTCGCGTAAGTAAAAAGGTCTGCTCCGTGCCAAAAGCAGACCTTCCGTCTAACCCAATAACGTTAAATTTTGAGTGCCTGGTCAACTAAAAAATTATAAATAATCTTAAAGAAGTCATAACGGTTCAAAAGCTGGCTGGATGTCGGTTAAACCCGTGGCGATTCACTAAGGCCCGGGATTACCCGGACCTTGTAGTAAAGTTACACCCGATTATGCGACCTTATCTTTCAGTTCAGCCTGCTGATTAAGCTCCTCCGGCGTTTTGAGGAAAGGTGTAAGCACGCCACTGAGGATATATAAACCGGCATAGATGCCTAGAACACCACCTGCGCCAAGAGATGAATAGAACAATGCTGTAATAGCGGGAGCGATGAAGGCTCCCAGGCCTGCACCAAGGTTCAGTACTGACATAGCGGCTCCTTTACTGTCCGGGGCAAGCATCGGAAATAACGCTGACAAAGGAACATAGCCCGCCATGGTCACGCCGCAAAGGCAAAGTACAAATGCCATCACATAGAAATTATGACCCAGTACCTGGGGGACCGCCCACACCAGAATGAGAACAGCGGCATAACCAAATCCCCCGACCCACATAATGGTTTTCCGCCAGCCAAATTTGTCACCAAAGAACCCAAAGAACAGATTGGCAAAAATAGCCACCAGGAATACTGCAGACCACATATGCAGCCACTCTGTTTTACTGTAGCCATAACTGATCAGGTACAGAGGCAGGAAGGTGGCCAGCCCGTACTGCGCGATACCGTTTACGGATTTCACCACCAGGCCCATCGCGATGACCGGCCGCTGCAGAATGGTGATCCCTTTCAGTAATTCACCCGCGCTGAATGGGTGAATTTCTGAAGCAGGAACAACATCACGGTTGACCCAGATCCCGAGAACAGACCCGACCAGGACAAACAGTAAGCCGACCCAGAGCACGTGGATCTCACCCAGCACCGGTAACGCCATCGAAGAGAAGAAGGGCCCAATCACACTCAGCCCTAATGAGAACGTAAACCAGAACCAGCCAACTGCAGTCGCCCTGCGCGCAACAGGCGTGCTGTAGTTAATCCATATCAGGAATGAGTAAGCGAACAGAGGATATCCAATCCCGCGTAATGCGTAGAAAGGAAGCATCCACGCCATTTCCATGTGTTTAAGGCCAACACTGATAAAACCGATACTGCCAATGATAAAGGTTACCAGACCGTAAAACATGACTTTACGCGGGCCTAGCGTCTGAACCAGAACGCCAGTAACCCAGGCTGCCAGCGTAACAGTAACATCATACGCGGTGATCAGGTAGGATGCCTGTGCAACAGACAGCCCCTTCTCTACAAGCCAGATTGAGATCCACGCCTGCTCAACACCATCGCCAATCATAAAGATGGTCAGGCCGATATATCCCCATAATAAATTCCTGGGTAAACCTATCTTTTCAAACATATTTTCCTCCAGTGTCAGACACTGACTGGTCGCGGATACGAGGTAAGGTTCGGGTTGTTTTAATTATTCGGCGATCATTTTCAGTAACATACCCTGTACTTTCAGGGCGTCCTGGCTTTGGATCATTTGCTCAATTTCAGGAATGCTGAGACGGTCAATAAAGTCAGACAGTGCTTTGTACATACGGATATTCTGAGCGCACTCCGCGACCGGATCTTCGCGGCTCGGGAAGGTATCGAAATAAATCAGTCCACTAAAACCAACGCGTTTCGCGTAGTAGATATATTCCAGAGTCTGGAGGAGATGTACGGAACCCAGCATCAGGCCATCATCGAAATGACCGTAGCCGTCATTAAGATGGAAACCGACGAGGCGGTTTTTACGAGCTGACTGGAACAGGGAGAAGGCCGGATTTTCCTTCTTCATTATCATATGGCAGAAATCGAGGGTGATACCCAGATTGTCACTGCCAACATCATCAATCAACATCAAGGTTGAGGAAACATCCCCAATAAAGGAGAAAGTACGCGGCTCATAAGGTTTGTATTCAAAGCTGAACTGCATATCCCCATGTGCCTGGGTCACGATGCGTAAGGCATCAACGAGCAGCTCATACGCGCGGAAGTAATCTTGCTGGAACGGGTAATCATAGCCGTCATATCCAAACCATAAGGTGACGGTATTGCCCTCGAGAAATTTACACATCTCAGCGGCTTCCAGCGTCGTCTCAATGGCTTTACTGCGCAACGCAGGATTCGGGTTGGTAAACTCGCCATCAATAAAGTCTTTATTGTAGCGCAGCGCAATACCACCTACCTGCAGACCATTATCAGCAATACATTTTTTAATCAGTTCTTTATCCTGGCCAATAAAATGCTCAGGATAGTTAAGTTCGATATGTGTTAATCCTTCCACACTACCCATACGGGTAATGAGATCACACGTATCCATTTTGTTTTTCGCATCGAATAGTTCAGGTCTTGAACGGAAAGAATTAATTCGGGAGGAAAATTTCATTGCAGTCACCTTGTTTTGTATTCCAAGTGTTTTTATAAGATTGAATTTCATCTCAGTAAATAGAAGCGGGAAAATATTACTGCAAATAAATAAAATTATACCGCTCAGACATAAAAACTTCATTTCCAGTAAAATCATTTAAAATCAACGCATTAAAATTTAATTTTACTGACTGTAAAATTTCATACCAATTAACCAGATGAATATTTTACTGAGAGTAAAATACATTAGTAAAGTATTTTATAGAATGTGACCCAGATAACATTTCATATCATTTTGTCGTGCTAATTTCGTTTTCACATTTACAGGAGGGGTTATGCACAGCAGGCTGAAGGGTAATGAAGTATTTTTACTTGCGAGAACGCTGGCTCCTGAACTAGGTAAAAAAGAGAGAGCTATCGCCCGCTTTATAGATGATAACCCTCAGTCCCTGGCACGTATGTCAATCACAGAAATTGCTAATTATTTGAAGGTTAGCGTATCGAGTATAACCAAAGTCTCCAAAAAACTGGGATTTACCGGGTTTCATGATTTGAAGTTAAGCGTCTCTAATAACATGAACGCCGTTGAAAACACTGTTGACATTCCGGTTGTTCCCGATTCGGAAAAGTATGTTGAAAGTGTTCTTGAAAGTACTTTTCTTAATTCTGTTCTTGCCCTGCAAGAATCGTTAAATGTCATTGATTGTGCCGTCATCAAATCGGTTGCATATCTATTCATTAATAAGCCTGAAGAAGCCAGAATATTTATTGCTGGCTGTGGCGGTTCAAGTGCAATCTGTGATGATTTCAATCATAAGCTACTAAAAATTGGTATCTTCTCATCAGTATTTAGTGATAGTCATAAACAGCTGATGACTGCATCGCTGATGCGGCAAGGTGATATTCTTCTGGCCGTGTCCCACTCCGGACAAACGTCGGATATTATCCAGATGGTAAATATGGCAAATGAGAGCGGCGCAGAAACGATTTGTTTAACTAATTATCCGAACAGTCCGCTTAGCCTTATTGCCCGACATTCAATTATTTCGGCAGTAAAAAATAACCCGATCACGGGCGAGAATGCTACCACCCGAATAGTACATCTGAATATTCTTGACGCTATTTTTACCATTATTGCCAGTAAAACCAGTGACAAAAGTAAAAATAGCTTACTCAGCACCAGAAATGCGGTAGCGTCCAAGCGTACCGCCAGTTAAAGGTTGAAAAGATGAAAAGTGATGTAGTCGTTATTGGTAGTCTGAACTATGACATTCTAGTCCAGCAGGATCGGCTTCCGGAACTGGGCGAAACATTTACTGGCAATGAGTTAATGCTCATGCCAGGTGGGAAGGGGGCTAATCAGGCGGTGCAGTGTTCTAGACTTGGACTGAACGTCAGCATGGTTGGGTGTGTCGGAAATGACATTTATGGTAGCGAGCTGATCAACTCTTTACGTGAGAATAATGTATCGGTAGAGAATGTAAACAAGCGGGGTACCACCACAGGTATCGGTATCGTCCAGATCCTTGAATCAGGTGACTACTGCAGCACCATTATCAAAGGCGCTAATTACCTTATCAGTGAAGATGACATCACTGAGTCACTCTTCGAAGGACAGCCACTGGTTATTCTTCAGTCAGAAATTCCGGCCCCCGTTGTTGAGTATATTATCGGCGTTGCCAGCACCCACCATTGCCGCATTATCCTTAATAACGCCCCGGCACGGGATGTCTCCGCCCACGCCCTGAGTCTGGTGGACTACCTGGTTGTTAATGAGACAGAAGCCGCCTTCATGAGCGGTGCCGATGTATCTTCGATTGATGACGCTCATTCTTGTGCAACCGGACTGCATAAACGAGTGAAGGGACAGGTAATCATTACCCTCGGTGAAAAAGGGGCGGTATTGTCCCAGGAACATGGCACTCGACATTTCCCGGCTGTATTCTGTCCGGATGTTGTTGATACCACCGGTGCCGGCGATTCATTTATTGGAGGTATTGCCTACTGCATTGTTAATGGTTTTTCGCTGACGGACGCGATCCCCTTTGCTGCTGAAATTAGCTCTTGTTCAATACAGAAATATGGCGGGCAAAACTCTTTTCCCATGCTACCGGACGTTTCTCATGCCCTTAAAAACTCCAGCTTGTTAGATTAAGTAAAATCTATCCACCGTTATCAATGAAGGGCAATGAAATTGCTCGCCTGATAAAGATTTTTCGAATCAAGAAGCCATGACCACAGAGATATTTTATCCTTGTGGTCTTTTTCATATTAGCGCTCCCTCAGATTGCCTACTCAAAGCGGACACTTTATTTGTAGGAGAGCAGAGTTACCTCTGGCAAGCTTGCTGTATGTATTGCGGGCATCTGTTTAAACTGGACGATGTCCGCTCATCGCTCACAGCGGACATCATACTTCTAAGGCTGTCCGCCTTGTGACAGGAGCGGGCATTACCTAACACATTAATAACCTTCACAGGTTTACGCGTTCTACACAGTAAACGTCGTAGTTGATGAATTATCATTATTTAAAATATCCAGCTGATAAATCCACCTGAATACTTCTTACTAATTTTGACTGCATAGAGATCATGAAGACTTAGAAAGAAATTATTATCTTCTTTGAATATTAACTCCTCATACTCAGCCATTATCAAACTATGCTGCGCTGTTATTTTAGATATTTCCTCCATTTCATTGACAATCATGGATTTATTTGCATCGGTAGATAGATCCATAGCAATAAATTTACGCATTAATGGCATTAGCTGATTAGGGTCTGTATTCTTTGTATTTTCCTTAACTTTTTTTTGTCTTTCTGAATAGATGGCATTAACCGCATTTGTATATTTTTTTGCTAAACCCCTAAACTCTGGATATGAACCAGTAACTAATGCAAGCTCTTCATACTTGAGAAATAAATTGGCTTTGTATTTTTTTACCGTTATTTCAAGATCTTCAACTCCTTTTTTTAACTCTGTATTTGATTTAATAATAGACATTGGAATGGCTTCATAATACTGGCCTAATTTTGAATCAGGGGTCACTATCATATGTACTATTTCATTAGACATGAGCTGATAAGAACCAGATAACTCCCCATACTTTAGAAATAGTTCATTGTGTGAAGATGAACAAGAACTTTGTAATTCCATCATTGGCCTGAAGTAATCCTTTATAAACTCCTCTTGAAGACCTTGGTCTTTTTTATAGCTCTCTAGAACCCCAGCAAAAAGAAATGACCCTAAAGATATGGAAATTACGGCAATTAACAATTGACTAAAAAATGATTGTGCTTCATTACTCATGAATTATCCTTAAAACATAACACGGAAATAAGTGGTCCCTAACAGGGGGGAATCGACAGGTCGGAAACAAACTTAACTGATGGGTTAGCTATAGTCCAGAACCTTGTTTAAACACTTAGAGTGACTGTATGCATCCCAGAAAGTTGTGCCAGTAACATTTGAAGCCCTTATAATTTATTTAAATCGAAGTCAGTTACTCACTCAATGCTGCCTGTAAACGTGGTCAAGTCCCCTTATCATCGCTCATAGGTACAAAAAATCGCCTTAACGTACAATAATTTTCTTTATCCAAACTGACCTCTTCAAAGACGTCATTGAAATGAAGCTTTAAAACCAGCGATAAAGCGTGAGCTCGCCAGCTATCTGACCGGATAATTTGCCATGAGCTTATGTCGGGTATGCAGGACGGAGTATTTTTATCAGCCGGGCACACGTCGTGCTTAACCGGTGATCAGAATGTGTGACCTTAACCTTACTTACTCCCCGGTGATTCACGCAGAAGGTTGTTACCAATGTCCGCAGATCGCTCACAGCGGACCTTCAGCTCAAATAACTTGCCTGGTTCGTGGCGGAAGCAGACATTGCCCTCTTTGATAACGTGATTCAAATCCTCTGTGTTCCGTTATGTTCAGGTAAGACGGGCTGTGTAATCACAGAGTACTCGCCTGAATCATCAGCTACGTTTCTATTAGTGTTCGCGGTTAGGGTGAGGGAGCGGATAATCAAAATCAACCTTGATCGGCTCCGCATAGCGGCTGTTCCACAGCTGGCTGTATAGCTCATCTACACGCTCGGCCATTGGCACACTATTCAGCACCAGCTCAAGGTTGCGTGAGTTATCAAAATAGCCCCCGCTCCAGTTGCTGGTTCCCACCCAAGCCGTCGAGCCGTCGATAGTCATCAGCTTACTGTGAACCACCCTCGCAAACGGGATAAATCCACGGCTTGCGGGAGGGATCGTCACCACCTTCAGCTGAACGTTAGGCACCAGCGACAGGCTCTTTAACCAGAACACATCCGGCTTCTTCAGATTCCAGCTGGCAACCATCAGTTCAACCTGTACACCACGCGCTGCCGCGCTGCGCAGGGCGTTATCAATGGGGGCGTAAAAGGGACGCGTCCCCTTTTCTCCCCATGATAGCGGCGCATAATCCATCACCTGTACCCGGACCCGCGATTTGGCGTTGGCCAACAGACGCGGCAGTTCAACCTGTGAGTCAATCACCCCGCTCGGGTTATAATCGCGCGGGCTGGCAACCAGATAATTGCCCTGCGGAGCCGACTCCGGAGCCTGCCACGCCAGCTTCGGTACCGGCTTATTCTCCTCAAGCAGGGCCTGCGCCTGCCAGTCCTGATCGAAAATAGCCTGAATTTGCCGCACCGCTTGCGCATCGCTGATTCGCAAGCCGGTTTCCTGAATCTGTTCCAGCGCGCGCCAGTCAAAATTCTGGCTACCGACAAAGGCTTCTTTGCCATCCACCAGCAGATACTTGGCGTGGACAATCCCCCCGGTCAGCCGATGGAACGGAATAATCCGCAGTTCGAGGTTCGGGATCGTTTTCAGCGCCGCCAGCGTTTCCGGCGTCGAAAGGCCAACGCCCTTCTCCTCCATCAGAAAACGAATCTTCACTCCCCGTTCCCCGGCGGCCCGTAGATGGTTCAGCACGCCGTCCAGCAGAGAGCCTTTTTCATTTGCCACATAAAACTGCGCCAGATCGATATGGCTGCGCGCCGAGTCAAACATCTGCTGCCAGACCTCGGCAGCATTGCGCAAATCATCATCCTGTAGCGTGGTTTCCTGCGGCGCGTTATATACCAGCTCGTAGCCCGGTATCGAGAATTCCGCCTGCGCGGGTGGGTTTAACAGCATCCAGGCACCCGCGACCAGACCCATCAGGCGGCCTCCTGGCCACCCGTATCGACGATAATCAGGCATACCGCTGCGCCTCGCGTCCTTCCCAGCGATTACCGTCCTGTTCCGGACGACTGACCGGGCTTCCGGCACGGATCAGCAGCACCTTCAGCAGCTCGTTAATGCGTTCCATGCGGCTTTGCAGGTAGTTATTACCCACCAGGCACAGCAGCGCTATCGCAATCCCCAGGCCGGTAGCGTATAGCGCGGTGCCCATCCCGGCGGAAACCATACTGGCATCAGAAATGCCAGAGGCGGAGAGCGCCTTAAAGGTATCCATAATCCCCAGTATCGTACCCAGCAGACCCAGCAACGGCGCGGCGGTTACCACGGTTTCGAGCATCCACAGCCCGCGCGACATCTGTGGTTTACTCAGCAGATATTGGGCGTCAATCAAATCGCTCATCGCCTCCCGGTCTTCTGCCATCTGTTTTTTCTCCAGTACCGGCAAAATAACGGTCAGCGGAAGGCTATTGCGCCCGATTAGCGATTCCGGCAGGTCCGACACCCGGCGGACGTCCGGCGTCAGCGCCTTCTCAAAGCGCTGAGCCTGACGCTGGGCCCACGAAAAATAGAGACCGCGTTCGACCAGTATCACCACGGCGATCGCCAGCGCGGCATACATAACGTAGAAAATAATGTCGTGAATCAGGTTGGCATCCATCAAAGTGCCCTCCGGTTAATTAAAAGGTTGCTTCCAGCGAAACGCTAAAGGTGCGCTCTTCGCCGACGTTGTAATACGGGGTGCTGGCCTTCACGCCATCGTAAGGAGCCGCGTTAAAGGTCGTCGAGCGTACGGAGGTCAGGTACTGTTTATCGAACAGGTTATCGATGCCAAACCGCAGGGCGGCGCTTTTAACAATCTTTTTGTCCACCGGCAGATGAATGCCCGCGGCAACATCAAAGACCGTGCGCCCGCCGATTTTTTCATCGTTGGTCAAATCGCCATAGAACGAGCTGACGTATTTACCGCCGAAGCTGCCGTAATAGAGACCATCGTCATAGCCCAGCGACATGTTAAGCATGTTTTTCGGGACGTTCGGTACCGTTTTGCCCTCCGTTGGCAGTGGATTACCGCCGTTGCTGACAATGTCATCTTTTTGTTCGGAATGGGTGTAGGTATAAGAGGTGTAGTAGTTGAAGTTGTACGGCAGCTTACCGCTCCACTCCAGCTCCACGCCTTTACTTTCGACGCTGCCGATATTCATCATTTCGTAGTCGCCGTCAGCATTGGTGGTCGAGATCTGACGGTCGGTATAGCGCATATAGAAAAGCGTCGTGCTCAGCAGCATATCTTCACGCTGGAAACGCCAGCCCAGCTCGTGGTTCCAGCTCAGCTCCGGCTTGGTGCTGATTGAATCGCCCACGTTATAGAGCACGTAGTTTGGCGGCGTACGCATGTTGCGCGTCAGGTTATAGAACAGCTGGTTTTCCATATCCGGCTTGTAGCTGATGCTAAAGTTCGGCAGGAATTCATGGTAGGTCGCCTTACGTTTTTCCGGGGCGTTATACAGGCTGCCTTTGTTATCACCAATGCGCTCGACGTACTGATACGCCAGCCCACCCACCAGCGTCCAGTCCGGCGTCACGAACCAGGTATCCTGAAGCCATACTTTTTGCGCCGGAGTGATGGTGTACTGGTTACGGCCCTGTACCGTGTTGCCGTTGGCGTCTTTCACCTGATCGGATTCGCCTGGTTTACCGGAGACATTTGCCGGGTTGCCATCATCCTGAATGCTGATAAACGGCTGGGTCTGCGACTGGCGCGCACGTTCATACCAGTAGCCGATATCCATGCTGTGCTCGTCGTTAATATCCCACTTCAATTTGGTGGTGACGCCCGGTCGCCAGGTCTGGGTCCACGAAGGCCGGTAGTAGGTATTGGAACTTAAATTGCTCAGGTCGTATTGCCCGGCTTTA
This sequence comes from Superficieibacter electus, assembly GCF_002915575.1. Lineage (GTDB taxonomy): Bacteria > Pseudomonadota > Gammaproteobacteria > Enterobacterales > Enterobacteriaceae > Superficieibacter > Superficieibacter electus. The sequence goes on from NZ_PQGD01000017.1 coordinate 19,279, forward strand.
TCGGAGGTATTAGACAGCACCGAGGCCGTTTGACCGGTAAAGCTGCCGCCGTTACCCCAGTAGTAATAGGGCTGAACGGTCAATGCGAGATTGTCCCGCAGCTGCAGTCTTTGTGAAAAAGAGAGGGTGAAGGTTTCAAACGGGTTACGGTTAATTTTGTAATATTTACTCAGCTGACCTTTGTTGTTATAGACCGGAGTAGTTGAGTAGTCCTGACGCGGGTCTTCTTCAAACTGCGCTTTGCTGAGGGTGTTGTAGTTGCTGTTATCCTGGCGGTTATACTTCATGATCAGGTTACTGCTGTTGCCGTTCCCGTCCTCGTACAGTGAGTTCATTTCGAACTTATCAGAATAGAGGCGTCCTTCTCCGCGCCATTTTTTGGCCTCGGTATGCGAGTAAGAGAGCCAGTTGCTGAAGCCGTTATACTCACCGGTCTCCAGGCGGGCAAAGGTTTTGCTGAGATTATTGCTTCCCAGCGTTTGCTTGACGAAGCCGCCGAACTCTTTTGCCGGACGCTTTGTAACGAGACCAATGTTACCGCCGCTGGAACCGATGTGCGGACCATCAGCTTCGGAAGAGCCCTGGGTCACGAAGATCTGCTCAAGGTTTTCCGCATCGCCCAGCAGGTTCGGATAAACCGCGTAGTTGCCCGAGTCGTTAATCGGAATGCCGTCCATCGACAGGCCTATTTGATCGGAGTTCATCCCTCGCATGGTGTAGTCGATACCGCTCAGGCCGCTGGCGTCATTACTGTTGACGTTCATACCCGGCGTATATTTCAACATGTCGATGGCATTGCTGGCACCGGAAGCTTTGTCCATGGCTTCTTTAGTGAGAGTAGAACGCGCTTTACTGCTGTCTTCCTGCACCATCAGACCGCCGCCGAGCGACTGCCCTTTGACGTTAATCTCTCCCACATCGCTGCTTTCTGCCGCCAGCGAGGAACCTGATAACAATACCGACACCACGGCTAACGCAATCCCAGAATAATTAAAGTTCTTCATGTCCTTTCCTATAAAAAACAAATGATTAATTAGGTTTTATGGAGCCTGATAATTAAACGTTGCGGTAAATTTTTTGCTTCTTTGCCCGGCAAAAGCCTCTTCAGGAAAGGGCTTAAGCTGTCGGATACTTTGTAAAGAGCTAAGCGCTGCGCGATTGAGCAACATGCTCGGGGCCTTGCTGGCAATACCGGAAGACAACACTCTGCCGCTGCGGTCGACTTCCAGCCAGACCTCAACGTTGCCCTGCGGGCGCTCCAGTGAAGCCTGACGGCCGCTCGGGTAGCGTTTACGCTGCTCCAGCTCGCGGCGCAGCGCCTGCAGATAGCCGTTTTCTACCGCCTGTGCGTTCGCTTTCGGTGCCGGAGGAGAAGGTGGCGCAGTTGGTTTACTCACCGGGCTGCGAACGGCGGTGGGCTGCTGAGCCACGCGCTCCTGCGGCCTGGGCGATTTCTCATGGACCGGTTTTGGCTTCGGTTTAGGCTTCGGTTTAGGTTTCGGCTTAATAATCGGTTTGGCCTGGATAATGGGGTCCGGGGCAGGAACGACGGGGTCAGCAATCGGTTCCGGCTCAGGTTGAGGTTCCGGCGGCGGTTCTGGCTGCGGTTCCGGGACGGGCTCCGGCTGCGGCGGCTCGGGTTCGGCCAGCGACAGTTCCATTACCGTATCGTCATAATGCGGTTTAACCTGCAGCACTGCATGCTGGCTGGCGAGCAGTAAGCATCCGGCGATAACTATCGCGGGTAGCCAGCTAACGACGTGACGTGAGCGATAAAGCAGATACATATCACTGCTTCCGTGTGGCGATGGAAATGGAGAAGAAGCCGCCCTGACGTAAGGTATCCATCACTGCGACCAGGCGTTCCACCGCAACGTTTTTATCGCTGTTCACGATAATGGTGGTGGTTTGGTTTTCCTGCTGCTGTTGCTTCAGGGTCTGCACCAACGTATCAAGGACCAGCGGTTGGCCGTCCAACTGCAGCTGTTCATCGGCACCGAGGGTGATAATGGCTTTTTTTTGTGGTTTAAGCTGTTGGGCGCTACTGGCCGACGGCAGCTGGGTTTTCAAGCCCAGAGCCGGGATCACATTCAGGCTAATCAGGACAAAAAAAACCAGTAAAAACATCATCACATCGATCATCGGGATCAGTTCGATATGGGCTTTATTCTTTTTAGGCTCACTCCAGTTACGCATGGCACTCCCCCCCAAAAATTGAAGGGGTCAATATAGAAGCGCTTTGTTTATTTCTTGTTACAAATTTATTATTTTATTATCACAAATCACTCAGTTTTTTGTGAAAAACAGCCATCTATAGGCTTTCAATAAATCGATCTTTGGCTCCGGTTAGGATCAGATCATTACATTACTGGGGTATAAGTCGGCGAGGTGACACATTGCCTGTCCGGGACAGTAACTCTTTAACAAGCATGATGTATAAGTCAGACTAAAACCTGAGAACCAGGCTTAGAGTGCATCTGTAAATATCCCGCTAAACCAGACCAGTCACTTTTGGATGTCTTTCGACACACTAATCATGGCGGTGTAAGGCTAGCTTCAGCTTTGTGCCAGAAGCGGGCTCAGCATACTACTTTGGCAGCTCAGTGCCAAAAGCAGACATTGCTAGCTCTACACTGCATTAATTATTGGGGAACATGTCAGTTCGTTATCTCAGGCTCATTTCATTGAGTTCTGAACTTTGAAGCCGGGATTTTTTTCAAAAATCTCAGCAACAAAATCCATGAACACAATCGCCCGTTTTGGTAAAAGTCGATTAGCAACATAAACGGCCTGAATGGGGACGGGCGATGCAGTGTAATCAGTCAGTAATAATTGTAAATTGCCACTTTTCAGTCCCTCCTCGAACAGCCATTCCGGGCCCTGTGCGATCCCAATCCCTGCATTGACAAATTTCTGTACTGCTTCGGGTGAATTGACCCTGAGCCGACCAGAAACAGGAACATTGATATCCTGAAATCTCCAGGTAGCTCCTGTTGTCAGCAAGGTATAGATCAAACAATCATGTTTTTTTAAATCCTCTGGGGTATCAGGGGTTCCGTGTTTAGCTAAGTACTTGTTACTGGCAACACAGACTCGCTCAAACATGCCAAGTCTGCGGGCACGCATAGCACTGTCCTCCAGGTGTCCAATGCGGATTGCCAGCTCAGCCCCTTCATCCACGAGATTGATATAGCGGTCATTAATCTGTAGATCGAGTATCAGCTCAGGGTAGCGTTCTAAAAAATCGGGGATGTGCGGGACTAAGAATGTATGAGTCAATGCTGTGGGGCAGGCAACGCGTAATAGCCCTGTGGGTGTAACATTTTCTCTGAAAGAAGACTCTGACTCTTCGACAGCTTCCAGAATACGTCTTGCTTCCAAATAATAACGTTCTCCTTCAGGAGTCAGGGAAAGCTTGCGGGTTGTTCTGTGAAGTAATCTGGTCTGCAAATGCTCTTCGAGGGTTGCAACATGACGACTCACGTTCGGTTGCCCTAAGCCTAAAACCCTACCGGCTGAGGAAAAGCTGCCTGTTTCAGCGGTACGGACAAAGCATGTCATCAAAAGTAATCTATCCATCCTGAAACCTATTTATGCATTTAATGCATGAAACATATTTAGAAATACAATCTTATCACTATCTGAGCATGAGCATACAGTGGCTATCAAATCGGTCATTCGCCGATCAGTAGTTAAAACTAACAGGAGATAGTTATATGGCTAGATTACAAGGTAAACGCGCACTGATCACGGGTGGAACAAGTGGTATTGGTCTTGAAACAGCGAAGCTGTTTGTTGCAGAAGGTGCACGTGTAATTGTTACGGGTGTTAACCCTGATTCTGTCGCAAGGGCAAAAGTAGAACTGGGTAATGACGTGTTAGTCGTGAGTGCTGATTCCGCTGATGTGAACGCACAGAAAGCGCTGGCTCAGACAGTTCAGGAACACTTTGGACAACTGGATATCGCTTTCCTGAATGCGGGTATATCAATGTATATGCCAATTGAGGTATGGACAGAAGAGCAGTTCGACCGCATTTATGATATCAACGTTAAAGGTCCTTACTTCCTGATGCAGGCGCTGCTGCCAGTGTTCGCGAGCTCTGCATCAGTGGTATTTAATACCTCTATAAATGCTCACACGGGACCCGTGAACTCTTCAGTTTATGGCTCCACCAAAGCAGCATTACTGAACATGTCGAAAACGCTTTCCAACGAGTTACTTTCTCGTGGGATCCGTATCAACGCAGTGAGCCCTGGCCCTGTTGATACTCCGCTTTACGATAAGGCGGGGATCCCAGTGGAATATCATGATCAAGTGATGAAAGATATCGTTGCAACCATCCCTGCCGGTCGTTTTGGTAAGCCTCAGGAAGTTGCACAAGCGGTTCTTTACTTTGCATCTGATGCGTCTGCCTGGACGGTGGGCTCAGAAATCATCATCGACGGCGGCGTTTCAATCTAAGCCACCAAAATAAGATTTACAATTCATCAAGCCCGCCATCTTTTACAGCGGCGGGCTATCCTTTTATCTGGAGGTTGAGATGTCTACCAGTGACCTGACACTTATTAGCCACCCACTATGTCCCTTTGTGCAGCGTTCAGCGATCGTTCTTCTTGAGAAAAATGTGCCATTTGAACGCGTAAATGTAGATTTATCGGCAAAGCCTGACTGGTTTCTTGCTCTGTCACCCACTGGCAAGGTGCCGATGCTGAAAGTGCGTCAGTCAAAGGGTGAAGATGCCATTATTTTCGAGAGCATGGTGATCTGCGAGTACCTTAATGAAACGCAAGACGGTGATTCGATGTATGCTGACGATGCATTAGTAAGAGCCAGACAGCGCGCATGGATCGAATTCTCTACATCAATGCTTGGAAATGCATGGCAATTTTTGAATGCGACTGATCAGGCCGTTGCAGGCAGCAAACGCGCGGTGTTCCGTGAGCAGCTTGAACGTATTGAATCTGAATTGAGCCTGGGGCCTTATTTCTCTGGTGCCGAATTCAGTATGGTTGATGCGGTCTACGCTCCTGTTTTCCGTTACTTCTCCATTATCGATGCATCAGTCTCTGAGGCGATTTTTGAGGGGCTTCCGCATGTTTGCGCATGGAAAGCTGCACTTGCGAAAAGGGAAAGCGTAAAAGCCGCTGTATCATCAGATTATGCAGAACTTTTCCAAAATCATCTTCGTCAGCATTCTGCAATTCTCGCTGCCTGAAGATATTAACTGGGAAACCGTGACCTGCTCCCCGCTGATTCACACAGAACGCTGTTAGTAATGTCCGCAGATCGCTCACAGCGGACCTTCAGCCCGTTACAATCAACGGGCATCCAGGCACATCGATCCAGCCGGTATCACCGAACTGAGAGGCTGAGCGCTGCTTTACTCCCCATTCTGACCATGCTACTTTCTTTAAATGATTACAGAACATATCACCCAGTCTTTACAACTCACTCTGTTGTGGCTGCCTTCTTAAAGGCGGCATGAATATGTATTTCCATTTTCAATAACCGCCGAAAGGCGGTTATTTGCTTTTATACGCCCCCTTTCGGTTACATCTTTAAGGGATACTTATGAGCATGAAAACAACTATTCTGACCGGCGATCGCCCAACAGGGCCGCTACACCTTGGACACTTTGCCGGCTCATTACGTCAGCGCGTTGCGCTACAGAATGACTGTCAGCAATATGTACTGGTCGCAGATCTGCAAGGCATGACGGATAACGGTAGTGACCCGCAAAAAATCAGTAACAATATCCCCGAAGTTCTGGCCGATTATCTCGCCGCAGGTATTGATCCATCGCTGACCACCATTTGTCTGCAATCTTCATTGCCTGCGTTGGCCGAACTGACCATGTTCTATATGAACATTGTTACTGTGGCGCGCGTCGAACGTAACCCAACGGTTAAACACGAAATTGTCCAGAAAGGATTTGCGCGCTCCCTGCCGGTCGGTTTTCTGGCCTATCCCATTAGTCAGGCGGCAGATATCACAGCATTTAAGGCGAGCATGGTTCCCGTCGGCAGCGATCAGTTGCCAATGATCGAGCAAACCAATGAAATCGTTCATAAGATGAACAGCCTGTTACCGGAACCTGTTCTGAATCATTGCAAAGCGCTGCTCAGTGAAACCAGCCGACTCCCGGGTATTGATGGCAACGCGAAGATGTCTAAATCTCTTGGTAATACATTGCTTCTGTCCGCTGACGAAGAAACTATTCATCGTGCAGTTAACTCGATGTACACAGATGCTAACCATCTGAAGGTAAGCGATCCGGGACAGGTAAAGGGTAATATCGTGTTCACCTATCTGGACGCATTTCACCCGAACAAAACCCTGGTGGCGGAGATGAAAGCACACTATCAGCGAGGTGGCCTGGGCGACAGGATCTGCAAGAATGAACTGGAGGTTTGCCTGCAGGAACTGATTGCGCCGATGCGCGAGCGTCGTGCAACTTACATTCAGGATAAAGGCATGCTGATGGGGATTTTAAAAAAAGGTAGCGAGCGGGCACATGAAGTCACACAGAATACGTTAAGGGAAGTGAAACAAGGGCTGGGATTACCGATCCTATAAATCATGGAAGCTTTGTTGAATACGTTTAGACGGCAGGTTTAGCGGGTGATCGGTAACCGGGCTTAGATGAGTAAAATACCTTCTGTGAGCGAAAAGAGTGAGGCTGCTTTACGCTCACAGCGGCTTTCAGCCCCAGACAGCTACCTTCCAGGTACGGAGGATTCCGGTCTGGCTCAGCAAACAGTGGCTAGCGGCTCCCATATGAGAAGCCAGCCTTCAGGCCGTTCTTTGGTGATATAGGGTCAACTTTTTGTTCACTACTTTAAATTCAAAGGTACTATGTTGGCTACCAAATTGAAAACGATAAAAAGCTCATATTTTTAATGAAAATTATTGCCCAATATTTCATTCTGGTAACCGCTGCATCTATTGCCCTGATCGGTTGTACGCCGATGAAGTCGAGTAGTTGTCAGAAGACCCGAGCCCTGGATGACTGCGTATATAAGTCACCGTCACCGACAGTACAAAGTGCAAACTTACCCCCCGCGGTATCGCCTCCGCCAGCTATTGAACAACCTATACCACCGTATCCGGTAGAGGCAGCTGCATTAAGGCTAACAGGTACTATTACCGTGCGCTATAGCATCACGGCAACAGGACGAGTGGATAATGTACAGATCGTTAAAGCAAACCCACCAGCCGTATTCGACCGTGAAGTATTAATAGTGATGCGTAAATGGCGTTTTGAAGCGGGCCATCCAATCGACAACGTAGAGAGCACTTTTCATTTCGCTCTGAACGACAGTAATAAACCAGTTACCAGGCTGGTGCCAGCTCGACAGGTATAGCAACGCGTTTATGCTCAGGTTCTTGTTTTAGCATCATAGATGATTAAACCACTAACCGTCTCAGCTGAATGTTCGGCTATGTGCCTGAAGCAGGTACTGCCTCTTTCCTGATTGCTCGCCAAGATCACCCCTTTGAAGACTGGGTGCGTTTAAATTCGCTTTGGGCGCGTTGCGAAGAAGACAACCGCCGCTCCGATAGCGACGATGAGCGTATCTTCAATCAGGCCGCTCCTGGTTTGCCCCACCTCTACCATGGCCTTTTTGCGTGCCGCAAGCGTTACATATGCAAGGGGTACAGCGGCAGAGATAGCGATCGCTGCCCCTGTTTTTTCTTTTCCGCCAGGTGCTAACGCGGCACCCGCAATACCAGCACTGGCCACACGTGCTGACAAGCCCAAAAACACGGTGCGGTCTGGCGCTGACTTCATCTTGTCGCCAAACAGCTCACCTGCACCCATCGCTAACGCGCCGTATTTGAATAGCGGACGGTCCAGCAGCAAGAGACTGCCCGGTGTGTCGCGTCTGGTAATACGTGCCGCAGCGATGGCCGCCATCGGCGTCATGGAACGGCAACTGGCAACAAGACCAATTAAGGCGGAATAAACGAAATCGGTTATTTTCATTAATTATCTCCTGGATAAATAAAGGTTTTTTATTCTTTAAGCTTCATCAGGGTATAAGGTATTTAAGGTTGCGTGGCCTCGTATGCACATGACCACTACAATCGTCAGTATAGATGAACGGCTTGAGACAGCAGAAATGACGGAAGTGGGAGGATGAAGAACGCGGGCTGCACTTAATTGCTGAGCCAAACCTCAGCGATAATCATCTGGTAGTATGGCCGTCAAGACGAGCGTCTACATGCTTGCTCTCTTGATTAGCATTACTCTTCACCAGAAAGAACTCATGCCGAATGTCCGCTTCTCAGCAGACGTCATGTTCCTCGGGGCTGGCCGCTTCGTGCCGGAAGCAGACTTTTTAACGCAAGCTCATTGAAAGCTCCACATGGTATAGAAGCATTGCAGAAAGTTGCATCAGGACTCGTCGCCGGAACAAATCGCCGACTGGCAGAAACGATGTTGCCCGGATAATCAGGAAATGCCTACGTCACACGAAACAATTTATAAAACGCCTTTATCATCCTCCCCCAAAAACGCTATTCCCGCTGTGTCTGCTGGCCAACATCAGGCGTAAAGCTCTATATAAAATGCGAAGGTGGTGCGTAATAGCAGGCGTATTACCTGGATTATTACTTTTTTCTCTCATCTTATTTATTATTGCTATAGCTCAATTATTAACAATAAAAATAAAAAATTCAAAAGAAAATCCGGTAATAGCTTAGCCATAATGTTAATCCTTGATAAAATTAAAGTTACAACCCGTGAAGTTTTGATATTTTTATTTATCATAGACGAGTATTTACATATTGTGATATAATATAAAAAGAGAAATTCTCAGGTTGTCAACCTGAGAATAATGTAAATAAATTTTCGAGGAGACCATTCCAGTGGGACGTAAATGGGCCAATATTGTTGCTAAAAAAACGGCTAAAGACGGTGCAACATCTAAAGTATATGCAAAATTCGGTGTAGAAATCTATGCTGCCGCTAAACAGGGTGAACCAGACCCAGAATCAAACTCATCTTTAAAATTCGTTATTGAACGTGCGAAACAAGCGCAAGTTCCAAAACATGTTATTGATAAAGCAATTGATAAAGCGAAAGGCGGCGGCGATGAAACGTTCGTGCAAGGGCGTTATGAAGGCTTTGGACCAAATGGTTCCATGGTTATCGCTGAAACATTAACTTCCAATGTTAACCGTACAATTGCTAATGTCCGCACTGTTTTTAATAAAAAAGGCGGGAATATCGGAGCGGCAGGGGCTGTCAGCTATATGTTTGACAATACTGGCGTGATTGTATTTGAAGGCACAGACCCTGACCATATTTTTGAAATTTTACTGGATGCTGAAGTTGATGTCCGTGATGTAACCGAAGAAGAAGGAAGCATCGTTATTTATACTGAACCTACAGATCTTCATAAAGGCATTTCAGCGCTAAAAGCAGCGGGAATTACTAAGTTCTCAACAACAGAATTAGAATTGATTGCGCAATCAGAAATTGAACTTTCACCAGAAGATTTAGAAATCTTTGAAGGACTTGTTGATGCCCTTGAAGATGACGATGATGTTCAAAAAGTATATCATAACGTTGCGAATCTCTAATCGGGAATTAAAGAAACCTGTCATTACGGCAGATTTCTTAGTCTGGTAAATTTGTTATAAAAAAGCATAACTGGCCAGATGGGTTGATTATAAAAAATAGATAGAATTCACGCTAAAAAAACAACGTACAAGCTCCGGGCATCAGCGAGGTGATTATCAACGTCGATAATCACCTTCTGCTGGCGCAGTGGCTTGACGGAGGATGGCGAAAACCTCACTCAGCGCTGCATCCCCCAGCGTTTTACCGTCGCTTTTTCCAGGGTAGAGAACACCACTCCTTCGACCAGCAGACCGATAATAATCACCGTCGCCAGTCCGGCGAAGACCCGGTCAGTAAACAGCTCGTTGCGGCTCTGGAATATGTACCAGCCAAGCCCGCCTTCGCCGCTTGATGCGCCAAACACCAGCTCGGCTGCAATCAGCGTACGCCACGCAAAAGCCCAACCAATTTTCAGACCGGAGAGGATCGAGGGTAGCGATGCCGGGATCAGGATCGTCATCACATAGCGTGGGCCGCTCAGTCCATAATTGCGTCCGGCCATACGCAGGGTTTCCGGCACGCTGCTAAACCCTGACCAGGTATTCAGCGCAATCGGCCACATTACCGAATGCACCAGCACAAACACCAGGCTCACATTGCCCAGCCCAAACCATAGCAGCGCCAGCGGCAAAAGGGCTATAGCAGGCAGTGGGTTAAGCATCGCGGTCAGTGTACTGAGCAGGTCGCGGCCAAAGCGGGTGGTGATTGCCAGCGCGCTGGCCACCAGCGCCAGCACGCTACCGATTAGATAACCTTTCAGTAATGTACTCAGTGAGTTAACAATCTTTTCCGGCAACTCGCCGCTGCGCATGTCGTCTATAAAGGCATGCAGCGTATCGAGCACGCCAGGAAGCATCAGATCGTTTTGCTGATAGCGCGCTGCCGCCTCCCACAACGCCAACACCAGCAGGACCACCACGCCTTTGCGCAGCCAGGTCTGATTCCACAACCGCCGGGACAGCGGCAGCACCTCATCAACAGTGATATCGCGCAGCGGGGGCAGCGCCCGCTCATATTCAGGACGAATAAACGGTGGCTGTGACATGATCCAGCTCCTGGATGGCAGACGATGAAGGGACGTTCACCGCAGGTGGGAACAAAAGATGGTGAATATGGCTCGCCGCCGCCTGGAAGGCAGGGCTGCCGAAATCATTAAGGCTGTACTGGTGGCAGTTCAACTCTGCCCGCACCCGCCCCGGATGCGGCGACAGCACCAGTATACGGCTGCCGACCACCAGCGCTTCCTCAATAGAATGGGTCACGAACAGCAGGGTAAAGCGCTCCTCGTCCCACAGGGAGAGCAGTTCTTCCTGCATGGTGCGTCGGGTCAGGGCATCAAGGGCGGCAAACGGCTCATCCATCAGTAGCATCCGCGGGCGCATTGCCAGCGCGCGGGCAATTGCCACCCGCTGTTTCATGCCGCCGGAAAGCGTATGCGGTAAGGCATTGGCAAAGTTAGCCAGCCCGACCTTATCGAGAAAATACAGCGCCTGGTCGCGCGCTTCTGCCCGCGTTGCCTTGCGGCTGGCAATCAGTGGAAACATGACGTTTTGTAGCACCGTCTTCCACGGCGGCAGCTGATCAAACTCCTGAAACACCATCATCCGATCCGGTCCCGGCGCGCTAATACGACTGCCTGCCAGCGTAATCTCACCGCGCAACGGTTTGATAAACCCGCCAACCGATTTTAGCAGACTCGACTTTCCGCAGCCGGAGGGACCCAGCAGGATAAAACGGTCTCCCGGCCAGACGTCAAAGCTGACATCATGGGTCGCACGCACCCGGCGTTCACGGGTGCGGTATTCAATATCGAGCGCGTTGACCTGTAGCAACGGCTCCGCTGTGGTGAGCTGTGACATAGTGCTCTCCTGTCTTGCGTTAGCTGCCGGGATTCTCTCCGGCTTCAGTGAAGAAATAGTCTTTCCAGGTGTCTGCCTTATTTTTCAGGACACCCAGCTCATGAAGTTTCTGCGCATATACAAAGGTGCGCTCTGGCGAAACGGTAAAACTGATTTCCGGATCGTTAACGATTTTCTGCACCAGCGGTAGCGGCAGACGCGATTTCTCAACCCGGATATAGGTTTCCGCCGCCGCATTTTTATCGGCGTTGATTATCTTCGCTGCTTCACTCAGTGCCCGATAAAAAGCACGGTATGTTTTCGGGTTTTCATCATGGAATTTCTGGGTGGTATACAGCACGTTAAAGGTCGCCTGACCGCCCAGCACATCATAGGAACTGAGAATTTTATGTACGTTGCTGTGCTCCAGAGCCTGGTACTGGAACGGCGGGCTGGAGAAATGCGTGCTGATCTCCGAACCACCAGCGATTAACGCTGCACTGGCATCCGGATGCGGCAGACTGACGCTAATTCGGTCAAAGCGCTTAAAGTCGGCGTTGCCGAACAACTTTGCGGTTTCAATTTGCAACGTTCGCGACTGGAATCCGACGCCGGCGGCGGGCACCGCAATGCGGTCTTTATCGCTCAGGTCGCGCACGCTTTTGACCGCCGGATTATTGCTTAACAGATAGTTGGGCATTGACCCCAGCGAGGCGATGGCCTTAACGTTCTGTTTGCCGCGGGTGCGATCCCAGAGGGTCAGCAGCGGCGGCACACCCGCAGAAGCGACGTCCAGGGCACCGGAGAGCAGTGCTTCATTCATGGCGGTGGCACCGGATAAGGTGCGCCAGTCCACCTCAATATCCAGCCCCTCTTTTTTACCTTCTTTTTCGATTAGATGTTGATCCCGCACCACGTCGAGGATCAAATAGCCAATGCCAAATTGCTGCGCAATACTGATTTTACCTTCTGCCTGCGCCTCGCCGCTAACGGCAGCAAGGGTTATGGCAATAGCCATCCCGGCTAAAAGATGAGGACGCTTTTTCATTTATATTCCCTCGAGGTCTGTCACGAAAGATAAATGATTGGCGATATTGCCTGCAAAAAAGAAATGATTTAACTGGCATTGCTTATATCATATCCGGCAATGCGAAATTTTCCGCTGTATTATCCCTTTGCCAGTCAGCGGAATAGCTAAGTTATTTTTTATGGTTATGTTAAAAAACCATTCTGTATATAGTCGGGCTTCGCTTTTAAATATCCGTGTGCAATCCTGATTGCTAAGGACGCGTTATGCCTGTACTCAGTGCGCAAACACTTCGTCATCTGTTACAACACCATCTTTTACGGGTAAATACCCCTGTCGATACCGCTCGCCTGGTGGCGAATAATCTGGTCGAGGCCTCTTTGAAAGGCCATGATTCCCATGGCGTTACCCTGCTGCCCCGTTATATCAACGCCATTCAGGCCGGAGATTTAAACCCGTACGCCGAACTGCGTCTGGTGCGCGATGAAGGCCCGCTGGTCTCCTTTCACGGACAGTGCGGTTTCGGTCAGTTGTTGGGCCAGCAGGCAATGAGCGTCGGTATCAGCCGGGCGCGTGACTATGGGGTAGCAATTATCGGTATTCATGAAGCCCACCATCTGGGGCGTATCGGTGCCTGGGCGGAACAGGCCGCAGAAGCTGGTCTGGTGTCGCTGCACTTTGCCAATGTCAGCGCCCCGTCAGCGGTGCTGCCGTTTGGCGGCAAGCAGCCAAGACTTGGCACCAACCCGCTGTGTGTGGGGATACCACGTGCCAGCCATAACCCGGTGATCCTTGATTTTGCCACCAGCGCGATTGCCGGCAATAAAGCCAGGATAGCCTGGAATGAGGGTCGACCGTTACCGGAAGGCTGCGCGGTGGATCACCTTGGCAACCCGACCACTGATGCCGGCAGCCTGATGCAGGAGCCACGCGGTTCCCTGCTGGCCTTCGGGGGGCATAAAGGGGCCGGACTGTCATTAATCTGCACCCTGCTCGGGGCTGCGCTCACCGGCGGACAGACTGAAAGTCACCGCTTCCCGCCACGCCCCGGCATTATTAATAATATGTTGTCGATCCTCTTCGACCCGCTGCGTCTCGGTGCAGGTGATGCCTGGCAGCAGGAAATGGAAGCGCAACTGGCCTGGTTGCGCTCATCCAGTGACGAGGTACAGATCCCCGGTGAACCTGAGGCCCGACACTACGCACAACGCAGCGAAAACGGGATTCATGTTGATGAAGTCAGCTGGCAGCAGTTTCTTGAACTGGATCCAAACCAGCCGTTTTGAAGGCCCGGATTACCTGTCAGAACTGTACGCTGCTGGCGTGTAGCGCCTGCTCCAGCGCGGCAGTTGATACATCAAATGGCAACCGTTTTGCTGCCGAGTCCGGAATAGTCACCCCTTCAGCAATCGCCCTGAACACTGTCGGGTCCGGCGCGCTGAGCGGCGCAAGTGTCAGCGGCATCTCGTACTGCCGCAAAAACGCCAACAGCTCCGGATCCGGTCCGATATCGCCGCGCTCCAGCAGCGACTGCACCAACAGGCAGAAGCCGACCTTTTCTCCATGCAGCCAGTGATGCAGTTCAGGTTCCCAGGTCAGGCGGTTATGGATTGCGTGAGCCACGCCCGGCGTGGGATTATCTTCCCGGATACTGTTCGCCATTCCGGCTATAGCAATACTGGCGTCGATCACCCGAATCAGGGCTTCACTGACCAGGCCCTGCTCATTATCCAGCAGAGCCTGGGTCCCGTACTGACGGAAGGTATCCAGCGCCTGACGGGCGGTTTGCACTTTCAGATTTAGCGCCAGGCTGGCAGGCTCCAGGCGCTGATAAGGAGCAAACTCATACCACTTGGCCAACGCATCAACGATACCGGCCTTCAAATAACGTACACTGGATTTGGCGATAATCTCGCTGTCCACCAGCACCGCTTTCGGCAGTCTATCCAGCAGCAGGCGGCGTTGATAGCGCCCGGCGTCATCATAAATAATGGTCAGCGGCGACCAGGCCGCACAGGTTGCAGCAATAGTGGGAAAGGTAACCGACATAACCTGTTCCAGACCATTGGCCACCGCTTTAGCCGTGTCGAGCACCCGCCCGCCGCCGACGCCCAGTATCAGGCCAGCACCAGCCAGCTTCGCTCTGTCGATGAAATGGGCAATCACCGTATCGGAACATTCACCGTTCATCATCTCTACCCGCCAGCGCACGTTATGCTGGCGCAGGCTGACTTCCAGATCCGGGCCAATCTGCGCCCAGGCGCGCGGGCTGGCGATCAGTAAAATATTCTGGCTTAGCGTGGCGATGATTTTTCCTGCCTCGTGGCGCAGCCCTGGTTCGTGGTAATAGGTATCCGGAGATTTAATCGCCAGCATCGGAGAATTCCATCATGCAGCATCCCTTCCGGGATATTATTTATTTAAGGATTTAGCCATGCTACGGCATATATAATAATGTGCAATCCACTGCCCCGGGTTTCATTTTCACTATTTTTACTAACTATTGATAAAAAGAAGATAACATGGCAAAAAGCTTGCATTTAACATCACAGCAGCAGACGTATCGTGATGTTACTCCCTCACACCCTTTACCCGGTGCGCTGCCCGACAAACTGCTTAATTCGCTGACCATATACGCCTGTTACCAGGCCGGTAATAATCAGTAACAGCGCCATAATCTTTTCAAACGACACGTTTTCGCCAAATATTGCCACTGAGCCGAGGATACCGAAAACCGGCACCAGTAATGATAATGGGGCTACCGTGGAAACAGGATATTTTTTCAGCAGTAAATTCCATATCCAGTAACCAAACAGGGTATTGGGATAGACCTGAAACAAAATAGATAATATAGCACGAGCATCAATGTGGCTTATCAGCACACTATAGCCAGCGGTACCATTTACCAGCCACGCCAGCAGGAAAAGCGGGATGGGAGAAAATACGCTCGACCAGACCAGAAAAGCAAAAACCTGTCGGGTCCCGGCTTTTTTATTAATGATATTGGCAATACTCCACGCCAGCGCGCCCGCAAGCACCAGCAGTATGCCGGAGAGAGTGACAGAACCATCCGTGATAAAAAAAATGCTCAACAGACCTGCGCCTGAAATAATGAAACCTGCAATCTGATAGCGACTGCATCGCTCACTGAATACCCAGCTACCTATCAGGAGAGTGAAAAAGGCGCTGAACTGAAGCACCAGTGACGCAATACCGGCAGACAGCCCGGCGTTGATACCCAGATTCACCAGCCCCCACAGGCCAATACCAAATATCAGCCCATAGCCGATAATATAACGCCACGGTACATCCGGTTTTTTAATAAAGAAAATCGCCGGAAGGGCACACAGCGTAAAGCGGATCCCCGCCAGAATAAAAGCATCGACCGAGTGCAGCCCTAATTTGATGACTGAAAAGTTAATGCCCCAGACTGCCGTGATCAATACGGCAAGTAGCAGATGATGTAATTTCATGAGTGACGTATTCCAGACCAGAAGAGAAAAGCACCAGCACTAATCAGTGCCCCTGCGCAGCAAACGGCATACCATCCCCAAAGCGCATAAAGGTGGGTTGCGCTTATTGCGCCCAGCGCGCTTCCCAGACAGTAAAAACACATATAGGCTCCGACCAGACGGCTTGCTGCATCAGGTCTGGCTGCAATGATCAGACTTTGATTTATTACGTGAACCGTCTGAACAGCAAAATCCAACATCACTACGCCGAGAAGCAGCAACCATAAAGTGGTATGGAGATAAGCGATGGGTAACCATGAAAGCGTCAGTAAAGCCAGCGCTAAACCGCTGGCGCGTTGGCCCATCCCGTTGTCCGCCCAGACGCCTCCTTTTGTAGCCGCCAGCGCACCGGCCACCCCGGCCAGGCCAAACATGCCTGTCCCGGTTTGCGACACCGACATGGCATTGAGCGGCAGAACCATTGATGTCCACAACATACTGAAGGCGGCAAAAACCAGCAACGCCAGTACTCCACGTTTACGTAACTGCGGTTCAGTGATGAAAAGTTGAAAAACAGACAGTACGAGGGAAGGATATGAGGTGCGCACCGGCGGCTTTGGCGTCGTATGCATCGTATTTGCCAGAACCAGCGAGAGAAGCAACAACAGGCAGGCGGCAATAAGATAAACCGCTCTCCAGCCAGCGATATCAGCGATGGTACCTGATATAACCCGGGCTAACAGTATGCCCAGCACGATGCCGCTGGTAACGCTGCCCACGACCTGCCCTCGCTGTGAAGGCGCTGCCGCTATTGCCGCCCATGCCACAACGAGCTGTGCCACGACGGCCATCAATCCCACCAGCAGCATTGCGCACAATAGCATCAGTAAATTCGCTGCTAATGCCGATGCGGTTAATGCCAGTACGGAAAGCAATAACTGAACAATAACCAGCTTTTTCCGATCAAAGCGATCGCCCAGCGGTACCAGAAAGAGTAGTCCCAGCGCGTAGCCTGTTTGTGTCGCGGTGACCACGATGCCAATCGCGCCGGGCGCAACATGCAGGCTGACGGCTATAGATTCCAGTAAAGGCTGAGCCGTATAAACATTTGCCACCGCCAGCGCACACGTGCATGAAAACAGAAATATGATGCGAGGTGACAGCGTCAAAGCCTCCCCTGACGACGCTTTTCCCACGCAGCCAGAATCCTTACCTGCAATGCCATTCATATCACCACCCTTTCTGGTTTTTTTTTGAAACTAGTTTGTTAATAGAAGTAGCAATTGTGGTTTTATTTTGCAACTTCTTTTTCCAGGCGTTAAGCTAATACCCATGATTGAGTGAGGTGAAAGAAGAGATGGCAAAACAGGAATCGCTCAGAACCAGTGAATGTCCCGTGGCGAGGACATTAGAGTCGATAGGCGAACGCTGGTGCTTCATGATTATTCGTGAAGCGTTCGATGGCGTGCGCAGATTCAGCGAGTTCCAGAAAAACCTGAAGCTGGCAAAAAATATCCTGGCATCACGCCTGAGACATTTGGTTGAAATAGGTGTGTTTGAGGTTTGCCCTGCTTCAGATGGCAGTGCATACAAGGAATATGTCCTGACTGAAAAAGGCCGCTCTGTCTTTCCAGTCATGGTAGCCATGCGGCAATGGGGCGAGCGTTATATGTTTGAAAATGGCGAAACGCATTCTGTGTTGCTGGATAATGTCAATGGCGAGCCGGTGTTGCCGATAGAGGTGCTTTCATCGCAGGGGCATAAACTGGATCCTGCCGATTGCTATCGTCAGAGGGTTATAGCAGGAAAAAAAGCCATGCCGGAAGATCTCAGCATGGCTGGCTCAGAAAAATCTTCCTGAGCGCTTCAGGAGTTAGTTATGTACTGCTGTTTTACTGGCGGTAAGATCCGGGGCAGGACTCAGCGTTAATCGCTGTAGCTTGCCGACAATAAAGAGATAAGAAATAACCCCCACGATCCCCATCGATCCGACGTAAATAATGGCCCAGTCGAACGATCCCGTCGCCTGAATGATAAAACCAATAACTAACGGGGTGAGAATTCCGGCTACATTGCCAAAGGTATTAAAGATCCCTCCGGCAAGGCCAAGCACCTCTTTTGGCGACGTGTCGCTCAGTACACACCAGCCCAGGTTACTAAAGCCTTTGGAAAAAAACGCCAGACTCATAACAAAAATCACGACCGGAATTGACTGAGTATAATTCGCCACGATAATTGAGCAGGATAGCAGCATGCCAGAAACAATCGGCAACTTACGGGAAAAAGTCAGGCTATAGCCTTTCCTTAATAAATAATCTGAAAGCATACCGCCAATAATTCCGCCAACGAATCCTGCAATCGCAGGGATCGCGGCAACAAGCCCTACTTTTATAATCGATAATCCTTTCTCCTGGTACAGATAGGTCGGAAACCAGGTAAAGAAGAACCAGGTAATCGACGTCAGGCAGAACTGGCCAATATAAACCCCGATCATCATGCGGTTTGAACACATTGTTTTAATTTGTGCCCAGCTCACTTTCTGCTGCGACTGACGCTGCGCCGATCCCAACTCCGGAATACCGCCCCCCTCCCTTATATAATCAAGCTCCTGCTGATTGATTGATTTATGTTTCAGCGGATCACGTACAAACATTAGCCAGAACGCACCGAAAACTATCCCTAACAGACCCGCACTATAAAAAACGTAATGCCAGCTATAAATACTGATAACCCACGACAGCACCGGTGTGAAAACACCTAACGCAACATAAGGTGCCGTCTGGTAAATAGAGGTCGCAAAACCACGTTCTCTGTCCGGAAACCATTGTACCGACAAGCGGCTACTGGCGGGTGTTGCAGGCGCTTCTGCCATCCCCATCAGAAAACGAAGAATAAACAGTGCCATAAATACAGACGGAAAAAGATAAACGCCGCCCTGAAGAAAGGTGAATATCGACCATACAATCATCGCCAGACCATAGACCAGCCGGGACCCAAATTTATCCAGCAGAATTCCGCCAGGGATCTGAAAAAGCATATATGCCCAGCCAAATGCAGAAAACGCCCATCCCATATCTGCGGCACTGAAGTTGAGTTCTTTGCTCATAACGGGAGCGGCAACCGATAACGTCGCACGGTCGATAAAATTAACCAGCATCGCCACGCCCATAAATACCAACATCAAATAGCGGATGTGTGTTTTTTTATCTGAATTTTTCATTTCACATTCTCCAGAAATCACTTAATTACCGCAGCAAAAGGGTCTGATATTTTTCAATGAGAATTCGTCGGGCGTCGGAAGAAAGTGCGCATAGCGGGGGGCGCACTATTTCCCAGGAAGGATCCCGGGTATGGTAGGCCAGCAACGTTTTCACGACAGGGATGGTGTCACCTGTTGCCACTACGTGGCGCAGATTGCTGAGCTTTTCCTGTGCCGCCATGCCTTGCGCATTGCCATAGTTGCGGTAGATAAATGCGGTCAGCGGCGAAGCAATATTGGTCGTCGCGGTAATACATCCGGCTCCGCCCGCTTGCATAAAGCGGGCAAAGGTGGCATCCGCCCCGGAATAAACTTCAAAGCCCTGCGCAGAGAAAGCTTCAATATAAGACAGCGAATTGGCGAAGTCGCCGCTGCTATCTTTTATTCCCTGAAACACGCCGGGAAAACTTTCCAGCAATCGGCCAATAAGATTACAGCTTAAGGTAATAGTGGTCTGCTGCGGAAAGTTATAGAAATAGAGTTTTACCACGTCGCCGAGCTGTTCCGCCAGCGCGCTATAAAAGTGATACAACCCCTCTTCCGAGGGAGATTTATAGTAAAACGGAGGGAGGATTAATACGCCGGGGCAACCTATTTTTGCCGCATGCCGGGAAAGGCGAACCACACCGGGAATGTCACAGACGCCGGTTCCAGGCAGCATTTTTTGAGCAGGGATGCCGCTTTCAGCCAGACGTTCTAAAAGCGTTTCTCGTTCCTGTATACTCAGGGAATTGGTTTCCGACGTCGTGCCTAACACGGCCAGGCTGTCACAGCCGTTATTAAGTAAATAATGGCAATGCGCGATCGTGTTATCGTAATTTAGCGTCAAATCGCGGTTAAATGAGGTTAACGCCGCGGCGTTAACGCCAGCATATAAAGCATTCTGCATTTAATATTCCTCGCCGCCAGAATAACGACACTCTGGCGGAGTAAGCCAAAATATGTCACGAGTACCATTTACTTTTTGCCAAACACAAAACGATCGGTAGCGTGATAATTAATCCAGTCCCAGTCATAGGTGACCCCCAGACCCGGGCCATCCGGAACCGTTACGCAGCCGTTTTCATCGATGGAATCCAGTTCGTCCTGGTAACCACAGGCATAACAATGCGGTAAGATATTACCCAGTTTGGGTCCGACCTCGGCCATTTCATAAAAATTGGTATTCCTGATACTGGCCATGAGCTGGCGATGCGCAGGACCCGGGGCGTGAATTTCAACATCCAGACCAAATGCTTCCGCCATATGAGCGGTTTTTAATGCGCCTGTGATCCCCATGTCATATTCCGGGTCGACGCGAACAAAATCCGTCCCCCCTGCCATGATAAAATCGCATTTTGCTTCCAGTGCCCGAACATGTTCAGTAATGAGCAACGGCGTTTTGATCATTGAGCGCAGCTTTTTATGCGAAAAAGCGGAAAGCGAATTATCCCGATAAGGATCTTCATACCAAAAGAACCCGGCATCGTCACAGGCTTTACCTACATAAAGCGCATCCGCAAAGGTTTTCAGATCGGAGGCCGCATCGTACATTAACTTCATCTTATCGCCTACCGTTTCGCCAAGGGCCAGGATTAGCGACGCTTCTTTCTGCGCGTCGCCATCAAACCAGCCATGGTGTTTAAACGCGCGGTAGCCCATCTCGTAACATTGCAGCGCAAAATCAGTAAAGGCTTTATTATCGTTCAGCATGCCCTCATCGCCATGATAGGTGCTGGCATAGGTAGGTAACTTATTACGGTATTGACCAATCATCCGGGAAATGGATTTGCCTGCCTGCTTACCAGCAAGATCCCAAAGCACAATATCGACCGGACCCTGCCCCATATGATCCATATGGCAAAGACGACGATTCCATTCGGTATAGAACGCTTCTCGTTGATCCGAATCACGACCGGTTAAATCGCCTGCCAGCATGAGCGTCTGTGCCAGCGCAGGTCGGGTACCACCCCATAATGCGACATATTCACCTCGTGAGCCGTCGGAACATTCCACGACAATGGCGTATTTTGATAATGAAAGCGTTGAACCTTTCACATATCCGACGTGATTATGAGCATTAGTAAAAGAAGAACCCATATCTTTTACGTCATATTTAAAATCAATAACTTCTACGCGTTCAATTACTGGCATCTTTTTTCCCCGAATAAATATAGCTTAAACATCAGGTGAATAATGTCATCCACCGGTTACGATGTAGAATGATTCTGATGATATTTAGTGTCAATTTTAGAGAAAGCATTACCTGATATAAAAAAGATATCAGTCGATAATAATTTTATGCTAAAAAGCAAACCTGACTCACATAAAAATTTTCAGCGCTGTTAAACCCGGGCAAAAAAAATTAAAAAATCAAAGAACTACCAGATTCTGCTATGCATCGGGTCTTTTACACTTTTTATGACATCAATCACATTATTGTAGTTTTATTTTCCTGCACGTAAAAATTCCGTGCAAATTTTTACGCTACTCAGCAGAATATTGGCCACATGCAAAAGAATTTTGTCCGGAGCAGCTATGTTAAACTTAAATCAGGTAAGATGTTTTATTGCTGTCGCGACTGAATTAAGTTTCCGTCGCGCGGCACATTCACTGCATATGAGTCAGCCCCCATTAACACGGCAAATACAACTGCTGGAGCAATATTTAGACACTATATTACTGATCAGAGATAAACGCAGCGTCACGCTAACCGCAGCAGGAAAAGCATTTTATCAGGAAGCGTTGGAATTGATTGAGCATATTCATCGCATTGAACAATATACCAGGCGGGTCGCCAGTGGCGAGGTGGGATCGGTTACTATCGGCTTTGTTGCCAACGCATTCTATCATTTCTTACCGCCGATACTTTCTATACTGAAAGATGAATTCCCTTTTATTAATATTTCGCTACAACAATCAACCACTTTTCAGCAGGTCGAAGCGGTTATTAATCACCAGATCGACCTTGGTATTGTACGCGTTGTTCCGGATAACGATGCGCTGGATAGTACGCTTTGCGTAGATGAAACCTTTGTCGCTGCGGTGCCACGACAGCATCCACTGGCTTCACGAGCGTCGCTTCGGCTGAAGGATTTTGATAACCAGTCGACCATAATGTACTCAGTCGCCTGGAAGCCATTCTATGATTTACTGACTCATGCTTTTGAGGTTGAGCAGGTAAAGCCTGAATATGTGCAATATGAATCTAATACCGTCAATATCCTTTCTCTGGTCAATGTCGGATTCGGGCTGGCGGTGGTTCCCCAAAGCGCCTCGGCATTTAAACTTGATAACGTTAAATATATTCCATTAGAGACAGAACAGAATTTATCAAATCATATGTATATTATTCATCGGAAAGACAATGATAATGAAGCCTTCAATCTCATAAAGAAAACTCTGTTCCAGCATATCGTGGTCTAATGAATTCGTTAAAACATCTTGCCAGTCTGCGCCAGCCAGGCGACGTTCTGTCACTCAATATACTGACTGAACCGCAATAGATAGCCATCAGGATCTTGCACCAGTAATTCTCTCTGGCAGGCGACTGTTTCACCAACGCTGTAGTGATTATCCTGAAGTTCCCGGTAAAGCGGGACATCATGTGCAGCCAGGCGCGCCCGAATCTCCTCAACATCATCCACTTCAATCTGGAAATTAATCCCTCTTCCCAACGGCCTGACCAGCTCTGCTGTGTTCCATCCTTGAGTGTGATACGCCTCAAGCATCAGTTGCGCCTCGCCAAGGCAGATATAAGCAAAATCAGGTACGCTGCGCCTTATCATGACGGTAAAACCGAGCACATCGACATAGAAGCGCAAGGAGGCGGGAAAATCTGTTACGGTCAGTTCAGGAACCATTCGGTTCCAGTAGGTTTCTTTCTGATCTGTCATTGCTTGTGACCTTTTAGGCTGACGGAGCATATTTTAAATCATAGATGCGTAGTCGCCATCTTCTGGAAACCATATTCTTCTCCTGTTCCCATTATCCTGCCAGCGCTCTCCTACCTCTTCCTTCAGGCATCTATTCTGCTGATACGCCAGCGTCTAACGTCATCTCGCCATATCTTCACATCATTACTTTTACTTTCGATAATTTTCGTTATTAGATCTTTATCACAAAAAAGATCTTCAAAACCCTATATTTTCTTTCACATCGATAAAACGAAAGTTTTCGGAGGCAAGATGTACGTCATATCAACCAAAGCGATGCTGCAAAAAGCGCAGTGTGAAGGCTATGCAGTACCGGCATTTAATATCCACAACCTTGAGACATTGCAGGTGGTTGTTGAGACAGCAGCCGAGCTGCATTCTCCCTTGATTGTCGCGGGTACACCTGGCACGTTTAGCTACGCGGGGAGCGAAAACATTGTCGCTATCGCGGGTGCGCTGGCTGGTCAATTTAATCAGCCGCTGGCGATCCATCTGGATCATCACGAAAAAATTACTGACATCGAAACGAAAGTTCTTGCTGGTGTACGGTCGGTGATGATTGACGGTTCTCATTTGCCCTTTGACGAGAACGTGGCGCTGGTTAAACGTGTTGTGGATTACTGCCACCGATACGATGTCAGCGTTGAAGCCGAATTGGGACGTCTGGGGGGTCAGGAAGATGACCTGATGGTAGACGGTAAAGATGCTCTTTATACCAACCCGCAGCAGGCGCGGGAGTTTGTAGAGAGAACCGGTATTGATTCACTGGCGGTGGCAATTGGGACCGCTCACGGTCTCTATTGTGCAGAACCCAAACTCGATTTTGAACGATTATCGGAAATCCGCAGCATTGTGGATGTGCCGCTAGTACTGCATGGCGCATCCGGCCTTCCCACGAGTGATATCAGGCAAGCCATCTCCCGCGGCGTCTGCAAAGTTAACGTCGCTACTGAACTCAAAATCGCCTTTTCTGACGCGCTAAAAACGTATTTCCTCGCCCATCCCGAAGCCAGCGACCCGCGCCATTACATGGTTCCAGCAAAAACAGCCATGAAAGCGGTAGTGAAGAAGGTCATCGCCGACTGCGGTTGTGAAGGAAAACTGTAAACCGTACGGCAAGAAGAAGGACTGCAGCGATTTTTTACGACCACGATCACGAATGCTGTACTTTCTCTTTGCTCAGCTTTCAAAAGATTATGAAAATAAAAATAAGTAAACGGAGATAAAAATGAAAGAAATTATTTCTAACCATAAAGCGGGTAAGCATACAGGTATCTGTTCCGTTTGCTCTGCGCATCCGCTGGTGATTGAAGCGGCTCTACGCTTCGACTTACAGACGTCAAATAAAGTGTTAATCGAAGCAACATCCAATCAGGTTAACCAGTTCGGTGGTTATACTGGCATGCAACCTGCTGACTTCAGGGACTTTGTATATAAAATTGCGGATGAAGTAGGGTTCCCGCATGAACGCATTATCCTTGGAGGAGATCATCTCGGCCCCAACTGCTGGCAAAGTGAAAGCGCCGAGACAGCGATGGAAAAATCGCTTGAATTGATTCGCGCTTACGTGGCGGCTGGCTTCAGCAAAATTCATCTTGATGCTTCAATGTCCTGTGCCGATGACCCTGTACCACTGGACCCGGTGGTTGTCGCAGAACGTGCCGCACGGCTTTGCCTGGTCGCTGAACAAACTGCTACCGCCGAGCAAAAACGTCATCTGACCTATGTCATTGGTACAGAAGTTCCTGTCCCCGGCGGTGAAGCAAGCACCATTGGTACCGTCCACGTTACGCGTGCCGAAGATGCAGCCCGCACGCTCGAAACCCATCAGATAGCATTCAGAGCACTGGGTCTTGATGAAGCCCTTGAGCGGGTCATCGCGATTGTAGTTCAGCCTGGCGTCGAGTTCGATCATACCCAGATTATTCATTATCGCCCGCAAGATGCGCAGGCATTGTCCCGCTGGGTTAAAGACACGCCGATGGTTTATGAGGCCCACTCAACGGACTATCAGACGCGCTATGCCTATCGTGCACTGGTTCACGATCACTTCGCCATCCTGAAAGTTGGACCCGCCCTGACGTTCGCGTTACGAGAAGCCATCTTCGCCCTTGCGCAAATGGAAAACGAACTGATCGCGCCGGAAAACCGCAGCCAGGTGCTCGATGTGATTGATGAAGTGATGCTGAACGAGCCGGGCTACTGGAAAAAATATTATCGCCCCACCTGGAGTCAGGCGATGGTCGATATTCACTTTAGCCTTTCTGACCGTATTCGTTACTACTGGCCGCATCCACGTATCCGCCAGAGCGTAGAAAAATTAGTGGCAAATCTCAGCGCTACCACCCTACCGCTGGGCCTTATTAGCCAGTATATGCCAGTGCAATTTGATCGCCTGGCTATGAGCGAACTTACCGCTACGCCGCACGCTCTCATCCTCGACAAGATCCAGGATGTCCTACGTGCTTACCGCTACGGTTGTTCTTCTGAAGTTGCCTGACCGCCATAAAGAGGATTTATGAGCCAATTGTTTGTTCGCACCGCCATTAATTTCAGTTCCTGTCAGCAGGCACTGGAACATATTGGGCAAGAGATGCTTGCGAAAGGCGTCGTACATGAAACCTACCCGTCTGCGCTAATTGAGCGGGAGGCGAATTTCCCGACTGGCATTGCACTGGAAAGCCATGCCGTTGCGATCCCCCACTGCGAGGCGGTGCATGCAAAGTCACCTGCTATTTACCTGATTCGACCGGATACGCCGGTGCTGTTTCAACGCGCGGATGATGACGGAGAAATTGCCGTTTCGTTGATCATCGCGCTGATTGTTGAAAACCCGAATGCACAGTTGAAACTGCTGCGTCGATTATTTAGTGAACTGCAAAATCCGAAAACGCTTGACGGTCTGCTCGCTGCTTCAGATAGCGAACTTGGTGAGTTATTTCGGAAAACGATCCTGGAATCTGAGCCCTGCGCTCAGGTCTAACAACATACTGATAATAAAAGGAATACCCTATGAAACGTAAAGTAATTGTGGCGTGTGGCGGTGCGGTTGCAACCTCAACAATGGCTGCGGAAGAAATTAAAGAATTATGTGAAGCCAATAATATTACGCTGGATCTGGTCCAGTGCCGGGTTAATGAAATTGAAACCTATATGGATGGCGTGGATCTTATTTGCACAACGGCAAAAGTTGATCGCACGTTTGGTGATATTCCGGTAGTTCACGGTATGCCTTTTATCTCTGGCGTAGGGATTGAAGCGCTGCAGCAAAAAATCCTGAGCATCCTCGTGGGGTAACGTTATGTTTAGCGAAATAATGCGTTATATCCTCGACTTAGGTCCAACGGTAATGCTGCCGATTGTGATCATTATTTTCTCAAAGCTACTGGGAATGAAACTCGGGGACTGTTTTAAAGGCGGTTTACACATCGGGATTGGTTTTGTAGGGATAGGGCTGGTTATCGGCCTGATGCTTGATTCCATCGGACCAGCTGCAAAAGCCATGGCGGAGCAGTTCCAGATTAACCTGCACGTCGTTGATATCGGCTGGCCGGGTTCGTCTCCGATGACCTGGGCGTCACAAATTGCGCTGGTCGCGATCCCTATTGCTATTGGCGTTAACGTCCTGATGCTGGTCACGCGAATGACCCGCGTAGTCAACGTTGATATCTGGAATATCTGGCACATGACCTTCACCGGAGCCATGCTGCACCTGGCAACCGGATCGTATTGGATTGGCATTCTGGGCGTGGTTCTTCATGCGGCCTTTGTCTACAAATTGGGCGACTGGTTTGCCAAAGACACGCGGGATTACTTTGGTCTTGAGGGGATCGCCATACCGCACGGTAGCTCGGCTTATCTTGGTCCAATTGCCGTAT
Source organism: Superficieibacter electus (assembly GCF_002915575.1). Taxonomy (GTDB): domain Bacteria; phylum Pseudomonadota; class Gammaproteobacteria; order Enterobacterales; family Enterobacteriaceae; genus Superficieibacter; species Superficieibacter electus. Next base: position 46,277 of record NZ_PQGD01000017.1, read on the forward strand.
TGGTCGATCTTATCATTGATAAGATCCCGGGCCTTAACCGTATTCACTTCAGTGCTGATGACGTGCAGAAACGCTTTGGTCCATTTGGCGAACCCGTAACCGTTGGCTTTATTATGGGGATTGTTATTGGTCTCTTAGCGGGCTACGACGTGAAAGGTGTTCTGCAACTGGCGGTGAAAACAGCGGCGGTCATGCTGTTAATGCCGCGCGTGATTAAACCCATTATGGATGGCCTTACTCCTATCGCGAAGCAGGCGCGTAAACGTCTACAGGCTAAGTTTGGTAGCCAGGAATTCCTGATTGGTCTGGACCCGGCATTGTTGCTCGGCCATACCTCCGTCGTCTCTGCCAGCCTGATCTTTATTCCGCTAACCATTCTGGTGGCGGTCGTGGTACCAGGCAACCAGGTGTTACCGTTCGGCGATCTGGCGACCATCGGATTCTTTGTGGCAATGGCAGTAGCAGTCCACCAGGGCAACCTGTTCCGCACGCTGATCTCTGGCGTCATTATTATGGGCATCACGCTGTGGATCGCCACTCAGACTATCGGTTTGCATACTCAGCTTGCTGCTAACGCGGGTGCGCTGAAAGCAGGGGGTATGGTGGCGTCCATGGACCAGGGCGGCTCGCCGATTACCTGGCTGCTGATCCAGCTTTTCACCTGGCAGAATATTGTGGGCTTCACCGTCATCGCCATTATTTATGTCCTTGGCGTTCTGCTTACCTGGCGCAGAGCACGCAACTTTGCCACGGCAGAAAAAGCCGCTGCCGCGCAACAACAGAGTCCAACCGCTTCTTAATCTTATGGGGAGCCTTCGCTCCCCTTTACATTTCTGGAGGATTTTATGAAATCAGTGGTGATCCACGCTGAGGGAGACGTACGCGTTGAAGAACGTCCCGTGCCGCAGCCAGAAGCCGATGACGACGTTCTGGTAAAAGTCGCCAGCTCAGGTTTATGCGGTTCAGATATTCCGCGTATTTTCGCCCACGGTGCGCACTATTATCCTATAACCCTGGGCCATGAATTTAGCGGCTACGTCGAATCCTGCGGAGCAGGTATTACCGATCTGGCTCCGGGCGATGCGGTAGCCTGTGTCCCACTACTGCCTTGTTTTAACTGTCCACAATGCCAGCGGCACTATTTTTCACTGTGCAAACAGTACCAGTTTGTCGGATCGCGTAGCGAAGGGGGGAATGCGGAGTATGTGGTAGTGAAGCGTGCTAATTTGTTCCGTCTTCCGGCCTCTGTGCCTATTGCTGATGGGGCGTTTATTGAACCCATTACCGTCGGGCTACATGCGTTTCATCTGGCACAAGGCTGTGAAGGTAAAAACGTAATTATTGTAGGGGCAGGAACCATCGGCCTGCTGGCACTCCAGTGCGCGCGCGAATTAGGTGCTAAAAGCGTGACGGCGATTGATATCAACCCGCAGAAGCTGGCGCTGGCAAAAGAATTAGGTGCGGATCAGGTATTTAACAGCCGGGAGATGAGCGGCGCAGAAATCCAGTCTGCACTGACAGAAAAGCAATTTGATCAGTTGGTTCTGGAAACAGCAGGTACGCCACAAACGGTTTCGCTGGGGATTGAAATTGCAGGCCCACGCGCACAGCTGGCGCTGGTGGGAACCTTGCATCATGACCTTACGCTCGCGTCGGTGGTATTCGGGCAAATTTTGCGTAAAGAGCTTACCGTACTGGGTAGCTGGATGAATTACTCCGGCCCATGGCCCGGTGAAGAATGGGAAACGGCTGCACGCCTGTTGAGCGAGAAAAAACTCAAACTTCAGCCATTGATAGCACATGCTGGAAATGCGGAAAGTTTCGCCAAAGAAGTACAGGCACTTAATGGAGCACCTATGCAGGGTAAGATTATTCTTAATTTCGCTTAAACAATACGAGCCAGCAACCTGAGCTGGCTCACATTTACTTTCGAAGATTGGCGTTCACCTTTCACTACCCTTCGATTAAAATAAAGTCAGCTAATCATCAGGCAAATTAATATGAACTCATTTGAGCGAAGGAATAAAATCGTCGATCTGGTTAATACGCAAGGCAGCGTGCTGGTGTTGGATCTTTCGAATACCTTTGGTATTTCTGAAGTCACCATCCGTGCCGATTTGCGTTTACTGGAAGATAAAGGCTTAGTCACGCGCTTTCATGGTGGTGCGGCCAGAGCTGGTAGCAATTTAATTGAAAGCGACAATCAGGAAGTGATTCTGGAGGAGCGTTATCAACTTGCAAGCGATCCAAAAAAACGTATTGCTCAGGCTGCCGCGGCGATGATTGAAGAAGGGATGACAGTCCTACTTGATAGCGGGAGTACCACTCTACTGGTAGCGGAAGCGCTGGCAAAAAATACTAACATCACTGTGATTACGAATAACCTGCCTGCGGCGTTTACCCTTTCAGATAATAAAGATATTACGCTGGTGGTGTGTGGCGGCACGGTACGTCATAAAACGCATTCCATGCATGGGACCATTGCGGAGCGGTCGTTACAGGGGATTAGCGCCGATCTGATGTTTGTGGGAGCCGACGGCATTGACGCCACCAACGGCATTACGACGTTTAACGAAGGTTATTCTATCAGCGGCGTAATGGCGGCAGCGGCACACAAGGTCGTAGCGGTACTTGACGCAACCAAGTTTAATCGTCGCGGATTTAACCAGGTCCTGCCGATGGAGAAAATTGACTGCGTGATCACCGATGAGAGCATCAGTGCACAAGACCGTCTGGCGCTGGAAAACACTCACGTGGAATTGAAGGTAGTGTAACGTCTTTTGGTCGGGCAGCGCTGCCCGACCAGAAATCACGATATGACATCCATTATTAAAACGAACTCACCCTTCCTGCTGCTCCAGCGCATACTTATACAACGCATTCTTCTTCACGCCGTGAATCTCAGCCGCCAGCGCCGCCGCCTTTTTCAGCGGTAGCTCGGCCTGCAACAGCGCCAGGGTGCGCAGCGCGTCAGCAGGTAACGCATCTTCCTGGGCCTTATGCCCTTCGACAATCAGCACCATTTCACCTTTGCGGCGGTTTTCGTCTTCTTTTACCCATGCCAGCAATTCACCGACCGGAGCACCATAGATGGACTCCCAGGTTTTGGTCAGCTCGCGTGCCAGCACCACATAACGGGATTCGCCCAGAACGGCCACGATATCTTCCAGACTTTCCAGCAGACGGTGAGTGGATTCATAAAAAATCAGCGTGCGGGTCTCTTCTTCCAGCGCCTTTAATGCATCCCGACGACCTTTTGATTTAGCGGGCAGAAATCCTTCATAGCAGAAACGGTCGGAAGGCAAGCCTGCCGCGCTTAACGCAGCGATGGCGGCACACGGGCCGGGCAACGGCACCACGCGGATACCCGCCTCGCGGCAGGTACGCACCAGGTGATAGCCGGGGTCGTTTATCAGCGGCGTTCCGGCGTCAGAGACCAGCGCGATGTTTTGCCCTTCTTTGAGCTTCGCGACCAGCGTCTCGGCTTTTTGCTGCTCATTGTGATCGTGCAGGGCAAAAAGCCGGGCGTTTATCGCAAAATGCTGTAACAGCAGGCCGGTATGGCGCGTATCTTCTGCGGCAATCAGGTCAACGTCCTGCAACACGGCGAGCGCACGTTGCGTAATATCAGCTAAATTACCGATGGGAGTCGGTACAATATAGAGCTGACCGTGAGAATTATCCGCCGATTGGTGTTGTTTCATTGTTTAGTCCGTATTGCCGATTTAATATTGAGCATCGAATAAAAATATCACTGGATACAGTATGGTACTGTCAACGCTTCTTCGTTCGAAAGCCGCACGCGGCCTGCCGGTCATTCTGGCAGCCCTGATTTTCGCTGGTTGTGGCACTCAAACGCCCGATCAGAGCACGGCCCACCTTGAGGGGACAGCGCAGGCTGATTCCGGCTATTACCTGCAGCAGATGCAGCAAAGCTCAGATGATAGCAAGACCAACTGGCAATTACTCGCCATTCGTGCCCTGCTAAAAGAGGGCAAGAGCCAGCAGGCGATGGAACTGTTTAACCAGCTACCGCAGCAGCTCAGCGATGCACAGCGTCGCGAGCAGTCTTTACTGGAAGTCGATGTGAAGCTGGCACAGAAGGATTACCCGGGCGCGCAGGCGATGCTCAGTAAACTAAACCCGGCAGATTTTGATAAAAACCAGCAGGCGCGGATCTGGCAGATGAAGATTATTGCTCTGCAGGGACGGCCTTCGCTGGAATTACTGCGCGCGTTAATTGCGCAGGAGCCGTTGCTGGCCGCAAAAGAAAAGCAGGCCAATATCGACGCGACCTGGCAGGCGCTCTCTTCAATGACGCCGGACCAGGCACAGGCGCTGGTGATCAACGCGGATGAAAATGTGTTGCAAGGCTGGCTGGATTTACAGCGCGTCTGGTTTGACAACCGTAACGATCCGGACATGATGAAAGCCGGGATTGCTGACTGGCAGAAGCGCTACCCGCAGAATCCGGGAGCCAAAATGCTACCGTCTCAGCTGGCGAATGTGCAGAATTTTAAACCGGCTTCGGTCAACCGCATCGCTCTGCTGCTGCCGTTAAACGGGCAGGCGGCTATCTATGGCCGTACGATTCAGCAGGGATTTGAGGCCGCAAAAAATGGAGCAACCCAGGTCGATGGAAGCGCGGTACCCCAGCAGGTTGCTCAGGCAGCCTCAACAGATAACGGTGTTGTCAGCCCGTCACAGGCGGAGGTTAACGATCTGACAACGGCACAGCAGGCACCGGTACAGGCTCCCGGCAACGAGGCCGCCGCGCCGGTTCAGGCACCCGGTAATGAGGCCGCTGCAGCGACTCAGGCTCCGACGGCAGAAAGCGCAGCGCCTGCCCCGACACCAGCGGCGCAGCAGAACGCGCCGGTTCAGGCTCCCGATGCAGTACCTGCCCAGCCAGCTACTGCACCACAAACGGTTACCACCCCGGCCAGTCCTTCAGCTGAGCTGAAAATCTATGACACCACCTCACAGCCGCTCAGCCAGATCCTGACGCAGGTTCAGCAGGACGGGGCCAGCATCGTGGTCGGGCCGCTGCTGAAGAATGATGTTGATGAGGTGGTAAAGAGCAATACCGCACTCAATGTGCTGGCACTCAACCAGCCTGAAGCGGTAGAAAACCGTCCTAATATCTGTTATTTCGCGCTTTCGCCGGAAGATGAAGCGCGTGATGCTGCACGCTTTATCCACCAGCAGGGCAAGTTGTCTCCGCTGGTGCTGATCCCGCGTAGCGGGCTGGGCGACCGGGTAGCAAATGCCTTTGCCGATGAGTGGCAAAAACAGGGTGGCGGCACGGTACTGGAACAGAAATTTGGCTCTGCCTCCGAGCTGCGTGGCGGCATCAACGGCGGATCGGGCATTGCGTTAACTGGTAGCCCGGTGAACGTCAGCCAGCCTCAGCCGCAGAACGTCGCGGCTGCCGGATTAGCTATCCCGACGCCGCCGACGGATGCAGAAATCTCCGGCGGTCGCGTGGACGCGGCTTATATCCTCGCCACCCCGGAAGAAATTGGCTTTATCAAACCAATGATTGCCATGCGTAACGGTAGCCAGAGTGGCGTTACGCTGTACGCCAGTTCGCGCAGCGCCCAGGGAACGGCCGGGCCGGATTTCCGTCTGGAAATGGAAGGTCTGCAATATAGCGAAATCCCAATGCTGGCAGGCAGTAATCCGGCATTGATGCAGCAAGCGCTGGCTTCGGTGCGTAATGATTACTCGCTGGCGCGCCTGTATGCCATGGGCGCAGACGCCTGGTCACTGGCAAATCATTTCTCGCAGATGCGCCAGATGCCAGGTTTTGAAATCAGCGGCAACACCGGCGATCTGACCGCCAACAGCGATTGTGTGATTAACAGGAAGTTATCATGGCTCAAATACCAACAAGGACAGGTTGTTCCGGCGAATTAACCCGTAAGCAAACCGGCGACGCGTGGGAGCAAAACGCGCGTCGCTGGCTTGAAAACAGAGGGCTGCGTTTTGTCGCGGCCAACGTCAGGATGCGCGGCGGTGAGATTGACCTTATCATGCGTGACGGGGCGGTAACGGTGTTTATCGAAGTCCGTTACCGCCGCAGCACACGCTATGGCGGGGCGGCGGCCAGCGTGAGCCGAAGTAAGCAACATAAATTATTACAGACTGCCCGCTGGTGGCTCGCCCGTCAGAATGGGAGTTTTGATACTGTGGATTGCCGGTTTGATGTGGTAGCCTGCGACGGCAGCCACATCGAATGGCTTAAAAACGCCTTTGGCGAATAAACCTGATAGTTAAGGGATACTGTGCTCGAACGAATTAAAGTGTGCTTCACCGAAAGCATCCAGACGCAAATCGCTGCGGCGGAAGCGCTGCCAGATGCCATTTCCCGTGCGGCAATGACGCTGGTGCAGTCGCTGCTTAACGGTAACAAAATTCTCTGCTGTGGCAATGGAACCTCTGCCGCCAACGCACAGCATTTTGCTGCCAGCATGATTAACCGTTTCGAGACCGAGCGTCCGGGTTTACCGGCAATGGCACTTAATACCGATAACGTGGTCTTAACCGCGATTGCTAACGATCGTTTGCATGATGAGATTTATGCCAAACAGGTGCGGGCGCTGGGCCATGCCGGTGATGTGTTGCTGGCGATTTCAACGCGTGGTAATAGCCGGGACATCGTGAAAGCGGTAGAAGCGGCAGTCACCCGTGATATGACCATTGTTGCACTGACCGGCTATGACGGCGGCGAACTGGCTGGCCTACTGGGGCCACAGGACGTTGAGATCCGCATCCCTTCTCATCGCAGCGCGCGCATCCATGAAATGCATATGTTAACGGTCAACTGTTTATGCGATCTGATTGATAACACGCTATTTCCTCACCAGGACGATTAAGGAGTACACATGAAGGCATTTTCGCCCCTCGCAGTCCTTATTTCCGCACTGCTCTTGCAGGGTTGCGTTGCTGCGGCGGTTGTCGGTACAGCAGCGGTAGGCACCAAAGCGGCAACCGATCCTCGCACCGTGGGCACTCAGGTGGACGATGGAACGCTCGAACTCCGCGTCAACAGCGCGCTGGCTAAAGACGCGCAAATTAAGAAAGAGACGCGCATTAACGTCACCGCTTACCAGGGCAAGGTACTGCTGGTCGGTCAGGCACCGAACAGCGATTTGTCTTCCCGTGCGAAGCAGATTGCCATGGGCGTCGATGGCGCAACCGAAGTGTTTAATGAAATCCGTCAGGGAAGCCCGATTGGTTTAGGCACCGCGTCCAACGATACGTGGATCACCACCAAAGTCCGCTCCCAGTTGCTGGCAAGCGATCAGGTGAAATCGTCGAATGTGAAGGTGACGACGGAAAATGGCGAGGTGTTCCTGATGGGTCTGGTGACGGATACCGAAGCCAAAGCGGCGGCGGATATGGCCAGCCGGGTCAGTGGCGTGAAACACGTTACCACCGCGTTTACGTTTATTAAGTAAGTTGTAGCACGGCGAATGTATGATGCGCCGTGCCCTCCCTGCCCGGTGGCGCTGCGCTTACCGGGCCTGGAAGGTCGAATAACGCCAGAATGCAGGCCGGGTAAGCGCAGCGCCACCCGGCATTACAACGACGCCGTCGCGGCGACAGTCAGCCGCCCCTCTTATGCCAGCGCAATACTTCCGACAATGATCCCGCCTATGGCCACCAATCCACCGGTCAGCCACAGCGCCTGTGCCGGAAACGCTTTATGCAGCATCACCAGCGACGGCAGACTGACCGCCGGTAGCGTCATCAGCAGCGCCAGCGCGGGAGCGGTTCCCATACCCGCCAGCATCATGGTCTGCACAATCGGGATTTCAGCGGCGGTTGGGATCACAAACAGACAGCCTGCAACGGCCATCGCTGCCACCCAGAAGAAGGTATTACCTACCACACCATCAGCATGCGGGAACAGCCAGACCCGGGCTGCGCCGAGGACCAGCACCGCCAGAATATAAACCGGGATCGTATTCCAGAATAGCGTCCACAACGCCCGCCCCCAGCGGGAGAAGAAACTCCCCTGCACCGGCGTTTCAACCATATCCACCGCTGCCGGTGGTACGGAGTCCTTCACCAGACGCTGCACCAGCGTGGCGACAATCAATACCATCGCCACCCCGGCGACCAGCCGCACCAGCGCAAACTGCCAGCCGAGCACAAACCCCATAAACACCAGCGTGGCCGGGTTCAACAGCGGGTTACCCATCCAGAACGCCAGCGCACCGCCCATTGATACCTGCTGACGGCGCAGCCCGACCGTGACCGGTGCCGCGCAGCAGGAGCACATCATGCCGGGCAGAGAAAAAATCGTCCCCAGCAGCGTGCCCTGAAAGCGCGGCTGGCCCAGGGTACGCAGCAGCCAGTTACGCGGGATCAGCACCTGTACCAGCGAACCCAGAATGACGCCCAGCACAGCCGCTTTCCATACGGCGAGGAAATAGACCAGCGCGTAATCCCATGCCGCGCGTAATGGGCTGGCATCCGCCTGGGCAAGAATAGATTTACCGATACTGTGCGTTTCAGCCGCCGTGAAGGCTTTGCCATAGTAAGGCTGCCATTTCACATACCACAGGCCGACGATAACAACGAGAAAGAAAAGCGCGGGCTTCCACCACTGATGTGATGATGCCGATTGAGATGAAGACTGACCAGTCATAACATTCCCCGGAGATAATTATGGTTTTACAGAAACCGGGGCATAGTACGCTGGTCAAAATATTTATGGAAATTATTAATCGTTATTACGTGCAGCAATTTCCCGTAATGCGGACGACGAGAGAATGCGCACCGGCTCACCTTCCTCCGTCAGGGCCTCAGAAAGCAAGGCCCGCGCGACATCTCTGGCGTTAATCGATTTCAAATTACCCGGCAGCAGTTTAAAGATCGGGGCCAACAATGATTCATTCACCCGATGTTTTTCACGATCGCCCAGCAGCATGGAGGGACGGGCGATGGTCAGGCGCGGCCACTGTTGCGCAATCAGGGCTTCCTCCATCTTCCCCTTCACCCGATTGTAGAAAAACGGTGAACTGGCGCTGGCTCCCATCGCGCTGACCACCAGCATATGCGTTGCCCCCAGACGTCTTCCGGTAAGCGCGGTATCCACCACTAATGTATAATCCGCATGAATAAATGCTTCCTTTGAACCTGCCTCCCGTCGGGTGGTTCCCAGACAGCAGAACACCATATCCACCGGCGTGGTCACCTGCGCCAGCGCATCGGTCAACTGGGGATCAACCGGGTTAAAAACGCCGGAAATATCGTTAAGCGGGCGTCGCGTCGGCGCAGCGATACCGGTGACCCGCGCTTCCTGAAGTAACATACGCAACAGATGATCGCCCACCAGCCCGGTCGCACCGGTCAGTAAAACCTGACTCATTGTTCTCTCCTTCCGATATGCGGATTTGTCCGTGTTGCAATCTCGCAGGTCTGCACCACACTTAAACGTCTACGGTAAGTATTTACCATATCCAGAGAAAATGATCTGAAGCCAGACAACGGAGGAAACATGGGCAAGAAAATAGCGGTCTTGATCACCGACGAGTTTGAAGATTCAGAATTTACCTCACCGGCAGAAGCGTACAAAAAGGCCGGGCACGAGGTGATCACCATTGAGAAAGAAGCCGGTAAGACGGTGAAGGGGAAACAGGGCGACGCCAGTGTGAAGATCGATAAGAGCATTGATGAGGTCAGCCCGGCAGAGTTTGATGCGCTGCTGCTACCCGGCGGCCATTCGCCAGACTCACTGCGTGGCGACGATCGTTTTGTTACCTTTACCCGCGATTTCGTTAACAGCGGCAAGCCCGTATTCGCCATCTGCCACGGTCCGCAATTGTTGATCAGCGCCGAGGTGGTGCGCGGACGCAAGCTGACCGCGGTGAAGCCTATCGTGATTGACGTCAAGAACGCCGGGGCCGAATTCTTCGACCAGGAAGTCGTGGTAGATAAGGATCAACTGGTTACCAGCCGCACGCCGGATGATTTACCCGCCTTTAACCGCGAAGCGTTACGCCTGCTCGGAGCCTGAGTTGCGTAACCAGTAAAGCTTTTTACCAAAGCCCAGGGTGTTATCGGTAAACTTCAGTTCGTCGGGGCGAATCTCCCAGACGGGCGCAGATACCACTCTGGCAACCGGAAAGCGATGGTTGTAGCGGGCACGCATCATCTCGCTTTCCTTTCCTTCCAGACGTCGAATTTCACCTTTGAACTGCACGCCACGGATCAGCGCCACGGTTTTCGGTTGTCCGTTAATAGTGCCAGCCACCGGCGCATGCAGTCCGGTCATCTGCGCATGGCGGGTGTTATCCTCGCTCAGCACATAGAAAGCGACGTTTTGCGGATCGTAAACGTAGAATGCATTCGCACACCAGAGTTCACCCTCACGGGCCACGCACCAGGTGATCACGTGCTGCTTAGCAATCCAGCGGCTTATTGCGGCAAGCGTTTCCATCCAGCCTCTCCCTTATGTTATGGTGCGCTCACCTTAACATAGTGGCTATCAACCGTGTGCTGGTATCTTTATTTAATCCGAACGGAAAACAATGCCCTCTACACCGGGATCACCACCGATGTTGCGCGTCGCTTTGGGCAACATCAGACAGGTAAAGGCGCAAAAGCCCTGCGCGGGAAAGGAGAGTTGACGCTGGCCTTTTTCGAGCAAGTCGGAGAACGCTCGCTGGCATTACGTCTGGAATACCGAATAAAACAGCTCACGAAGCGCCAGAAAGAGCGCCTCGTCGCCGGAGAGATTTTGCTAAAAAGTCTGATTACAGACGATTAAAGTGGTCGTGGTACTCCACCTGCCCATGTACGTTGACCAGTGCGTCGTCAGCCAGACGATGTACCTGAAACGCACTTTCGCTACCCGGCCAGCGGCAGCGTAAATCGTAACGGGAGGCTGATTCAAACCCGAGGCGGCTGTAAAAAGCCGGATCGCCCAGCGTGACTACGGCGGCGTAGCCAAATTCATTCAGGGAATCGAGGCCTTCATACACCAACTGGCGCGCCAGCCCTTGCCCCCGATAGTTTTCATCTACGGCCAGCGGTGCCAGCCCCACCCACTGCAAGTCTTCACCTTCGACGTCTACCGGGCTGAAAGCGACGTAGCCAATGACCTGCCCTTCGTCATCGGTCGCGACCAGGCCCAACGTGAGCAGGCCATCCTCGCGTAAATCGTGGATCAGTTTTGCTTCGGCATCGCTCTGGAAAGAACGACGCAACAGGGCATCAATACCCGGCGCATCAATGGGAATTTCAACGCGAATCAGCATGGTTCACCTACCGATCTGTTTGTGGTTTCCGGCGGTGTTTTCAGCCCCGCCTCAACAAAGTCCGCCAGTTGCAGCAGCATCATGCGTAACGCTTTTGGCATCTGCTCCAGTTCGATGGCGTCCATCAGGTTCTTCACGTACAGACCCAGTTCGGTATCGCCTTCAATCACCAGGCGGCGCTGGAAGAAAAGCGTATCGGGGTCCTGACGGCGCGCAGCGATCATTAACAGATCGCTGGCATCAGCGCTAAAGCTCACGTCAGCCTCAGCCGTTTCACTGACGATCAGACACGCGTTCTCAACGGAGGTGTACCATTTAAGGCCGATATCACGCACCTCAATACTCAACCAGCGGCCGTCAAGAAACTCCAGCTCCCCGTCTGCCAGAGCCTGGCGAAATTGCCAGCGTAGCATCTGTTCCAGCACCTGACGCTTAAGGGCAAAGGGCGTCAGCTTCACCGGCACACTCATCAGCGACGGACCAAGGTGAACCAGGCGTGAACGCAGTTTATCCAGCACGAGCTTTACTCCCTCAATTCAATAATTCCATCATTCTGCCATATCAGATAAACGACATGGCGGCGTAAATCAACAATTACGTTATGAAGACGTTATTATTGGCACCATCAATACGCGTTTAACTGCCTCAAATCAAAAATTGTCGCAGTCAGGTTAACTAAAATTCCAGTTCGTTAACAATTTGCGGCCCGCAAGGGGTGCAACGTTCAGGAAATTTTATGGAGCTCCTCTGTCCTGCTGGCAACCTTCCGGCGCTTAAGGCGGCCATCGAAAATGGCGCTGACGCCGTCTATATCGGGCTGAAAGATGACACCAACGCCCGCCATTTTGCCGGGCTTAACTTTACCGAGAAAAAATTACAGGAAGCTGTGAGCTTCGTGCATCAGCACCGCCGCAAACTGCACATCGCCATTAATACTTTCGCCCATCCGGACGGCTATGCCCGCTGGCAACGTGCAGTGGATATGGCCGCTCAGTTAGGAGCAGATGCGCTCATCCTTGCCGATCTCGCGATGCTTGAGTATGCCGCCGTTCGCTACCCGCATATTGAGCGTCATGTCTCAGTCCAGGCATCAGCCACCAATGAAGAGGCGATCCGTTTCTATCACCGTCATTTTGACGTCGCACGCGTGGTGCTGCCACGCGTCCTTTCTATTCATCAGGTCAAACAGCTTGCCCGCGTAACACCAGTACCGCTGGAGGTGTTCGCTTTTGGTAGCCTGTGCATCATGGCGGAAGGTCGCTGCTATCTCTCTTCTTATTTAACGGGCGAGTCGCCAAATACCGTAGGAGCCTGTTCTCCGGCACGTTTTGTACGCTGGCAACAAACGCCACAGGGGCTGGAGTCGCGCCTTAATGAGGTGCTGATCGATCGCTATCAGGACGGGGAAAACGCAGGCTACCCAACGCTGTGCAAAGGCCGCTATCTGGTGGATGGTGAACGTTATCACGCGCTGGAAGAGCCGACCAGCCTCAACACGCTGGAGCTGCTGCCAGAATTACTGGCCGCCGGAATAGCTTCGGTGAAAATCGAAGGCCGTCAGCGCAGCCCGGCCTACGTCAGCCAGGTCGCGAAAGTGTGGCGGCAGGCAATTGACCGCTGTATGGCTTCGCCGCAGGAATACGTCCCGCAACGCGCATGGATGGATGCGCTCGGCGCGATGTCTGAAGGTACACAAACCACACTCGGTGCGTATCACCGTAAATGGCAGTAGGGAATCACATGAAATACTCACTCGGACCAGTGCTTTATTACTGGTCAAAAGAGACGCTGGAGGATTTTTACCAGCAGGCCGCCACCAGCAGCGCCGACACGATTTATCTTGGCGAAGCGGTATGCAGCAAGCGCCGGGCGACCAAAGTCGGTGACTGGCTGGAGATGGCAAAATCGCTGGCAAACAGCGGCAAGCAGGTGGTGCTTTCCACGCTGGCGCTGGTACAGGCGTCATCTGAGCTGGGCGAGCTGAAACGCTTTATTGATAACGGCGAATTTCTGCTGGAAGCCAGCGACATAGGTGTCGTCAATATGTGCGCCGAACGTAAGCTACCGTTTGTCGCCGGACATGCGCTTAACTGTTACAACGCGGTCACGCTGCGCCTTTTACTGAAACAAGGTATGGTTCGTTGGTGTATGCCGGTGGAACTGTCCCGCGACTGGCTGATCAACCTGCTTAATCAGTGCGACGAACTGGGCATTCGCCAGCAGTTTGAAGTCGAAGTCCTCAGTTACGGGCATTTGCCGCTGGCCTACTCTGCACGCTGCTTCACCGCCCGCTCGGAAGACCGGCCAAAAGATGAGTGCGAAACCTGCTGCATTAAGTATCCTAACGGGCGCAACGTACTGTCGCAGGAAAATCAGCAGGTGTTTGTGCTTAATGGTATTCAGACCATGAGCGGCTACGTATATAACCTCGGTAATGAACTCACGTCGATGAAAGGCATTGTCGATATGGTGCGCTTGTCGCCATTAGGCACGGAAACCTTCGCCATGCTCGATGCCTTCCGCGCTAACGAAACGGGGGCTGCTCCACTGGCCCTTGCGCCACATAGCGATTGTAACGGCTACTGGAAGCGACTGGCCGGGCTGGAACTGCAGGCGTAAAAAAGCTCACTTTGTTAACAACTATAATGAAATCTTAATGCAGTATTAAAAGATTAACCGGTAACAAAGTGAGCCGTTATGACTGATAAATCGATCCCCTTTTCGGTGCTGGATCTCGCGCCGATCCCGCAAGGCTCCTCAGCCAGAGAAGCCTTCTCGCATTCCCTGGCGCTGGCACAGCTGGCGGAAAAGCGTGGCTATCATCGCTACTGGCTGGCGGAACACCATAATATGACCGGCATTGCCAGCGCGGCGACGTCGGTGCTGATTGGCTATCTCGCCGCCAACACCACGACATTGCACCTCGGTTCCGGCGGCGTGATGCTGCCAAATCACTCACCACTGGTGATTGCCGAGCAGTTCGGTACGCTGAATACGCTTTATCCGGGACGTATTGATCTGGGGCTGGGTCGCGCGCCGGGTAGCGACCAGCCGACCATGCGCGCCCTGCGTCGTCATATGAGCGGCGATATTGATAATTTCCCGCGCGATGTTAATGAGCTGGTGGAGTGGTTTGACGCCCGCGATCCTCATCCGCAGGTGCGTCCGGTGCCCGGCTACGGCGAGAAGATCCCGGTGTGGCTGTTAGGCTCAAGTCTCTACAGCGCGCAACTTGCCGCCCAGCTCGGTCTGCCATTTGCCTTTGCCTCACACTTCGCGCCGGATATGCTGTTCCAGGCGCTGCATCTCTATCGCACTAACTTCAAGCCCTCCGCGCGGCTGGAAAAACCGTACGCGATGGTATGCATTAATATTGTCACCGCCGACAGCAATCGCGATGCCGAATTCCTGTTTACCTCTATGCAACAGGCGTTCGTCAAACTGCGCCGCGGTGAAACCGGCCAGCTTCCGCCACCGATAGAGAATATGGACACTTTCTGGTCGCCGTCCGAGCAGTACGGCGTACAGCAGGCGCTGAGCATGTCGCTGGTAGGCGATAAAGCGAAGGTTCGCCATGGTCTGCAATCGATTTTGCGCGAAACGGATGCCGATGAGATTATGGTTAACGGTCAGATTTTCGATCATCAGGCGCGTCTGCATTCGTTTGATCTGGCGATGGACGTTAAAGAAGAGCTGTTTAGTTAATTTTATAGCGCCGGTTTTCGACCGTCACAGTCGGAAGCCGGTGATTTTTTTCGAAGTAGTCATAACCTGGTTTTAATGACTGCCAGAAAGCGTAGTCGGGCCATTTCGTCGCGCGCTGCATATTCGCCGCCGTCATGGAAAAAGGGAAAATATGCACCGGCACACGTTGTTGCCCGCTATTGAGCGCCTGCGCCACCAGCTGGTATATCTCGTCTATGCCGTCATCGGTCATCGCGTAGCAGCCCGCAGAAACGCAGCTACCGTGCACCATAATAAAATCCCCGGTGTAGCCGTTTGCCCGATCGTAAGCGTTGGGGTAACCAATATTAAATGCCCGATGGTAATGACTCTTCGGGTTCAGCAGCCCTTTTGTGGTGGCATAGAATCCTTCCGGGCTTTTGCCATCGCCCTGTTTGTGTTTTGGCCCTAAACCACCCGACCAGGCACAAATAGTCCAGGTTTTATACAGTTCATAAGGTTTATTTCCGGCGCTGGACCACAACTCAAGCTTGTCTTCAGCTTTCAGAATACGGATAAACACACGGTCACCGGGGTGGATTTCTTTCGGCGGTAAGGGTGCGGGAGGCGCGGTTTTCTCCTCAGGCAGAAAAGGGATTTCCTCTTGCGGGACGGGCCAGAAAAAACGAATACCGACTGCGATTATTGCGGCACAGAGTATCAGATAGAATAACCCCGCACGTCCCATTACTCGCTCTCCGCCTCGCTTATCAGCCGGTCATTACTATACGTTTTCCGCCTCAGGCTGTCCTTTTGAAACGCTCCGGCAAATAGTCCATTTCTGGACTTAAATGAGTCAGGAGCACCTTTATAATGACGGATAAAACGTTATCAGAGGATCAGCATGATGAGTGAACCAGCATCATTTTTTCTCCACGCCCACATCACCCGGGATAATCTGCAGGCATTTTTACGTTCTCCTGCGAAAAATATGGAAGACTATAGCGACTGGCTGGACTGGTTCAGTGCGGAGCAACGGATATACGGCGATCCGGCAAAGATGCTACGCGATCTTGCCGGTTGTAACGCTGGCACCAGCAAAGACAATATCTGTGCCGAACATATCACGTTCGATGCGCAGACGCAGATCGTCACCATGGACCACATCTTCCTGTCGGAAAGTTTTGATGATTTTTTGCCTCTGGTCGTCTGTCTGCGGGGGATGGAAAAATTCATTACGCCAGCCACGCAAAATAACTTTCTGCTGATTTATTCCTACTGGTGGGGAGCAGAGAAAGACGTCAGTATCGGTATCGAATTCGACGACGGCAAGAGCAAGATAATAGCAAACCCACAGGTGGAAAATTTGACTATCGCGAATGCCTTCTTTGATGAACATGGTGACGCGCTGGCAGAGGAGCTGTACAACAAACAGGGTTATATTTGATGACATTAATCGGGATAGCCGGGTGAGAGCTTCTCACCCGGCATGCCGCGTTACTGGTACACCGGTAACAGATTAAAGCTCGACAGAATATGCACCAGCGCATTACCCACACCAAAGACCAGGATCAACGCAATCATCGGCTTGCCGCCCCAGACACGGAATGTCGGGCTGCCGAAACGCTTGCGGGATTTACGCGCCAGCAGCGCCGGCACAATTGCCGCCCAGATGGTTGCCGCCAGTCCGGCGTAGCCAATCGCATAAAGGAAACCATTCGGCCACAGGAGGCCGCCAACCACCGGAGGCGTAAAGGTTAACAGCGCGGTTTTGAAGCGCCCGCTGGCAGAATCATCAAAACCACAGAGATCGGCCAGGTAGTCAAACAGCCCCAGCGTAACGCCGAGGAACGAGCTGGCGACCGCGAAGTTAGAAAAGATCACCAGCAACAAATCCAGACTACGGCTGTTCAGGACACCGCTCAGTGACTGTACCAGCACGTCAATATTACCGCCCTTTTGCGCAATATCGATAAACTGCGGACGTGGAATATTGCCCATCGTTCCCAGCAGCCAGACGATATAAAGTCCCAACGCCAGCAGGGTGCCATACACCAGGCACTTCACGATAGTGCGCGGGTCCTTACCGTAGTATTTCATCAGGCTCGGCACGTTGCCATGGTAGCCAAAAGACGCCAGGCAGAACGGCAGCGTCATCAGCAGATAGGGTGTGTAGGAAGCATGGCTTTCAGCCACGTTAAACAACGTCACTGGCGTAACGTGCCCCAACAGGCTACCGAAGGTCAGAAAGAAGGTAATGACTTTCGCACCCAGCACGATCGCCGTCATCCGGCTGACCGCTTTGGTACTCAGCCACACCACAAACGCTACCAGCAGCGCAAAGCAAAAACCAGCCACCCGGGCCGGTACGTTCAGCGACATTTCCGCAAAGGTATGATGCAGAATCGATCCGCTGGCAGAAATATAGGCATAGGTCAGGATGTAGAGCACAAAGGCGATAGAAACGCCGTTCACCACATTCCAGCCCTGGCCCAGCAGATCTTTAGTGATGGTGTCGAAGCTGGAACCAATACGATAGTTCAGGTTGGCTTCAAGGATCATCAGCCCGGAATGGAGCATACAAAACCAGGTGAAGACCAGCGCCGCCAGCGACCAGAAGAACCACGCTCCGGACATCACGACCGGCAAAGAGAACATGCCAGCACCAATGATAGTGCCGCCGATAATGACCACGCCACTGAGCAGTGAGGGCGAGGTTTGTGTGGTGGTGAGGGTAGCCATCTGGTTTTTTCTCCGTTACAAAGCACTTCTCCTGGTGAAGCGTGCCACACTGTACCAGTACACGAGTACAAATGAAATAAAAAAAGCCCCGGTTGTTAAGACCGGGGCTGTACAGATTACTTTACGATACTAGCGTAAATTACGCATCGCCACCGAAACGACGACGGCTGGAGGAGTCGTCACGACGTGGAGCTGCATCATCACGACGCGGCGCACGGCCTTCACGACGCTCGCCGCTGAAACGACGACCTTCACTACGACCGCCTTCACGACGCTCACCGCCAAAACCACGGCCTTCGCCACGACCGCCTTCGCGACGTTCGCCACCGAAGCTGCGGCCACCGCCACGGCGTTCACCGCCGGTGTGCGGCTGTGCATCGCCCAGCAACTGCATGTTCATCGGCTTGTTCAGAATGCGGGTACGCGTAAAGTGTTGCAGCACTTCACCCGGCATGCCTTTCGGCAGTTCGATAGTGGAGTGAGACGCAAACAGCTTGATGTTACCGATGTAACGGCTGCTGATATCGCCTTCGTTAGCAATCGCGCCAACGATATGACGAACTTCAACGCCATCATCACGGCCCACTTCAATGCGGTACAGCTGCATATCACCAACGTCACGACGTTCGCGACGCGGACGGTCTTCACCACCGCGTTCCGGACGGTCGCCACGCGGGCCACGGTCGTTACGATCGCGCGGCGCACGGTCATCACGGTCACGGAATTCGCGACGCGGACGCATCGGTGCATCCGGCGGTACGATCAGAGAACGTTCGCCCTGCGCCATTTTCAGCAGTGCGGCGGCCAGCGTTTCGATATCCAGCTCTTCACCTTCAGCCGTCGGCTGGATTTGCGCCAGCAGACCACGGTAGAGATCCAGATCGCTGCTTTCCAGCTGCTGCTGTACTTTAGCGGCAAATTTTTCCAGACGGCGTTTGCCCAGCAGTTCTGCGTTCGGCAGTTCCACTTCCGGAATAGTCAGTTTCATGGTGCGTTCAATGTTGCGCAGCAGACGACGCTCGCGGTTCTCAACGAACAGCAGCGCGCGGCCAGCACGACCCGCACGACCGGTACGACCGATACGGTGAACATAAGACTCGGAGTCCATCGGGATGTCGTAGTTAACCACCAGGCTGATACGCTCAACGTCCAGGCCACGGGCCGCAACGTCGGTGGCGATCAGGATGTCCAGACGACCATCTTTCAGGCGTTCCAGTGTCTGCTCACGCAGCGCCTGGTTCATGTCACCGTTCAGCGCGGCGCTGTTGTAACCGCTACGCTCCAGCGCTTCAGCCACTTCCAGGGTCGCGTTTTTGGTACGCACGAAGATAATCGCCGCATCAAAATCTTCCGCTTCCAGGAAACGCACCAGCGCTTCGTTTTTACGCATACCGTACACCGTCCAGTAGCTCTGGCTGATGTCCGGGCGGGTGGTAACGCTGGACTGAATGCGCACTTCCTGCGGCTCGTTCATAAAGCGACGGGTAATGCGACGAATCGCTTCCGGCATGGTCGCAGAGAACAGCGCGGTCTGATGGTCAGCCGGGATCTGCGCCATGATGGTTTCAACGTCTTCGATGAAGCCCATACGCAGCATTTCATCGGCTTCGTCCAGTACCAGACCACTCAGGCTGGACAGGTTCAGCGTACCGCGTTTCAGGTGATCCAGCAGACGACCCGGCGTACCGACGACGATCTGTGGTCCCTGACGCAGGGCGCGTAACTGCACGTCATAACGCTGGCCGCCGTAAAGGGCTACCACGTTCACGCCATGCATATGTTTAGAGAAATCGGTCATTGCTTCAGCAACCTGAACCGCCAGCTCGCGGGTCGGTGCCAGTACCAGGATCTGAGGTGCTTTCAGATCGGCATCAAGATTGTTGAGCAGCGGTAAAGAAAACGCTGCGGTTTTACCGCTACCGGTCTGGGCCATACCCAGAACGTCACGGCCGCCCAGCAGGTGAGGGATACACTCTGCCTGGATCGGAGATGGTTTTTCGTAACCCAGATCGTTAAGGGCTTCAAGGATAGGAGCCTTCAGGCCCAGATCTGCAAAAGTGGTTTCGAATTCAGCCATGTAGTACAAGTGCCTCGATATTAATGGCGGCCAGTCTACATAACTCATCATGAAATTGATCTGCAATTTTCATTGAAAAGTGTGAACCGGCTCAAAGTAGGTGTATTAACGAACAACAACGCCCTCACCCGCGAAGGTGATGGCAATCAAAAAATTCGGGCTAATGTCTGTTCGTCAGCTATTGCTGGTCCGATTCTGCCAGGTCATCTTGCTCCTGGCCCAGGAGCGATAATTCCAACAATGCGTATCGGTGCTCAACAAAGTTATGAACGTTGTTAGCCACCGCCAGTTTGAACAGTGCCGTAGCGCTGTCCTTGTCCCCAAGACTTAGGTAATACTTACCTAAATAGAAGTTGGTTTCACTGAGATGCTCAGCGAGCGAGGTGTTATCCGTTGCGTCCGCCTTGAGTCGTCCCATTAACGCGGATTCGTTAATGTCGCCCAGGTAGAACTCGACAATGTTCCATCCCCACTGTTCCTTATCCGATTTCTCGAAGCGCTGTTTTAACGCTTCTTTTGCCCGCTTCTCATCAAGCTTCTGCTCAACGAGATAAAGCCACAGGCTGCGGAAAGGATCATTGGGATCGTCTTGATAAAACGCCAGCAGATCATCTTGCGCTAACTTGTCGCGACCGCCGTAATACAGGGCGATACCGCGATTCAAGTACGCGTAATTGTAAGTTGGATCAAGCTCAAGTACAGAATCAAACGCTTCATAGGCGGCATCATAACTGCCTGCCTGCGTTAAATATATGCCTAAGTAATTGAATACTTCAGGCATATCCGGTCTTATTGCCAGCGCTTGTGAAAAATCATTTCGCGCTAAGGCCCTCAGACCGAGACTATCATACAACACTCCGCGCTCATATAAAAGCTGTGCGCGTTCGTCATCGGTTAAAGCCCGACTGGCAAGAATTTGTTCCATGCGTGCCAGAATCACTTCCTGCTGTAAAGTCGGTTGCAATGGTACTGCGAGGACTTCACTTTTACGCCAGCTGGAGCTGTTGCATCCTGCAAGCGTAAGAGCTGTTGCCACGAAACACCAGCGCAAAAAAGGCTTCATTTCCCACTCCCGAAGACAACAAAAGGATGAACGTCCCGTTCCCCAGTTGCAAACAAGGCGTCCAGCCAGCTAATTAGCCCTCCGCCTGCGCGGAGGGCAATGGCAACCTTACTCGCCTTGTTCAGCAGCCGGTGCTTCCGGTGCATTCGCAGGCTGAGACTGCTCGGTTGCTTCTTTGATGCTCAGACGGATACGGCCCTGGCGATCAACTTCCAGAACTTTCACCGGTACTTCCTGATTCATTTGCAGATAGTCGGTCACTTTCTCAACGCGCTTGTCGGCAATCTGAGAAATGTGGACCAGACCTTCTTTACCGCCGCCGATGGCAACAAACGCGCCAAAGTCAACGATACGGGTCACTTTACCGTTGTAGATACGACCCACTTCGATTTCTGCAGTGATCTCTTCGATACGACGGATAGCATGTTTCGCTTTCTCACCGTCGGTAGCCGCGATTTTCACCGTACCGTCATCTTCGATTTCGATGGTAGTACCGGTTTCTTCGGTCAGCGCACGGATAACCGAACCGCCTTTACCGATAACGTCCTTGATTTTATCCGCGTTAATCTTGATGGTATGGATGCGCGGTGCAAACTCAGAGATATCGCCGCGCGGCGCATTAATTGCCTGTTCCATTACGCCCAGGATGTGCAGACGCGCACCTTTAGCCTGGTTCAGCGCAACCTGCATAATCTCTTTGGTGATACCTTCAATTTTGATATCCATCTGCAGCGCAGAGATACCGTCACGGGAACCCGCCACTTTGAAGTCCATATCGCCCAGGTGGTCTTCGTCGCCGAGGATGTCAGACAGCACAACAAAGTTGTCGCCTTCTTTCACCAGGCCCATTGCGATGCCCGCAACGGCCGCTTTGATCGGCACGCCTGCGTCCATCAGCGCCAGGGAAGCGCCACAGACGGAAGCCATAGAGGAAGAACCGTTAGATTCGGTGATTTCAGACACCACACGTACGGTGTACGGGAATTTGTCGGCTTCCGGCATCACTGCCAGCACGCCGCGCTTCGCCAGGCGACCGTGACCAATTTCACGACGTTTCGGCGAGCCTACCATACCGGTTTCACCCACAGAGTACGGAGGGAAGTTGTAGTGGAACAGGAAAGTGTCCGTACGTTCACCCATCAACTCATCCAGCGTCTGCGCGTCACGTGCGGTACCCAGGGTGGCTGTCACCAGCGCCTGCGTTTCGCCACGGGTAAACAGCGCGGAGCCGTGAGTACGCGGCAGTACGCCGGTGCGTACGTCCAGACCACGAATCATGTCTTTTTCACGACCGTCAATGCGCGGCTCGCCTGCCAGTACGCGGCTACGAACCACGTTTTTCTCGATTGCGTGCAGGATTTCACCCAGTTCGTTAGCGTCCAGGGTTTCGTCTTCAGCCACCAGGCTGGCAATCGCTTCAGATTTGATGGCATCAACCTGAGCATAACGTTCTTGTTTGTCGGTGATACGATATGCGTCGCTCAGGCGAGACTCAGCCAGCGCAGCCACGCGCGCGTTCAGCGCATCGTTAACGGCTTCTGGCTGCCAGTCCCAGCGCGGTTTACCCGCTTCTTTCACCAGGTCGTTGATCGCCTGGATAACCACCTGCTGCTGATCGTGGCCAAAGACCACTGCGCCCAGCATCTGATCTTCGCTCAGCAGTTCAGCTTCGGATTCCACCATCAGAACAGCCGCTTCAGTACCCGCAACCACCAGGTCCAGTTTACTTTCTTTCAGCTCATCCTGCGTCGGGTTCAGTACGTACTGGTCATTGATGTAACCCACACGTGCAGCACCGATCGGGCCGTTGAACGGAATACCAGACAGGGACAATGCAGCAGAAGCGCCGATCATCGCCACGATATCCGGGTTAACCTGCGGGTTAACAGAAACAACGGTAGCAATAACCTGAACTTCGTTGACGAAGCCTTCCGGGAACAGCGGACGTACCGGGCGGTCAATCAGACGCGCGATCAGCGTTTCGCCTTCGCTCGGACGGCCTTCACGACGGAAGAAGCTGCCCGGGATACGGCCAGCAGCGTAGGTACGCTCCTGATAGTTAACGGTCAGCGGGAAGAAATCCTGACCCGGTTTGGCTTTTTTCTGACCAACAACGGTCACAAATACTGCGGTGTCATCCATGCTAACCATAACGGCAGCAGTAGCCTGACGCGCCATCATCCCGGTTTCCAGCGTAACGGTATGCTGACCGTACTGGAATTTACGAACGATCGGATTAAGCAAAATAATATCCTTTCTTAATTAGTGGCAGTGCACCCACGGCACACTGTCGTTAACAACCGATCTTCTGCGCATCCTCGCGACTAATGACAACCCTAACCCACTTTGTGGGTGAAGCCTCTCATTAGCCGCGCGAACCTCTGCGACGGAAGATCATTCATAGCAACAATACATTAGTTTCCAGCGAATTGCTGCGGTGCGGTTGAAAAAAGGGGCCCTGAAGGCCCCTTTTCTGAAACTCGCAAGACTTAGCGACGCAGGCCCAGACGCTCGATCAGCGCGGTGTAGCGTGCAACATCTTTACGTTTCAGGTAGTCGAGCAGTTTACGACGCTGAGAAACCATACGCAGCAGACCACGACGGCTGTGGTGATCTTTTTTGTGCTCTGCAAAGTGACCCTGCAGGTGGTTAATCTGTGCGGTCAGCAGTGCAACCTGTACTTCGGTAGAACCGCTGTCGTTAGTACCACGACCAAACTCAGAAACGATTTTAGCTTTAGCTTCAACGCTTAGAGACATTTTAGAACTCCAGATTTAAAAGAAAGAAAGGGTGCCAATCTCTAATTCAGCAACCCCATAGTTAATGTCCGCCAGCTTGTTAAACAATTTAGCGGGCATTAAGCGGCAATATTCTACTCGCAGCGCCTGGTTATCGCAAGACGGAGCGGTATTATGCCGGATATTCAACCACCAGACGACGCGGGGCGATGCGTCCTTCATCGTCGATTTCGCCCATACCGATAAAGCTGGCGCTATCACCTTCGGTCACGCGTACCAGGCCATTTAACGGCGCACCAGAGGCCCTTACGGGTTGGCCCTGCTTAAAATAACCCGCAACAACCGCCGGAATATTGACCAGAGGAAAGTCCGAAGCCGGACTGTCCATCGGCATCAGTAGCGGATCAAGCAGATCGCCCGCCGGAATAGCTTGCTGTTCAGCCTGCGCCACCAGCTGACGCAGATGCTCCAGCGTCACCATCCGCTCTACCGGGTATTTGCTCACCGCCAGCCGACGCAGGAAAATCACATGCGCGCCACAGCCCAGCTTTTCACCAAGATCGTCAATGATGGTGCGAATATAGGTGCCTTTCGAGCAGTGAACTTCCAGTTCAAGCTCATCGCCTTCGTGGCGAATGAAGCGTAGCTCATAAACGGTGACCGGGCGCGCTTCACGCGGCACTTCAATACCTTCACGCGCATATTCGTACAGTTTCCGCCCCTGATATTTCAGCGCGGAATACATTGACGGCACCTGCTGAATATCACCCCGAAACGTGTCCAGCGCGGCGTCAAGGTCTGACGCACTAAAGGTAACAGGACGCTCCTGCACTATCTGGCCGTCAGCGTCGGAGGTATCTGTACGCTGGCCCAGACGGGCAATCACACGATAGCGCTTATCGGAATCCAGCAAATACTGGGAAAACTTAGTGGCTTCCCCCAGGCAGATCGGCAGCATACCGGTTGCCAGCGGATCTAACGCGCCGGTATGCCCGGCGCGGTTGGCATTATAGATGCGTTTTACTTTCTGTAATACGTCATTGCTGGACATCCCCTGCGGTTTATCCAGTAGCAGAACGCCATGTATGTCGCGACCGCGACGGCGAGGACGACTCATTAGTCCTCCTTGCTGTCGTCCGGGTTCACACGACGCTCATCGTCGTGTTTTACCACGCTGGTGACCAGGTTGGACATGCGCATCCCTTCAACCAGCGAATTGTCGTAGAAGAAGGTCAGTTCCGGCACGATGCGCAGGCGCATCGCTTTGCCCAGCAGCGAACGGATAAAACCGGATGCTTCCTGCAACGCTTTGATGCCCGCTTTCACCGCGTCTTCATCTTTGTCATTCAGGAAGGTTACAAACACTTTGGCATAGGCCAGATCGCGGGACATTTCGACGCCAGAAACGGTAGTCATCATGCCCAGACGCGGGTCTTTGATTTCGCGCTGCAGGATGATTGCGATCTCTTTTTGCATCTCCTGAGCCACGCGCTGCGGGCGACCAAATTCTTTCGCCATAATAAATTCTCCAGACAAAAAAGGGGCTATCAGCCCCTTTTGAAATAATTGCCGGGTGGCGCTTTAAAGCCTGATGGCGCTACACCTATCAGGCCTACAACCCGGCTAACAATCCTAACGCAGGCCCGGTAAACGAAGTGCCACCGGGCATGACGAAGATTATGCGATAGTACGTTGGATTTCGATGATCTCGAACACTTCGATCATATCGCCAACGCGAACGTCGTTGTAGTTCTTCACGCCGATACCACATTCCATGCCGTTACGGACTTCGTTAACGTCATCTTTGAAGCGGCGCAGGGATTCCAGCTCGCCTTCATAGATAACCACGTTGTCGCGCAGAACGCGGATCGGGTTGTGACGTTTGATTGTCCCTTCGGTAACCATACAGCCCGCGATCGCACCAAATTTCGGTGATTTGAATACGTCACGCACTTCAGCCAGACCGATGATCTGCTGTTTCAGTTCCGGAGACAGCATACCGCTCATCGCCGCTTTCACTTCGTCGATCAGATTATAGATGACGGAGTAGTAACGCAGATCCAGGCTTTCGGATTCAATCACTTTACGCGCAGAGGCATCGGCACGAACGTTGAAGCCAACCAGGATGGCGTTGGACGCCGCTGCCAGGGTGGCGTCGGTTTCGGTGATACCACCCACGCCAGAACCGATGATCCTGACTTTAACTTCGTCGGTAGACAGTTTCAGCAAGGAGTCAGAAATTGCTTCCACAGAACCCTGAACGTCAGCCTTCAGCACGATGTTCACTTCATGAACTTCGCCTTCGGTCATGTTAGCGAACATGTTCTCAAGTTTCGATTTCTGCTGACGAGCCAGTTTAACTTCACGGAATTTGCCCTGACGATACAGTGCCACTTCACGCGCTTTCTTCTCGTCACGTACCACGGTCACTTCATCACCCGCAGCCGGAACGCCGGACAGGCCGAGGATTTCCACCGGAATGGACGGACCCGCTTCCAGCACTTCCTGACCGAGTTCGTTACGCATCGCACGAACGCGACCGTATTCGAAACCGCACAGTACGATGTCGCCCTTGTTCAGGGTACCTTCGCGAACCAGAACTGTGGCAACCGGACCACGACCTTTATCAAGGAAGGATTCGATGACCGCACCGCTCGCCATGCCGTTGCGAATAGCTTTCAGTTCCAGAACTTCAGCCTGGAGCAGAATAGCGTTCAGCAGATCATCAATACCGGTACCTGCTTTTGCAGAAACCGGGATGAACTGCGCTTCGCCGCCCCACTCTTCCGGCATAACGCCGTATTGAGACAGTTCGTTCTTAACGCGATCCAGATCGGCTTCTGGCTTGTCGATTTTGTTCACTGCAACGACTAAAGGCACCTGCGCCGCTTTCGCGTGCTGGATAGCTTCAATCGTCTGCGGCATCACACCATCATCGGCAGCAACGACCAGAACAACGATATCCGTTGCCTGTGCACCACGAGCACGCATGGAGGTAAACGCGGCGTGGCCCGGGGTATCCAGGAAGGTGATCATCCCGTTGTCAGTTTCAACGTGATACGCACCGATATGCTGGGTAATGCCGCCCGCTTCACCGGAAGCCACTTTCGTAGAACGAATGTAGTCCAGCAGCGAGGTTTTACCGTGGTCAACGTGACCCATGATGGTCACTACCGGTGCACGCGGTTCTGCCGCAGCACCTGTATCACGGTCGCTCATTACCGCTTCTTCCAGCTCATTTTCACGACGCAGGATCACTTTGTGGCCCAGTTCTTCAGCCACCAGTTGTGCGGTTTCCTGGTCGATAACCTGGTTGATGGTCGCCATTGCACCCAGTTTCATCATCGCTTTGATGACCTGAGAACCTTTGACTGCCATTTTGTTCGCCAGATCGCCAACGGTAATGGTTTCGCCAATCACGACGTCACGGTTAACAGCCTGAGCGGGTTTCTGGAAGCCCTGCTGTAAAGAAGAACCTTTACGCTTGCCGCCTTTACCACCGCGAACCGCTGCACGTGCTTCTTCACGATCGGCTTTTGATTCGGAGTGCTTATTCCCTTTTTTGGCCGGACGCGCTGCTTTCGCATTACGGCCACGGCCACGGCCGCCTTCAACTTCACGGTCGTTATCATCTTCAGCCTGACGCGCATGCTGAGAGGTGGTCACGTGATAGTCGCTGGTGTCTTCAGTGGTTTCGGTTGCCTGCACACCATTTTTCTCGTTTTCTTCCGCCATACGACGAGCTTCTTCAGCGACCCGACGCGCTTCTTCTTCCAGCTTACGACGTGCTTCTTCTTCGGCTTTACGCTTCAGTTCCGCAGCTTCGTTCTCACGACGGGCTTTCTCAGCCTGGGCAGTTTTGGTCATATCGTCTTGTTGGTTGCTCACTTTGTCTTTTTCCGCAGCTTCACGTTTCGCTTTGTCAGCGGCTTCACGCTTAGCTTGTTCTGCGGCCTCACGTTCAGCTTTTAATTGCGCCTCACGCTTGGCTGTCTCTTCAGCCTCACGACGGGCTTGCTCTTCCGCTTCACGCTGTGCCTGCTCTTCCGCCGCGAGACGTTCTGCCTCTTGCGGGTCACGTTTCACAAAGGTGCGTTTCTTGCGGACTTCGATTTGTACCGATTTACTTTTTCCACCGGTACCTGGAATGTTTAAAGTACTGCGCGTTTTACGCTGTAATGTCAACTTATCCGGGCCTGCACCCTGATCACGATTCAGGTGGGCCTGGAGGGTTTGTCTTTCTTGTGCGGACACAGAGTCATCAACAGACTTGCGGATACCTGCATCAGCGAATTGCTGTACCAGGCGATCCACGGAAATCTGTTTCTCTGCGGCCAGCGCTTTTACGGTTACATCTGTCATGCTGTTCCTTCCTGCTACAGTT
Organism: Superficieibacter electus; assembly: GCF_002915575.1. GTDB lineage: Bacteria > Pseudomonadota > Gammaproteobacteria > Enterobacterales > Enterobacteriaceae > Superficieibacter > Superficieibacter electus. The sequence goes on from NZ_PQGD01000017.1 coordinate 74,217, forward strand.
TATTACGCTTCGTCACCGAACCAGCAAATATTACGGGCAGCCATAATCAGCTCACCGGCTTGCTCGTCGGACAGACCGTCGATACCAGCCAGATCATCAATGCCCTGATCGGCGAGATCTTCCAGCGTACAAACACCACGGGCAGCCAGTTTGAATGCCATTGCGCGATCCAGCCCTTCAAGATTCAGCAGATCGTCAGCCGGTTGGTTATCACCAAGGCTCTCTTCCTGGGCCTGAGTCAAAGTGGCCAGTGCGGTTTTAGCACGCTCACGCAGTGCTTCAACGGTCAACTCATCAAGGCCGTCAATTTCCAGCAGTTCTTTCATTGGCACGTAGGCCAGTTCTTCCAGCGATGAGAAGCCTTCTTCAACCAGAACAGTGGCGAACTCTTCGTCAATGTCGAGGTGTCTGGTAAAGGTTTCAATAGCGGCATGCGTTTCAGCCTGATGCTTCGCCTGAAGGTCATCAACGGTCATTACGTTGAGTTCCCAACCGCTGAGCTGTGAAGCCAGACGCACGTTCTGACCGTTACGGCCAATCGCCTGCGCCAGGTTACCGGCTTCAACCGCGATATCCATGGTGTGTTTATCTTCATCCACTACGATGGACGCTACGTCTGCCGGAGCCATAGCGTTAATCACGAACTGCGCCGGGTTATCGTCCCACAGTACGATATCAATACGTTCGCCACCCAGTTCAGTAGAGACCGCCTGAACGCGTGCACCACGCATACCGACGCAGGCACCAACCGGGTCGATACGCTTGTCGTTGGTTTTCACTGCGATTTTCGCGCGTGAACCTGGATCGCGAGCGGCTGCTTTGATCTCAATAACTTCTTCGCCGATTTCTGGCACTTCAATGCGGAAGAGTTCAACCAGCATTTCCGGCTTAGAACGCGTTACGAACAGCTGGGCTCCGCGTGCTTCAGGGCGTACAGCGTACAATACGCCACGAATGCGGTCGCCCGGACGGAAGTTTTCGCGCGGCAGCATATCTTCACGCAGGATCACCGCTTCAGCATTGTTGCCCAGATCAAGGGAGATGTTATCGCGGTTTACTTTCTTCACCACGCCGGTGATGATTTCACCTTCATGTTCGCGGAACTGATCGACAACCATTGCGCGTTCAGCTTCACGGACTTTCTGGACAATGACTTGTTTTGCGGTCTGCGTCGTGATGCGGTCGAAGGTCACGGACTCAATCTGATCTTCAACATATTCACCGACATTCAGGCTTTCGTCTTCAAAACGCGCCGCTTCGAGAGTGATCTCTTTCGTCGGCTGGGTCACTTCTTCAACAATAACCCAGCGGCGGAACGTATCGAAATCACCGCTTTTACGATCGATTTCTACGCGAACATCGATCTCTTGTTCGTATTTTTTCTTTGTAGCCGTTGCCAGTGCGCTTTCCAGCGCTTCGAAAATTTTCTCGCGTGGCAGCGATTTTTCGTTGGAAACGGCTTCAACAACAGCCAAAATTTCTTTATTCATCGGGGCCTTTCACCTCAATCCAGACTGTTAAAAGTGGGGAACCAGGTTCGCCTTCTGGATGTTACTCAGCGCGAACACTTCATCTTTGCCATCAACCGTAACCGTGATCATCTCACCGTCAACCGCTTTAATAATGCCCTGCCATTTGCGACGATTCTGAACCGCCATGCGCAGGACCAGCGCCACCTCTTCACCCAGGAAACGCGTATAGTGTTCAGCGGTGAACATAGGACGATCGAGGCCAGGTGAGGAGACTTCCAGGTTGTAGGCAACAGTAATGGGGTCTTCAACGTCCATTACGGCGCTCACCTGATGGCTCACATCAGCACAATCATCAACATTGATGCCATCTTCACTATCAATATAGATGCGCAGTGTCGATGTGCGACCGCGAATAAATTCGATGCCGACCAGCTCAAAGCCCAATGCTTCAACCGGTGCTGTAATCATCTCTGTTAATTTTTGCTCTAATGTGGACAAGCCCACCCCCAAGACATAAAAAAAGGGCGTAAAGCCCAGTTATTCTGTAGTCAGATAACAAAAAACCCCGATAAATCGGGGCTTTAGATAACTGAACCCTATAGCCGCAACGGCGGCCTGGAGAACCTTCCGAAAGAATTTTTTTCAAACTCAGCTACGAAGGCCAACGTCTTCACAGACTATTTGAAAAAGAACTCTAAGGGAAAGTGGTTGCGGGGGCCGGATTTGAACCGACGACCTTCGGGTTATGAGCCCGACGAGCTACCAGGCTGCTCCACCCCGCGCCTGAAACGTGGCAAATTCTACGCGTTTTGAGTAGAAAATGCAAATAATGCTGGGATTTGGTACCGAAGACGGGACGTAAAATCGGCCTGTAGTATAAGGAAAAAAAGCGTGTTGTGTCAAGGTGCGTCCACTGCCTGTATCAGGGGCTTTTTAACCGGCATAAAAACGCGGAGTCTGTGCATAGCGAGTAAAGACGCACAGCGGTTTTTTTGCTGAAATTGTCATGAATGACTTTCGATATGCAGCAAAAGGTGTTTAAATGAAAACTCATTTATTTTGCATAAACATGCATTCAGTACCAGAGATGATTTCTCCATAGTCTACCAGGCAGGGTTTATTTTATGACGACGATTCTCAAGCATCTTCCGGCAGGTCAACGTATTGGTATCGCTTTTTCTGGCGGTCTGGACACCAGCGCAGCGCTGCTGTGGATGCGACAAAAAGGGGCTGTCCCCTATGCTTATACGGCGAACCTGGGGCAGCCGGATGAGGACGACTATGAGGCAATCCCGCGTCGTGCAAAAGAATATGGCGCAGAAAATGCTCGTCTCATCGACTGCCGTAAGCAACTGGTTGCCGAGGGCATCGCAGCTATTCAGTGCGGCGCGTTTCATAATACCACCGGCGGCCTGACCTATTTCAACACTACCCCGCTGGGCCGTGCCGTCACCGGCACGATGCTGGTTGCCGCCATGAAAGAAGATGGCGTCAATATCTGGGGCGATGGCAGCACCTATAAAGGTAACGATATCGAACGCTTCTATCGTTACGGCCTGCTGACCAATGCTGAACTGAAAATCTACAAACCATGGCTGGATACCGACTTTATTGACGAGCTCGGCGGGCGTCAGGAGATGTCGGAATTTATGATTGCCTGCGGCTTTGATTACAAAATGTCGGTCGAAAAAGCCTACTCTACCGACTCCAACATGCTGGGCGCGACGCATGAAGCGAAGGATCTGGAATTCCTTAACTCCAGCGTGAAAATTGTTAATCCGATCATGGGCGTGAAGTTCTGGGATGAGAACGTCAAAATTGCCGCGGAAGAAGTAACGGTACGTTTTGAACACGGGCATCCGGTAGCCCTGAACGGCAAAACCTTTACTGATGACGTAGAACTGATGATGGAAGCAAACCGCATTGGTGGCCGTCATGGGCTGGGTATGAGCGATCAGATTGAAAACCGTATCATCGAAGCGAAAAGCCGTGGCATCTATGAAGCCCCGGGGATGGCGCTGCTGCATATCGCTTACGAGCGTCTGCTGACTGGTATCCATAACGAAGACACCATTGAGCAGTATCATGCGCATGGTCGCCAGCTCGGTCGCCTGCTGTATCAGGGCCGCTGGTTCGACTCGCAAGCGTTAATGCTGCGTGATGCCCTGCAACGCTGGGTCGCCAGCCAGATCACCGGTGAAGTCACGCTGGAACTGCGTCGCGGTAATGACTACTCCATTCTGAATACGGTTTCGGACAACCTGACCTATAAAGCAGAACGTCTGACGATGGAGAAAGGCGAGTCGGTGTTCTCTCCTGACGACCGTATTGGCCAGTTGACCATGCGTAACCTGGACATCACCGATACCCGTGAGAAACTGTTCGGTTATGCGAAAACCGGCCTGCTTTCCTCTTCTGCCACGACCGGCGTGCCGCAGGTTGAGAATCTGGAAAATAAAGGGAAGTAACAGAATTCAGACCCAAAAGGCCGCGCAAGCGGCTTTTTTTATGGACAAATAGATCGCACTTCTGCTGTTATTTAATAAGCGTAAACCAGCACCTGTGCAGACCGCAGAATGATTCAAAGGCACACGATGATATCCCACAAACCGCTCTCATTTTATATCAGTGCATTACATGCCAACGATTTACAGCACTCTTACCAGCTATTATCGGATAATGAATCAACCCATAGCGAAGAGGATGTATTAATTTATCAGAAGGTCAGCACCTGGCTATTTGAAGATGGCGTTGTGATTCGCTGCGAATACGAAGAAGAACAAGGTCAGCACAGCGATGCATGCTGTTTCCCCTGTTGGATCGAGTTTAAGGTACAGGAAATCAGGAAGAATACGGTCACTGTATCGCCGGCACTAAAGCGCTTTACTAACCAATGCCAAATCAAAACCTGGCTTCAGTTCAATAGCGACGCCTGACTGAGCTATTTAAAACGCTGCGCGGAAAGAGACCAGATAATTGAGAAAACGACAGACGAAAAAAAAGACGCTTTTCAGCGTCTTTTTTTCGGAATATTGGTACCGAGGATGGGACTCGAACCCACAAGCCCGTTAGGGCACTACCACCTCAAGGTAGCGTGTCTACCAATTCCACCACCTCGGTACAGAATACTTAGCGTGGGATATCGCTGGTCGGCTGAGCCGGAGCAGCTGGCTGAGTTTGCTCGGTTTTCGCCGGCGCATTCAGGTTTTCCCACTCGCTTCCTTTATTGGCCTTATTACTGTTGATATTGCCAAGCACCAGGCTAAGGATGAAGAACAACGTTGCCAGCACTGCCGTCATACGGGTCATGAAGTTACCAGAACCACTTGAACCAAACAGCGTACCGGAAGCGCCTGCTCCGAATGAGGCTCCCATATCAGCGCCTTTACCCTGCTGTAGCATAACCAGACCGACAAGGCCGATTGCCACAAGAAGGAAAACTACCAAAAGAGCTTCGTACATAATTAACCTGTTCCTTGCGGAGTTGCCGCATACCAATTGCTTCGACCAATATCGCGGGAGGCTTTATGCTTTCCCACTGAAGCGGGTGTGAATACTAACCAAAGCGAATGACCTTCGCAAGGGCAATTTCACCGCATTGTATCGAATGCGGAAAAAAACAGCAAAAGTCATTTGCTTTGCCTAAAAAGACGGCAACCACCGCCTTCTCAGGAACTTAACGTGCTATCAGACGGCTTTAACCGCGTCGGCAATCCGGTGAGCAAACTCGGTGACCTGCGCTTCATTCTCGCCTTCCACCATCACGCGAATAAGAGGTTCAGTACCCGATTTACGCAGCAGTACACGCCCCCGGTTTCCCAGCGCCGCCTCGACCTCAGCCAGCGCAGCTTTTACCGTTTCATGCTCAAGCGGATCGCTGGCCCCGGCAGTAAAGCGGACGTTAACCAGAATTTGCGGGAACATTTTCATGCCGCTGCACAGATCGTGCAGGCTCATATGATTACGTACCATCGCCGCGACGACCTGAAGCCCCGCCACAATGCCGTCGCCGGTAGTGGTTTTGTCCAGCAGGATCACATGGCCGGAGTTTTCCGCACCGATGCGCCAGCCTTTTTCCTGCATCTTTTCCAGCACGTAGCGGTCGCCAACTTTAGCGCGGGTAAACGGAATACCCAGCTGCTTAAGCGCCAGCTCCAGCCCCATATTGCTCATCAGTGTACCAACAGCCCCGCCGCGCAACTGTCCCTGACGCAGCGCTTCGCGGGCGATGATATACATGATCTGATCGCCATCGACGCGCGTCCCTTCATGATCGACCATAATCACGCGATCGCCATCGCCGTCAAACGCAATACCGAGATGGGCCTTTTCCGCCAGCACGCGTGCCTGCAACGCGCGAACATCGGTGGCTCCCACCTTTTCATTGATGTTCACGCCGTCAGGCTCGCAGCCCATAGTGATGACTTTTGCGCCCAGCTCGCGGAATACGTTTGGCGCAATGTGGTAGGTCGCGCCGTTAGCGCAGTCGACGACAATTTTTAATTCATTAAGGCTCAGCTCGTTCGGGAAAGTGCCTTTGCAGAACTCAATATAGCGCCCGGCGGCGTCTACAATACGGCTGGCTTTACCCAGCTCCGCGGAGTCCACGCAGGTGATCTCTTTCTCCATCTCTGCTTCAATCGCTTCTTCAACTTCATCCGGCAGTTTGGTGCCGTCGATGGAGAAAAATTTGATGCCGTTGTCGTAATACGGGTTATGTGACGCAGAGATCACAATCCCGGCTTCCGCACGGAAAGTGCGTGTCAGGTAGGCGACGGCAGGCGTCGGCATAGGACCGGTGAATGAGGCCGATAGCCCGGCTGCAGCGAGACCCGCTTCCAGCGCCGACTCCAGCATGTAGCCTGAAATACGGGTATCTTTACCGATGATGATTTTACGCGAGCCGTGGCGTGCCAGCACCTTGCCCGCAGCCCAGCCCAGCTTAAGCACGAAATCAGGGGTAATTGGCGCGTCGCCTACGCGACCACGGATGCCATCGGTACCAAAATATTTACGGTCACTCATAACGTCTGTTTTCCTTAGCTGATAATGTCGCCTCGACCACACGCATCGCGTCAACGGTTTCTTTTACATCATGTACGCGGATAATTTGTGCGCCCTGCATCGCAGCGATGACCGCACAGGCCAGGCTACCGCTTAATCGTTCAGAAGGGCCAGCATTCAGTAGTTGCCCAACCATTGATTTACGCGACATACCGACTAACAGCGGCAGGCCAAAATGATGCAGTTCAGATAAACGCGCGAGCAGAGTGTAATTGTGGGAGAGATTTTTACCGAAACCGAAGCCCGGGTCGAGCAACAATTTCTCTTTTGCGATCCCGGCAGCTTCACAGCGAGCGATATGCTCAACAAAGTAGCGATTCACCTCCGCAAACACATCGGCGTAATGCGGGGCATCCTGCATTGTTTTCGGTTGTCCCTGCATGTGCATTAAACAAACCGGCAGGCCAGTTTCTGCCGCGGCCTCAAGTGCTCCCGGCTCGCTCAACGAGCGGATGTCATTAATGATGTGAGCGCCCACTCTCGCGGCTTCGCGGATCACCTCCGGTTTTGAGGTGTCCACCGAAATCCAGACTTCAAAACGCTGCGCGATGGCTTCCACGACCGGGATCACGCGAGCCAGTTCTTCTTCAACGCTGACGTCTGCCGCGCCAGGCCGCGTGGACTCACCGCCCACATCAATAATCGTGGCCCCGGCATTAATCATCAGATTGGCATGTTTAACCGCATCCACCAGCGAGTTATGCGCCCCGCCATCGGAGAAAGAATCGGGCGTAACGTTAAGAATGCCCATCACATGAGGATAAGCCAAATCGAGCGTCGAACCTTGCGCAACGAGTTTCATGAAAACCCCTGTTATTGTTGTCTGCGTACTGAAAAGAAAAAGCCCCGGAGCGATGCGCCGGGGCTTTAGAGTACTACAGTGGGAGACGTAATGGTCGCCCAACTTTTCTTACATGGTATTACCAGGATTCGGCGTACGGGGTTCATCCACCGGACGCGGCGCACGTGGTGTACCATTGCTGTCTGAATTACCAGAACTGCCTGCATCTTCCCAACCGGCTGGTGGACGCACGTCGCGGCGTGCCATCAGGTCGTCGATTTGCGGTGCATCAATGGTCTCATATTTCATGAGCGCATCTTTCATCGCGTGCAGGATGTCCATGTTGTCATCAAGAAGGTGACGGGCGCGATTGTAGTTACGCTCAATCAGTGATTTCACTTCCTGATCGATAATACGCGCGGTTTCATCAGACATATGCTTCGCTTTGGCGACGCTACGACCGAGGAACACTTCGCCTTCTTCTTCTGCATACAGCAACGGCCCCAGCTTCTCGGAGAAGCCCCACTGGGTGACCATGTTACGCGCCAGATTCGTCGCAACTTTGATATCGTTCGACGCACCGGTAGAGACATGCTCTACGCCGTAAATAATCTCTTCCGCCAGACGACCGCCGTACAGGGTGGAGATCTGACTTTCCAGCTTCTGACGGCTGGCACTGATGGCATCGCCTTCAGGCAGGAAGAAGGTCACACCCAGCGCACGACCACGCGGGATAATCGTCACTTTATGCACCGGATCGTGCTCCGGTACGAGGCGACCTATAATCGCATGACCCGCTTCGTGATAGGCGGTAGATTCTTTCTGCGCTTCCGTCATCACCATGGAGCGACGTTCCGCACCCATCATGATTTTGTCTTTCGCTTTCTCAAATTCCACCATCGATACAACACGTTTGTTGCCACGCGCCGCAAACAGTGCCGCTTCGTTCACCAGGTTTGCGAGATCCGCACCGGAGAAGCCCGGCGTACCACGCGCAATGATTGCCGCGTCGATATCGGGTGCCAGCGGTACGCGACGCATATGCACTTTCAGGATTTGCTCACGACCACGAACGTCTGGCAGACCGACCACGACCTGACGGTCGAAACGGCCAGGACGCAGCAGCGCCGGGTCAAGAACGTCCGGACGGTTAGTCGCCGCGATAACAATAATACCTTCGTTACCTTCAAAGCCATCCATCTCGACCAGCATCTGGTTCAGCGTCTGCTCACGTTCATCGTGACCGCCACCCAGACCTGCGCCACGCTGGCGGCCGACGGCGTCGATTTCATCGATGAAGATAATGCACGGGGCCGCTTTCTTGGCCTGTTCGAACATGTCACGCACACGAGATGCACCGACACCGACGAACATTTCCACAAAGTCAGAACCGGAAATCGTAAAGAACGGCACCTTCGCTTCACCCGCAATCGCTTTCGCCAGCAGGGTTTTACCTGTACCCGGAGGACCGACCATCAGGACGCCTTTCGGGATTTTGCCGCCCAGTTTCTGGAAGCGGCTTGGCTCGCGCAGGTATTCAACCAGCTCACCCACCTCTTCTTTTGCTTCGTCACAGCCAGCAACGTCAGCAAAGGTGGTTTTGATCTGATCTTCCGTCAACATGCGCGCCTTACTTTTACCGAACGACATGGCACCTTTGCCACCGCCGCCCTGCATCTGACGCATGAAGAAGATCCAGACCCCAATCAGCAGAAGCATTGGGAACCAGGAGATGAAGATGGAAGCCAGCAGGCTCGGCTCTTCCGGCGGCTCACCAACCACTTTCACATTTTTGGTCAGCAGGTTATCAAGCAGTTTAGGATCGTTAACCGGAATGTAGGTCGTATAACGGTTACTATCTTTCTTGGTAACGTTGATTTCACGTCCGTTTATACGAGCTTCGCGAACCTGGTCCTGGTTGACCTCTTGCAGGAAGGTAGAGTAATCCACCTTATGTCCGTTAGACTCGCTGGGCCCAAAGCTCTGGAATACTGACATCAGCACGACGGCAATGACCAGCCAGAGAATTAGGTTTTTCGCCATGTCACTCAAGGGATTAACCTCTTATTACAACTGTGTTAAAAACAGCGTCAGGATACTCTATATCCAGTGTCTTTCAAACTCTCGCCTGAAATCTACCAGCTATTACTTTCGCCCGGTCGCTACAATGTACACTTCGCGTGAACGTGCTCGCGAAGAGTCCGGCTTACGAACTTTCACTTTCGTAAACAGAGAACGAATTTCCCGAAGATACTCATCGAAACCTTCGCCCTGAAATACTTTCACTACAAAACCACCGCCCGGCGCTAAAACGTCACGACACATCTGTAACGCCAGTTCCACCAGATACATTGAGCGCGGAATATCGACCGCAGGCGTCCCGCTCATATTTGGTGCCATATCGGACATGACAACCTGAACCTTACTGTCACCCACACGATCCAGTAATGCCTTCATCACGAGTTCATCACGAAAATCGCCCTGAAGGAAGTCCACTCCAACGATAGGGTCCATGGGTAAAAGATCGCATGCAATGATGCGGCCTTTGCCCCCGATTTGGGTCACTACATACTGCGACCACCCTCCCGGAGCAGCACCGAGATCGACGACCGTCATTCCCGGCTTAAAAAGTTTGTCACTTTGCTGTATTTCATCAAGTTTAAACCAGGCACGGGAACGTAACCCCTTTTTCTGTGCCTGTTGAACATATTTATCGCTAAAGTGTTCATGAAGCCAGCGGCTTGAACTGGCAGAACGCTTTTTACCTGTCATTTAACATTCCCATTGGGAGAGCTCATCGTAGCCTGAAGCGTAAATTTCTACGCTGCAATTTGGCGATATATGGGAGATGGCGGTAGAATGACCCGTTTTCAATCCCAACGTAAGTAAAAATATACGATGAATCTGAGTACTAAACAAAAACAGCACCTCAAAGGTCTGGCGCATCCGCTCAAGCCGGTCGTCCAGCTTGGCAACAATGGTTTGACCGAAGGGGTACTGGCCGAGATTGAACAAGCGTTAGAGCACCACGAATTGATTAAGGTGAAGATCGCATCGGAAGATCGCGAAACAAAAAACCTGATCGTGGACGCCATCGTGCGCGAAACCCGTGCCTGTAATGTACAGGTCATCGGTAAAACGCTGGTACTCTATCGCCCGACCGCAGAGCGTAAAATCTCGCTGCCACGTTAATAATATCCTGAATTAGGCACATTTTCTGTGTAAAACGAGGGTTTTAACGGGTAGACGAGCAAAATGCCATGCTCTTCACGTTGATAAAAGGCCGCTAAGCGGCCTTTTTCTTATCTTTACAATCAATCAACAGACCGAACTTAAAGATATTCGACCTTCAGGATTTCATATTCGACTTCACCACCGGGCGTGCGAATGACGACAACGTCGTCCTGTTCTTTGCCAACCAGGCCACGGGCAATAGGCGAGTTTACGGAAATCAGATTTTGCTTAAAATCAGCTTCGTCATCGCCCACGATGCGATACGTCTGTTCTTCATCGCTGTCCAGATTAAGTACGGTAACGGTAGAGCCAAAGATGACGCGACCATTGTTAGGCATTTTGCTGATATCGATAACCTGCGCATTAGACAGTTTTGCCTCGATATCTTTGATTCGCCCTTCGCAGAAGCCCTGCTGCTCACGCGCAGCATGATATTCCGCGTTCTCTTTCAAATCGCCGTGCTCACGCGCTTCGGCAATCGCGGCAATAATTTCAGGACGACGTACAGATTTCAGAAAATCCAGTTCTTCGCGCAGTTTTTCTGCGCCACGTAAGGTCATCGGAATAGCTTGCATTGTTATACCTCTTTAACGTTCCTTCAGGAGGCCGTAAATCGCGGCTTCCTCTTGTCCCACCACCTTGTAGCAGGACAGAAGCAAAAGAAAACTGACCCGGAAGCAAAGTCCCAGGTCAGCAGCAATTTTTCAGTTTGATAGTCATTTTACCCTGAAGTTCACCATGGGTCATCGTTTACTTTGCAGGGTGTTGCGCCGTAGTATGACGGCTTGTTTCCAGGTTGTTAGCGCGAGATTATGCGATTTTCCAGATTTATCATCGGATTGACTACCAGTTTAGCGTTCTGCGTTCAGGCGGCAAATGTCGAGGAGTATGTAAACCAGCTCCCGGCAGGTGCCAACCTGGCCCTTATGGTACAAAAAATAGGAGCGCCGACGCCAGAGATTGATTATCACGGCCAGCAGATGGCGCTACCCGCCAGTACTCAGAAGGTAATTACCGCACTGGCTGCCCTGTTGCAACTCGGCCCTGACTTCCGCTTTACTACCACGCTGGAGAGCAAGGGTAGCGTAGATAACGGTATTTTGAAAGGCGACCTGATTGCCCGTTTCGGCGCAGATCCCACCTTAAAGCGCCAGGATCTCCGCAATATGGTCGCCGTTCTCAAAAACGCGGGCATACAGAAAATTGACGGCAATGTGCTCATCGACACCTCAATTTTTGCCAGTCACGACAAAGCGCCTGGCTGGCCGTGGAACGATATGACGCAGTGTTTTAGCGCGCCACCCGCCGCGGCGATCGTTGACCGGAACTGTTTCTCCGTCTCGCTGTATAGCGGACAAAAAGCGGGAGATCTGGCCTTTATCCGTGTGGCCTCATTCTATCCGGTAACCATGTTCAGCCAGGTGCGTACCCTGGCTCGCGGCTCTGCGGATGCACAGTATTGTGAGCTGGATGTGGTGCCGGGCGAGCTTAACCGCTTTACGCTTACCGGTTGTCTGCCTCAGCGTGCCGAGCCACTACCGCTGGCGTTCGCCATTCAGGATGGGGCAAGTTATGCGGGTGCGATCCTTAAAGATGAGCTTAAACAGGCCGGGATCACTTACAGCGGGAATCTGCTTCGCCAGACGCAGGTTAATGAGCCGGGTACCGTCATTGCCAGTAAACAGTCGGCTCCACTGCACGATTTGCTTAAGATTATGCTGAAAAAGTCCGACAACATGATCGCGGATACCGTGTTCCGTATGGTAGGCCATTCACGCTTTAATGTGCCAGGCACGTGGCGTGCGGGTTCCGATGCGGTAAGGCAGATCCTGCGTCAGCAGGTGGGCGTCGATATTGGCAATACCATCATTGCTGACGGTTCAGGTCTGTCGCGTCATAACCTGATTGCACCGGCAACCATGATTCAGGTGCTGCAGTATATCGCCCAGCATGATAGCGAACTGAATTATATCTCAATGCTGCCTCTGGCAGGCTATGACGGCTCGCTACAATATCGTGCCGGCCTGCATCAGGCGGGGGTTGATGGTAAGGTCTCGGCAAAAACGGGGTCGTTACAGGGGGTATATAACCTGGCAGGCTTTATTACCACGGCCAGCGGGCAACGGATGGCTTTCGTACAGTATCTTTCGGGGTATGCGGTAGAGCCTGCGGATCAGCGCAATCGTCGCATTCCGCTGGTGCGGTTTGAAAGCCGGCTGTATAAGGATATTTACCAGAATAATTAAGCCTGAATGGACGCATGCCTGATGGCGCTGCGCCATCAGGCATGGATGATACATCATCAGAATCAGACCGTAGCCCCGGGAAACGAAGCGCCACCGGGGATTGCGATCTTAGCGTTTATAGATGAACTCAACGCCTTCTTCGTCGTCTTCGTCCCAGTCGTCATCCCACTCTTCGTCATCGTCTTCAACGGCGGCTTCTTCAAGCTGCTGACGGTGGTAGTCATCCCACATGAACTCGACTTTTTCCGGCTGTTTCTCTTCCTGCGCCTGAACAACCGGGTTGTCGATGATAAAGGTCATCACATCCCAGCAGAGATCTTTCACGCCGGTCTGACTGGCAGCAGAGATAAGGTAGAATTGATCTTCCCAGCCCAGCGCATCGGCGATCGCTTTGGCTTTCTCTTCTGCTTCCGCTTTATCCATCAGGTCAATCTTGTTAAATACCAGCCAGCGCGGTTTTGAAGCCAGGCTTTCGCTGTATTTTTCCAGCTCGCCGATAATAATGCGGGCGTTTTCTACCGGATCGGAACCGTCAATCGGATCGATATCAATGAGGTGTAACAGCACGCGGCAGCGTTCAAGGTGCTTCAGGAAGCGAATACCCAGCCCGGCACCTTCTGCCGCACCTTCGATAAGTCCGGGGATATCAGCCACCACAAAGCTCTTCTCGGTGTCCATGCGGACCACGCCAAGGCTCGGGACCAGAGTGGTAAACGGATAATCGGCTACTTTTGGCTTCGCTGCCGATACTGCGCGAATAAAGGTGGATTTACCGGCATTTGGCATACCGAGCATGCCCACATCGGCCAGCAGCATCAGTTCCAGCTGTAAATCACGCTTGTCGCCCGGTGTCCCCATCGTTTTCTGACGCGGAGTACGGTTCACCGAGGATTTAAACCGGGTATTACCGAGACCGTGCCAGCCGCCTTTAGCGACCATCAGACGCTGACCGTGTTTGGTCATATCGCCCATGGTCTCACCGGTGCCCTGATCGATAACGCGTGTTCCCACCGGAACTTTAATCGACACGTCCTTGCCACGCTTACCGGTACAGTCACGGCTCTGACCGTTCTCACCACGCTCGGCGCGGAACGATTTTTCAAAGCGGTAGTCGATCAACGTATTCAGGTTTTCATCTGCTTCCAGCCAGACATCGCCGCCGTCCCCGCCATCGCCGCCGTCCGGGCCACCTTTGGGAATATATTTTTCGCGACGGAAGCTCACGCAACCATTGCCGCCGTCACCTGCTACTACCAGGATGGATGCTTCATCAACAAACTTCATTTTACTCTCCGTAAATCATTCGCCTGAGCGGGATAATCACGCTTACGCCACCGCCCCCAGAGACGATGACCAATGGCGGAATACATCGCGCCCGCAACCACGACAAACGCACCGAGATAACCTAAAAGGTTTAACATCGGTCTGGCGAAGAAATCGGGCCAGGCCAGTGATAATAAATCCGAAAATAACAACGTAAACAGCGGTGTCAGGGTTATCAATGCGCTTACCTGCGCCGCCTGCCAGCGCGCCATGGCCTCCGCAAGCGCGCCATAACCAACCAGCGTATTTAGCCCGCAAAACAGCAGACAAAGCAGTTGCCAGTGGTTTAATTGGGTTATCACGCCGGGCTTGGCCAGCGGCAATAATACCATCGTACATAAAGTGTACAACAAAAGCAGGATCTGCGGTGACGCCAGGCGGCGCAATAATACTTTCTGCGCAACGCCATAACTCACCCACACCGACGCCGCGCCCACGCCGAAAATAACGCCCCAGGTGTAATCCGTCAGGCGGGTGAAAATCTCGATCAGACTGGTATTAAAAAACATCCCCAGACCGCTGAGCAGCATTACCGCGCCGAAAATCTGCGTGCCACGCATTTTCTCTTTGAGGATAACGACGCTGGCGACCATCATGCCGACGGGAGAAAGCTGGCCGATAACCTGTGAGGCTGTCGGGCTTAAGTATTGCAGGGATGAGCTGAACAGGATGAAATTACCTGCTAACCCGCAGGTTGCGACGATCAGCAGTAGCAGCCAGCGCGGTTTGCGGAACAAACGCAGCGAGGGCAGCCTTCCTTTGCAGGCCAGAATGATACCCAACCCTATTGCCGCCATCAAAAAGCGATAGAACACCACGGTGGGCGGCTCCATCACTTCCAGCACCTGCTTCATGGCGATTGGTAATGCTCCCCAGCACATCGCCGTGGTGAGCGCCAGAACAATACCAATGCCAGCCTGTTGCTTCATGCCCGTTTTCCCTGCAATGGCTCGTTAACCGCTGATGACGGCTTCACAAGCATATTTACCGGTCGTCGAATGTAAAAAGCCCCGCAACAGGTGCGGGGCTTCAATCCGTTACCGGACCACGAAAAACTTACTCAGCAACGATGCTGATATATTTACGGTTTTTCGGGCCTTTAACTTCGAATTTCACTTTACCGTCAGCTTTTGCAAACAGAGTGTGGTCACGGCCGCAACCTACGTTGGTGCCAGCGTGGAATTTAGTACCACGTTGACGAACGATGATGCTACCTGCCAGAACTGCTTCGCCGCCAAAGCGTTTTACGCCCAGACGTTTAGCTTCTGAATCGCGACCGTTACGAGTCGAGCCGCCAGCCTTTTTATGTGCCATTTAAATCTCTCCTCAGGTCTTAGGCGCTGATGCCAGTAATTTTCACGTCAGTGAACCACTGACGATGGCCCTGCTGCTTACGGTAGTGTTTACGACGACGAAACTTAACGATTTTAACTTTCTCGCCACGACCGTGAGCAACCACTTCAGCTTTGATTACGCCGCCATCGACGAAAGGAACGCCGATTTTAACATCTTCACCGTTTGCGATCATCAGAACTTCAGCGAACTCAACAGCTTCGCCAGTTGCGATGTCCAGCTTTTCCAGGCGAACGGTCTGACCTTCGCTTACTCGGTGTTGTTTACCACCACTTTGGAAAACCGCGTACATAAAAAACTCCGCTTCCGCGCACATCTTTGTGTGATACAGAGTGCGCTATAAATATTCACAATAGGGCGCGAATATTACGCAAAACGCGAGCCTTTGACAAGTACGATCATCAATCCACGCAGAAAAAAAACACAACAATCACGACAACGTTTATCTGGCGCATTTTTACAGTACAATCCACACTACTATTCCATCATTAAACCTATGTTATCCCATTTTGAGATGTGGTAAACAGGACATTAAGCCCGGCTTTTGCGATGAATTTAGATAAAATCAATGAGTTAACCGCGCAGGATATGGCGGGTGTCAATGCAGTCATTCTTGAACAGCTCACGTCGGACGTACTGCTGATTAACCAGTTAGGGCATTACATTGTCAGCGGCGGCGGAAAACGCATCCGTCCGATGATTGCTGTACTGGCTGCACGCGCGGTGGGTTATGAAGGCAATGCGCACATTACCGTAGCGGCATTGATCGAATTTATCCACACGGCGACCCTGCTTCATGACGATGTTGTGGACGAATCCGACATGCGCCGCGGTAAAGCGACCGCTAACGCCGCCTTCGGCAACGCTGCCAGCGTGCTGGTTGGCGATTTTATCTATACTCGCGCCTTTCAGATGATGACCCGTCTCGGATCGCTGAAAGTGCTGGATATCATGTCTGAAGCGGTCAACGTTATTGCGGAAGGTGAAGTTCTGCAACTGATGAACGTGAACGATCCAGATATCACTGAAGAAAATTATATGCGCGTTATCTACAGCAAAACCGCGCGTTTATTTGAAGCCGCATCGCAGTGTTCCGGCATCCTCGCCGGTTGCACGCCGCAAGAAGAACGTGCGTTGCAGGATTATGGCCGCTATCTCGGCACCGCTTTCCAGCTGATTGACGATCTCCTGGATTACAGCGCAGATGGTGAAACGCTGGGTAAAAACGTTGGTGATGACCTTAACGAAGGTAAACCGACGCTACCGCTGCTGCACGCCATGCAACATGGTAACGCTGAGCAGGCCGCGATGATCCGCTCCGCCATTGAACAGGGTAACGGCCGGCACCTGCTTGAACCGGTGCTGGAAACAATGGCCGCCTGTGGTTCGCTGGCGTGGACGCGCCAGCGCGCGGAAGAAGAAGCGGACAAAGCCATTACTGCCCTACAAGTTCTCCCCGCTAATCCCTGGCGCGAAGCGCTGATTGCCCTGGCGCACATCGCCGTACAACGTGACCATTAATCTTATTTCTCGCGCTAAAAAGCGCGGGAAAATTCCAATAAAATCCTAAGATCGCTGATTAATAGCCCGTAATCTAAATATATTCTGAATTTAATTCCATTTACTCGAACTTTTTAGAACTAAGCCTTACCTGACGTTATAGTAACGCTGTCGCTGATGACGTTAATATTCAGCCGACATATACAGGGAGATATTATGGAAAAGTTCATTGACTGGCATCCGGCCGATATCATCGCCGGACTGCATAAAAAAGGGACATCGATGGCAGCGGTATCGCGTGAGAACGGACTGAGTTCTTCGACGCTTGCCAACACGTTAGCCAGACCATGGCCAAAAGGGGAATTGATCATCGCTAAGGCGCTGGGCACTGAACCCTGGGCAATATGGCCTTCCCGCTATCATGATCCTGTCACGCATGAGTTTATTGACAGAAGTACCCTAATGCGTCAGCCACGAGCGAAAAAATAATCCTTGGCGCAGCCCCGCGGGGCGGCGCAGGGTGTGTTACTCGCCTTTCACCCGTTCAATCTTTGCGCCCAGCGCGCGCAGTTTGTCTTCAATACACTCGTAGCCACGATCGATATGATAAATGCGATCGACTACCGTCGTTCCTTCAGCAATACAACCTGCCAGGACCAGACTTGCGGAAGCACGTAGATCGGTCGCCATAACCTGCGCCCCGGAAAGCTGTGCCACACCATGACAGATTGCCGTATTACTTTCGATTTCTGCCCGGGCACCCATACGGATCAATTCCGGGATGTGCATAAAGCGGTTTTCGAAGACGGTTTCAGTGATCACACCGGTGCCTTCGGCCACCAGGTTCAGCAGGGTAAACTGAGCCTGCATATCGGTCGGGAAGCCCGGATGCGGCGCGGTACGCACATTAACGCCTTTTGGACGCTGACCGTGCATGTCCAGGCTAATCCAGTCTTCACCGGTTTCGATATCCGCGCCCGCTTCACGCAGCTTGGCCAGCACCGCGTCAAGCGTTGCAGGCTGCGCGCCACGGCAAACGATTTTGCCACCGGAAATCGCCGCCGCCACCAGGAAAGTCCCGGTTTCAATACGGTCTGGCAGAACGCGATATACGCCGCCGCCAAGACGGGCAACGCCTTCGATGGTAATGCGATCGCTACCCTGGCCGCTGATTTTTGCGCCCAGCGTATTCAGGAAATTGGCGGTATCGACAATTTCCGGCTCGCGCGCTGCGTTCTCGATAATCGTGGTGCCTTCAGCCAGCGTAGCGGCTGACATGATGGTTACCGTCGCACCGACACTGACCTTATCCATCACGATGTGCGCGCCTTTCAGACGGCCATCAACGGACGCTTTTACGTACCCTTCTTCCAGCTTGATGGTCGCACCGAGCTGCTCCAGGCCGGTAATGTGCAGATCCACCGGACGCGCACCGATGGTGCAGCCGCCCGGAAGCGAGACCTGGCCCTGCCCAAAGCGCGCCACCAGCGGCCCCAGCGCCCAGATAGAGGCACGCATGGTTTTCACCAGATCGTAAGGTGCGCAGAATACATTTACGTCGCTTGCATCAATATGAACAGAGCCGTTACGCTCTACCTTTGCGCCCAGCTGGCTGAGCAGTTTCATGGAGGTATCGACGTCTTTAAGCTTAGGTACGTTCTGTATCTCAACCGGATCTTCCGCCAGCAACGCAGCGAAAAGGATCGGCAACGCCGCATTTTTAGCACCGGAAATGGTGACCTCGCCCTGAAGCCGGGTTGGCCCCTGAACTCGAAATTTATCCATTGATCGTGTCTCTTTTAAGTCGTTTATAAGGCTGATAACAACGCGATGCCCTTTTTACGGGTGGTGCTGCGCTTAGCCGGCCTACACCACAACAAACAGTGTAAGCCCGATACGCATGCGCCCAGGCGTTGTCAGCAATTGGCGTCACTGCTGGCGTTCGCCTGCGGTTCAGAAACCGTTAAGTTTGCGATCGCGCGCCCACTCCTGCGGGGTATAGGCTTTGATCGACAGCGCATGAATGCGGTTGTCCGCGATGTATTCCATCAGCGGCGCGTAAATGGTTTGCTGCTTCTTAACCCGGCTCATGCCGTCAAAAAGCTCACCCACGGCAATCACCTGAAAGTGGCTGCCATCGCCGGAAACGTGGACTTCCGTAAGAGAGAGTGCATTCATCAGCACGGTCTGAATTTCATGATTTTCCATGGGCTCTAGTATCATCTGGTAGTAAAACAGCCCAACATCTTAGAGCAAAGTGGCGCTGTCTTAAATAAGCAAAAAGCCTCGCGAGTAAAACAGGCGAGGCTGGCGGATTTAACGGATTGATAATATTAACGAGGAAGGACATCGTCCGGCAGATTATACAGCTGCGCCAGGGCATAGACCTTCTCGTTAACGCCGTCGAGTGAAACCCCATTGCCCTGACGCCTGGACAGAGCAACCAGATGGACCAGCAGCGCCAGGCCTCCGGTGTCAACGCGGGAAATCTGGCTCAGGTCGATACAAGTAACGCCTTGCATTACTTTGTCACGCGCCTCCCACAACGGGGTAAGCACGTCCTGGTCCAGTTCTCCTGTTAACACCAGCCTGTCGCCTTCCCGTGTCCAGCTGAGTACCTGGGTCATTATTTCTTCTCGTCCAGGGTAATTTTCTGCCGTGAAATCGACTGCAACTGAGCGGTCAGGCCGTCGATACCTTTGGTGCGCAGCAAATCGCTCCACTCGTTCTGTTTAGTGGTGATCATACTGACGCCTTCGGCAATCATGTCATACGCCTGCCAGTTACCGGTCTGGGAGTTTTTACGCCACTGGAAATCCAGACGTACCGGCGGACGGCCATTCGGATCGACAATCGTCACGCGGATAGGCACGATCGTCGCATCGCCCAGCGGCTGTTCAGGCGCGATTTGGTAAGACTGGCCGTGATACATGGCCAGCGCCTGACCATAAGCCTGCTTCAGATATTCGCGGAAGGCGGCGAAATAGGCCTCACGCTGGGCAGGCGTGGCGTCTTTGTAGTAACGCCCCAGCACCAGCGCACCGGCGTATTTAATTTGTACGTAAGGCAGCAGTTCCTGATCGACGACATCGCGCAGGTAGTCCGGATTCGAGCGGATTTTAGGCTGCTCGTTTTTCAGGCGGTCAAAAGTTTTCTTCGCAGCCTGGTCCATCAGCTTGTAGGGATTAGACTGATCGGCGGCGGTGGCTGCCGTCAGCGGTGCAATAACCAGCATTGCGACCATAAGTAAACGTTTGAACATATCTTGTTTCTCCTGAAATTAATTCGTCGTACCTGCGGGAGTGGCGGTATCAGTATGGCCGTCAGCCGCTGACGGTGCATCCGTTGAGTTCTGATTATCGCCACCTTTGCTGTTGTAAAGGAATTGTCCGATCAGATCTTCCAGCACCATCGCGGACTTCGTATCCTGAATCGTGCTTCCTTCTTTAAGCATAGACGTTCCCAGCTCCGGGTCTTCAAAACCCACGTTCAACGCCAGATACTGTTCTCCCAGCAGGCCAGAGGTACGGATTGCCAGCGAACTGGTATCCGGGATCTGGCTATAACGATCTTCAATATCCAGCGCTACGCGCGGCAAATAGGTTTTCGGATCGAGGCTGATGTCTGCCACGCGCCCAATCACCACGCCGCCAATGCGCACCGGTGAACTGGCTTTTAGCCCACCGATGTTATCGAAGGTAGCGTAGACGCGATAAGTGGGCTCGGTACGCAGCGAGGTGACATTCGCCGCCTTCAGGCAAATAAACAATCCCGCCAGCAGCGCAACCAGCAAAAAGATACCCACCCAGATTTCACTTTTTTTCGTTTGCATGAACTCAATTCCCAAACATCAGTGCAGTCAGCACAAAATCCAGACCAAGGACAGCCAGCGAAGCGTGAACAACCGTACGCGTTGTTGCCCGGCTTATTCCGGCGGAAGTAGGGATTGCGTCATAACCGTTGAATAACGCAATCCAAGTAACCGTAATGGCGAACACTACGCTTTTAATAAGACAGTTGATTAGATCGAGACGCAGGTCGACGGCATCGTGCATTGCAGACCAGAAGAAGCCCGCATCAATGCCTTTCCAGCTCACACCGACAAGCGATCCTCCCCAGATGCCAACAGCGACAAAAATGATCGTCAACAGCGGCAGTGAGATCACCCCGGCCCAGAAGCGCGGTGAGATAACCCGACGTAGCGGGTCCACCGCCATCATTTCAAGACTGGAGAGCTGCTCGGTGGCACGCATCAGGCCAATTTCCGCCGTTAACGCGGAACCTGCTCGCCCGGCAAACAACAGTGCAGCCACCACCGGCCCCAGCTCACGCAGCAGCGACAGCGCCACCAGCATCCCAAGGCTGGTCTCAGCACCATAGGTGGTAAGCACCAGGTACCCTTGTAGTCCCAGCACCATACCGATGAAAACGCCGGAGACTATAATGATAACCATGGATAACACGCCAACGTTATAAAGCTGACGTACCAGCAGCGGTGCATGTTTGCGGAATTCTGGCTTGCCAACCAGGGCGTTGAATAACATTAACCCTGCGCGCCCGAAGGTGGATATCGTCTTGATACCGCGATGTCCGAGCGCTGCCAGTGTATTTAACAGCATGAGCGCTTAACTCCCTGTGCCGAATAAATCGTGGTGATAATCGCCTGCGGGATAGCGAAACGGCACCGGGCCGTCGGCAATACCGTCCAGAAATTGTCGTACTCTGGGGTCAGCGTTATCCTGTAGCGCCTGCGGACTGCCATGGGCGACAATTTTTTTGTCCGCCACAATCCAGGCATCGTCAGCGATGCTCAACACTTCCGGTACGTCGTGTGAGACCACAATACAGGTAATGCCAAGCGCACTATTCAGTTCTGAAATTAATTTCACCAGCACGCCCATTGTGATAGGGTCCTGGCCGACAAATGGCTCGTCGAACATGATTAAATCGGGCTCCAGCGCAATGGCACGCGCCAGCGCCGCACGCCGCGCCATCCCTCCTGAAAGCTCTGACGGCATCAATTTTGCCGCGCCGCGTAAACCGACGGCTTCAAGCTTCATCATTACTGTACTTTTCAGCAATGAGGCAGGTAAGTGCGTGTGTTCACGCAATGGATAGGCGACATTATCGAAGACGTTCATGTCAGTAAACAGTGCGCCAGACTGAAACAGCATGCTCATGCGTTTTCGCACGGTGTAAAGACGCGAACGTGACATATCAGGCACATTTTCGCCATCAAAAAGGATCTGTCCGGCATCAGGTGGGATCTGACCGCCGATCAAGCGCAGCAGTGTCGTCTTCCCGATCCCTGACGGTCCCATGATCGCAGTGATCTTCCCGCGAGGCACCGACAGCGAGATATTGTCGAAAATCAGGCGGTTGCCGCGCGAAAAGCTAACGCCCTTAATATCGACCAGATTCGCCATAGTCTGACTCATCGATAATTCCTTTCATTAGACCTCTTAAGAGGAAGCATGAAGCTTAAAAACGCCGCAATCCCAGCATTTTTACAGAATCTTACCTGCTAAGTGAGTGAAAACAGGCACGCGTTTTACGTTTACAGCACATAACGTCAAAACGGTTAAACCGCTTCGTTTCTTTCATGCCGCTTCGATTTAAGGCAGCAAGCCGGGGATTATACCTGAAGAAAAGCGTTATGATGCTTTTCGCGTCGTCTCTGTTAATAATCAGTTTAGCCTCAGGCATTAACCATCCCGATAGCGGGGGCTTTACTGCACCTATTTACCGCGCATTCTGATATCCTGCGACGCAAATTGCCGCTACTGTTAATAGTATGTTCGCAGACAAAGCTGGCAAACGACGATACCAATCCCTTCAGAATAGACGGCATTTTCATGTCGGGGCTGGCTGTACCCGGCTATTCATTGTTAAAATCGCTGGTCTGCCGGGGAAAATGGCAGACAAACAAGCCTTTTAACGGGCGTATTTTTCTGCATGGCAGGTGTGCTGTACGGCTGCCACCGATTTTTATGGATTAAAACGGACACGTACTATGTCGCAATTAGAGTTATCGCCGGATTTTGACTTTCAGCAGGCCGGTAAAGAGGTGCTGGAGATTGAACGCGAAGGATTGACTGAACTTGATCGTTTCATCAATCAGGATTTCAGTCAGGCCTGTGAGCGCATTTTTCACTGTGCGGGCAAAGTTGTCGTGATGGGCATGGGCAAATCCGGCCATATCGGCAGGAAGATGGCAGCAACCTTCGCCAGCACTGGCACCTCATCGTTCTTTGTTCATCCAGGGGAAGCCGCTCACGGTGACCTGGGGATGGTAACGCCGCAGGATATCGTGATTGCCCTGTCGAACTCCGGCGAGTCTAACGAAATTCTGGCGCTTATTCCGGTGCTTAAACGCCTGCGCGTGCCGTTAATCTGCATGACCAGCCGTCCGGAAAGCAGCATGGGGCGTGCCGCCGATATCCATTTGTGCGTCAAAGTGCCGCGCGAAGCCTGCCCGCTGGGGCTTGCGCCGACGAGTAGCACTACCGCCGCGTTAGTCATGGGCGATGCGCTGGCCGTTGCGTTACTGAAAGCACGCGGTTTTACCGCCGAAGATTTTGCGCTTTCTCACCCGGGCGGCGCGCTGGGTCGCAAATTGCTGCTGCGAGTGAACGATATTATGCACACCGGCAGTGAGATCCCGAAAGTGGCGAAAAACGCCTCTCTGCGTGACGCGCTGCTGGAGATTACGCGCAAAAATCTCGGCATGACGGTGATTTGTGGCGATGATATGAAAATCGAAGGTATCTTTACCGATGGCGACCTGCGCCGCATTTTTGATAATGGAGCGGATTTACGCAGCCTGAATATTGCCGACGTGATGACGCCAGGCGGCATTCGCATTCGCCCCGGTACGCTGGCAGTCGATGCGCTGAACCTGATGCAGTCCCGCCACATCACCTGCGTCATGGTTGCCGATGGCGACCAGTTGCTGGGTGTGATACATATGCATGATTTACTGCGCGCAGGCGTAGTGTAAGAAAGGATAAAAGAATGAGTAATGCTGGTGCCTCTGTGGCAACCTGCTATGGGCCAGTGAGTTCGCAGATGCTGGAGCAGGCAGAAAAAATCCGTCTGCTAATCCTGGATGTTGATGGCGTGCTTTCCGACGGTCTCATCTATATGGGCAATAATGGCGAAGAGTTAAAGGCATTTAACGTTCGTGATGGCTATGGCATCCGCTGTGCCCTCACCTCCGGGATTGAAGTCGCTATCATTACCGGACGAAAAGCTAAACTAACTGAAGACCGTTGCGCCACACTTGGCATCACGCATCTTTATCAGGGCCAGTCGGATAAACTCCAGGCCTATCGCCAATTACTGGAAAAGCTGGCGCTATCACCGGAACAGGTTGCCTACGTGGGTGACGATTTGATCGACTGGCCGGTAATGGCGAACGTCGGGCTGAGCGTCGCGGTAGCGGACGCCCATCCGCTGCTGATCCCGCGGGCGGATTACGTCACCCGCATTAATGGCGGACGCGGCGCGGTCCGTGAAGTCTGCGATTTGTTACTACTGGCGCAGGGCAAGCTTGATGAGGCCAAAGGGCAATCAATATGAGTAAAACCAGACGTTGGGTTATCATTTTGCTGTCGCTGGTCGCACTGGTTTTGATCGGCATAAACCTGGTGAGTAAAGACGACACCGGAACAAGTGTCGTGTCCTCAAGTGACCCAACCTACCGCAGCGAGCATACGGATACCGTTGTATACAGCCCGGAAGGTGCGCTTAATTATCATTTGGTGGCACAGCACGTAGAATATTTTTCGGACCAGGCCATTACCTGGTTTACGCAGCCTTTACTGACGACGTATGACACGACCAAAACCGAAACCTGGTCAATTAAAGCGGATAAAGCAAAGCTAACTAATGACCGGATGCTGTATCTTTACGGCCATGTTGAGGTTAACGCGCTGACAGCGGACGCCCAACTGCGCAAAATTACAACGGATAACGCCAAAATCAACCTGATCACGCAGGATGTCACCTCTGACGATCTGGTAACGTTATACGGTACGACATTTAATTCCAGCGGCCTGAAAATGCGCGGAAACCTACGCAATAAAACCGCCGAGCTGATTGAAAAGGTTAGAACCTCATATGAAATTCAAAACAAACAAACTCAGCCTTAAGCTGGTACTGGCCAGTACGCTTCTGGCTGCCAGCCTGCCCGCGCTGGCGAAAACGGGCGATACCGATCAGCCTATTCATATTGAGTCCGATCAGCAGTCGCTGGATATGCAGGGCAACGTCGTGACCTTTTCTGGTAATGTCGTCGTGACTCAGGGCACGATCAAAATTAATGCTGATAAAGTCGTTGTCACTCGTCTAGGTGGTGAAGAAGGCAAAGAGGTGATCGACGGCTACGGTAAACCGGCTACCTTCTACCAGATGCAGGATAACGGCAAACCGGTTAAAGGCCATGCGTCACAGATGCATTACGAGCTGCAAAATGATTTTGTCGTGCTCACCGGCAACGCGTTCCTGGAACAGGTAGACAGCAATATCCAGGGCGACAAAATCACCTATCTGGTGAAAGAGCAGAAAATGCAGGCGTTCAGTGAAAAAGGCAAACGCGTGACCACCGTTCTGGTTCCGTCGCAGTTGCAGGATAAAAGCAACAACCAGGCCCCGGCTCAGAAAAAGAGTAACTAATTCAATATGGCAACATTAACTGCAAAGAACCTTGCGAAAGCCTATAAAGGCCGCCGGGTGGTGGAAGACGTAAGTCTGACCGTAAAATCCGGTGAGATTGTTGGGCTACTTGGCCCGAACGGTGCGGGTAAAACCACCACGTTTTATATGGTCGTGGGCATCGTATCGCGCGATGCGGGTAACATTATCATTGATGATGAAGACATCAGCCTGCTGCCGCTACACGCGCGGGCGCGCCGGGGCATTGGCTACCTGCCGCAGGAAGCCTCTATTTTCCGCCGTCTCAGTGTTTTTGATAACCTGATGGCCGTCCTGCAGATCCGCGACGATCTGACCTCTGAGCAGCGTGAAGACCGTGCCAACGAGCTGATGGAAGAGTTCCATATTGAGCATCTGCGCGACAGCCTTGGCCAGGCGCTGTCGGGTGGCGAACGCCGCCGGGTGGAAATTGCCCGAGCGCTGGCAGCTAACCCCAAATTTATCCTGTTAGATGAACCCTTTGCCGGCGTCGATCCGATTTCCGTTATTGATATCAAACGTATTATTGAACATCTGCGCGACAGTGGCCTTGGCGTTCTGATCACCGATCATAACGTGCGTGAAACACTGGCCGTCTGTGAGCGCGCCTATATCGTCAGCCAGGGACACCTCATTGCCCACGGTACGCCAGACGAAATCCTTAAAGACGAACAAGTTAAGCGCGTGTATCTTGGGGAAGACTTCAGACTCTGATAGGGTGTATCCACAGACTCATTAGTGGCACGGTCTGCAAAGGGCCCGCCTGAATGCACAAGTGTACGAAGTCAGTGATGTAAACTCGGGAGAGAATCGCTCTGAATATGAAGCAAGGTTTGCAATTAAGGTTTAGTCAACAGCTTGCCATGACGCCGCAACTGCAACAGGCCATCCGCCTGCTGCAACTGTCGACGCTGGAATTACAGCAGGAACTCCAACAGGCACTGGAAAGTAATCCACTGCTTGAGCAAACCGATCTTCACGATGAGATAGACACGAAAGAATCCCCGGACAATGAATCTCTGGATAGCGTTGATGCGCTTGAACAAAAAGATATGCCGGAGGAGCTGCCGCTGGATGCCAGCTGGGACGAGATCTATACCGCAGGCACTCCTTCCGGTAACGGTGTGGATTATCAGGATGACGAACTGCCTGTTTACCAGGGCGAAACCACCCAGTCACTCCAGGACTATCTGATGTGGCAGGTCGAACTGACCCCCTTCTCCGATACCGATCGCGCAATTGCGACTTCGATTGTGGATGCTGTAGACGAGACCGGCTATCTGACTATTCCGGTGGAAGATATTCTTGAAAGTATGGGTAACGAGGATATCGGGCTTGATGAGATAGAAGCGGTCCTGAAGCGCGTACAGCGTTTCGATCCGGTAGGTGTTGCGGCCAGAGATTTACGCGACTGCCTGCTGATCCAGCTCTCACAGTTTGCGAAAACGACGCCCTGGCTTGCCGAAGCCCAGCTCATCATCAGCAACCATCTTGATCTTCTTGCTAACCACGATTTCCGTACCCTGATGCGTGTGACGCGCCTGAAAGAAGAGGTATTGAAAGAGGCGGTAAACCTGATTCAGTCGCTCGATCCACGCCCGGGGCAGTCGATCCAGACGGGCGAACCGGAATATGTTATCCCTGACGTGCTGGTACGCAAAATCAGCGGTCACTGGACGGTTGAGCTAAATTCCGACAGTATCCCGCGGCTGCAAATCAATCAGCACTATGCCGCCATGGGTGGTAGCACTCGTAACGATGCGGATAACCAGTACATCCGTAGCAATCTTCAGGAAGCAAAATGGTTGATTAAGAGCCTGGAGAGCCGTAACGACACCCTGCTGCGCGTCAGCCGCTGTATCGTTGAACAACAGCAGGCGTTTTTTGAGCAGGGTGAAGAGTATATGAGACCGATGGTGCTGGCGGACATTGCCCAGGCCGTCGAGATGCACGAATCCACCATTTCCCGCGTGACCACCCAGAAGTATCTGCACAGTCCGCGAGGCATTTTTGAACTGAAATATTTTTTCTCCAGCCATGTGAATACCGAAGGCGGAGGCGAAGCCTCCTCCACCGCCATCCGTGCGCTGGTGAAAAAGTTAATCGCTGCGGAAAATCCTGCCAAGCCGCTAAGCGACAGCAAATTAACCTCAATGCTGTCCGACCAGGGGATTATGGTGGCACGCCGCACCGTTGCGAAGTATCGAGAGTCTTTATCCATTCCGCCGTCTAACCAGCGTAAACAGCTGGTGTGACCCAACCGATAAGGAAGACACTATGCAGCTCAACATCACTGGACACAATGTCGAGATTACTGACGCACTCCGCGATTTTGTCAGCACAAAATTTGCTAAGCTGGAGCAGTATTTTGACCGGATCAATCAGGTCTACGTTGTGTTAAAAGTGGAGAAAGTGACTCATATTTCGGATGCTACCCTGCACGTTAACGGGGGCGAAATTCATGCCAGCGCGGAAGGGCAAGATATGTACGCGGCTATCGACGGTTTAATTGATAAACTTGCGCGACAGCTAACCAAACATAAAGATAAACTGAAACAACACTGATTGTCCGGGCGTTCGCCTGACGTTATCTGTAATGTCAGGCGAAGCTTAGGTGAAATTATGATAAATAATGATGCAGCTCTACAACTGAGCACGGTCCTTAACCAGGAATGTACCCGCAGTAACGTTCACTGCCAGAGCAAAAAACGCGCGCTGGAAATTATCAGTGAGCTGGCGGCAAAGCAGCTTAGTTTGCCACCACAGGTGGTCTTCGAGGCGATCCTCACTCGTGAGAAGATGGGAAGTACCGGTATTGGTAACGGTCTCGCCATTCCTCATGGCAAACTGGAAGAGGACACGCTACGCGCAGTCGGTGTCTTTGTACAACTGGAAACGCCGATTGCGTTTGACGCCATCGATAACCAACCAGTGGATTTGCTGTTTGCCCTGCTGGTCCCTGCCGATCAGACAAAAACGCATTTACATACCCTTTCGCTGGTGGCAAAACGGCTGGCGGATAAAACTATTTGTCGTCGCCTGCGCGCGGCGCAAAGTGATGAAGAGCTGTATCAAATCATCACTGAAACTGAACACAGTGATGATGCGTAGCAGGGATAATGCTTTACCCTTCGCTGTACTGAGGAGAAACGGTACATGGTACTGATGATCGTCAGCGGCCGTTCCGGCTCGGGAAAATCCGTTGCCCTGCGGGCGCTGGAAGATATGGGCTTTTACTGCGTTGATAATTTGCCCGTAGTGCTGTTGCCTGAACTGGCGAAAAGTCTGGTAGACCGTCAAACGTCTGCCGCGGTCAGCATCGACGTGCGTAATATGCCGGAATCGCCGGAAATTTTTGAGCAGGCGATGCAGAATCTGCCGGATGCGTTCTCGCCGCAGCTTCTGTTCCTTGATGCCGACCGCAATACGCTGATCCGCCGCTACAGCGACACCCGTCGTCTGCACCCGCTTTCCAGCAAAAATCTGTCGCTGGAAAGCGCTATTGACCAGGAGAGCGACCTGCTGGAGCCGCTGCGCGCGCGCGCGGATCTTATCGTCGATACTTCCGAAATGTCCGTGCATGAACTGGCTGAAATGCTACGTACCAGGCTGCTCGGCAAGCGCGAGCGTGAACTGACGATGGTGTTTGAGTCTTTCGGCTTTAAGCACGGTATCCCGATAGATGCAGACTACGTGTTTGACGTGCGCTTTCTGCCAAACCCGCACTGGGACCCGAAACTGCGCCCGATGACCGGGCTTGATAAACCCGTCGCGGCGTTCCTCGACCGACACACCGAAGTGCATAACTTTATCTACCAGACGCGAAGCTACCTCGAGCTGTGGCTACCGATGCTGGAAACCAATAACCGTAGCTATCTGACGGTGGCGATTGGCTGTACCGGCGGTAAGCATCGTTCCGTATACATTGCCGAGCAGTTGGCTGACTATTTTCGTTCGCGCGGCAAGAACGTCCAGTCCCGTCATCGTACCCTGGAAAAACGCAAATGACGGTCAGGCAAACTGTTGAAGTAACCAACAAGCTGGGCATGCATGCCCGCCCGGCGATGAAGCTGTTTGAATTGATGCAGGGTTTTGATGCAGAAGTTCTGCTGCGCAACGATGAAGGCGCTGAAGCGGAAGCCAATAGCGTCATTGCGCTATTAATGCTTGATTCCGCGAAAGGCCGCCAGATTGAGATTGAAGCCACCGGTCCACAGGAAGTGGAAGCGCTGGCGGCGGTGATAGCGTTATTTCATTCGGGGTTTGATGAAGAATAATTGCCTGTCCCGTTCGGGACGGGTAAATTATTTCCTGGCATTATAGATAATAGTTTATTATTCATATTCTTTTTCCGGACTTTTACTCCTGACTTATCCTGTTTCATTCCTGCGCCAGTAGATATTCCCAGGTAATTCCCTTACCATAATAAGATTAACTTATTAATTAATTGTATTAATATACAGGGATGTATACAGATGAATTATAAAAAGCTTTTCTTTTTTGCTATTCTGTCAGGTCTGACATTGATAGCAGGCTGTGACGATAAAAAAAGCAGCCGCGAGACCAGCGCCGAAACGTCGGCTAATCTGACAGAACAAAATAAAAAGGCTCAGGAAATCCTGAAGTATAATGCTTATGTAGATGTTACTAATTTTCAGCCTTACGCCAGACTGCCGATCGGTGAAGATATTGAGGATGAATTAGCTAAGCAAAAACAATTTATGGCTGACCTTAGCAAAAATAAAGAACCTTTAGATAACTATTATAACCTTCGTGAATCCCCTATCTCAGGAAAAATAGAGCGTCTGGGAAAGGCCCTCGCTGTGAATGCCAGCCTGCCCGACCTTGATGACACTGCGGCGAAGTACTTACAGCATTTAAAAACGCTGCAATCATTGAATAATGAATTATCGTTATATGCCAGTTCTAAAGAATATCTCGAAGACAAAGGTGAATTTTTCAAAAGCAAAGGACCACAACTTATTTCACAATTAGAGGCGGTAATTAAAGCGCAAAATGAATTTGAAGATAAGATGACGCAACACGATAATGAACTGGTGAAAGAACAATTTAAATCCGCGCCAAAAGATACCGTTGAGTATTTTCGCAATGGCATTATTTACTATGAAAAAATAATTATTTACGACTTTGAAAATCAACTGAATAAATTTGACAGCGCAACACTTGCAAAAATTGACACGAATACGGCTACCCTCGCCGGGTTAATGAAAAAATACGACAACGTTAAAACGGTACGTAGTAATACATGTACCATGAATATTGCCATGTTTGTCGCGTCATCTCGTCGCATGGTGAAAAGCATGAAAGATGACGAAAAGCACTATTTCTCCCGCAGCGACGCTTATCCGGAAGCGTTGCAAGCGAAGTCTCCGGTTTACCGGAAATTAGCACAATCCCCTGCGGAAAAGGACTTCCGGAATCTGATGAGACACTTTTCAGGTTTGATCGACGATATGAACGCCAATCATTGTTAACCGCTCATTGAGCCATGTTAACCATGATTTGTACATTCCGTGCTCTTTTCGCCTGTAGGGTGAACCTTAAGAAAACCTTAACTAACCCGTTGAGGTTTCATTTAAGTCCCTCATCCATACTAATGACGTGTGAGCAAATATTTTCAGGACGGCTTTATGATTCACTTATCTAACCAAACTCCACTGGGAACCGGACGGCATCGCCAGTGTTATACCCATCCGGAAAACGCTCAACGCTGCATAAAAATTATCTATAACGCTGATGAGAGCGGACTCAAAGAAATCAAACGCGAGCTGCGCTATTACGCGCATCTTGCGCGTTATCTTAAAGACTGGAGCGGTATTCCTCAATATTACGGAACGGTAGAAACCGATCTGGGTACCGGTTATGTTTATGACATCATTACAGATTTTGACGGCAAGCCTTCCGTCACGTTGAAAGAATTTGCTGACCAGTGCCGCTATGAGCAGGATGTGGCTATGCTACGCGAGGCCTTAAAAACGCTCAGACGCTATCTGCACGATAATCATATTGTGACCATGACTCTGAAACCGCAAAATATTCTCTGTCGTCGGATTAGCGAATCAGAAGTCGTGCCTGTGGTATGCGACAATATTGGCGAAAGCACGTTGATTCCGCTGGCCAGTTGGTCAGTCTGGTTATGCCGCCGTAAACAGGCCCGGTTGTGGGCACGTTTTATGCAGCAACCCGCGCTGGTCGCTGCACTGGGAATGAGTGAAGGCAGCCAGAAAGGCAGTCCCTCAATGACGCTGACGTCACACAAGGTTTAGTGTAGCGCGTTCTGCGCCATAAACGTTTCGCCACCCAACTGGTGCATCTGGCGCACGATCCACGCCTGACGGTTACGCACGTAGCCGGAGGGCGTACCAGCTTTAAAGCGGATCGGATTTGGTAATACCGCCGCCAGCAGCGCTGCCTCGGACATGGTCAATTTGCTGGCAGGCTTATGAAAATAGCGCTGTGCCGCCGCTTCAACGCCGAAGACACCGTCGCCGAATTCAGCAATGTTGAGATATACCGTGAGTATTCTCTTCTTACTCCACACCGTCTCAATGCCCACCGTCAGCCCGGCTTCCAGTCCCTTACGCAGCCAGCTTCGGCCGTCCCACAGAAACAGGTTTTTCGCCGTCTGCTGCGAGAGCGTGGATGCACCGCGAATTCGCGTTTCATGGCGCTGATTGTGGGTTAGCGCTTTTTCAATCGCGGCAACATCAAAACCCCAGTGCTGGGGGAATTTCTGGTCTTCCGCCGCAATGACCGCCAGCCCCATATAAGGCGAGATGTCATCCATATCCACCCAGTCGGAGTGCGGCACATAGCCGAAATCGCCAGTTAACCAGGCACTCATCTGGCGCTCAACCATCACGGCAGAAAACGGCACCGGTACGATGCTGAACAGGGCAATCCCTCCTCCCCAGAAAATGACGAGCGCCAGTATCATGCGGACCAGTATGCGACGCAGCGAAATCCACAGTGAGGAGCGTCCTTTCCTCATTCGGTCAGAACCAGCACGCGCGATACCAGCTTTTCAATCCCCGCCGCCGCCTCAGCAATATTCTGCGCCAGCATATACGCGGGTGTTGTCACCACCTTATTTTCTTCATCAACCACAATGTCATCCACCGGACACGGCACATGCTCTGCCCCCATTTCTTCGAGTATTTCAGCCGTGTCGATATCAGTGCCAATTGTGATACGCAAAGGGATGGCAAAAATCTTTGGCAGCATGGCGGGCGCAATACAGATAAAGCCCAGCGGTTTGCCGGCCTGATGCATCGCCAGCGCCAGCGCACTCAGGTCGCCATCTACCTCACAAGCCGCGCCCTCATTAGCAAAATTGCTCAGGTTTTTGGCCGCGCCAAAACCACCGGGTACGATCAGGGCATCCAGCTCCGCCGCCTGCGCCTGTGCCAGCGGCCGAACCTCGCCCCTGGTGATGCGTGCCGCTTCGAGCAGCACGTTGCGGCGTTCCGCCATCGCTTCGCCGGTAAGATGATTAATCACCTCAGACTGAATTTTATCCGGCGCAAAGCACACCGCCTGCGCGCCGTTACGGGCAATCGCCAGCAGGGTAATTACCGCTTCATGGATTTCAGTTCCGTCATAAACGCCGCATCCGCTCAGGACTACGCCAATTTTTTTCATCGTGCTATTCCTTTTCGCAAACGATTAGTTCTCATTAGAAAATATAATTTAACCGCTGTGCTTCACATATTTAACTGATTCATGTAACAAATAATTTAATATTTGCTATCTTAATGGACGTGCGGCCCAAGTTTGTCTGCTGTGCCTGCTGTTAGAACGCTAATTAAACAGGCGCAGCCATGATTTCCCTGGTGTTGGCGCAGTATTAGCGCACCCCGGCCAGGCCGGGGTCATTTTTTATTGCCGCTCGGCGACCCAGCGTTTCAATACGGCGACGTCATGCTGCCAGTCCTGCTTCATCTCTTCTATCCATTCACCTACGTTATCCCACCAGGCCGGAAGATCGGAAGACTGGATTTGCTGCCCCAGTTGCTGCAAGTGGCGCAGGCCAATAGAGCCAGCCGCACCTTTAATTTTATGCCCCTCTTCGGCAATGCCTTTTTGATCGCGCGCGGTCAGGTTCGATTCCAGTACGCTCAGATAACCCGGCATCATTTTTTCAAAAACAGCGAGGCCATCGGTGATGAGCTTCGGCCCAACCAGTTCGATGTATTGTTCCAGCATCGCGGTATCCAGCAGGTCTTGCGTTTTACCATTATCCGCAGAAGTCACTCTTTTCTCCTCGTGGTCAGCAGTGTCCCAGAACTTCTTAATCATGGCAGTTAATGCCGGAACTGCCAGCGGCTTACTCAGCACGTCATCCATCCCGGCGTCAAAATATTCCTGTTTATCTTTCAGGACATTAGCCGTTAAGGCCACCAGCGGCGGCAGGTCTTCACGTGGATAACGCTGAGTGAGCTGGCGGGAGATATCCAGCCCGGTCATGTCAGGCAACTGAATATCCAGCAGGACGAGATCGTATTCACCCGGGGTAAACATCTCCAGCGCCGCCGCGCCCGTCATCGCGACATCGACGCTATTGCCCAGTTTTTCCAGTACCGAACGCGCCACAATCACATTCAGTTCAATGTCCTCCACCAGCAGCACGTGCAGAGCGGGCAGCGGCATATCATCATCGTCAAACGCATCTTCCACCTCTTCCGCCACTGCTGGCGCGTTTACCGTCAGGGTAAACACGGAGCCTTTTCCGGCCTGGCTGGTGACGGTGATATCACCTCCCATGTTTTTTGCCAGCCGCCGCGAGACCGCCAGCCCGATGCCGGTTCCGGTAGCAGGCTTACCGCCGTTGCTGTCTTTCACCTGATAATACATGGCGAAGATTTTGTCCTGCTCATCCTGGGGAATACCGATGCCGGAATCTTCCACTTCAAAATGCAGCATCTTGCCCGCATCGTAGCGAACGCGTACCGTCACCTGGCCCTGCTGGGTAAACTTCACGGCGTTGCTGATCAGGTTCCACAGGATCTGACGCAGACGTGTGCCATCCGTAATGACTTTATGCGGCAGCGGCAGGGTTGGCTCCATCACAAAACGCAGCCCTTTTTGATGCGCCTGCAGGCCCGAGAGGTTCTCCAGATCGGCCAGGAAACTGGTAAAGTCCACCGGCTGAATATCAAGCTTCACATTACGCCGCTCAATTTTATCCATGTCGATAATATCGTTAAAAATATTACCCAGCGTGACCGCCGAAACATGGATAGTTTTCAGGTATTTTTCCTGTTCATTCGTCAGCTCGGTATCCAGCAGGATGCGGCTTAGCCCTACGATGCCGTTAAGCGGCGTGCGCAGTTCATGGCTGATCGTGGAGATAAACGTGGTCTTATCGCGGCTGGCGCGCTCCAGCGCATCCTGATAACGCTTACGTTCGGTAATATCACGACCAAAGCCCATCAACCCGTGGCGTTTACCCACCCGGTCATAATAGGGTACTTTGCGGATTTCGAAGCAGGCTTTGCGTCCGTCGGGGTAATCCAGCCACTGTTCGTAGGTCAGCGAGACGTTATGGCGAAACACTTTTTCGTCAGTCTCAATCACTTTCTCTGCTGTTTCAGCGGTGTAAACATCCTGCGGCTTAAGGTTGATTAGCTGTTTTTCACTTTTGCCGGTGAGCAACTCCATCGCCCGGTTACAGCCGGAAAATTCTTTATCTTCGTTTCGATAGAAGACCAGATCGGGAGAAGCATCCAGAAAGGAGCGCAGGAAGGTAGACTGCTGCTCAAGTTGGATTTGTGTCTCTTCACGCTCTTTCATCTCGACTTTAAGTTGCTCGAAGGTCGCCTGGCGCTCGGCTTCTGCCTTTTCGCGATCGGCAATTTCCTGATTAAGTTGAGCAATGTTGTCCTTCATCTGGACATTCAGTTTGAGATCGCGCTCGCGCATCACCTCCAGCTTTTCGACCAGCCGGGACAATCGCTGTCGCGATTCTTCCAGTTGTTCAACGACCACCGATAAAAAATAGACCGCCCACGGTGTGATCAGAATGCCGAAAAAAATCGAACGAATGATGTCGATTTCCTCAACATGCCCACGCAGCACCATAGTCACCGCCATCTGCACGGCGATAGCCAGTACCACCAGCGCCAGCGCCAGTAGCAGAGAAAAACGTACCAGCCCCAGTTTCATCATCAGGTCGACGTAGTACTGCGCCAGTAAACGGATTTGTTTCATAAAAGGTTCCTTCACCCCAGCATCGCTCAATCATACCGAATTTTGGGCAACAGGTTGAAGTCTGGTTAAAAAATGTGGAGTCGGTAGGCGGAAGGATAAAAATAACGCCACCCGAAGGTGGCGTGTGGTTTAGTCCTGGTGTCTGTCTAACCAGTCACCGCTATCTATCAGCGTTAAGCCTTCCGTAGGCCGCTGATAAACATACATCCATGCACTCCCGTACGGGGTCTGGATCAACTGGCGTGCGTACTCGCCGCCCTTAGTGCGTAGCGCATCAAGCTCAGCAAGGGTTGCAGCATCGATTCGATAAACTTCCCCAAGTACCGTGCCTTCGCCGGGCACTGCGCCTGGATAGTGGCCCAGGCTATACAACTGGTAATTTTCGATGCTGTGATCGCCCAGCCACTGAGCGTTAGTCATCCAGTGGCTATTGCCTTGCTTACTTCGTAAACTGCCGTAGACAAATATTCGCATTGCTAAAACTCAAACTGATAGAGCAGGTCCAGTGCCTGGTCTATGCCAGACACCGCTTCAAGATATAGCTTAGGCATCAGTCGATAGCGTAACGTGAGAGTCGCCAACGAGTCAAAAATACCTACACCATATTTCACCTGTAGACCCGGCAGCACGTAACCGCTGACCACCACCTGAGAGGAGTCACCGACTCCCTGGGTGTCCAGCGCCAGATTGCTTACGCCAAATGTCTCCCCGATTTTACCCACAACCTGCCCACTTTGTGCAACCCCCAGACCGACTAACATTGAGGTCATTGCGTCGCTGTCGCTCTGTTCGCTGTCCAGCCCCTGACCGCGAAGCAGATAGGAAAGCGCTTCCTGCTGCGACATTGCCGGGTCCGAGAACACTTCCGCTTTCGGTTCGTCTGCGGTGCCGGTGACGCGAACGCCGGCAATCACGTCGTTCTCGGTCGATTCGGGGTTACGAATGGCTTCGATATTCAGTAGCGGCTGATCCGGCGGGCCAGAGAACAGCAATTCACCTTTACGCACAATCAAATCCTGACCGTACGCGTGGAAGCGCCCTTCCGGAATATTAATTTGCCCGTTCAGGCCCAGCCCCTGTTTATCCTGCGCCACTTTCAGATCGCCCGTCAGCCTGGCTTTCAGCCCGAACGCATCAAGACGCACGTTATTACCCACGTGGACCACCAGATTACTGTTGATCGGAATGGCCGCCGTTTTCGGCTCTTCAGGCTGCAAATCGTTTTTCAGCATCACTTCATCGCTGGAGACGCCAACTGCGCTCTCCGGCAGTTCGTGCACCACGATGCGCGCCCACGGCACGTCGGCGCTGCCGTCGAGCGTAAACAGCTGCGGCGTGGCGGTGAAGACGATATCCGGCGACACATCCAGGCGCACCATCGGCGGCACCGTGATGCGCACCCGGCTGCCTTTCGCCGCGATGCGGGCGCGCCAGTTGTCGATCTGGCTCCAGTCCGCATCACCATTCAGCGCGATTTCGCCCTGACGGGTGCGCACCACGCCCTGAAGCGTGGAACTCATGCCGTTAAAATTCATCGCCAGCTGGCTCGGCTGCATATCAAACGGCATAAAGTTGGCGTCCAGCTCCGCGCCGTTCAGTTGCATCTGACCAAAAAGCTGTGGGCTTTGCGCATTGCCTGCCAGCCGCAGGTTAGCGTTAAGCGTCCCCGCCGCTTTCTCACCGCGCGAGAAGATGGCATTGACCATCGCCAGCGAGAAGTTGCGGATATTAACGTTGCCGCCAAGATTGCGCTGCCCCTGCGGATCGCGGATCTGCACCTGACCATCAAACTGGCCGTTATTGGTCAGGCGCATCAGCCACTCCAGCTGCGCGCGGTTATTACGCAGCTCGGCGTTAAGGTTCAGAGTGCTAAAGGCGACCGGTAACGGCGCGTCGTTAACGATTTGCGTGACTTTTACATTTCGACCTGCCAGCGTGACGCTGCCCTGCGGCAGCCCCTCTTTGGTAGTGTCCCAGCTCACATCCGCTTTGCCGCTGAAGATCCCGCTGGCCTGGGTGGTGTCCGGCATAAACGGCTTCAGCATCGCTAAATCGAAGCGGTTGAGGTTGACCACCGCGCGCCCTTCCGCCCCGGCATCAATGGGTTGCGGCACGCACAGTTGCGCATTGGGATTGGTCCAGCAGTGTGGTCCGATACTGATTTTCTGTTCCTGATTACGGTAATCCAGCGCAATGGCGCGGTTCAGTACCCACGGGCCGACCGGCGTCTGGAAGCGTGTATTGCTTAATGTTCCTTTCCAGCGCTGTGCCTGACGATCAAAACTGCCCGTCAGATCCAACTGGCCGGAGACCGGATCGCCCTGCATACGTAGCTGAAGCTGATGCTGTTTTTCACTGCCTTTGGCCTCCAGGGTCAACAGCCGGACGTTAAGATCGCCCTGCGCGATGCGTTCCACGCGCACATTCATGTTTCCGGCGATCTGATCGGTGGATTTGATATCCCCTTCAATACGCGCCTGCGCCACGGAGAGTTCCTGCCAGCGCAGGCCACGGGCGGTGATATCCGCCAGTAACTGCGGAGCCTCCACGGTGCCACGGACTTTCAGTAACCCTTTGGCGGTGCCACCCAGTCCCGGCAGCGCGTTGTCCAGCCCCGGCGCGTCAATAGTGGCGTCAAGGTTGAGGTCTTTAACGCCAAGCTCGCCTTTGACGTCCGCGCTATTACGCCCCAGCGCCAGATGCAGTTTCGGGATTGTCCATTGCAGATAGCTGTTCCCTTTGACTGCGCCATCAACAAGCACTTTGTTTTGCTTCACGTTGCCGGTGATTTTCATCTCCGGGACGTCCATCTGCCAGCTACCGCCGTACAGGCTACCGCGCGTCTTAATCAGACCGTCGAGCTTCGACGGCCAGTCCGGGAATTCCTTCGCCGTGTTAATCCCTTTCAGCGCCAGTTCGCCGCGCCAGCTGATCGCCTGCTGCCAGTCGAGCAGCGCTTTCAGTTCGGTGGTGCCCTGGAGTGCGGCAACCGTCAGCTTATCCAGATTGATCTGCTGCTCGTTACCTTTGGCATCCAGCGTGATGGTTGCCGCAGGCACGTCCTGCCCTTTCACCGCCGTGCGGAACGACAGCGTGTAATCCGTGGCTTTACCCGTCAGTTTAAGTTTCAGGTTATCGGCCTGGTACTGCTTCTCACCGGTAAACGGCCAGTAAAGCTGCTGGCTGGTAATATCAAGATTGAGTGGCAGGCCGGCTTCAGCCAGGCGGGTTTGTCCGCGCAGCACCATATCCACAGGGCCGGAAAGATTGATGCCCAGCTCAAGCTGTTCACGCAGCGCGCCGCCGACTTTGATTTTCACCTTCTCGCCTTTCAGCGGATCAACGTTCAACGTGCTGTTAAGCGTAAGATCCACCGGCCAGTTATCGGCCAGCCGCGCGGTGCCAGTGGCGTTGAGCGTGCCCTGGTTAGAATCAATATCCAGCACATCCAGTTGGGTATTGCCGTTAATACTGCTGACCTTCAGCAGCATGGTATTCACCGTAATATCGGTATCGCCGGTCAGTCGTAACTGTTCGCCGCGAAATTCTTCGATATTCAGATTCAGCGGCAGATGAACGTCGGTCATTTCCGGCAGCACTGGCTTAGCGAAAAGGTCTTTTAGCGTTTCACCCAGCGGTTTCTCATCCGGCCGAGGATTGTCGATTTTCGGTTCCACGACCTCTTCCTGGGCAACGTCCGCCACTTTTGGCAGGGCGATCAGCAGCCCCTGCAACGAGGTGGGCTTGAAGGTCAGATCCTTGTCCTGCCATTCCAGTCCCGAGGAAAAATGCATCACCGATACCGTGGTATCGTCGATTTTAATATTGACGTTATTGAGTGCGATACGGCTTAAGGTAATGGGATACGGCGTGGAGAGATCGAGCGGACCGCTGTCCTCGTCTTCTTTCTGCGCGGCGGGCGGCATTTTTTTCGTATCCACCGTCACGTTGATATCCGACAGCGCAATGTCGTTAACACACAGGCTGCTCTGCTTCAGGCAGGCGAGGCTGACCGAAAGATGCACCTGCCCGGCGTTGACCGCTACGCCAGGCTGGTCATAGCGAATATTTTTCAGCGTCAGATCGCGCCAGCCGCCTGTCACCTGGCCGATTTGCAGCCCCGGCACCCAGCGATTTGCCGCGCTGAAGACCAAATGCAGACCGCTTTTTGTCCCCACCAGGAACGCGACGGTGCCCAGCAGCAGTACAATAAAAATCAGCACCCCGAGGCTTATCTTCTTCCATAAACTCATAATTCAGGCCCCAGACCGATGTAAAACTGTAAGTCGTGCTTATCTTTATCCCCTACCGGAACGGCAAAATCGAGTTTTACCGGACCGACCGGCGACTGCCAGCGCACACCGACGCCGGTCCCGGTTTTGAAATCGCTCTTGCGAATGTCGCTCACTGCCTCGCCGCTGTCGACAAACACTGCGCCCCACCATTTACCGGTAACGTTATACTGATATTCCAGCGATCCAGTGGCAAGTTTCGACGCACCTTTGAGTTTTCCGTCGCTGTCTTCCGGTGAAATAGACTTATATTTGTAGCCGCGAATGCTGCGATCGCCCCCGGCGAAGAAGCGTAAATCCGGCGGCACGCGGTCAAAGTCACCGGTTTCAATCCAGCCAAGATTGCCGCGCATGACAAAGCGGTGCTTATCATACAATGAGCGAATCCAGACGTTCTGCGCCTGGAAGACCGAGAAATCGACATCCGAACCCCAGGCCGTGTTGGAATAGTCGATAGAGTAGCGCTGGGAGTCGCCCCACGTTGGCATCAGGCCACCACGAGAGCGGGTACGGCTGATCATCACGCCCGGATAAAGCAGCATGGTGGTGTGGGTTTCATTACCCTGGGTAAAGTGATCGAGGCTCCAGCGCAGGTTAATGGCGCGCTGCCAGCCGCTCGACAAATCCCAGTAGCGCGACAGTGCCAGTGTGGTGGAATCAGCTTCGGTGTCATTCAGATCGGTACGCTTCACGCCGCCCTGCACCAGATAGTATTGCTCCAGCGGGTTCTTCAGCAGCGGCACTTTATAGCTGAAATCCAGCACCTGCTCTGGTGCGGAGATACTGGCGCTGGTGGTCAGGCTGTGACCGTAGGAGTTCATCCATGGCTTTTTCCAGGTGGCTTTCACGCGCGGACCGACATCGGTGGAGTAACCCACGCCAGTTTCAATGGTATTTTCCACGCGCGGCGACACCACGCCATGCAGCGGCAGCACTTTGGTTTTGCGTGCCTTATCAAACTCCGGCGCGACAATCACCGAGTTAAACCAGCCGGTCGCCGACAACCGGCGGTTCAGTTCCGCCAGATCCTTCGACTGGTAATAATCGCCCTCTTTAAACGGCACCAGATTTTGTAAATACTCATCGCGGATTTGCGAGTTTTCAAAGGTCACCGCGCCAAAGCGGTAGCGCTCGCCGCTGTCGTAGTCGATATCCCAGAAGGCCTGGTGACGGTCAAGCGCCACGCCTAACTGGCTTTTTTTGAACTCGCTGTCAAAGTAGCCTTTATGCAGCGAGACGTTGGTCAGCCCTTTTTTAAAACGTTCGTAATCACCGTGATTTAGCACAGTACCGGTGGCCGGGCGCTTATTGAGTAACTCAAGATAATCCTGATCGGTTCGTGCGCCGCCGCGCAGGATCACATTGGTGCCGCCAATACGTACCGGCTCACCGGCCGAGACGCGGGCAATCAGCACCTGGCGGCCTTTCTCCGGCGGCGGACGCAGTTCAAAATCAATGGTTGGCTCATAGTAACCCAGCGCCTTTAACCCTTCGCGGATGGCATCATCCACGCGCGCACGAAAGCGCTGGTCCGGCGTCACTTCATCGCTCTCGATGGTGGATAGCTGGGCACGAACGTTTTTTTGTAATTGGCCTGTCAGCCCTTCGACCTGCAAGCGAACATTCGCCGCGCTGGCCGCGCCGCTGAGCAGCAGTAAACTGGTCCAACATAACTGGCGGATCTGTGGCACATTTTCTCCTGAATATCCTTGTCTCCACCCCTACTGGAAACACACTGCCGCTCCATAGCGTAACAAAGTCCCAACAACAGGACTTGAAAAACAGACAACATCCCAAATATTTCTTATGTTTAAATCTAGACTGATTCAGCGTAGTTATTGTGTTAAAAGACACGCCTCGTTACAACCCTAACGACAATTTCTGTTTCGGGAGAACAGCATCATGAGTTTATTCGACAAAAAAGAGTTTGTTTCTCAGGCCGATGCGCTGCCCGGACGCAATACGCCCATGCCGGTTGCCTCGCTGCACGCGGTCAATCAACACTCGATGACCAATGTGCCGGACGGTATGGAAATCGCCATTTTTGCCATGGGCTGCTTCTGGGGTGTTGAACGTTTATTCTGGGTGCTGCCCGGCGTTTACAGCACCGCAGCAGGCTATTGCGGCGGTTATACGCCAAATCCGACCTACCGTGAAGTATGTTCCGGGGAGACGGGTCATGCCGAAGCGGTACGCGTGGTATACGATCCAAACGTCATCAGCTATGAACAGCTGTTGCAGGTATTCTGGGAAAATCACGATCCGGCTCAGGGCATGCGTCAGGGCAACGACCACGGCACGCAGTATCGTTCCGCTATCTATCCGCTAACGCCGGAGCAGGATAAGGCAGCACATGCCAGCCTCGAACGTTTTCAGGCGGCGATGCAGGCGGCGGGCGATACGCGCCATGTTACTACCGAGATCAAAACGGCCACGCCGTTCTACTATGCGGAAGATGACCACCAGCAGTATCTGCATAATAACCCGTACGGATATTGTGGGATTGGTGGAATTGGAGTGTGTTTGCCGCCCCAGTAAGAGGAAATCATTTACGAAAAGTCAGCCAGGGGCTGGCGGAGAAGTAATGGTAAAAACATGCACTATACCCTTGGGTTAGGGGTATAGTGGGTGATTGGTAGATTTTCCTATTAGCTTTAATATAAGCTGCTCAGATAATAAACCATCAGCCTTCAGCATAAAATGCAGAATTTTATGATGCTTTAGTCTTCCCGATAATCAGTCAATATCGACCGTACCACTTCCGATTACCACCCCGCCACAGTCAACTGCATCGCCTGTTCTGGCAGCGGGCAAGCCGTCAATAAATACCGTGGCAGAACCGCCCGCTATTTTACTCGGATGGGCGGATGTGACGGTCTGGAATGCGGCGTCAGCGGGTTACCCGTCCGGGCAGCTGTGGGTATACTAATTCCTTAATATTGACTATATGTTCAATGGTTTAAAAATATTGTAGAATCATTTTTACATTTAATACCCACTGACTAAAACTGGCGTAACTGCCAATTTTCTGAATAGCAGGATTAGCTAAAATATTGAACATAACATTATAATTACACAGCGTACCACTCCATAACAAATAGATGCCACTTAAAAATAAAAAACTAATTTTCAAAAAATTACTTCAATCATTTTTATAGAAAGAATGCAGAGCACTCCCATCAATCAAAACATTCACCTGATTAGTCCTTATTTCAAAGTAATCATCATCACTAAGTCCATAATACCCTAGCTTACTAAAAAAATCTTCTATATCAGGGTATCCAAACTCACAGGACCACCTAACCCTATCAATGAAGTCCACACTTTTACGTCCCTCACATGTGTATTGCCATTTCAGAATGGAAAAAAGAGAGGAAAAGATTGATTGTTCGATAAACCATTCATCCTTAACTATAGAATATTCCAATGTCCTAATATTATAACGCCGAATTCCTGGAGGAAAAGCATATGCGTCATTAAGTTTAACTGTAAAGTCGTATGTTTCTCCTGCACGGATCTTATGCCAACTTTTCTTCTCCTCCCCATCATCGAATTGGCAACGCCTACCAAGATAATCAAGATGGATACTATCTGCATTTATTGAAAAAGCGTTTCCGCATAATGGATAAAAATATAAATCTGCAGGTAACCTGTTACGATAAATATAAAAAGAATGAACACTTCCATTATAAAAAGTCACCATAGCTAACAAATTACCATCTTTTTGTCTCACCTTTAGACGAACATCTAATTTATATTTAGATTTATTGAATTCATTTTGCGCATCACTTAACTCATAATTATTGAATATTTTATTGGTAGAATAATCTAGATCGCTGAAATATTGCCAAATAGCGGGCGCATCATGCTTTTCGCCATCCCAAATAAGAGAACCGTAACCATACCGTGTAAGAAGCACTTCTTCGCTTGCTGAAGCATAAGG
Source organism: Superficieibacter electus (assembly GCF_002915575.1). Classification (GTDB taxonomy): domain Bacteria; phylum Pseudomonadota; class Gammaproteobacteria; order Enterobacterales; family Enterobacteriaceae; genus Superficieibacter; species Superficieibacter electus. The sequence goes on from NZ_PQGD01000017.1 coordinate 118,349, forward strand.
TATAAAAGATAGAATTAAAAAAACTACTAACGCACTGAAACCAAATAAAACATTTAATAAAAATACATGCTTAATTTTACATAAAAAAATATTTACATTGTGGTAAAAAGTAATCAAATGCCACCCCCTGAACTTACCTCATATGAAACATGTTAAGTTATTTTTCCGCCACTTTAAGGATTATTCATAACTACTATTTTTCATTCTCAACATCTGCCTTTTCTTCATCACTGAGGCCTAAGCAAAAATACTTTTCAACATTATATGCATTTTTAAAAACATACTGATTACCATTTTTTTTAGATCTTTAGCTGTTCCTAAATAATTCTTTTCTCTACTGAAACCACCTTTCGTTGGTATATCATCTGTTCCCATACCTCCATATTTTCCATTTTCACCAGACCGGTAATAATGAGATAACTCGTGGCAAAGGCTTGATACTTGAGACTCAACACCTGTAAGTGGCTTACATACAAAACGCTGAAATATATTTATTTTTAATGTAGTCTCATATAAATCAAGAGATAAAGATAATGTCTGATCAGCGGGTACATTTGCTGTAGCCCGATCGTCATCTGTTAAATTAACAAAATTACCATGAATCCGCTCATTACCGTTAACCGGATCCTTAACTTTTAAGTGTTCGCATATAACTATCATTCTATCAACACCCTCCTTCATAAACTGATAAGCTGTAATGTTTTCTCTTTTTTCAATGTAAGGATCTCTAGGCGTATCAGGATCTTCTTTTTTTGCTTTGTTTTTTTCTTCCTCACTATCAATAGTTATCACCGCATCATATTTCATACCAAATATTTCCAAAAATTCTTGTTTTCATTGCTCCCCCAATTCTCTATTTTAAGCATTTTCGCTCTTTTTTTAAGAATAATCATTTGAGCTTTCAAGGCCTTTGCCATCATTTTTTTGAAGTGATCAGTAACCTGGAACTCTTCTACACACTTTTCTGTATTAACAGTTTTTGCTGTCGAACTTTTTTTACCATTATTCATTTACGCCCCCCCAAAAGCATATCAATATTCTGACTTAATAATCTGACTTCTATTGTCTGCTTAGTGTCAGTAGTAAATATTTCTGTGTATCCGTCTTTATCTGTTTCTCCGCGCGCTTGCGTACCATTCTCAAAATAGGCGATATAACAAGTCTCCGAGTACGGCACCCCGTTATCATTCGTGAAATGGAACTGAAGGGTATATTTCCCCGGGTCGTCGTCATCGTCACCGGAGTCATCACCTCCAGAGCTAGCTGAAGCATCTCCTCCTCCGTTCCCGGCCCCGTTATCTCCTCCGTCGCCGTTATCCTCTCCGTCTTCTGAGCCATCCTCGTTGTCATCTTCCTCATCCGCCAGCACCGCCAGTACACCCGGCTGCATCACCCCCACCGGCGTCCCCGCACTCCCCCCGCCGTTCAGGTTTATCCTCGGCCCCGTGATATCCACACCACCCGCCTGAATGACGATGAATGACGCACCCGCCTTCAGGCTTATCTGACTGCTGCTCTCCAGCACGATGTCGCCCTCCACCTTTATCCCCAGCGCCCCGCTCACCTTCCTTGCCAGGTCTCCCTTCACCTCCAGGCTGTGCGTCCCCCCGACCCGGCTGATATGGTCTCCCGTCGTGCTCTGCTCCTGCTTCCCTTCCACCGTCAC
>NZ_PQGD01000018.1 GCF_002915575.1 Superficieibacter electus
CCGGGTGTGTAAGCGCAGCGATGCGTTGAGCTAACCGGTACTAATGAACCGTGAGGCTTAACCTTACAACGCCGAAGATGTTTTGGCGGATTTGAGAGAAAGATTTTCAGCTTTGATACAGATTAGCGGAAACGAAAGATTTTGCGCTGAGGCAAGGCGGCAAGAGAAGGCAGGGAAGGAGCATACTGAAGTATGTGACTGACCTGACGAGCGCAGCCAACGCAGCATCAGTGAAAAAGATTCGTTTCATGCACCAGAATTTGCCTGGCGGCAGTAGCGCGGTGGTCCCACCTGACCCCATGCCGAACTCAGAAGTGAAACGCCGTAGCGCCGATGGTAGTGTGGGGTCTCCCCATGCGAGAGTAGGGAACTGCCAGGCATCAAATAAGTGAAAAGCCCATCCGTCAGGATGGGCTTTTTGCGTTTCTGCATTCTGTCGCAGAAATGCAAAGCCCGGCGTTACCGGGCAAACCAGTTAAGATTTCTTTAGCCCTGGAAGCCAGAGTGAAATCCCACCGGACCCGATCCAATGAACTATCCTTATACTGCCCTTGTAAGCAGAGAGGATCTCAATTGGCTATCAAACCCTTCAATTACCAGCAGGACTTTTCCGACATCAACTTTCGCCAGCATCCTGAGCTGTATCAGGTTGGGCGAGGAGAACAGGGCGTATTGCTGGTCGAGCCGTATAAAGGCGAAATTCTTCCCTTCTGGCGTTACAAAGACGAAGCCTCGGCGATTAAATCGGCTGAAAAGATCTACCAGCTATTTGAGGATTACCGCAAGCAGGATGATTTCGTTGGCATGGACATGGCACGGAAATTTATTCAAATGGGATATACCCGTGCCAGACGCTACGCCAACTATAAAGGTGGCAAAAAGTATGCGCAGGACGGCAGCCTGAATACACGAGGCAACGATCCTACCAAAGCGGCAGCGGCGACAGTTTTTAAGGGATGGTGGGATAAAATCCGTGGAGATGAGGATTACCTTAAACGAAAACGCGCGCACCAGGCGAAGTGGGGATAAAAAATTAGCCAACAAATAATTAACACTTTATTTACTTTTTCAGCCCGCGTAATCTGAATCTCCAAAACTAAAGGCTGAACAAGCCGCATAACAAGGAGAACACTATGGCAGATATTATTCAGCGCACAGATAAAACAAACGCTGATGCTCCGGAAGTACGACGTCGGGTATGGGCCATCGTAGGCGCGTCTTCCGGAAACCTGGTAGAATGGTTTGATTTCTATGTCTACTCTTTCTGCTCACTCTATTTTGCGCATATCTTCTTCCCCTCTGGCAATACCACTACTCAATTACTGCAAACGGCGGGTGTTTTTGCGGCTGGTTTCTTAATGCGACCTATTGGTGGCTGGCTGTTCGGCCGTATCGCCGATCGGCGCGGGCGAAAAACCTCAATGCTGATTTCAGTATGCATGATGTGTCTGGGTTCTCTGGTGATTGCCTGTCTGCCGGGCTATGACGCTATCGGTACATGGGCACCAGCGCTGCTGTTGATCGCAAGGCTGTTTCAGGGGCTGTCTGTGGGTGGTGAGTACGGAACCAGTGCAACCTATATGAGTGAAGTTGCGCTTGAAGGGCGTAAAGGATTTTTCGCGTCATTCCAGTATGTCACGCTGATTGGCGGGCAGTTGCTGGCGTTGTTGGTCGTCGTGATTTTGCAGCAGGTGCTTGATGATGCTGAACTTCGCGCCTGGGGCTGGCGAATTCCTTTTGCGCTGGGGGCAGTGCTGGCTGTCGTTGCCCTCTGGTTACGTCGCCAGCTTGATGAAACCTCAAAACATGAAACCCGTGCTCTGAAGGAAGCAGGTTCGTTTAAAGGACTGTGGCGCAATCGCAAAGCTTTTATTATGGTCCTTGGTTTCACGGCTGGCGGTTCCCTGGCGTTCTATACCTTTACCACCTATATGCAGAAATATCTGGTGAACACTGCAGGTATGCATGCCAATGTGGCCAGCGCCATCATGACCGCCGCATTGTTTATTTTTATGCTGCTACAGCCGGTGATAGGTGCCCTGTCTGACAGAATAGGACGACGAGCTTCAATGCTCTGTTTTGGCGGGCTTACTGCACTGTTTACTGTTCCCATCCTGACCGCGCTGCAAAATGTCACTTCGCCTTATGCTGCCTTTGCTCTGGTGATGTGTGCTCTGGTTATTGTCAGTTTTTACACCTCGATTAGCGGCATTCTGAAAGCCGAGATGTTTCCGGCACAGGTCAGGGCACTTGGGGTTGGACTTTCTTATGCTGTCGCTAACGCGTTATTTGGTGGATCGGCAGAGTATGTCGCACTGTCGCTGAAATCCATGGGTTCAGAGAGCGCCTTTTTCTGGTATGTCACCGCGCTGGGGGCCATCGCTTTCCTGGTCTCGCTCATGTTGCACAAAAAAGGCAAGGGTCTGCGCCTTTAATGCTGGGCCAGTTGCCATACCGTATAACCGGTGGTGGCACCGGCTACATCCCACGCAAAATCTTTCCAGCTCCAGCCGCTCCCTGCCGGGCGGCTGTCCCATAGCTCCTTCGATGCGCCGAGTCCCAATGAGAACATCACGCCAATTGCTGCGCTGCGGTCACGGCTAATTCCCTGATGCTGCGCATACTCATTACCCGCAGCGGAAAGCATCGCGGAGGCGATAAAGTGCTGCGCTTTATCCTGCCCGTGCCAGCTATCGTCAGCCATATGACTGCAGGCAGAGAGGAGCAAAATACTGCAAAGCAAAAAATAGCGCATGGCAGGCCTCATAAAAAAGCCCCGACACTGCGGGGCTTAATACTACAGGATACGGCTTATCAGCCTGTCGATACGGATACGTCGCAGACGACGGATAAGCTTACGCACTTTCACGGGGTACTCAGCAATACTCTGTAAATCGCTATAGTGTTTAACCACCGTTGTGTGAGTGCGGATCAGTTCCAGCTCTTTATCCCGCTGAGCAGCCAGTTCCTGACGTGGATCGTGGATCAAAATTGCATTTTCGAGGTCCAGACGCCATGCGCGCGGGTTAAGGTTATTGCCAGTTAGTAACATCCATTCGTCGTCCACCCACATGCCTTTGAGATGATAAGTATTATCGTCGTCCTTCCACAGACGAACGATCAACTGATCGGTATTCACATAGTATTGTAGACGGCTGAGGAACCGACGCAGATTGATCTCGTAAAGATAAGGTAGCGCGCCAATGATTTTAAACGGTTGATCTTCAGGGATATAGAAATCATTAGCCGTTTTATCACCAACAATAATTTCGACTTTTTTCCCTTCGCGCAGTAAATGGATAATGTTGCGTACCAGCACGGCCGGAAGGTTAAAGTAAGGCGTACAAATGGTCAGCTTTTGCTCTGCACAGGGCATCAGATGGAAAATCGTCTTGTTGAGCAGGCTGGATTTACCCAGACCGACCAGCGGGGTCACCGCAAGCTGCTCATTATCCGCATTACCCTGGAAATGATAGCTGGTATCGCGCAGCTCCTGCCGATAAAGACGAACGTCATTTTTGATTTCCGGACTTTTCGGGCGGGCGTCGTTATCAAGACGATTTACACCCCGACCCTGGATCAGATTTTGATCCACCCAGTCGAACATAATATCGGCCATCCGGGCATTACGGATTTTCTGGTAGCGATCGTAGCGGTACTTATCGTGCTGATGTAAATAGACGTCATTGAGGCTGGCACCGCTATAAAGTACGGCATCATCAATAATGAAACCTTTATAGTGCAGGACGCCCAGCGCTTCACGGGTATTAACCGGTACGCCGTAAACAGGAACGTCTACGCCAGGGTTTTCCTGCGCAATACGGCAGTACCAGTCAGCATTGGTATTCGATGCAGCAGCCCCAATGCGGCCTCGCTGAGCGCGATGCCAGTCGACCAGAACGCGAACGTCCAGCTCAGGACGCTGACGTTTGGCTTCATACAACGCCGACAAAATACCCTTACCGCCATCATCCTGCTCCAGATAGAGTGCGATGACGCATATCCGGCGCGTGGCGCGAGCGATAGCAGCCAGCAACGCTTCCCGAAAATCAGCGGGGCTGTAAAAGAACTTAACATCATCAACTGACTGAGAAAGCTTAGGTAGTTGGGCAAGGTGTTGTTGATGTTTATTACGCTTAAATTTTGACAACATCACAGTGCGGTTCTTCTCTGTTTATTGAAGGGTCCTCTGTACCAGGCAGACGACTTAAGCGAGCAATCATATCACCGTTGCCTGCCAAAGTGATCAACATTTCCAGCAGCTTACTTATGTATTCCCGGACTTAGCCAGCAATAGCGTCAGACCAACGATGCCATCTTCGAGTTGGATATCGACATCAAATCCCAGCTTACGCGCCAGGGCCACCATACCGCGGTTATTCGGCATCGTAATCCCATTTAGCCGCTCCAGTCCGTGGTCGCGGGTATAATGAATGAGTTTCTCCAGCAGGCGTCGACCCAGTCCTAACCCTTTAAGATCTGAACGAACCAGCACGGCAAACTCAGCATCGATATTGTCCGGATCTGAGATGGCACGGGTGACACCGAGGATCTCTTCACCTTCATCCCGTTGACGAATGGCCACGAACGCCATTTCCCGATCGTAGTCTATCTGTGTCATGTTCGCTAAATCTTCATGGGTAAATTCGTTGATCTCGCTAAAGTAGCGATAGTACAGATCTTCTTTGGTGACCTGAGCAATAAAGCGCTGGAGAGACGGTTCGTCTTCCGGCAGGATTGGCCGGAACAGACAGCGTTCGCCATTCTTCAGTTCAACCCACTCCTCTAACTGCTGCGGATACGAGCGCACCGCCAGTCGACTCTCACGGTCGCCTTCAAATGGCGCAATGTCGAGAGTGACATCCAGCACGGTGAATTCATCTCCCGAGGCCAGCAGCGGATGAATATCCAGCCGTTGAATTTCCGGACAGTCAACAATCAGGTTAGAGACCCGCACCAGCAACTGACTAAGGCCAGCAATATCAAGGGGCCGCAGTGCACTGCGGCCACGGATTTTCTTCCCTTTGATCGCCTGGATCACCAAATAACGGGCAAGATTCATATTGAGGGGCGGCAGGGCAACGGCGGCCTGATCGTCCGCGCGCCACTCAACATTACCTTCACCGAGCATAATTACCGGACCAAAAACCGGATCGTGCTCAACCACGACCCGTAATTCCTGTGCTCCGGCGCGATTGGCCATACTTTGTACCAGCAGCCCATGAATACGCGCCCCCGGCCAGGCCATTTTTACCCGATCGAGGATGGCATCAGCGGCCTGCTGTACCTCCGCTGCGGTACGCAGGTATAGCATGACACCCTGAACTTCTGATTTGTGTGGAATATCCGGCGAGCGCAGTTTTAGCGCTACCGGATAGCCAATTTGCCCGGCAATATGCACCGCTTCCGCGCTGTCACTGGCGATCCACGTTGGCAACGTATGCAGGCCATAGGCCTGTAGAACAGGTTGTACTTCATGGGTATCCAGCGAAGAGGCCCCTTCCGCAAGTGCCTGCTGCAGGACGTTATGCGCTTCGGCGGTATTGGCCGCAAGGTTATCCGGCAAGGCGGGCGTTTCCCGCAGTTGTTTCTGGTTGCGCCTGTACTCGACCATATGCATAAACGCGGTGATGGTACCTTCCGGCGTGCGATAGGTGGGCAGCCCGGCTTCGCTGAACAGTCGGCGGGCTTCCTGGGAAGAAAATTCACCACACCAGTTAGTCAGTACCGTCACGTATTTTCCACGCGGGTGACGTTTAATCGCATCAATCAACGCAAGCGCACTTTCAGTACCAGGGGCGGCGGCGCTGGGGGAGTGGATAACCATCAGCGCATCGAAATCCTGACTGTTCAAGAGAATGTTAAGCGCGGCAAGATAATGCTCGCTGCTGGCATCATCACGCAAATCAAGCGGATTAGCCGCCTCAACTGAATCGGGAAGCGCCTGGCGTAGCTGCTGGCAGGTTTGCTCGCTGAGCGAAGCCAGTTTACCATTGCGCAGCCACAGCGAGTCCAGCGCCAGTGCGGCCGGAGCCGCGCCGTTACTGATGATCATCAGGCGCTCGCCGCGCAGTGGCCGCATATGACTGAGCGTTTCAACGGCAGAAAAAAGCTCGTGAGTATCCTGCACGCGCAGCAGACCCGCACGCTGGATGGCCGCATCCCAGGCCGGGTCCATTCCGGAATTTACATGTAGTAAGCGCTGCGCATCCGGACTGCGTCCGCTTTTAATCACCAGAATCGGCTTATTACGTGACGCGCTACGGGCCGCCGAAACGAAACGGCGGGCATCGCTTAAGTGCTCCAGATAAAGCAGAATGGCGCTGGTTTTACTGTCGCGGGCGAGAAAATCCAGCAGTTCATCCACGTCAATATCCAGGCTATCACCGAGCGCGATAAAATAGGAAAAACCCATCTCCCGCTGCTGCGCCCAGTCAAGAATCGTGTTGGACACCGCCGCCGACTGCGATATAAATGCCAGCTTACCGCGCGTGATCGGTACCGGAGAGAAACTGGCATTAAGCCCCTGCCAGGGAGCCAGAAGGCCGAGGCTGTTGGGGCCAAGAAGCCGCATCTGATAACGTCGGGCGCAGGCCTGGAGTTCGGCAAATTGTTCCGGAGGAGACGAGAGGATAATGCAGGTTTTACATCCTTTTTCACCCAGCGCCTCAAGTAACATCAGATTGCGCCGCGCGTGAGTGCACAATACTGCCAGGTCAGGTGTAAAGGGTAAACTGGCAACATTCGGCCAGGCCAGCACGCCCAGTACGGCTTTCCAGGCCGGCGTAACGGGCAGTACCGGCCCGCTGAAGCCGCCGGCCAGTAGATTGCGCATCATCAAATAACCAGCCCGCTGCGGCTTCATTGACGCGCCGATGACCGCGATTGATTTCGGCCGCAGTAGCGCTTCCAGTCCTCGCTGACTCATTCCCGTCTTCCTTATGCAGAAGTGACCGAATGATTTTAAACGCTTTCTGGCAATGCTGCTGTGATGTTGCTTTGATGTGCAGACTTTCCTGCCAGATAACGCTCGCGGAAAAGGGAAAAGTGAGCGCCGAGGCGGGTTGCTGCGTCAACATCTCCTGCCAGATCCAGCAAGGCGATGGCGACCTCAGCGGTGCAATACTGGCCTTCGGCATGAACTTCACGCAGGCGATAAGATGAAACGCGTGAAAGATCGACAGAAATTATCGGCAGCGCGTCCAGCCACGGGCTTTTGCGAAACATTTTCCGTGCTTCAGGCCACGTGCCGTCCAGCATAATATACAGCGGTGGTTTACCCGACGGCGGTGTAGATAATACCTGGCGTTCCGCACCCGCATAAGAGGCTGGAAAAACGACCAGCGGCTGATAATCAGGATTGGCGACCAGATCCAGCAGTGCCTGCGGCGGCTCGGTGCGCGACCATTGAAAAGCGGTCGTTTGCGGCAGAATGTCGGCGATCAACCGTCCAGTATTGCTGGGTTTCATCGGCTCGGTATCAAACATGACCAGGCAAAACCGACTTTGCGCCTGAGTGGGTACGATGGTAGTGCACAGGCAGGTTTTTAGCGGCAGAAGGCAGCGCTGACAGCGGCGAACGCGATTACCACGAGCAAGAAAAGGGCGAGTTGCACGAGCGAGTCGCTCAGCGCGAAGGCGAAGTACGGCGTTATCAGTCATGAGCGGGGTACAGAAAAAACGCCATTGTCGCAGAGCTGAGAGCAGGGCACAAGTCGTGCCCTGCTTAACTTAGAGGGATTCGTTTAGCCAGCTGTCAAAAGGGGCTTTCGGCACTGCGCCATTGAGCATATCGACAACTTCACCTTTTTTGAAAATCATGATTGTCGGAATACTGCGAATACGGAATCTGGCGCTTAACTCACGCTCGGCTTCGGTATTCACTTTTACAAAACGCACTTTGCCGCTGCGTTCCTCTGCTACATCTTCGAACACCGGCGCGAAATTACGGCAGGGGCCGCACCACGGTGCCCAAAAATCTACGACCACGGGCAGATCATCCTTAAGCAGTTTATCGAGTGTCTCACCGGTCGCATTGATCACATCGCCGTCGAACAGGTCGTGGCCGCAGCGTCCACATTTCGCAATATCGTCCATTCGATCGTCCGGAATGCGGTTAAGCGCCTGGCAACTGGCACAAACGGTATTCATAACTAACCTCAGGGTAGGAAGGGGGACAAAAGGCAATAATGCCGGAATGTTTCTTTAATGTTACATATTATTAGTGAGCCTGTTTTAAACAACAACGTGTTTTATTCGATGAGTACAATAGACACAGGCTTTTGAACGAAAACATGGCGAAGCGGGTGTACATCAGGTAATCTGCGCGCTTCGCGCAGCGCTGGTGGAGGAAAGCATGAACGACGAATTTAAGAATAAAAGCGGCAAGGTAAAGGTAATGTACGTCCGTAGCGACGACGACTCGGATAAGCGTACTTACAACCCGCGAACCGGGAAAGGCGGTGGCCGTCCGGGATCGTCCCGTGCCGAAGGTGGTCGTCGTCCTTCCCGCGAGGATCGTGGTTCGCAGGATCGCAGTCGTGACCGTGACCGTGACCGTGACCGTGACCGTGACCGTGATCGTGACCGCGATTCCTCGTCACCGTGGCGTACCGATTCCCGCGCGCCTGCCGATGATGCGCCGCTGAAGCCCGATCATGGTGGCATCAGCGGTAAAAGCTTTATCGATCCGGAAGTGCTGCGCCGCCAGCGTGCGGAGGAAACCCGTGTATATGGTGAGAATGCCTGTCAGGCCCTGTTCCAGAGCCGCCCGGATTCCATCGTCCGCGCATGGTTTATCCAGAGCGTCACACCGCGTTTTAAAGAAGCGCTACGCTGGATGGCAGCGAACCGCAAAGCGTATCACGTGGTGGATGACGAAGAACTGGCGAAAGCGTCCGGTACCGATCATCACGGCGGCGTGTGTTTTTTGATTAAAAAACGTAACGGTACTTCCGTGAAGCAGTGGGTGGCGCAGGCGGGTGAGACCGATTGTGTGCTGGCGATGGAAGATATCGCTAACCCTCACAACCTGGGTGCCATTGTCCGTAGCTGTGCTCACTTCGGGATCAAAGGCGTGGTGGTTCATGATGCCGCCGTGCTTGAATCTGGCGCGGCAATCCGTACGGCGGAAGGTGGTGCAGAGCACGTCCAGCCTATTACCGGTGACAGCGTTATTGATGCGCTTGAAGCGTTTCGTCAGGCGGGCTACACCATTGTGGCCACCTGCGGCAACACTGGCACGCCGCTGTTTGAGGCTGAGCTGCCGCCTAAGATGGTGCTGGTGGTCGGTCAGGAGCGCGATGGCGTCTCTGATGCCGCGCATGAAGTCGCAGATATGAACATCGCGATTGACGGCACCGGTAATGTCGAAAGCCTGAACGTTTCAGTGGCGGCAGGGGTAATGCTCGCTGAGTGGTGGCGACAGAATAAGATCTGATCCCGCTGCTGAAAAAAGTCCGGCGCTATGCATATAGCCCGGACTTTTTTTTATTCTGATTCAGCAGGCAGCACCGGCATCCAGTCGATGGGTTTTTCACCATGTTGTTCCAGCCACTGATTCGCCAGCACAAAGTGATTACAGCCAAAAAAGCCCCGGTGTGCGGAGAGCGGGGAAGGATGTGGCGCTCTCAGGATGTGATGGCGTTTGCCATCAATTAGCGCACTTTTCTTCTGCGCATGCGAACCCCACAGCAAAAATACCACGCCTTCACGATGCTCATTAATAATGCTAATGACTTTATCCGTAAAGGTTTCCCAGCCAAGACTGGCATGAGAGTGTGCCTGGCCTGCCCGCACGGTCAGTACCGTGTTAAGTAATAAAACACCCTGGCGCGCCCAGCTTTCCAGATAACCATGGGCAGGGCGTGTAAACCCGGGAAGGGTTCCCTCAAGCTCCTTGTACATATTCAATAACGACGGTGGGATAGCAACCCCCGGACGTACTGAAAACGACAGCCCATGTGCCTGGCCCGGGCCGTGATAAGGATCTTGTCCTAAAATGACTACTTTAACCTCACCGAGTTCCGTAAAGCGGAAGGCGTTAAAGACATCTTTTTGCGGTGGATAGATAGTATTGCCAGCCTGACGTTCAGCGGCAACGGTCTGGAGCGTGTTAACAAAATAGGGCTGCTCTTTCACTTCCGCCAGTACGTCATGCCAGGTTAAGGACGTGGTCATGTTGCTCTCCTGCAAAGGGTGATGCAGATAGCTTAACTGCTTCTTTGCACATCACAAAATACGACATTGCCAGATCAATCTCCGGGTATAAAAAAAGTTTAAAATTTACGAAATTATTTAGACGTTACTCGTGATTAAAATTGATATAAAACAATAATTTCCAGTTTGACCATTTTTGAAGTGTGGTTTTTGTTGATTTAAATCAAAGAACACCGGAACATTGACTGTTATATATACACTCAAGCAACAATGGTTTTACCAATTGGCCAACGCTGGCCGACAAGAAATGAAATGTAGCCCAAGGAGGCATCACATGATTACAGGTATCCAGATCACAAAAGCCGCGAATGACGACCTGCTAAACTCTTTCTGGTTGCTGGATAACGAAAAAGGTGAAGCACGCTGCGTATGTGCAAAAGCGGGATTTGCCGAAGATGACATCGTTCCGGTAACAAAACTGGGTGAAATTGAATATCGTGAAGTTCCGCTGGACGTACAGCCGGAAGTTCGCGTTGAAGGTGGTCAACACCTGAACGTCAACGTACTGCGTCGTGAAACGCTGATGGACGCGGTTGAGCACCCGGAAAAATACCCGCAGCTGACTATTCGTGTTTCTGGCTATGCGGTGCGCTTTAACTCGCTGACCCCGGAACAGCAGCGCGACGTTATTGCACGTACCTTTACCGAAAGCCTGTAATATTTGGCGGCAGGTAAAAAAACGCCGGGCTTATGCCCGGCGTTTTTATTTCTCTGTCTGCTCAGATTGCTGAGCGTTTGTATCCGCCCCGCTCGGCTTACGTCGCTTACCAATGTTTTTGGTGTCGCGATGGCGTTTCTTCACGCGCGGTTTTTCTTTCTCTTTTTCTTTCTTCTCGGCACGTTTCGCCAGCACTTTTTTCGACGGCTTGCCGGTCGATTTTTCGCTCGGGGCGCGGGTCGTCGGACGCAGCTCATCAATCACGCGTGCTTTCAGTGGCTCTTCGATATAGCGACTCGCTTTGCCAAGCAATAAATGGTCGTGCGCTTCTACCAGCGAAATCGCCGTCCCTTTACGTCCCGCACGACCAGTACGGCCGATACGGTGCAGATAGGCATCGCCGCTGCGTGGCATATCAAAGTTAAATACATGACTCACGTCAGGAATATCAATGCCGCGGGCAGCGACGTCGGTGGCAACCAGCACATTTACCCGGCCATCAGTCAGACGTTTAATCGCTTCGTTACGTTTGATCTGCACCATCTCGCCTTCAAGATAGCAGTTATTGATACCTGCCGAGCGCAGCCAGTTTGCCAGCTCATGCACCCGCTCGCGTTTACGCACAAAGACGATTGAGCGTGAGACTTCCGGCTGTTGCAACAGATGAACCAGCAGGGCCGTTTTATGTTCAACATCATCCGCGCGGTAGTACCACTGATGAATTTTCTTACGCTCACGGGTGGACGGTGTGGCAGACACTTCCACCGGATCGTCTAGCAAGCGTTCGGCAAAATCCTTAATTGCCGCATCGCCTTCCAGCGTGGCCGAGAACAGCAGCGTTTGCTTGCGCCAGCGGGTTTCACCGGCAATATGCTCAATATCCTGGGCAAAGCCCATATCCAGCATGCGATCGGCTTCATCAAGGATCAGCGTTTCAACCGCACGACAATCAAAATTCTCTTCTTTTATATATTGCATCAGGCGACCAGTGGTCGCGACCACGATGTCCTGATTCTCACTGAACACTTCCGCGTGGTTCATATAGGCCACGCCACCGGTGATGGTAGCGATATCCAGATGGGTATTTTTGGCCAGCTCGCGCGCGTGGTCGGCGACCTGCATCGCCAGTTCACGCGTCGGCGTGAGGATTAGGATACGCGGCGGCCCGGATTTCTTACGCGGAAAGTCGAGAAGATGCTGCAACGCGGGCAGCAGATATGCCGCCGTTTTACCGGTGCCTGTCGGCGCAGAACCGAGGACGTCACGGCCCTCCAGCGCAGGCGGAATTGCGGCAGCCTGTATGGCGGTCGGGCGTGTGAAGCCTTTCTCCTGGAGTGCATCCAGCAGGCTATCGTCAAGTTCAAGTTCGGAAAAAGTCGTTACAGTCATGTTCTACCTCAGTGTGGGGCGCTGATTATAGACGTTAAGGCCACAATGTTCATCTGTTTGTGTGGCTATCTGTTCTCCGGTATTGTTCATAACCTTAAGCTATTAAGATGATATCAGGAAGAGTGCTTACGATGTCTCAGTCTAAATCCGCGCTGCGTCGGAATGGATTCACCTTTAAACAGTTTTTTGTGGCGCACGATCGATGCGCGATGAAAGTGGGGACCGACGGTATTTTACTCGGTGCGTGGGCACCGGTAGCCCAGGTGCAGCGTATTCTGGATATCGGCACAGGAAGTGGCTTGCTGGCCTTAATGCTGGCTCAGCGGACGGCAGATGATGTGGTTATTGATGCTGTTGAACTTGATGAGCAGGCGGCGGCGCAGGCGCAGGAGAACATCAGCCATACCCCCTGGGCTGAACGTATCACCGTGTATACGGCGGACATTCAGCAATGGGTGAGTGCCCAGCACAAGCGCTATCAACTGATTATCAGCAATCCACCGTACTTTGAAAAAGGCGTGGAATGTCGTAGCGAACAGCGTGAGCAGGCCCGCTATACCACGACATTGGATCACACCGCGCTACTGGCATGCGCGGCAGAATGTATTACCGAAGACGGCTTTTTCTGCGTCGTGCTGCCGGTCGAGGTTGGCATAACCTTTATGCAGCAGGCAGAGACCGGTGGCTGGCATCTGCGGTTACGCACTGATATTGCAGAAACGGAAACCCGGCTACCCCATCGCGTATTGCTGGCCTTTTCACCGCAGGCGGGGGAGTATTATTGCGATCGGCTGGCGATCCGTGGGCCAGAGCAGCAGTATTCAGAGAGCTATACCGCCCTGACCCGGATGTTTTATCTCTTTATGTAAAGCGGTGGCGTCAGGACAGAAGGGCCAGCGTCCGACAACGGCTGCGGATAATCGAGAGTATAATGCAGGCCGCGGCTCTCTTTGCGCTGCATCGCGCAGCGGACAATGAGTTCGGCGACCTGCACCAGGTTACGTAACTCCAGTAAATTATTGGAGACGCGGAAATGCGCATAGTACTCATCAATTTCCTGTTGCAGCATGGTGATCCGCCGTAGCGCGCGCTCCAGCCTGCGAGTGGTGCGCACAATCCCAACGTAATCCCACATTAATAACCGCAGCTCATGCCAGTTATGCTGGATAACCACCCGTTCATCGGCATTATCAACACGGCTTTCATCCCAGGCGGGTAGGGGCACACAATCGGTTACCGGAGGCCGTTTTTTAATATCTTCCGCGGCTGACCAGCCATAGACCAGGCACTCCAGCAGAGAATTTGATGCCATGCGATTAGCACCGTGCAGACCGGTGTAGCTGACCTCGCCGATAGCATAAAGCCCATCAACGTCGCTGCGGCCTGCCTCGTCAACCATCACGCCACCACAGGTATAATGAGCAGCAGGCACAACTGGTACGGGGTCTTTTGTCAGATCGATGCCCAGCCCCAGCAATTTTTCGTAAATCATCGGGAAGTGTTGACGAATAAACGCTTGCGGCTTATGGCTGATATCAAGATACAGGCAATCGACCCCAAGGCGTTTCATCTCATGATCGATGGCTCGCGCGACGATATCCCGCGGGGCCAGCTCAGCACGCTCGTCAAAGTCAGGCATAAAGCGCGAACCGTCCGGGCGCTTTAATAATGCGCCTTCGCCGCGCAGCGCTTCTGTCAGCAGAAAATTTCGCGCCTGCGGATGAAACAGCGCGGTAGGATGAAACTGATTAAATTCGAGGTTGGCGACCCGACAGCCTGCGCGCCACGCCATCGCAATACCGTCGCCGGAGGCGATATCCGGATTAGTGGTATATTGATAAACCTTCGAAGCTCCGCCTGTCGCCAGCACTACGCAAGCCGCCCGGCAGGTTTCCACTTTTTCCAGATCGCGGTTCCAGATCCATGCGCCCATCACCCGATGGGGGCCTGGCAGGCCAATTTTATGCGATACAATCAGATCAACCGCATTCCTGCGTTCAAGAACCCGAATATTGGGATGAGCCAGTGCCTTACCGACCAGCGTAGTCTCAACCGCTTTACCGGTCGCATCGGCAGCATGTAATATCCGGCGATGGCTGTGGCCGCCCTCGCGTGTCAAATGGAAGCTTGCTTCACCATTCGGCTGAAGCTGAGTATCAAATAACACACCCTGATCGATAAGCCACTGTACGCAATGTCTTGCATTACTGGCGACAAATGACACAGCGTGGGGCTCGCAGAGCCCGGCACCTGCGATTAGCGTATCTTCGACATGCGAGTCGACACTGTCCGTCTCGTCAAAAACGGCGGCGATGCCGCCCTGAGCATATAGCGTCGATCCTTCGCTCATCGGCCCTTTACTTAATACAATCACTGAGCGGTGTTCAGCGAGCCGCAATGCCAGTGATAAACCGGCAGCCCCGCTACCAATAATGAGCACATCACAAGAGTATTCAGGCGTAATATTCATTTTTTGTTTAATTTACTAAACATTGTTGTTTGACAATAACACTGGTAGCGCAATAGCGGCACTATTTTTTTACTTTTTGTTGCAGTGGCTAAACATAATCGCGGATGCAGAATTAACGTAAAATCGCGAAAATATTTTGCGAAGCAGATCGTTAGTTACGGATTTTATGGTGAAATCATCCCTGTGTTACGCTACTCTGCTGGCGTGCTACAGCATTTGCTCACGGAAAGGGCGTAGTACGCGTCTAACAGACTTATAATGAGTGATAACGAACGGTCGGTAGACATTCACTAAAACAATGGTGTGACGGAACTTTACAGAAAACTGACACTCTAACCTTCTGCTTGCTCATAGTGCAGTGTATAGAGTGGCGTTTCGATTACGCGTGGATATTGGGTTTGAGGAGACATTACCTCGGATGAGCGAGCAGTTAACGGACCAAATGCTGGTTGAACGGGTCCAGAAGGGAGATCAAAAAGCTTTCAACCTGCTGGTGGTGCGCTATCAGCATAAGGTCGCGAGCCTTGTCTCCCGCTATGTGCCTTCAGGCGATGTGCCTGATGTGGTGCAGGAATCGTTTATCAAAGCCTATCGCGCACTGGATTCATTCCGGGGAGATAGCGCTTTCTATACGTGGCTGTACCGCATTGCGGTCAATACGGCCAAAAATTACCTGGTTGCTCAGGGGCGTCGTCCACCGTCCAGCGATGTGGATGCCAATGAAGCGGAAAACTTCGAAAGTGGCGGCGCATTGAAAGAAATTTCGAACCCTGAGAACTTAATGTTGTCAGAAGAACTGAGACAGATCGTTTTTCGAACCATAGAGATGCTTCCGGAAGATTTACGCATGGCTATTACCCTGCGGGAACTGGATGGCCTGAGCTATGAAGAGATAGCCGTCATCATGGATTGTCCAGTAGGTACAGTGCGTTCACGCATCTTCCGTGCTCGGGAAGCTATTGATAATAAAGTTCAACCGCTTATCAGGCGATGACGATAGCGGGATACTGAAAGGGTATTAGGCATGCAGAAAGAAAAACTTTCCGCTTTAATGGATGGCGAAATGCTGGATGGGGAGCTGCTTAACGCGCTGTCTCGCTCTCCAGAAATGCAAAAAACCTGGGAGAGTTATCATCTTATTCGTGATTCGCTGCGAGGCGAAACGAGTGATATTCTCCATTTCGATATCTCTTCCCGCGTGATGGCCGCTATTGAAAATGAACCTGCGACCCTCATCCCGGAAGCGCAGCCTGCGCCGCATCAGTGGCAGAAAATGCCGTTCTGGCATAAAGTTCGCCCCTGGGCCAGCCAGCTAACTCAAATGGGCGTCGCCGCCTGCGTGTCGCTTGCAGTTATCGTCGGCGTCCAGCACTATAATGACCAGGGTGAAGCCACCCAGCAGCCTGAAACGCCGGTTTTTAATACGTTGCCGATGATGGGTAAAGCAAGCCCGGTAAGCCTGGGCGTGCCGGCAGAGTCTTCTGTTGCCGCCAACAGCGGTCAGCAGCAGCAGGTTCAGGAACAGCGTCGTCGCATTAACGCGATGTTGCAGGACTATGAACTCCAGCGCCGTCTGCATTCTGAACAGCTTCAGTTTGAACAAGCGCAAACGCAGCAGGCTGCGGTACAGGTGCCGGGTAATCAGACTTTAGGAACACAATCGCAGTAATGAAGCAACTTTGGTGTGCCATGTCACTCGTGACAGGTAGCCTGTTTTTCTCTGTCAACGCCTCGGCTGATGTTTCGTCCGGGGCGTTGTTGCAGCAGATGAACCTGGCCAGCCAGTCACTCAATTACGAGCTGTCTTTTATCAGCATTAATAAGCAAGGCGTCGAATCGCTGCGTTATCGCCACGCGCGGCTGGACAATCAGACGCTGGCGCAGCTACTGCAGATGGACGGTCCACGCCGGGAAGTGGTACAACGCGGTAATGAAATCAGCTATTTTGAGCCGGGCCTTGACCCCTTTACGCTTAATGGCGATTACATTGTGGATTCGTTGCCATCGCTGGTTTACACCAACTTTAAACGTCTTTCCCCGTGGTACGATTTCATCTCTGTCGGCAGAACGCGTATTGCGGACCGACTATGTGAAGTGATCCGGGTGGTGGCTCGAGACGGTACTCGATACAGCTATATCGTCTGGCTGGATTCAGAAACCAAGCTGCCAATGCGCGTTGATCTGCTCGATCGTGACGGTGAAACGCTGGAGCAGTTTCGGGTCATTGCTTTCACTATGAACGATACTGTTGCCGGCAATATGCAGAGCCTGGCGAAGGCCAATCTTCCTCCTCTGCTCTCAGTTCCGGCAGGCGATAAAGCCGCTTTTAACTGGAATCCATCCTGGTTGCCACAAGGTTTTAGCGAAGTATCCAGCAGCCGCCGCTCGCTGCCAACGGTAGATGTGCCCATTGAATCACGTCTTTATTCTGACGGGCTATTCAGTTTCTCTGTTAATGTGAGCCGCGCAACGCCTGCCAGCAGCGATCAAATGTTGCGCACCGGGCGACGTACCGTCAGCACCACGCTGCGCGATAACACCGAAATCACCATTGTTGGCGAGCTGCCTCCGCAAACCGCGAAGCGTATCGCTGACAGTGTCAAATTTAAGGCCGTCCAATGATTAAAGAGTGGGCGACCGTTGTCTCATGGCAAAACGGTCTCGCGCAGGTCCACTGCGACGTTAAATCCTCGTGTAATAGCTGCGCATCCCGTGCCGGTTGCGGTAGCCGGGTACTGAACAAACTTGGGCCGCAGACCAGTCATACGATCGTCGTCCCCAGCGCACAACCGCTGATTGCGGGTCAAAAGGTGGAGCTGGGGATCGCTGAGGCCAGCTTACTAACGTCAGCATTATTGGTCTACATGTCGCCGCTGGTGGGATTGTTTATTGTTGCCTCTGTTTTTCAGGTGCTGTTTTCCAGCGACGTGGCCGCGTTATGTGGCGCTATTCTCGGTGGGGTCGGCGGTTTCCTGATTGCCCGGGGCTTCTCGGCAAATCTGGCGACGCGCGAAGCCTGGCAACCAGTAATCTTAAGCGTCGGGCTTCCTCCAGACGAACTACGTATCGCCGAGTAAGACCTTCCTTCTTTCCTCTTACAGGATGAGCATTTCCTCGCGTTCATGTTGTAGTGTAGAATGCGGCGTTTCAGACTAAAAAACGTCAGGCTTAGTATCGCGGCCTCCTGGTATCCGTAAGGCAAAATAATCTCCATATATGAAGAATATACGTAACTTTTCGATCATTGCTCACATTGACCACGGTAAGTCGACGCTGTCTGACCGTATTATCCAGATTTGCGGCGGGCTGTCCGACCGTGAAATGGCAGCTCAGGTTCTGGACTCTATGGATCTGGAACGTGAACGCGGTATTACCATTAAAGCACAAAGCGTTACGCTCGATTTTAAAGCCGCTGATGGCGAAACCTATCAGCTGAACTTTATCGACACGCCCGGCCACGTTGACTTCTCCTATGAAGTGTCCCGTTCGCTGGCGGCCTGTGAAGGCGCGCTACTGGTGGTCGACGCCGGGCAGGGTGTTGAAGCGCAAACGCTGGCAAACTGCTATACCGCGATGGAAATGGACCTGGAAGTGGTGCCGGTCCTCAACAAAATTGACCTTCCTGCCGCCGATCCGGATCGCGTAGCGGAAGAAATCGAAGATATCGTCGGCATTGATGCCACCGATGCAGTACGCTGCTCGGCGAAAACCGGTATCGGTGTGCAGGACGTGCTGGAGCGTCTGGTGCGCGATATTCCTGCCCCGCAGGGCGATCCTGACGCTCCGCTACAGGCGTTGATCATCGACTCCTGGTTTGATAACTACCTTGGCGTTGTCTCCCTGGTACGCGTGAAAAACGGTACCCTGCGCAAAGGTGATAAAATCAAAGTGATGAGCACCGGGCAGACCTATAATGCCGATCGCCTCGGCATCTTCACGCCAAAACAGATCGATCGCACTGAACTGAAGTGCGGCGAAGTAGGCTGGCTGGTTTGCGCGATTAAAGATATTCTCGGCGCGCCGGTGGGCGATACCCTGACGCTGGCACGCAATCCGGCGGAAAAAGCGCTGCCCGGCTTTAAAAAAGTGAAGCCGCAGGTCTACGCGGGTCTGTTCCCGGTCAGCTCTGACGACTACGAAAACTTCCGCGATGCGCTTGGCAAACTGAGCCTGAACGATGCTTCTCTGTTCTATGAGCCTGAAAGCTCCTCAGCGCTGGGCTTCGGTTTCCGCTGCGGCTTCCTCGGCCTGCTGCACATGGAAATCATCCAGGAGCGTCTGGAGCGTGAATATGATCTGGATCTGATCACTACCGCCCCGACCGTGGTGTATGAAGTTGAAACCACCGCGAAAGAAGTGGTTTACGTCGATAGCCCGTCCAAGCTGCCGCCAGTGAACAACATCTATGAACTGCGCGAGCCTATCGCCGAGTGCCATATGCTGATGCCGCAGGAATACCTGGGTAATGTAATCACCCTGTGCGTTGAAAAACGCGGTGTGCAGACCAACATGGTTTATCACGGCAATCAGGTAGCGCTGACGTATGAAATTCCGATGGCGGAAGTGGTGCTCGATTTCTTTGACCGCCTGAAATCGACCTCCCGTGGTTATGCGTCGCTTGATTACAACTTTAAACGTTTCCAGGCCTCACGGATGGTGCGTGTGGACGTGCTGATCAACGGCGAACGTGTGGATGCGCTGGCGCTTATCACCCACGCTGACAATGCTCAGTACCGTGGTCGCGAGCTGGTGGAGAAGATGAAAGATCTGATCCCACGCCAGCAGTTTGATATCGCTATCCAGGCGGCTATCGGCACCCATATCATTGCCCGCTCGACGGTGAAACAGTTACGTAAGAACGTACTGGCAAAATGCTATGGCGGTGATATCAGCCGTAAGAAAAAGCTGCTACAAAAGCAGAAAGAAGGTAAGAAGCGAATGAAGCAGGTTGGTAATGTTGAACTGCCGCAGGAAGCTTTCCTCGCCATTCTGCATGTCGGTAAAGACGGTAAATAATTCTTAAGGAGTTGGCATGGCGAATAAATTTGCCCTGATTCTGGTGATTGCCACACTGGTAACGGGCATTTTATGGTGCATCGATAAATTTATCTTTGCGCCTAAACGTCGGGAGCGTCAGGCGGCAGCACAGGTTGCTACGGGCGATACACTGGACAAAAAAACGCTGAAAAAAGTTGGCCCGAAACCGGGCTGGCTGGAAACGGGCGCATCTATCTTTCCGGTGCTGGCGATTGTGCTGATCGTGCGTTCATTTATTTATGAACCCTTCCAGATCCCGTCAGGGTCGATGATGCCGACGCTGCTGATCGGCGATTTTATTCTGGTGGAAAAGTTTGCCTACGGCATTAAAGATCCGATCTATCAAAAAACGCTTATCGAAACCGGGCATCCGAAGCGCGGCGACGTGGTGGTATTCAAATACCCGCAGGACCCGAGTCTGGATTACATCAAACGTGCGGTGGGTCTGCCGGGTGATAAAGTGACTTACGATCCCGTTGCTAAGCAGGTGACTATCCAGCCAGGATGCAGTTCAGGCCAGGCCTGTGGCAGTGCACTGCCGGTCACTTATTCTGACGTAGAGCCGAGTGATTTCGTGCAGACCTTTGCCCGGCGTAACGGCGTTGAAGCGACCAGCGGCTTCTTCCAGCTTCCGCAGAACGAGTCAAAAGATGACGGCATTCGTCTGGATCAGCGTAAAGAAACGCTGGGTGATGTAACGCACCGTATATTGACCGCGCCTATTGCTCAGGATCAGCTCGGCATTTATTACCGGCAGCAGGGCCAGCAACTGGCGACCTGGATTGTTCCGCCTGGACATTACTTTATGATGGGCGACAATCGTGATAATAGCGCGGACAGTCGCTATTGGGGCTTCGTACCGGAGGCTAATCTGGTTGGTCGCGCGACGGCTATCTGGATGAGCTTTGAGAAACAGGAAGGTGAATGGCCGACCGGCGTGCGCTTAAGTCGCATTGGCGGTATCCATTAATCAGCATTTAAAGTGCACCTTGCCGCCATTTTGGCGGCAAGGTGAATTATTTAATATATAAATCCCTTCAAACTAACGACATCCCCTGTCGTTGTGTATAGAATATTCCCCCGAAGTTTCAGGTTGTCTCCCGCAAGGGGGCGACAGCACACGAAAACGCGTTGATTCCCTCCTCAGGTCGATTTCGTGTGCTGAATTGTTGACGCATTCATTTATTGGTATCGCATGAACCCCATCGTAATTAATCGGCTTCAACGGAAGCTGGGCTACACTTTTCATCATCAGGAATTGTTGCAGCAGGCGTTAACGCATCGTAGCGCCAGTAGTAAACACAATGAGCGTCTGGAATTTCTTGGCGACTCTATTTTAAGTTACGTCATTGCTAACGCGCTTTATCACCGCTTTCCCCGCGTGGATGAGGGTGATATGAGCCGGATGCGTGCCACGCTTGTGCGCGGCAATACGCTGGCTGAAATTGCCCGTGAATTCGAACTGGGCGAATGCCTGCGTCTGGGGCCGGGCGAGCTGAAAAGCGGCGGCTTTCGTCGGGAATCTATTCTTGCAGATACGGTCGAAGCATTAATCGGCGGGGTTTTTCTCGATAGCGATATCCAGAACGTCGAGAAACTGATTCTGAGCTGGTACCAGACTCGTCTGGACGAAATCAGCCCAGGCGATAAGCAAAAAGATCCAAAAACGCGTTTACAGGAATATTTACAGGGCCGTCACTTACCTCTGCCGTCTTATTTGGTGGTACAGGTCCGGGGCGAAGCCCACGATCAGGAATTTACTATCCACTGCCAGGTCAGCGGCCTGAGTGAACCGGTGGTTGGCACAGGTTCCAGCCGTCGTAAGGCGGAGCAGGCTGCCGCCGAACAGGCGCTGAAAAAACTGGAGCTGGAATGAGCGAAGAAAAAAGTTATTGTGGGTTTGTGGCCATCGTAGGCCGTCCGAACGTTGGCAAATCGACGCTGTTAAACAACTTGCTGGGACAGAAGATTTCGATCACCTCCCGCAAGGCGCAGACCACTCGTCACCGCATTGTCGGTATCCATACTGAAGGGCCGTATCAGGCAATTTATGTCGATACTCCCGGTCTGCACATGGAAGAAAAACGCGCCATCAACCGCCTGATGAACAAAGCGGCCAGCAGTTCAATTGGCGATGTGGAACTGGTGATTTTCGTGGTGGAAGGCACGCGCTGGACGCCGGATGACGAAATGGTCCTTAACAAGCTGCGTGACGGTAAAGCGCCGGTCATTCTGGCGGTGAACAAAGTAGATAACGTGCAGGAAAAGGCCGATCTGCTGCCGCACCTGCAATTCCTCGCCAGCCAGATGAATTTCCTCGACATCGTGCCGATGTCCGCAGAAACCGGCATGAACGTTGATACCGTCGCCGGGATCGTGCGCAAACATTTGCCGGAAGCCATTCATCACTTCCCGGAAGATTACATCACCGATCGCTCGCAGCGCTTTATGGCCTCGGAAATCATCCGTGAAAAACTGATGCGTTTTCTCGGTGCCGAACTGCCTTACTCGGTAACGGTAGAAATCGAGCGCTTTATTACCAACGAGCGTGGCGGCTATGATATCAACGGTCTGATCCTCGTTGAGCGCGAAGGGCAGAAGAAGATGGTTATTGGCAACAAAGGGGCCAAAATCAAAACCATCGGTATCGAAGCCCGTAAAGACATGGAAGAGATGTTTGAAGCCAAAGTACATCTTGAACTGTGGGTGAAAGTGAAATCCGGCTGGGCCGATGACGAGCGCGCGTTGCGTAGCCTCGGCTACGTGGACGACCTGTAAGAGCTAACCCGATGGAAGGCTGGCAGCGCGCATTTGTTCTGCATAGTCGTCCCTGGAGCGAAACCAGCCTGATGCTGGACGTCTTCACGGAAGAATCGGGCCGCGTGCGTCTGGTCGCTAAAGGCGCGCGCGCGAAGCGTTCCAGTCTCAAAGGCGCGCTTCAACCCTTTACCCCGCTGCTGGTGCGCTTTGGCGGCCGGGGTGACGTCAAAACCCTGCGCAGCGCCGAAGCGGTCTCTCTGGCACTTCCCTTAAGCGGTATCACGCTCTATAGCGGCCTGTACGTTAATGAGCTTATCTCGCGCGTGCTGGAACAGGAAACGCGCTTCTCTGAACTCTTCTTTGATTACCTGCACTGCCTCCAGGCGCTGGCGGGCGCGACCGGGTCGCCTGAACCCGCGCTGCGGCGTTTTGAACTGGCGCTGCTCGGCCACCTGGGCTACGGCCTGGATTTTCTGCACTGCGCGGGGACGGGAGAACCGGTTGAAGAAACCATGACCTACCGCTACCGGGAAGAAAAAGGCTTTATTGCCAGCGTGGTCATTGATAACAATACCTTTACCGGCCACCATCTTAGAGCGCTGGCCAGCCGGGAATTTCCTGATGCCGATACCCTGCGCGCTGCGAAACGCTTTACCCGCATGGCGCTCAAGCCGTATCTTGGCGGCAAACCGTTAAAAAGCCGGGAGCTGTTTCGCCAGTTTATGCCGAAGCGCTAACGACCTTGTAAAGATTCTGACTGGAAGAAAATTAAGGACTCTGTCATGGCTGATTTACTATTAGGCGTCAACATTGACCACATTGCCACATTACGTAACGCGCGCGGCACGGCGTATCCGGACCCTGTTCAGGCGGCATTTATTGCCGAGCAGGCGGGGGCGGACGGCATTACTGTTCATCTGCGCGAAGATCGCCGCCATATTACCGACCGCGACGTCCGGCTACTGCGTCAGACGCTTGATACCCGTATGAATCTGGAAATGGCCGTCACCGAAGAGATGCTGACCATTGCCTGTGAAACCAGGCCGCATTTCTGCTGCCTGGTGCCGGAAAAACGCCAGGAAGTGACTACCGAAGGCGGGCTGGACGTTGCCGGACAGCGTGACAAAATGCGTGACGCCTGCCAGCGCCTGGCCAGTGCCGGCATTCAGGTCTCCCTGTTTATTGATGCCGACAATGAGCAAATCAAAGCCGCAGCGGAAGTTGGCGCACCTTATATTGAAATTCATACCGGCTGCTATGCCGATGCGGAGAATGACGCTGATCGCGCTCGGGAGCTTGAGCGTATCGCCCGCGCGGCAACCTATGCCGCCAGCCTGGGCCTGAAAGTTAACGCCGGTCATGGGCTGACCTACCACAACGTGCAGGCCATCGCCGCGCTGCCGGAAATGCATGAGCTTAACATCGGTCACGCGATTATTGGCCGTGCGGTAATGAGTGGGCTTAAAGACGCGGTGGCGGAAATGAAACGCCTGATGCAGGAAGCGCGCCGGTAATGGCTATTCTTGGCTTAGGCACGGATATCGTAGAGATAGCCCGTATTGAAGCCGTTATCTCCCGTAGTGGCGATCGTCTGGCACGACGCGTACTTAGCGATAACGAGTGGGCTATCTGGGAGGCGCACCAGCAACCGGTGCGTTTTCTGGCTAAGCGTTTCGCGGTCAAAGAAGCCGCGGCGAAGGCTTTTGGTACCGGCATTCGCAATGGTCTGGCATTTAATCAGTTTGAAGTTTACAACGACGAGTTGGGAAAACCGCGTTTGCGATTATGGGGAGAAGCACTACGCCTTGCTGAGGCAATGGGCGTCACCTCAACGCATGTGACGCTTGCCGATGAACGTCATTACGCCTGTGCCACGGTAATCATTGAACGTTAGATTTTATCCGCGTGGTGCATCAGCACAAACTTGTCCCATAGCTGTTCTTCGTTTTCAATGTGTGCCGGATCTTTCAGGATAGTATTAGGGATCGGGCACACCTTCTGACAGGTGGGCGTTTCATAATGCCCCACGCATTCGGTGCAGCGCTCGCTGTTAATTACATAGATGCTGTCACCCATTGAAATGGCCTCGTTAGGGCATTCGGGTTCGCACATATCGCAATTAATGCATTTTTTGGTAATTAACAGCGCCATCAGGAAATTCTCAGAAGCAACACAAACAGGGCGGGCATTATACGCCGATCTTTTGCTCAAACCAGTTTTTTTACCAGCGCCTCGCTCTGACGAATGTGATTCGGGGCATGCTCCAGATCCTGCTGCACCAGCGCCATAAACAGCAAATCGGTCAGCAGCATCTGCGCGCTGGTCGAAGAAATAGCGGCGCTGCGGGTGGCGTGTTCTTCTGCGATGGTATAAAGGCTATGAGACGCACGTTGCTGAAGCGTATTCAATGTAAAACCGGTAATAGCAAATACTTTTGCACCGACACGATGGGCTTCGTCAGCGGCAAGGCAAATTTCGCGCCGTTCGCCGCTGTAAGAAATTGGGAGTAAAAGATCGTCGGGCGACATGGCCTGAACCACCGCAAGCAGGGCATGCATATCCAGCTCTATTGTGGCGTTAAGACCAATCTTTAGCAGCTTCCAGCCGAAATTTCTTGCCACCAGACCGGATGCGCCAATACCCGTCACAATGATCCGCCGTGCATCGCGCAGCATCTGTACGCTTTCCAGCAGCTTATCTTCACTGTTGATATCCAGAGAGGCATGCATGGCAGCCAGTTTTTCGGCGATCAGTTTTTCACCTACCAGGCGAAGCGGATCGTCACCGCGAATATGATTATGAACCGGTAATGAACGCGCAGGAGGGTGACTGGCCAGCGCTTCGCTGATAGCCAGTTTAAGTGCCGGGAAACCCTTATAACCCATTTTTTGCGCGAATTTAACTACGCTGGACTGGCTGACCCCCGCCTCCTGCGCAAGTTGCTGTGAGCTGAAATGGCGGGCCTCTTCAGGCCGGGAGAGTAAAAAATCCGCCAGTTTTTTATCGCTTTGGGCCAGTGCCGGATAACGCTGACGGATACGGCTCAAACAGTGCATAACTTCTCCAGCAGTCAGGATAACGCAGACAAAAAAGCTCGCCTGTACGAATATTATATTCCAAAATAATCAGGTTATTATGAATTAAATATTCTGGAGGGACAAAATGAATCTTGGCTCACTGATTTCTGAGACGCGCAATGCGCGGACAATGGCGCTGGATGGAGTCTCCACGCGTGAAATGGTGGAGTTACTCAATCAGGAAGATGCGCGGGTGGCCCCGGCAGTGGCCGCGGTGCTGGACGACGTGGCAAAGGCGGTTGATGCCGCCGCCGCCGCGTTACAGGCCGGAGGACGCATCATTTATATGGGCGCGGGTACCAGTGGACGGCTGGGGGTGCTGGATGCCTCCGAATGTCCGCCGACCTTCGGTGTACCGCACGGTCTGGTGGTGGGGCTGATTGCCGGTGGGCCTGGCGCATTGTTGAAAGCGGTCGAAGGGGCAGAAGACAGCCTCCAGCTCGGCGAGGATGACCTTAAAGCGCTCCATTTAACCCCAGCAGATTTGGTCGTCGGTATTGCTGCCTCTGGTCGTACACCGTATGTGATTGGCGGGCTGCGCTTTGCAAACGCCAGCGGGTGCACGACCGTGGCGGTTTCCTGTAACCCGGCCTCGCCGATTGCCAGCGAGGCAGCTATTGCTATCTCACCGCTGGTCGGGCCGGAAGCGCTGACCGGCTCCACGCGGCTTAAGTCCGGTACGGCGCAAAAAATGGTGCTGAATATGATCTCCACCGGAGCAATGGTGAAGTTCGGTAAGGTGTATCAGAACCTGATGGTGGATATGAAAGCGACCAATATCAAGCTCGTCGATCGCGCCTGCAGGATGCTGATGGAAGCCACCGGTATTGAACGTGAGCAGGCAGAACAGGTGCTCCAGCAGACCGATCATGATGTCAAACCGGCGATTCTGATGGTGCTGACCGGTCTTGACGCACCGCGCGCGCGCGCCAGACTCGACCAGCATCATGGCTTTTTACGCGCCGCGCTGGAAGCCGCACATGACTGAGTGCAGGACGTTATGACGCCCGGGACCGGAAAAATCAGAATCTATCTGTTAGGCTAAATAAAGTAATAACCGCCTGGCATAGTACGGCCAGGCGATCGGAGCTTAACATCCTGAGGAGTAAGGTTTGGCAACTAACGAGCGTCGTGTGGTATTTTTTGATCTTGATGGAACGCTGCATCAGCAGGATATGTTCGGCAGCTTTCTGCGCTACCTGTTGCGGCATCAACCGTTAAACGCGCTGCTCGTCCTGCCTTTACTTCCTGTTATTGGCGTCGCGCTACTGGTTAAAGGCCGTGCCGCCCGCTGGCCGATGAGTCTGCTGTTATGGGGCTGCACCTTTGGTCACAGTGAAGCACGTCTGAAACGCCTCGAGAGCCAGTTTGTCGCCTGGTTTCGCCAGCATGTCACGGCATTTCCGGTGGTACATAATCGATTAACGGAATACCTGACCAGTACCGATGCTGACGTCTGGCTAATCACCGGGTCGCCGCAGCCGCTGGTGGAGCAGGTTTATATTGATACGCCGTGGTTACCGCGTGTTAATCTTATTGCCAGTCAGATCACCCGACGTAACGGCGGCTGGGTGCTGACGATGCGCTGCCTGGGCCATGAAAAGGTCGCCCAGCTTGAGCGCCGCATCGGCACGCCGCTGCGTCTTTACAGCGGCTATAGCGACAGTAAGCAGGATAACCCGTTACTCTATTTCTGCCAGCATCGCTGGCGCGTGACGCCACTGGGTACACTTCAGCAACTCGAATGATGTGTAAAGGATAACGGCTGTGTATAATGCGCCCCGTTTTCTCGCAGGAGTACCCGCTTTGTCCAACCACGAATTGAACCATGAACACTGGATGCGCCATGCGTTGACGCTGGCTCAACGCGCCTGGGATGAGGGCGAGGTGCCGGTCGGCGCGGTACTGGTGCATGACAATCGGGTCATCGGCGAGGGCTGGAACCGTCCGATAGGCCGTCACGATCCCACCGCGCATGCCGAAATCATGGCCCTGCGCCAGGGCGGGCTGGTACTACAGAACTATCGTCTGATTGATACCACGCTGTACGTAACGCTGGAGCCCTGCGTGATGTGCGCCGGGGCAATGGTCCATAGCCGTATCGGGCAACTGGTTTTTGGCGCGCGGGACGCCAAAACCGGTGCGGCCGGATCGCTCATCGATGTGCTGCACCACCCCGGCATGAATCACCGGGTTGAATTTACCGAAGGCGTACTGGGAGAAGAGTGTGCCGCGCTCCTGAGCGATTTTTTTCGCCATCGTCGGCAGGTCAAAAAAGCGCTCAGGCAGGCGGAAAAAAGCCAGGATTAACGCCGCACACCTTCTGTCAGTAACGGTGTTTTTGAGTGAGGACCGTTCCCGTCGTTGAGCATCGATAAGAACGGGACGACCGGCGGCACTTCCTGCGTCAGCGTATCAGGAGCAACGACCGGATACGCCCGCGCAAGTTGAAGCGCTTTTTCCGTTATCTGCTCTTTCTCCAGCAAATAGCCTACCAGGCTGATTTGATATTTACGGATATTTTCCACGAAGGCGTAGGCTTCATGCCCCCGCGCATATCCGTAGGTCAGATTGCTATAAACGGACTTCTGCGTCAGCAACGGTAAGCGCTGTTTGACGTCTGCCCAGCTATCCGGATTGCCCTTTTGCTTTGCGGTGAGTGCCCTGACGTCCAGCATATGTGCGTAGCCCATATTATAAGCGGCCAGCGCAAACCAGATGCGTTCATTTTCAGGCACCGTTTCCGGTACTTTGGCGATCAGTTCCCGCAGGTAGCGCATGCCGCCGCTGATGCTTTGTTCGGCGTCGGTGCGATCGCTTAAGCCAAGGCTCTGCGCGGTGTTACGGGTCAGCATCATCATTCCACGCACGCCGGTCGGTGACGTTGCCAGCGGGTCCCAGTGTGATTCCTGATAAGCAATGGCAGCCAGCAAGCGCCAGTCAATACTG
Source organism: Superficieibacter electus (assembly GCF_002915575.1). Classification (GTDB taxonomy): domain Bacteria; phylum Pseudomonadota; class Gammaproteobacteria; order Enterobacterales; family Enterobacteriaceae; genus Superficieibacter; species Superficieibacter electus. Next base: position 28,559 of record NZ_PQGD01000018.1, read on the forward strand.
TCAGCATACTTCTCAAACAGCGGCTGGAAATCCGGCAGGGTGCTGTCAATTGCCCGCAGGAATGAGCGAGTATCAACATAGTCAAAATCCTTACCATGGCCGAGATATTTCTCTTCCAGCCGGGCGATGGTGCCCTCCGTCCCCGGTTTGCTAAAGAACATCTTCATGGCACTGGCGAGCGTTTTATCATCATCCTGTACGCTAAACCAGGTAACGGGCTGCTCATCGGTAACATCCAGCGCGACCGCCAGCTCCGGATGAACGCGCTGGAAAAGACTGATGGCGCTGGAATCGGCGATGGTATAATCAATCCGTCCGGCAACCACGTCCTCCATAAGCGTCTGCGTATTCCGTTTATCATCGACCGTCCAGTTAAGGTCCGGAAATTTCTGTGCTTTTAATGCCCGCAGATCGTTGATGACCGCATGGCCCGGTGCGACAGTCAACTGGTGAGCAGCGATGGCTGCCAGTGAGCGCGGACGCGTACTTCCCACTCGGTATACCAGTTGCTGTGAAACAGAAGAGTAGTGGGGACCGGGCTGATAATGTTTTGCCCGCTCACTGTTCCAGACCAGGCCTGCCGCCAGGATATCGGCCCTGCCGTTGTCCAGATCGTCAAACAGTTGCCCGGGCGTTGGTCTGACCGTCACTTTCAGCCGGACACCAAGCTCGTCGGCAAACTGGTGCGCCAGCTCATAATCAAAACCTTCGACCTTGCCGTTAATGTTGATGTAGGTCATCGGCGATGTGATGGTGCTAATCCGCAATTCCCCACGCGCTTTAATGGCAGCAATCCGGTTTTCCGGCCGGTGATGCCAGATAAACATGGCTGACAGGGCGACAAACAGTAGCAGTGTGGCAATGCCCCAAAAAGGATGACTGATTTTTAATTTTTTCAAATAGTTAGTTCTCTTTTCCGTGTGTTCTTCTGCTGCTTCACGGTCTTTATAATATGAACGAATGTTTCAGAAAGAGCGGCATTTTGCTTAACATTGCGCCGTCTGGCAACTTTTTCAGCGCCTGTGCCACACTGAATGTTAAAAATTGAAAGACATTTAATTTCTACGCAAACGGTTTCGTCATGACGGCTTATTCTTTATAATGACGCCCGTTTTCCCCCCTTTGCGCACACTGAACACTGAGAAGACGAGAGACTTATGATGGAAATTCTGCGTGGTTCGCCTGCACTGTCGGCATTCCGAATAAATAAACTGCTGGCACGCTTTCAGGCGTTCAACCTGCCGGTAAGCACCCTTTACGCTGAGTATGTCCATTTTGCCGACCTGAGTGCGCCGCTGAATGCGGAAGAGCACGCCCAACTTGCCCGGCTGCTGACTTACGGTCCGCACCTCAATAGCCATGCCCCTTCAGGAAAACTGCTGCTGGTGACGCCGCGTCCCGGCACCATCTCTCCCTGGTCTTCGAAAGCAACGGATATCGCGCACAACTGTGGTTTAGAGCAAATTAAGCGCCTTGAACGCGGCGTGGCGTATTACGTCGAAGCATCCACACTGACCGCTGAGCAGTGGCAGGCAGTCGCCGCAGAACTCCACGATCGAATGATGGAAACTGTTTTTACCTCGCAGGAAGAGGCGCAAAAACTGTTCGCGCATCACCAGCCGACGCCGGTTACCCGTGTCGATGTCCTGGGGGAGGGGCGTCAGGCGCTGACTGAGGCTAATCAGCGGCTTGGTCTGGCGCTGGCGGATGATGAAATCGATTATCTGCACGATGCGTTCACCCGTCTGGGTCGTAATCCGAACGACATCGAACTGTACATGTTCGCGCAGGCCAACTCTGAGCACTGCCGGCATAAAATCTTTAACGCTGACTGGGTAATTGACGGTAAAGCGCAGCCTAAGTCACTGTTTAAGATGATTAAAAATACCTTTGAGCAGACGCCGGATCACGTGCTGTCAGCGTATAAGGACAACGCCGCGGTCATGGAAGGCTCCGATGTCGGGCGCTTTTTCGCCGATCACGACAACGGGCGTTATGACTTCCACCAGGAAGCGGCACACATCCTGATGAAGGTCGAAACCCATAACCACCCGACGGCCATTTCTCCGTGGCCCGGTGCGGCAACCGGATCTGGCGGCGAGATCCGTGATGAAGGCGCGACCGGGCGAGGTGCAAAACCCAAAGCAGGACTGGTAGGGTTTTCTGTCTCAAACTTACGTATTCCGGGCTTCGAACAGCCGTGGGAAGAAGATTTTGGCAAGCCGGAACGCATTGTCACCGCGCTGGATATCATGACCGACGGTCCGCTGGGCGGGGCGGCGTTTAACAACGAATTTGGTCGCCCGGCGCTGAACGGCTACTTCCGTACTTATGAAGAGAAGGTCAACAGCCACAACGGTGAAGAGCTACGCGGCTATCATAAGCCGATCATGCTGGCCGGTGGGATCGGCAACATCCGCGCCGATCACGTACAGAAAGGTGAGATCGCCGTCGGCGCGAAACTGATCGTCCTCGGCGGTCCGGCGATGAACATCGGCCTCGGCGGCGGCGCAGCTTCATCTATGGCTTCCGGCCAGTCTGATGCCGATCTTGATTTCGCGTCCGTACAGCGTGATAACCCGGAGATGGAACGCCGCTGTCAGGAAGTGATTGACCGCTGCTGGCAACTGGGTGATGCCAACCCGATCCTCTTTATTCATGATGTCGGCGCGGGCGGTTTGTCTAACGCCATGCCGGAGCTGGTAAGCGATGGCGGGCGCGGCGGAAAATTTGAACTGCGGGATGTTCTCAGCGATGAGCCAGGAATGAGCCCGCTGGAAATCTGGTGCAACGAATCACAGGAACGCTATGTGCTGGCGGTAGCGGCTGACCAGTTGGCGTTATTTGACGCACTGTGTCAGCGCGAGCGTGCACCTTATGCCGTCATCGGGGAAGCAACCGACGAACAGCATCTGACCATGAACGACCGCCATTTTGACAACCAGCCCATCGATCTGCCGCTGGACGTTCTGCTGGGCAAAACGCCGAAAATGACCCGCGATGTGCAGACCCGTAAAGCCGCAGGCGATGCTTTCGACAGGCAGAGCATTACCGTTGCAGATGCGGTAAAACGTGTGCTTCATCTGCCGACCGTGGCCGAGAAAACCTTCCTGGTGACCATTGGTGACCGTACCGTCACCGGCATGGTCGCGCGCGATCAGATGGTCGGCCCCTGGCAGGTGTCGGTTGCTAACTGCGCAGTAACCACCGCCAGCCTCGACAGCTACTATGGCGAAGCCATGTCGCTTGGCGAACGTGCGCCGGTGGCGCTGCTGGATTTCGCCGCCTCTGCGCGGCTGGCGGTTGGCGAAGCGCTGACCAACATTGCGGCGACGCAAATTGGCGACATCAAGCGCATCAAGCTCTCCGCCAACTGGATGGCCGCCGCCGGACATCCGGGCGAAGACGCGGGTCTGTATGAAGCGGTCAAAGCGGTGGGCGAAGAGCTGTGTCCGGCGCTGGGGTTGACCATTCCGGTGGGTAAAGACTCCATGTCGATGAAAACCCGCTGGCAGGAAGGCAGTGAACAGCGAGAAATGACCTCACCGTTGTCGCTGGTGATCACCGCCTTTGCCCGCGTGGATGATGTGCGTCAGACCATCACGCCGCAGCTTGTCGTGGAAGAGAATGCCCTACTGCTGATCGACCTGGGTAAAGGTAACAATGCACTGGGCGCGACGGCACTGGCGCAGGTTTATCGTCAGCTGGGCAATACGCCAGCCGACGTGCGCAGCGTCGAGCAGCTTAAAGGTTTTTACGATGCCATTCAGGCGCTGGTCGCGGCGCGCCAGTTGCTGGCTTACCATGACCGCTCCGACGGCGGATTGCTGGTGACGCTGGCGGAAATGGCCTTTGCCGGGCACTGTGGCGTTGAGGCAGATATTGCCGCGCTGGGTGAAGATCGACTGGCTGCCCTGTTCAACGAAGAGCTGGGGGCGGTCATTCAGGTCCGTGCAGCAGAGCGCGAGGCAGTGGAAGGCGTGCTACACGCCCATGGCCTCGGTGATTGCGTTCACTATCTGGGTCAGGCGGTGGCCAGCGATCGGTTTGTCATCACCTCTGGTGAACAGGCTGTATTTAGCGAAAGCCGCACCACGCTGCGCCTTTGGTGGGCAGAAACGACCTGGCAGATGCAGCGCCTGCGCGACAATCCGGAATGTGCCGATCAGGAACACGAAGCCAAAGGCAACGACAGCGATCCGGGCCTCAACGTTAAGCTCTCCTTTGATATCAATGATGATATCGCCGCGCCATACATTGCGACAGGCGCACGTCCTAAGATCGCGGTATTGCGCGAGCAGGGCGTTAACTCCCACGTGGAAATGGCGGCCGCCTTCCACCGCGCCGGTTTTGATGCGATCGATGTGCATATGAGCGATCTACTGGCAGGGCGTACCGGTCTGGAGAGCTTCCAGGCGCTGGTTGCCTGCGGTGGTTTCTCCTACGGCGATGTGCTGGGTGCCGGTGAAGGCTGGGCGAAATCCATCCTCTTCAACAGCCGCGTGCGTGATGAGTTCGAAACCTTCTTCCATCGTCCGCAGACGCTGGCGCTTGGCGTCTGCAACGGCTGCCAGATGATATCAAACCTGCGCGAACTGATCCCCGGTAGCGAACTGTGGCCGCGCTTTGTGCGTAACCATTCCGATCGCTTTGAAGCACGTTTCAGCCTGGTGGAGGTCACGCAAAGTCCGTCGCTGCTGCTGCAGGGCATGGTAGGTTCGCAGATGCCGATTGCCGTCTCACACGGGGAAGGGCGCGTGGAAGTCCGCGATGCGACGCATCTGGCTCAGCTTGAAAGCAAAGGGCTGGTTGCGCTGCGCTATGTGGACAACTTCGGTAAGGTGACGCAGAGCTATCCGGCAAACCCGAATGGCTCGCCGAACGGTATCACCGCCGTCACCAGCGAAAGCGGTCGCGTTACCGTGATGATGCCGCACCCGGAACGCGTTTTCCGCACCGTCAGCAACTCCTGGCACCCGGAAAACTGGGGCGAAGACAGCCCGTGGATGCGTATTTTCCGCAACGCGCGTAAGCAGCTCGGGTGATTTGAATGCTCTGCCCGGCGGCGCTGCGCTTGCACGGGCCTACGGGGGGGACGGAGTTCTCCCTCTCCCTCAGGGAGAGGGCCGGGGTGAGGGTGGCCAGTGCCGCCTGCCCGGCGGGGCGTCGCGTGGGCCGGCCGGGGGGGGGGAGAGAGGGGTCCCTCTCCCTCAGGGAGAGGGTGGTCATTGCCGCTCTGCCCGGCGACTCTGCGCTTACCGGGCCGACGGGGATGTACGGAGTGCTCCCTCTCCCTCAGGGAGAGGGCTGGGGTGAGGGTGGTCGGTGCCGCCTGCCCGACAGCGCGTCGCCGGACTTTACAATAATCAGCGCTCTTATCAAACCGAAGCCGGACCTTGTTTCCGGCTTTTTAGTGTGAGTTCGATCGGCAAAAGGTGTCTGTAAAACCCGACATTGCGTTTAAAGCCTGTCGCTTAATGGCGACACTTAACCTATTGATTTTATAGTGTTAAAAAAATGATACAAATGCGTGTTGTCTTTTGACGACACTTTGCGTGGAAAAGCATCATCCTGATGCATTCATGTATTTGATATAAATCCCTTTTAAAACATAACAATAACAAATAAATTTTAAATGTGGCACGCATGCTGCATAATATACATCAGTGGCTCATTCACCTTCTTATGTCAGCCCCTTCGGGAAGCGCTACATAAACCTCGAATGACGCACAACAAGGTGCCTGCCGTCCAGCTACTGATAATTGCATTGCTTTATCAACCATCGGGCGAAACGTCGAGTTAGGCACCGCCTAATTTAATAATAAAGCCGGGTTAATACCCGGCTTTATTGTATCTGCCTTCTGCCTCAGTTAGCATCGCCTTATTCAGGTCTGATGAGAGTAACATCTTGAAGCGCTGGTCCATTTTTCCCCGTTCTCTGCGACAATTGGTTATGCTGGCGTTTCTGCTGATCCTGCTGCCCTTGCTGGTGCTGGCCTGGCAGGCATGGCAAAGCCTGAACGCGCTGAGTGCACAAGCCGCGCAAACGAACCGTACAACGTTAATTGATGCGCGTCGCAGTGAGGCAATGACCAATGCAGCACTGGAAATGGAGCGCAGTTATCGCCAGTACTGCGTGCTGGACGATCCCACGCTTGCGCGCGTATACCAGGGACAGCGTAAACGCTATATCGACATGCTGGATGCCCACGCCGGTGTGTTGCCTGATGATAAGCTTTATCAGATCCTGCGCCAGGATCTTAATCTACTCGCTCAGTTACAGTGCCTCAATAACGGGCCAACGACTCAATCTGCCCGTCAGTTAGAGGCCTTTGCGAATGCCAATACCGATATGGTGCAAGCCACGCGGGCCGTGGTATTTTCCCGCGGTCAGCAACTCCAGCAGGAAATCGCCGAACGCGGACAATTTTTTGGCTGGCAGGCGCTGATTTTATTTCTGCTCAGTTTACTGATGGTGCTGTTATTCACCCGGATGATTATTGGACCGGTGAAAGGGATTGAGCGTATGATCAATCGTCTGGGGGAGGGGCGTTCGCTGGATAATGTGGTGATGTTTAATGGTCCACGTGAATTACGTTCTGTCGGCCAGCGAATTATCTGGCTGAGCGAGCGCCTGTCCTGGCTGGAGGCGCAGCGTCATCAGTTTCTTCGCCATCTGTCGCATGAACTGAAAACGCCGCTGGCCAGCATGCGTGAAGGAACCGAATTATTGGCGGATCAGGTCGTCGGGCCGCTGACCGCTGAACAGGCCGAAGTGGTTAATATCCTTGATGCCAGCAGCCGCAACCTGCAAAAGCTGATTGAGCAGCTTCTTGACTACAACCGTCAGCTGGCAGACAGCGCTATCGAACTTGACAATGTAGAGCTTGCTCCACTGGTTGATAGAGTGGTCTCGGCGCACAGTCTTCCGGCGAGAGCAAAAATGATGTCAACCAGCGTGATGCTCAATGCGCCCACCTGTCTGGCTGAACCTGGGCTATTGACCACCGTTCTGGATAATCTTTATTCGAATGCGGTGCACTATGGTAATGAATCCGGTAACATTTGTATTCGTAGCCAACGCTATGATCATCGGGTACGTATTGAAGTCTGCAACACGGGTTCGCCGATCCCAGAGGCTGAAAAAGCAATGGTTTTTGAGCCTTTTTATCAGGGCAGCCATCAGCGTAAAGGCGCGGTTAAAGGGAGCGGCCTGGGGCTAAGTATCGCGCGCGATTGTATTCGCAGAATGCATGGCGAGCTTCATCTCGTCGATGACAATACGGGAGACGTCTGTTTTCGCATTGAGCTTCCCGTGTCGGGGCCGGACAACCTAAAATGAATATAAATCTGGTGAATATGTCACACATTCTGGCACGTCTTAATCACGTCGTTTTTACCCGTCACTTTTGGGCTTTACCGTTATCTTGTCTGCTATTGGCGGGGTGTTCTGCACATTTACCGCACCGGACTCCGGATAAAGCAGAGGAAAAAACGCCTCAACATCAGGTCGCTGATTTTTTATCCACGGATTGCCCCAACATCTGGAGCACAGGCAATGCAGAAAGCGACAAGAATCCACTTTACTGGCTGCGCGGCATTGATTGCGCAGAGCGGCTCTCGCCACAGCAGGCGAGAGCCGAAGCACGAACCTATTCCGATGACACCTGGCAGGATGCGTTCAGGCGGGGCATCATGTTAGCAAATGCTAAAATCACCCCGGTAGAACGGCGCGATAGCGTCACCCGGCTGGATGCGCTCAGCCCGCAAATTCCGGTCCAGGTGCGACCCTTGTATCAACTGTGGCGCGACAGCCAGGCGTTGCAATTGCAGCTTTCAGAAGAGCGTTACCGTTACAGTAAACTGCAGCAAACCACCGACGGAGAACTGGATACTCTGCGCCAACAGCAGCAGTATTTACAAAGCCAGCTGGATACAACGGCCCGTAAACTGGAAAGTCTGACCGATATCGAACGTCAACTCTCCTCCCGTAAGCCTGCAGGCAACCTTAATTCTGACGCCAGCCATACGGGTGATAAACCTGTCGCGCCTAAAGAGAATCAGTCTGCTGACGAGGATAACCATGATAAGCCGTAAACCTGCACATCTTTTACTGGTCGACGACGATCCCGGTCTGCTCAAACTGCTGGGCATGCGTCTGACCAGCGAAGGGTACAGCGTGGTCACGGCGGAAAGCGGTCAGGAAGGATTACGCGTCCTTAATCGGGAGAACGTGGATCTGGTGATTAGCGATCTGCGGATGGATGAGATGGACGGCATGCAGCTCTTTGCTGGCATCCAGAAAGTTCAGCCAGGCATGCCGGTGATTATATTGACCGCGCATGGCTCAATTCCCGATGCGGTCGCCGCTACCCGTCAGGGGGTGTTCAGCTTTTTGACCAAGCCGGTAGATAAAGACGCGCTGTATAAAGCGATTAACGACGCGCTGGCGCACTCAGCGCCCGCGACCGACGAACGGTGGCGGGAATCAATCGTTACTCGTAGCCCGGTGATGCTACGTCTGCTGGAACAGGCGCGAATGGTCGCCCAGTCGGACGTGAGCGTATTGATTAACGGTCAAAGCGGCACCGGGAAAGAGGTTTTTGCCCAGGCGATTCATAACGCCAGCCCACGCAGTAGCCGACCGTTTATTGCGATTAACTGCGGTGCGCTGCCGGAACAACTGCTGGAGTCTGAACTTTTTGGCCATGCGCGGGGCGCGTTTACTGGCGCGGTAAGCAATCGTGAAGGTCTGTTCCAGGCGGCAGAGGGGGGAACACTGTTCCTGGATGAAATTGGCGATATGCCCATCCCGTTACAGGTCAAACTGCTGCGCGTGCTTCAGGAGCGTAAAGTCCGCCCGCTGGGTAGCAACCGCGATCTTGATATTGACGTGCGGATTATTTCCGCCACCCATCGCGACCTGCCAAAAGCGATGGCGCGCGGCGAGTTTCGTGAAGATCTCTTTTACCGCCTGAACGTGGTGAACCTTAAGATCCCGACGCTGGCTGCCCGTACCGAAGACATTCCGCTACTGGCGAACCATTTGCTGCGGCTGTCTGCCGATCGCCATAAGCCGTTTGTACGCGCTTTCTCCACCGATGCCATGAAGCGGTTAATGACCGCAAGCTGGCCCGGGAATGTACGTCAACTGGTCAATGTGATTGAACAGTGTGTGGCGCTGACCTCTTCGCCGGTGATCAGCGATGCGCTGGTGGAACAGGCGCTGGAAGGCGAAAACACGGCGCTACCCACCTTTGCCGATGCGCGTAACCAGTTTGAACTCAACTACCTGCGTAAGCTACTGCAAATTACCAAAGGTAACGTTACCCATGCCGCACGCATGGCCGGGCGTAACCGCACTGAATTTTATAAACTGCTCTCGCGGCATGAACTGGATGCCAACGATTTTAAAGAGTAATTTGTCGCGCTTTACAGGACTAAGATATGATACGGTGAGCAACCGTTTACGCGAATAAATCAGACAACGTTTTCAGGGAACGCCATGAAAAAGATCGATGCGATAATCAAACCTTTCAAGCTGGATGATGTACGTGAAGCGCTGGCAGAAGTCGGCATTACCGGAATGACCGTCACGGAAGTCAAAGGGTTTGGGCGTCAAAAAGGCCATACCGAACTCTACCGTGGCGCGGAATACATGGTGGATTTTCTGCCGAAGGTGAAAATTGAAATCGTTGTTACCGATGACATCGTCGATACCTGCGTGGACACCATCATTCGCACGGCGCAGACCGGTAAAATCGGTGACGGTAAAATCTTTGTCTTTGACGTAGCGCGTGTAGTACGTATTCGTACCGGCGAAGAAGACGACGCAGCGATCTGACAGGTGGCCAGATGGAAGGCGAGAGTCATTGTCCACCACCTGACTCTTGCTGCGAAGCACTATGCCGGGTGGCGGCTTCGCCTTACCCGGCATACAAAATCTGCTATATCAATGCGTTGTCGCAATATCCAGGCCCGGTAAGCGCAGCGCCACCGGGCATAGCCACGCCATAGCTACTGGCAGCGGACCCGCACCGCACGGCACCCAATCCAGCGGATGCCGACGACCGCAATCATTACTACCACGCAAATCAACGTCCACTCGCCCATCTGTGCGAAAAAGCGTCCGTAAGCGGCCACCGCAACGTCGCTGATTTGTGATTCGGTGGTTTGTTGAGCGACAACACCCGCCAGCCAGTTGGCGACCGCCCCGGTTGCCAGCATATAAATTCCCGTCAGCACGCCCGTTACGCCGGGCAAATTCAGCCGGGTGATTTGTGCCATGGCTACCGGATCGATAAACAGTTCAGCAAAGCCCATCAGTGTCAGCCCGGCAATCATGACGCCCATTGATGCCTGCCCTTGTAACTGAGCGCTGTGCGCATTCAGCGCCAGCAGCATAAAACCCGCGCCCATCAGCACCAACCCGAGCGCAAATTTTAGCCATACGCGAAGACCGGAAGATTCGGGGCTGACCAGCCAGGCGAGAACCCCACCAGCGACCATCACCGCGACCGCATTCACCGACTGAAATAGCGCTGTCGGCACCTCAAGATTTAGCCAGTGACGATCCACGAAGCGATCGATAAACAAACTAATGGAGCTGCCACCCTGCTGCGCCAGCACCCAGAACAATGTGCCGGTCAACATCAGCGCAACGATTTGCCACAGCGCGCGCCGGTGCTGTGGAAAGGTGAACATAATCCGCGTCACGATCCCGGTCGCAATAACGCAGACCAGCATTAACAAATAACCTGCGGCGTTATATTTCAGCAGCAGCGTAAACAGCACCGGCGCGATGCACAGGGCCAGCAGCAGCCAGCTCCAGACCGGCAGGGAACATTTAACCGTACGCAGCGCCGGTCGGTTAACCTGCTGCGTATGGCGAAAATAACGATGGCCGCTGATAAACACCATCAGGCCAATGAACATGCCGATACCCGCCAGCGCAAAGCCGGTATGCCAGCCATACCACTGTGCCGCCAGCCCGCAGGCGATGGGGGCGGCGATAGAACCGATATTCCCGGCAGCATAGAGCAGTGAGAATCCGCCGTCACGCCGGGCATCATCCGGGGCATACAGCTCGCCAAGCAGGCAGCTAATGTTGGATTTAAACAGGCCATAGCCGCAGATAATAATCGCCAGCGCGAGATACAAACTCTGCGCTGAATTTGACCCCAGCCCGAGCACAATATGGCCGAGCGTCATGAGTAATGCGCCAATAACGACCGCTGTGCGATTACCGAGCACACGGTCGGCAAGCCAGCCGCCAATAATAGGGGTCACGTAAACCAGAGAGGCGTAAGCGCTGAAGAGATCAATCGCATGGCTGTCCGTAAAGCCAAGTTGATGAGTGAGATAAAGGATGAGCAGGGCGCGCATGCCGTAAAAGCTAAAGTATTCCCAGATTTGAATCGCCACGATGTAATAAATCGCGCGCGGTTGTGAGGGTGTTTTCATGTCGTCTCCTTGTACCCTGACATGCTTGCTGGTGAAAAAGTTATGGTCGATAAAAAGGGAAGCGGCAGGCCGCTTCCCTTTCGTTTTCAGCTTATTTTGTATTCTCTTTCAGTACCTTAACCGTATAACGTCCATCCGCCTGACGATATGCGCCGTGGATATCGGTTTCGAAGCCCGGATAATGCGCGCCGATTTCGCAGAGCATTTGCAGGAACTCAAGCACCGGACGGCTGGCATCGGTGATCATCTCGCCCGGCATGACCAGTGGAACGCCAGGAGGATACGGCAGGATCATGTTGGCGTTCACCCGGCCGACCATCTCTTCGAGGTATACCTCTTCGGTTTCACCGTGCAGCTCTTTCTGGAAAGCGGCATACGGGGTCATTTCCATTGACGGCAGCACTTCAAACGCGCGGAACATCAGATCCGGCAGATCGTGATGAGCGATCAATTTATGAATATCCTGCGCCAGTTCCTGAATGCGCATATTTTCATAAAATTCCGGCGCGTCCTGATACAGCGAAGGCAGGATGTTTTTCACCCGCAGGTTGAGGTCAAACGCGCGTTTGAATTCGGTCAGCGCGCGCAGCAGGCTCAGCGCCTTGGTTTTATCAATACCGATGCTGAACAGGAACAGCAGGTTGTACGGGCCGGTTTTTTCCACAATGATGCCGCGCTCGTCGAGGTATTTTGCCACCAGGCTTGCCGGAATACCGAAGTCGTCCATGGTGCCGTCTTTCTTCATGCCCGGCATTAACAGGGTGACTTTGATCGGATCGAGGTACATATGCTCGTTATCGATATTTTTAAAGCCGTGCCATGCGCTGTCAGAGCGCAGCGGCCAGCATTCGGGGCCATCGATATGCTCCGGCTGCCAGACGTCAAAGAACCAGCCGTCGCATTCCCCTTTCAGGCGTTTGATCTCTTTACGGAATTTGATCGCCCGCTCAATCGAGCCGTTGATCAGGCGCTTACCGGCGTTACCTTTCATCATCGCCGCAGCAGTTTCGGTGGAGGCCACGATGCCGTAATGCGGAGAGGTGGTGGTGTGCATCATGAAGGCTTCGTTAAACGTCTCTTCGTTAACGTCACCTTTAACGTGGATCATGGATGCCTGAGAGAACGCCGCCAGCAGTTTGTGCGTGGACTGGGTTTCATAGATAACCTTGCCCTCAACGCGACCGCCGCTCATCCCGCATTTACCGGCATAAATCGGCGAGAAGTTGGTGTAGGGCACCCACGCGGAATCAAAGTGAATGGATTTCACATCCAGCGTTTTCTTAATGTAATCCGTGTTGTACAGCAGGCCGTCATAGGTGGAGTTAGTGATCACCGCGTGGACTGGCCAGGTGGCGTTCGGGGTTTCCTGGACGCGTTTTTCAATGGTCGCGCGCTGGAATTCACTCTGCGGAATACCGCCAAGGATACCGTAGGCGTTACGCGTCGGGCGGAAATAGATTGGCGTAATGTCGCTCATCATCATCAGATGGGTCAGCGACTTATGGCAATTACGGTCAATCAGTACGGTGCTGCCTGCCGGGGCGGAGTACATGCCGACAATTTTATTGGCAGTTGAGGTGCCGTTAGTCACCATATAGCTACGTTCGGCGTTAAAAACGCGCGCGATATACTCTTCGGCTTCTTTGTGCGGGCCGGTGTGATCCAGCAGAGAACCCAGCTCAGACACTGAAATCGACACGTCGGATTTCATGGTGTTCGGGCCAAAGAAATCATAGAAAATGCTACCAACCGGGCTTTTCTGGAAGGCGGTACCGCCCATATGGCCCGGCGTACAGAAAGTGTATTTGCCTTCGCGAACATATTTGAACAGCGCTTTGGTCAGCGGCGGCAGGATAGTGTCGATGTATTCGTCAGTATTCTGGCGGATTTTTGCCGCGATATCGGCGGCCGCGCCAAGCGCATATTCGAAGAAGCGAACCTGCATGCGCAGATCGTTCAGGCTGACGTCGAGCGTAGAGTAGGTGTTAGCGAAAGCATACAGCGGCATGTACTCATTCAGGGCGCTGATTTCTTCACACAGCTCAAGATTGTATTTATCCCAGTCGAAAATCACACCGCAGAGGCGGGCGTTGTTTTCAATCAGTTTCAGCAGGTCTTCACGATCGTTTGGGTAAACGATGCGGAAATTCAGGCCTTCCAGCGCGCGGTGCAGTTCACGAATAGGCTCTTCTTTGAAATAGACACCCATGTGATTCATGATGGCAATAACGTTCATAGACATAGTCTTATTCCAGATAAAGGAGGCCCTTCCCGCGACGATGTGGCAGGTGAAGAGAAGAGCCTTGAAATTAGGGAGTAGTGATTAAAGTGCTTCGGCAGTACCGTCTTCGTTGTTCTGGCGCTGATGCATTTTGCGACCGTAGAACATCAGGATAATCAGGCTGACGATAAAGGTGCCGGACAGTTCGAAGGAGCTGGCACCCATCAGGGCGATAAAGCAGAAGCCACAGCCGAGAACCGAACACACCAGACTTACTGCGTTGCGAACATTGATGCCTTCAAAGCGAATCAGGTCTACGCAGGAGTAGAAGTACGGCAGCATGGTCAGCAGTACCGCGATACCGGTCAGCTCGCCGAACAGGTCGGAGGCTTTGCCGCCGTTTGAGTTCATGATGGTGATGATGATCATCAGCCCGGTCATTTTCAGCGCGGCCAGCAGCAGGCCTTTCTTCGGAATGCCGTTTTTATCCAGCTCGCCGTACACTTTCGGGAAGTTGCCGTCATTGGCGGCGCGAACCCCCGCCTGACCGACCAGCATCATCCACGAGCCGAGTGACGTCAGGCATGCAAAGGCGGTGAAAGCAGAGACCAGCGGTGCAGCCCAGCCACCCAGAATGGTTGACGCGCTAAGGGCAAACGGCGCACCTGATGCCGCCATCTGCGAGGCCGGATACATCCCGGTCATCACCTGAGTCGCGGCGACATAAATGATGCCTGCCAGCGCTGTACCCAGAATGGTTGCCAGCGGGACGGTACGTTTCGGGTTTTTCACCATCCCGGTACTGACGGCGGCAGATTCCACACCGACAAACGCCCACAGGCAAAGCAGGATGCTTTTAATGACCGCGTGAGGATCGGTCGTGGTTGAGGTATTCCAGTTTGCGTGATAAGTAGCGATATCAAACCAGTGCCAGCCGACAACCGCAGTCAATACGACCGGGATCAGCACGAGGAACAGCCCGATGGTGGTTAAACGGCTTACCCAGGTTCCGCCCAGCATATTAATAAAGGTAAAGAACCAGACGATAGCGATACAGGCGATGCCTGCCGGGATCGGGTTATTTAAAATCGGGAAATAGGTAGAAAGATAGGAAACGGCGGTGATGCCGATGGCCAGGTTACCAATCCAGTTTGCGTGGTAATAAAGCACGCCGGTCTGGAAACCGAATGCCGGTGATAATTCACCTGCATATGCAATAGGGCCACCCTGTTGTGGGTTTTTGGTCGCCAGTCGGGCATATACATAGGCCAGAGACATCGCCCCGATAATGGATATTACCCATCCCCAGATAGCAATGCCTCCGATGCTGGCGAGGTTCGCAGGTAATAATGCGATCCCGCTCCCCATCATATTCCCGGCAACTACACCGGTACAGGCAAATAGCCCGATTTTTTTGGCAGAACTCATGTTTATTTCTCCTCAGCGGTATTTTGAGAACCGGATCGGTAAATCATAAATCGTCATTGATCCGTCCAACTGCCGACAAGATTACTGAGCAGGCTAAGTAAAGTCCTAAAGGAAAGGTGAAATAAACACAAACAGCATAAAAGTGATAACTTGAGCTTTTTCAGGGAATTTTAAAAAGATAAACAAAAATGTCAGGAAAGGATAAACATTGTTTATTTTCAATGGGTTGCAAGGTGTTCTTGCGACGGGTGAACTAGCGTGAGGGCGTTTTTTATAACATTTATTTAACGAATAAAGCCCGCCTCAGACAATAAACTTTTTGCCTGAAGCGGATGCTGTTAACGTACTGGATTTAATTTTTGGCGAGAAAAACCTTGAGGTAAGGGACAATTTTATCGACCGAAGTCTGAAAAATACCGTTTTCAATCCAGTACAGGGTGTTTTCGCCGGGACGTAAATTAAACGCGGTCAGATAGGCATCTGCCGCCAGTCGGTTTTGACCTTTCATCTCATATACTTTTCCTAACAGAACATAATTCAGCCACGACATTTCTAACTCAATACTTTTATTAACCGCGTTAAAGGCACCGTCGACATCACCTTTACCCAACAGGTAAATGGTTTGTGTTTTATAAAATACGGAGGTTTGCTGAATACCGGGAATTTGTTCCAGCTTAGTTAATTCTTCCGCAAGCGTTGTCATTTGTTGCTGGCCGAAAGTTTGCTGAGACTGACGTAAAACATCCACCAGCACTTTACCTTCATAGGCATAGGCAAACTCAGGTGAGGTTTTGATAATGGTATCCAACAGTGCGCTGGCTTTATTCAGCGACTGGATATCGCCACCAAACGCCAGTTGTCGTGCTTCATATAAATGGGCCAGCGATGACGCCTGCGCAATGTGGAACTGAGCGAGCTGCGCCTGCATTTTTTCCGGCCACGGCTGGGTCAACACCACGGAAAGGCTGTTAAACAGATCGTCCTGAATCGCAATCTGATTAATGTCGGTCACGAAATAGCGCTTATCGAGCATGGTCGAGCCGTCGGCATTATCAACAAGCAACACCGACATAAAACACTGTTGCGCGCGATAATGGCGCTGATTGACAAAACTGATGGTCAGGGTTTTTCCCGAACTACTGGGTTCATTAACGCTGTAATTGGTCTTGTCATGCACCATATAGGTCGAGAAGGTGTTCAACGAGGTGGTGATAAGCCCGCCGAGACCTATCGCATAGGATTTTTGCGAGACCCAGTTATTACAGGAGTTGCCGCCATCAAAGCGCACATCAATATCACGTGGATTCAGCAGCAGCCGTGATTTTGTCACTGTCGGTTGATGATGAATGACGGACAGTAAAATCATGGCTGCCAGTGCGCTTAGCGAGAGCAGGAATAAAATCCAGGTACCGATGCTCGCTTTTCCGCTTTTGCTGCGAGGAGTGTTGATAAGCGGTGGCGCAGCGACAGGCGCGGGCGTCAGGTGGCCGGATGCAGGCGCAGCGACGGGAGCCACGGCTTCCGTTTCGTCGGGCCAGACCACCGTAGCGGTCAGTTTATAGCCTCGTTTGGGAACGGTAACGATATATTCAGGACTTTGCTCGTCACCGTCTCTGAGTGATTTACGTAACTCAGAAATGCTCTGGGTGACCACATGATTGGTCACGATGGTCCGCATCCAGACATTATCGATAATGTTATCGCGGCTAAGCACTTCATCCGGATGGTGGGCAAAATACATCAGCAGATCGATTAAACGCGGTTCGAGGGTAATTTGCCGTCCCTGACGGCTGATTTGATTAACGGAAGGTGTAACCAGCCATTCCCCGACGCGGACAACCGAATGTTGCATACATACGCTCTGACTTATTCATAGTTGCGTTAATCATAACACGGTTTTGCAGCGCCTGATTTACGCCACAAGGGGGATTAAGTACCCAGAAATCAATGCAGGAAGAACACGCTGGATGCGGATACCATGACGCTAACGATATCCGCTACACAGGGGGTTACAAGACTTTATGCGGGCCAAAGCATTCGTAATGGATACGATCTTTGCTGACGCCCAGCTCAATTAACTGCTGCGCTGCAAACTGCATAAACGCCACCGGCCCGCAGAGATAATACTGGCTCTGAGGATCGTTCAGCGTGCCTTGCAACTGGCGTAAATTCATCAGGCCTTCACTGTTAAAGCGTGCGGCCTGACGATCGGCCTCGGTTGGCAGGCGATACCAGATATGGGCAGTAAACTGCGGCAGGGCGTTGCCCAGCGCCATTACCTCGTCGGTAAAGGCATGAACGTCACCGTTTTCCGCGGCGTGATACCAGTTTACCGGGGCGGGATGTTTGCTCTGGGCGAGCGTGTCCAGCATCGCCAGCATCGGGGTTTGCCCGACGCCTGCAGAAATCAGGGTTACCGGCGTTTGCGGCGCGACGTGCATAAAGAAATCACCGGCTGGTGCGGCGAGATACACCACATCACCCACGTGTGCTTCATTATGCAACCAGGTCGAGACCTGTCCGCCCGCCTCGCGTTTTACCGCAATACGGTAGCGTTTGCCGTCGCCTTTGCGCGTCAATGAGTATTGACGAATTTCCTGATACGGAAAATCCTTCGGCTTCAGCCAGACGCCAAGATACTGCCCCGGCAGATAATCGGCGACCGGGCCACCGTCGAGCGGCTCAAATTCAAAGCTGGTCACCAGGCTGCTGCGCGGTGTTTTATCAACGATGCGAAACGCACGTGTGCCTTCCCAGCCCCCGGTTTTATGGGCATTTTCCTGATACAGCTCGGCTTCACGATTAATAAACACGCCTGCCAGCACGCCGTAGGCTTTACCCCAGGCATCCAGCACCGCCTGTCCCGGACTCAGCATTTCATCCAGCGTGGCCAGCAAATGCTCGCCAACAATATCGTACTGCTCCGGCTTGATCTGGAAACTGGTATGTTTCTGCGCGATTTTTTCAACCGCAGGCAGCAGCGCGGGTAAGTTGTCAATATTGCTGGCGTAGGCGGCAATGGCGTTGAACAGCGCTTCGCGCTGATCGCCATTGCGCTGATTGCTCATATTGAAAATGTCTTTAAGCTCCGGATTATGCGCAAACATCCGATCGTAAAAATGCGCAGTCAGTTTGGGACCCGTTTCCAGCAGCAGGGGAATGGTGGCTTTCACCGTAGCGATGGTTTGTGAATCGAGCATAGCAACGTCCTTCTTTATAATATGTATTTCAAATGCATCTTATAAAAATAACCCTATGTTGTAAATGGTTCTTTGCGACGTGAAAATCCTGCATCCATAACCTGAAAAGAATTCCATTGCTGGACGTAAGCTTTTTATTCCACAAAGCCAGATATGACGCCATGCCAATCGTTTGCGTAAAATCGTTTGTCAAGACCTGTTATCGCGATGGCAATCGGTTATACTGTCCGCCGTTGCCCAATTTTAATTGTTAGCTGAGTCAGGAGATGCGGATGTTAAAGCGTGAAATGAACATTGCCGATTATGATGCCGAGCTGTGGCAGGCGATGGAGCAAGAGAAAGTACGTCAGGAAGAGCACATTGAGCTGATCGCCTCCGAGAACTATACCAGCCCGCGCGTTATGCAGGCGCAGGGCTCTCAGCTGACCAACAAATATGCTGAAGGTTATCCGGGCAAGCGCTACTACGGCGGTTGCGAGTATGTTGATGTCGTTGAACAACTGGCGATTGACCGTGCCAAAGAACTGTTTGGTGCGGATTACGCCAACGTCCAGCCGCATTCTGGTTCACAGGCTAACTTTGCGGTCTACACCGCGCTGCTGCAACCGGGTGATACGGTGCTGGGGATGAACCTCGCACAGGGTGGTCACCTGACCCACGGTTCTCCGGTTAACTTCTCCGGTAAACTGTATAACATCATTCCGTACGGTATTGATGAGTCCGGTAAAATCGACTACGACGATATGGCGAAGCAGGCGCAGACCCACAAACCGAAGATGATCATTGGTGGCTTCTCGGCCTACTCTGGCGTGGTTGACTGGGCAAAAATGCGTGAAATCGCCGACAGCATTGGCGCATATCTGTTCGTTGATATGGCGCACGTCGCCGGTCTGATTGCCGCGGGCGTTTACCCGAACCCGGTTCCACACGCTCACGTTGTAACCACCACCACCCATAAAACGCTGGCGGGTCCGCGTGGCGGCCTTATCCTGGCGAAGGGCGGTGATGAAGAGCTGTACAAAAAACTGAACTCTGCCGTTTTCCCAAGCGCGCAGGGCGGCCCGCTGATGCACGTGATCGCGGCGAAAGCGGTGGCGCTGAAAGAAGCGATGGAGCCAGAGTTCAAAATCTACCAGCAGCAGGTGGCAAAAAATGCCAAAGCGATGGTGGAAGTGTTCCTGAATCGTGGCTACAAAGTGGTGTCCGGCGGTACGGAAAATCACCTGTTCCTGCTGGATCTGGTGGACAAAAACCTGACCGGTAAAGAAGCCGACGCCGCGCTGGGCCGTGCGAACATCACCGTTAACAAAAACAGCGTACCGAACGATCCGAAAAGCCCGTTTGTCACTTCCGGTATCCGTATCGGTTCTCCGGCAGTGACCCGCCGCGGCTTTAAAGAAGCGGAAGTGAAAGAGCTGGCGGGCTGGATGTGTGACGTGCTGGACAACATCAATGATGAGGCGGTCATTGAGCGCATCAAAGGTAAAGTGCTGGATATCTGCGCGCGCTTCCCGGTTTACGCGTAACGCTCTGAATCTGCATAAAAAAGGCCGCGCGATGCGGCCTTTTTTCATGGCTGTCTGGTAAAGTGAATGACAAATACCATCGTCCTGTAGCGAAAAAGTCCGCTTACCATGTCCAGCGGCTTAATCGTCGAAAAGTTTTTCTGCAAGTTCGAACGGTAGGCCATCTTCGAAGCTTTCCCATGGCTCATCAATAACCAGATCCGCCTCGCCGTTCAGGGCCGACGTCATGTTCTGTGGGATCTCATTTTGTACCGCGATATCCGCATAATCCTTTAACCAGTTCTCGCCGAAATCGCTGGCAGGATCATAGTAATACGCATTCTGGCGATAGAAGCCATTGGCCACCTTTTGCTCCAGTTGTTCAACCAGGCGGTAAGCATCCTGCAAATACTCCGGCGCATCGTCCTGACTGGCATATTGTTTAAGAAAGCGTGGCCCCAGACGAAAATATAAGGCTTTGACAACGGCCAAATCAGTCGATGGGTCGGTTAAGATTTTTTGCACCAGCGGATGCGTTCCTGAGCCACTATCGTAATTGAGTGTGACTACGGAAAAGAACAGCGCTTTGGTGTCGGCCTGAGCAAGGAATTGCTGCCAGATCTGCCATTCCCTGGCATCCATTCCTGCCTCTGTTTCTGTCATCGATTTCCGCCTTATGTATTCGATTAAGAACAGGACGTTAGCAAATCACCAGCGCTTTCTGCAACTGCCCGTTATTTCATGGTACGACGACCTTGCGCTCATCCGCGTTTCTCGCCAGACTATCGCCTCCAACGGGAGGGGATCATGGTATTGCACTCGACGCGCTGGCTGGCGCTCAGTTATTTCACCTATTTTTTTAGCTACGGCATTTTTCTGCCTTTCTGGAGCGTGTGGCTTAAAGGCACCGGGCTGACGCCGGAAACCATTGGTCTGCTGCTCGGCTCCGGATTAGTCGCGCGTTTTCTTGGCAGTCTTATTATTGCTCCCCGGGTGAGCGATCCTTCTCGTCTGATTATGGCATTACGTGTGCTGGCGCTGCTAACGCTGATCTTTGCGCTGGCCTTCTGGTCTGGAACGCATGTCGCCTGGCTGATGGTAGTGATGGTAGGCTTCAACCTCTTTTTCTCGCCGCTGGTGCCGCTGACCGATGCGCTGGCGAATACCTGGCAAAAGCAAATTACCATGGACTATGGCCGCGTGCGGTTGTGGGGATCGATTGCTTTTGTGATTGGCTCCGCGCTGACTGGCAAGCTGGTCAGCCTGTACAACTCGCAGGCCATTCTGGCGCTGCTCACGCTGGGGGTGGCATCAATGCTGCTCGGTATGCTGCTGCGTCCTTCGGTGATGCCAGCAGGAGAGACGCGCCAGCAGGAGACGGCCGGGTGGAGCGCCTGGCGTAGTCTCATTTTCCACCACTGGCGCTTTCTGGCCTGCGTCTCATGTTTACAGGGCGCGCATGCGGCTTATTATGGTTTCAGCGCGATTTACTGGCAGGGCGCTGGCTATTCCGCTTCCGCCGTGGGGTATTTATGGTCGCTGGGTGTGGTCGCGGAAGTGATCACTTTCGCATTAAGTAAAAAGGTATTCCGCCGGTTCAGCGCGCGCGATCTTCTGCTGCTTTCTGCGCTATGCGGCCTGCTACGCTGGGGAATTCTCGGCGCAACTACGGCGTTGCCGTGGCTTATCGTGGCGCAAATTCTGCACTGCGGTACCTTCACCGTTTGTCATCTGGCGGCGATGCGCTACATTTCAGCCCGTCAGGGCGGCGAAGTGATCCGCTTGCAGGCGATGTATTCTGCCATCGCAATGGGGGGCAGTATTGCTGTCATGACCGTCTTCGCAGGCTTCCTCTATCAGCATCTTCAGCAAGGTGTTTTCTGGGTGATGGCGCTTCTGGCTCTCCCTGCGATGCTGCTGCGCCCCAGAGTGGCGGCGCAGCGTCAGGATTCCAGCATCTGCTGAATATGTTCGCGCTGATTCACGCTGAGCGGTTGTTCAGCGTGAATCAGAGGTGGAGAAAAAAGCGGCAGGGGCGTGAGGTAAGGCGTCACCACCAGCGTCACGTCCTTTGGCGCACCTTGTTTCTGAAAGGCGTGCAGAGTGAGGTATTTAATATTAAGCGGCAGGAGCGTTAATTCGCGTAACTGCTGCTCGAGATCCTGTTCAAGGGCGGTGTCACCGCCCGTTAGCAGCAATACCTGTTTTTCATGCAAATCCTCCTCCTGCATTAGCCAGGCACCAAAAATCACGGCAATCAGGCCCGCTTCATTATCGGTAAAGCGCAGATCGTAATCCTCTTCCAGACAGCACAGCGCCTGCCGGGTGGTGCGCATTAATCGCGGATAGAGTTGATGCACTTCTTCCGGCAGACTGTTATCAATCCCAATACCAAATACGCTGCGATCCAGGGCCTGCACCAGATGAATATAAAGCTGGCGGCTTAACCCCTGTTCATCGCTAAAATGTCGGCCCGCCAGCTGCTGAAAACGGGCGATGAGCTGGCTGATAATCAACCGCAGGCGGCAATCCTGCTGATGTGCATCATGAACCGGGTCCGGCGTTCTTAACACCATAAACAGCAAACTGAGAAACAGATGTTCATTGCTGTGCAAAGCCTGGGTCACCCGCCTCTGCCAGTGGCGGATAATATCCGTGGTGGCGAGATATTCAGCACGAGCCTGCGTCCACAGTTGCTGAGCCGGATTAAACTCCGGCGACAGCCCCAGTTGATGCTGCAGCAGGCAATACTGCAAATACAGACGCAAAAAATGTCGGTCGCGACATTCAAATTCCCTTGCCAGCCGCCGGGCGCAAAGATTGACCAGCGCCTGCAGATTAGTTTCATCATAAAGTGTTCGCGCAATGCCCTGTTGCTTTAGCTCTGTTTTCAGCGCTGGGGTAAAATGCTGCTCAATAAACTGCGGGCACAGGCGAAACGCCCGGCGTAACCAATGTAGCAGGCATAAACGCTGGTCCAGAGTCGAGCCTTCAATCCGATAGCTGCCGTCCGACTGCGTGATGATGGTGAGGCGATGATAACGTCGGATTTCATGATCCGCTTCGGCGATATCCTGCCGGGTGACGGCGTGCTCTACGTTATTCACTCTGCCAATAAATTCGGCAGTAATGCTTTGCCCTGGCAGATACAGCATCAAAAGCACCTGGCAACGGCGCTGTGGACTGGAAAGCACAGATGGCGGGGTGGTAAGTGTCATCATCTGTCAGGTTCCAGTTAAAGGTTAATGTTCCAGACCGCCGGCAAATTGCATCGCGTGCATTTACCTGCGCAATGTATTCATGTACGTTTCAGGGATAGTGGTAGTGTGCGCCCTGATGCAGCCTGAAGGATTTTTGTATAAGAATAGCTAAAGGATCGTAGTACGAAAGCGCAGCCGGAGGTCTTTCCATAAGGAATGCTGGGGAATGTCACAGAATTTTTCATGTAATAAGCTCATGAACAGGGGCAATGCTTGCGCTCTCGCGCTTGTTTTCACATTTTTATCGCTACCTGTAGCAGCGCATCCTCACAGTTTTATCAGTATGCGCAGCGAAACCATTACCGCTAACGGTCAGTTTACTGCGCTTAAAATGCGCTGGACGATGGACGAAATCACCTCCGCAGACTTACTGTACGACGCAGGTAATGCAAAACCGGGGGATGAAATATGGAAAAAGCTGGCGGCAGAAGTCATGGCAAACGTCCTTGGTCAGCACTATTTCACCGAAGTCTGGCATAACGGGCAAAAGGTAAAGTTTATGAACCGCCCATCAGAATATCAGCTTGCCAGAGAAGGGCATAAAGCGGTGCTGACCTTTATACTTCCGCTGGCAGAGCCGCAACCATTGTCAGGACAAACGTATACCGTCTCGACGTTTGATCCCACTTACTTTGTGGATATGCATTATGACGGGGAGGGGGATGTGACTTTCGCAGGCAATAATCCGTCACACTGCACACTGGCACTGCAGACGCCGAAACCCAATGAAAAAATGACGGCTTACGCACTGTCGCTGGATAAAGCGGATGCGCCGCCGGAAGATATGGATTTAGGTAAACAGTTTGCGCAAAAGGTTATTTTGCAATGTCCCTCATCATAAATTCCGTTCGCCACCGTCGCCGCTGGCTTCAGTTCTGGCCGCTACCGCTTTTTCTCCTGCTTGCGCTGGCAGGAGCATTGTGGCTATGGTACGACTGGCCGCAAATCATGATAAAAAGTATCTTCTGGCAGCGCGAAATGAACCTGCGTATGAGTGGCCTGTTGCAGGCGGTTGCCGCCAGCCCGGTACGCGCGGGAGTCTCATTGCTGCTGTTTAGTTTTACTTACGGTGTACTCCATGCACTGGGGCCCGGGCATGGTAAAATCGTGATTACCACCTGGCTTGCGACCCATCCGTCCCGGCTAAAATCGAGCATGATGCTGACGCTGGCGGCGTCGTTACTTCAGGGGCTGGTGGCTATTGTGCTGGTGGTTATTGTCCTCACTGTGCTGCAATTACCCGCCAGAGAACTGCACCTCAGTAGCTTCTGGCTGGAGAAAAGCAGCTATGCGCTGGTTGGGATACTGGGTGTGTTGCTCTGCTGGCGGGCGCTGAAAAAATTACGCGCGTTGTTACGTCGCCCCAAATTTACTGCTTTTACCCCACATCATCAGCACCATGCCCATTGTGGCTGTGGGCATCAGCACATGCCAACACCTGAACAACAGCAGGCGGGCGACGACTGGCGTGCCAGGCTGATGATTATTCTCTCAATGGGCATGCGCCCTTGCTCAGGGGCAATAATGATGCTGCTGTTCAGTAAGGTTATCGGCGTGTTTAGCTGGGGTGTGTTTTCAGCACTGGCGATGGCGGCAGGAACCTCAATCACAATATCTTCTCTGGCGCTGCTGGTTCATAGCTTTCGTACGCTGGCAGTGAAACTGAGCGGCACGAAAACCCCCGTGCTATGGCGGCAAGTGGGCTGGGCGACACTGGCACTGGCTGGCGGCGGCGTGCTGGTCATTGCCGCGCTGGTCATGTGGCTCAGTGCGCAGCCAGTGGCTCAGGGGCTCCGCCCTTTTTAGGGTTTCAGGGCGGAGCGATAAAACTCGACCAGCTTGTCCCGGTAAAGATCGCCATGGCGTGAGGTGAAAACATCAATATGTTTACCGCCTGGAATAATGATTTTTTGCTTCGGTTCGCTGGCAAGGTCAAAGAGCTTTTCAGTATGCCAGGTGGCGATGACATGGTCATCAGTACCATGCAGTAACAATAGCGGGATGGGGCTTAGTGAGGCAATGTATCGCTCCGCGCTAAAATCATTGTGCAGCAGATAACCAATGCCAGGAACGGCATCATTGGCGCTTGCTGAATACGACAGAAAAGTCGAGTCAATGGCAATGGCTTTAATGCCCTGGCGATTGCCACGCCCGACGGCGGCAATCATGTTATTCCCACCGAGGCTTTGTCCCAACAGAACCAGACGATTGGGATCGACATCCTCCCGCTGGCGCACGTAGTTAATCGCGCTGTCAGTATCATCGCACAAGCCTTCCGGCGTCGGTGTTCCTTCTGAATCGCCATAGCCGCGATAATCAAACATAAAGAGGTTAAAATCACGGTCGGGTAGCCAACTGACCAGCGGCCAGTGCGCGGTCATGTTTCCGGCGTTACCATGGGCATGGATCACTGTCGCGATAGCATCATGGGGGTTGGATTGAGTGGAGGGAATAAACCAGCCGGTCAGATGTGTGCCGTCCTTCGCGGTGAAGTCCACGCGCTCGAAAATATCCGGACGATAGCCGTAAAAGTGATTATCAGGATAGTAAAAGAAATTGAGGGCCACGCGCGGCAGGAGCCAGACGCATATCACAAGAATAAAAAGAATAAAAAAACGCTTCCAGTGCTTTGTCATATTCATGGTATCCATACCGTTGAAGAGAATAAACAGGCCCCTGACAGTGCAGGGGCCCGGTCTGGCAATTAACGCTTCAGCGCTTCGCTCAGTTCATCACGCATGTTAGCCAGCATGGCTTTAACAACGCGCGGATTACCGGCAACGATATTACCCGTCATCATATAGTTGTGACCGCCAGTAAAGTCGCACACCAGTGCGCCTGCTTCACGGGCCAGCAGTTCACCGGCGGCGAAATCCCACGGCTTCAGGCCGATTTCAAAGAAACCGTCCACGCGGCCAGCGGCAACGTAGGCCAGATCCAGCGCAGCGGAGCCAGTGCGGCGGAAATCAGCACATTCAGTAAACATTTTACCGAGGATGTTCATATAAGCAGGGGCATGCTGTTTTGCTTTGAACGGGAAGCCGGTAGCGATGATGGTGCCATCCAGATCGCGCGCGCTGCTGCCGCGCAGACGGTAGCCGTTCAGCTGCGCGCCCTGACCACGTGTAGAGGTGAACAGTTCATTACGCATTGGATCGTAAACTACCGCGACTTCAGTGCGGCCTTTAATGCGCACGGCGATGGATACCGCGAAGTGCGGCAGACGTTTGATAAAGTTGGTGGTGCCATCCAGTGGATCAATAACCCATTGAACATCCTGATCGGTGCCGGCGTGTTCACCGCTTTCTTCGGTGATAATGGTGTGTTGCGGGTATGATTTGCGAATGGTTTCGATAATCAGCGCTTCAGCGGCTTTATCGACGTTAGTTACGAAATCATTGCTGCCTTTCTGGCTGGCTTCAACGGAATCAGGCGTTTCGTAATGTTTGGCAATCAGGTTACCCGCCTTGCGCGCTGCGCGCACGGCGATGTTCAGCATCGGATGCATCGGTTACTCTCACTGGATGTTAAAGAACGGGGAAAATCGGCGCATATCATAGCAGCGAATTCGGATTATGTCTTCGCTTTATGATAATATAGCCGAATAATCTTTAACCGAAGAAAGACAATGCTGCAAAATATTCGAATTGTGCTGGTGGAAACCTCTCACACCGGCAATATGGGCTCTGTGGCCCGTGCCATGAAAACCATGGGCTTAACTAACCTGTGGCTGGTCAACCCTCTGGTCAAGCCAGACTCGCAGGCCATCGCGCTGGCGGCCGGGGCAAGCGATGTGATTGG
The DNA here is from genome assembly GCF_002915575.1 of Superficieibacter electus. GTDB lineage: Bacteria > Pseudomonadota > Gammaproteobacteria > Enterobacterales > Enterobacteriaceae > Superficieibacter > Superficieibacter electus. Next base: position 55,437 of record NZ_PQGD01000018.1, read on the forward strand.
CAATGCCAACATCGTTGATACGCTGGATGACGCGCTGGCTGGCTGTAGCCTGGTGGTCGGTACCAGCGCCCGTTCGCGTACGCTGCCGTGGCCGATGCTTGACCCGCGTGAGTGCGGTCTGAAAAGCGTGGCGGAGGCCGAACATGCGCCGGTGGCGCTGGTGTTTGGTCGTGAGCGCGTAGGGCTGACCAATGACGAACTGCAAAAGTGTCACTATCACGTAGCGATCGCCGCCAACCCGGAGTATAGCTCGCTGAACCTGGCGATGGCGGTACAGGTTATCGCTTATGAAGTTCGCATGGCGTGGCTTGCCGCCGAGGAGAAGGGCGCGAACGTGCAGCCAGAAGAAACGCCTTATCCGCTGGTGGACGATCTTGAACGTTTCTACGGTCATCTTGAGCAAACGCTGCTGGCGACCGGGTTTATCCGTGAAAGCCATCCCGGGCAGGTCATGAATAAACTGCGCCGTCTGTTCACCCGCGCCCGTCCGGAAAGCCAGGAATTAAACATCCTGCGCGGCGTGCTGGCGTCGATAGAGCAAAAGCATAAAGACGAGTAATATTTGTCGGCCCGGCAACAGAACGCGGCTCCTGCGTTGCTTTGCCCGGCGGCGCTGCGCTTGCACGGGCCTACGGAGGGTGGATTACCATACGTAATGCTGGATCGTACATAATGTATGTAGGCCGGGCAAGCGAAGCGCCCCCCGGCATTTCAGGCTCCGTGGTAGCGCCATCGGAAAGTATGTAGGCCGGGTAAGCGAAGCGCCACCCGGCATCACAGGCTCCGTGGTAGCGCCATCGGATAAGTATGTAGGCTGGGTAAGCGCAGCGCCACCCGGCATTTCAGGCTCCGTGACAGCGCCATCGGATAAGGTAAAGAAGTCAAACGCACGGAACGTTTAAATACCTGACTAAAACAGTCAAGTAAATAGTTGACTGTTTTAGTCAGGAATGACAGACTTGGCTCTGCTATGCAACACATCCCATTTTAATAAAAATGCCCAGGCAGGGCCAGGTTTGAGGTTAAGTAAGACATGAGACTGACATCTAAAGGGCGCTATGCCGTGACCGCAATGCTGGACGTTGCGCTCAACTCCGAATCCGGCCCGGTACCGTTGGCTGATATTTCTGAACGTCAGGGGATCTCCCTTTCTTATCTGGAACAACTCTTCTCCCGTCTACGTAAAAATGGTCTGGTTTCCAGCGTGCGTGGACCGGGTGGTGGCTATCTGCTGGGTAAAGATGCGAGCAGCATCGCTGTGGGTGCAGTGATTAGCGCCGTTGATGAATCCGTTGACGCCACCCGTTGTCAGGGTAAAGGCGGCTGCCAGGGCGGTGAGAAGTGCCTGACCCATGCATTGTGGCGCGATCTGAGCGACCGTCTGACCGGTTTCCTGAATAATATTACCCTGGGTGAACTGGTGAATAACCAGGAAATTCTGGATGTGTCCGATCGTCAGCAGCACACCCATGACGCGCCGCGTACGGCCCGTTCGCAGGACCAGATCAACGTTAAGTTACGCGCCTAATAAAAATAGCCCGTCGGCAGTGTGCTGACCGACGGAGCTAAAAAGTTTTCTGAATCAGGCCGGGGTCGTGAAACCTCGTAACACGGTCAACTATCTCGCCGGTTGCCTGATTCCTTGCATTGATGAGTGATGTACGGAGCTTAAGAGCAATGAAATTACCGATTTATCTCGACTACTCCGCAACCACGCCGGTGGACCCGCGTGTTGCCGAGAAAATGATGCAGTGCCTGACCTTAGACGGGACCTTTGGTAATCCGGCCTCCCGTTCACACCGTTTCGGCTGGCAGGCCGAAGAAGCGGTAGATATCGCCCGTAACCAGATTGCCGATCTGGTCGGTGCCGATCCGCGTGAAATCGTCTTTACCTCTGGGGCGACCGAATCTGACAACCTGGCGATCAAAGGTGCAGCCAACTTTTATCAGAAAAAAGGCAAGCACATCATCACCAGCAAAACCGAACACAAAGCCGTGCTGGACACCTGCCGCCAACTGGAGCGCGAAGGGTTTGAAGTCACTTACCTGGCACCGCAGCGCAACGGCATTATCGATCTGAAAGAACTCGAAGCGGCGATGCGTGACGACACCATTCTCGTTTCCATCATGCACGTAAACAACGAAATCGGTGTGGTGCAGGATATCGCCACCATCGGTGAAATGTGCCGTGCGCGTGGGATTATCTATCACGTTGATGCCACCCAGAGCGTGGGCAAACTGCCTATCGATCTGAGCCAGCTTAAAGTCGACCTGATGTCGTTCTCCGGCCACAAAATCTATGGCCCGAAAGGTATTGGCGCACTGTATGTACGTCGTAAACCGCGTATTCGTATTGAAGCGCAAATGCACGGTGGCGGTCATGAGCGCGGTATGCGTTCCGGTACGCTGCCTGTCCACCAGATCGTCGGCATGGGCGAAGCTTACCGTATCGCGAAAGAAGAGATGGAAAGCGAGATGGCGCGCCTGCGCGGTCTGCGTAACCGTCTGTGGGACGGCGTGAAGGACATGGAAGAAGTGTACCTGAACGGCGATCTCGAACAGGGCGCGCCGAACATCCTTAACGTCAGCTTTAACTATGTTGAAGGCGAGTCGCTGATTATGGCGCTGAAAGACCTGGCGGTTTCTTCAGGGTCTGCCTGTACGTCTGCAAGTCTGGAGCCATCCTACGTGCTGCGCGCGCTGGGCATGAATGATGAGCTGGCGCACAGCTCCATCCGTTTCTCTTTAGGTCGTTTTACTACCGAAGAAGAGATTGATTACACCATCGAACTGGTTCGTAACTCCATTGGCCGTCTGCGTGACCTTTCTCCGCTGTGGGAAATGTTCAAACAGGGCGTGGATATCAACAGCATCGAATGGGCACATCACTAATCGGTTCAGGACCAGAGGAAAACTATCATGGCATACAGCGAAAAAGTTATTGATCATTACGAGAACCCGCGCAACGTTGGCTCTTTCGACAACAGCGACGAGAACGTTGGCAGCGGCATGGTCGGCGCACCGGCCTGTGGCGACGTAATGAAGTTACAGATCAAAGTGAACAATGACGGTATCATTGAAGACGCGCGCTTCAAGACCTACGGCTGCGGTTCGGCTATCGCTTCCAGCTCGCTGGTCACTGAGTGGGTGAAAGGTAAATCTCTCGACGAAGCGCAGGCAATCAAAAACACCGACATTGCAGATGAGCTTGAACTGCCGCCGGTGAAAATTCACTGCTCTATTCTGGCAGAAGACGCCATCAAAGCAGCTATTGCGGACTACAAAAGTAAACGTGAAGTGAAATAACAGAGGTTTCTATGTCGATTACCCTAAGCGACAGTGCTGCCGCGCGAGTAAATACGTTCCTGTCCAACCGTGGTAAAGGGTTCGGCCTGCGTCTGGGAGTGAGAACCTCCGGCTGTTCCGGGATGGCCTATGTACTGGAATTTGTTGACGAACCGGCGGCAGAAGATACCGTCTTCGAAGACAAAGGCGTGAAAGTTGTGGTCGACGGCAAGAGCCTGCAATTTCTCGACGGGACGCAACTCGACTTCGTGAAAGAAGGTCTCAACGAAGGGTTTAAATTCACCAACCCGAACGTGAAAGACGAGTGCGGCTGCGGCGAAAGCTTCAACGTTTAACCGCGTGTCACCAAGGAACCCCACCGCAGCATCCTGCGCGTGGGGTTTGTTTTAACAGGCTAACCCTAAGATTGTTATGGATTATTTCACTCTTTTTGGTTTACCCGCCCGCTATCCGGTCGATATCCAGGCGCTGAGCGCGCGCTTTCAGGATCTGCAACGTCAGTTTCATCCTGATAAATTTGCCAGCGGCACGTCGGCAGAGCAACTGGCGGCGGTGCAGAAATCGGCAACGATTAATCAGGCCTGGCAAACGCTGCGCCATCCGCTGATGCGCGCTGAGTATCTGCTCTCGTTGCACGGTTTTGATCTCGCCAGCGAGCAGCATACCGTACGCGACACTGCTTTTCTGATGGAGCAGCTTGAGCTCCGTGAAGCGCTGGATGAAATTGAGCAGGCGAAAGATGAAACGCGCCTTGCAGACTTTATGAAGCGCGTGAAGCAGATGATTGACGAGCGTCATCAGCACATGGTGGAACAACTCGATCGCGAAGCGTGGGAGACGGCGGCGGACACCGTGCGTAAACTGCGTTTTCTCGATAAACTGCAACACTCAGCAGAACAACTCGAAGAAAAGCTGCTCGATTTTTAATTTCGGAAGCAATTATGGCTTTATTACAAATTAGTGAGCCGGGTCTGAGCGCCGCGCCGCACCAGCGTCGTCTGGCGGCGGGCATTGACTTAGGTACCACCAACTCGCTGGTCGCTACCGTGCGCAGCGGCCAGGCGGAAACGCTCCCCGATCATCAGGGCCGCCATTTACTGCCGTCCGTGGTGCATTACCAGGCGCAGGGGCATGTTGTGGGTTATGAGGCGCGCGATCAGGCAGCGCAGGACCCGGCAAATACCGTCAGCTCCGTCAAACGCATGATGGGCCGATCGCTTGCCGATATCGTTTCCCGTTATCCACATCTGCCGTATCAGCTTCAGGCAAGTGAAAACGGACTGCCGATGATCGCAACGCCTGCGGGCGTGCTCAATCCCATTCGCATCTCTGCCGATATCCTCAGCGCCCTGAGCGCCCGCGCCAGTGAAGCGCTGGCAGGAGAGCTGGATGGCGTGGTGATCACCGTTCCGGCCTATTTCGACGATGCGCAGCGGCAGGGCACCAAAGACGCCGCGCGTCTGGCGGGGCTTCACGTTCTGCGTCTGCTCAATGAGCCGACCGCCGCCGCGATTGCCTACGGTCTGGATTCCGGTAAAGAAGGTGTGATTGCGGTTTATGACCTTGGCGGCGGTACGTTTGATATTTCCATCCTGCGCTTAAGCCGTGGCGTATTTGAAGTGCTGGCGACCGGCGGTGATTCAGCGCTCGGCGGCGATGATTTCGATCACCTGCTGGCGGACTGGCTCCGCGAGCAGGCGAACCTGAATGACCGCAGCGATGACCGTTTGCAGCGCCAGCTTCTCGACGCTGCCATTGCCGCCAAAATTGCCCTCAGCGATGCGGATACAGTGCACGTTGAGGTGGCAGGCTGGCAGGGTGATGTGACCCGCGCGCAGTTTAACGACCTGATCGCCACGCTGGTCAAACGCACGCTACTCTCCTGCCGCCGCGCACTGAAAGACGCCGGCGTCGAGGCTAATGACGTGCTGGAAGTGGTGATGGTGGGCGGCTCTACCCGCGTGCCGCTTGTGCGTGAGCGGGTAGGGGAGTTCTTTGGCCGTACGCCGCTGACCGCCATCGACCCGGATAAAGTGGTTGCCATCGGCGCGGCGATCCAGGCGGATATTCTGGTGGGGAATAAGCCGGACAGCGAAATGCTGCTGCTGGACGTGATCCCGCTGTCGCTGGGGCTGGAAACCATGGGTGGCCTGGTCGAAAAAGTGATCCCGCGCAATACCACCATCCCGGTGGCCCGCGCGCAGGAATTCACCACTTTTAAAGACGGTCAGACTGCGATGTCTATTCACGTTATGCAGGGTGAGCGCGAGCTGGTACAAGATTGCCGCTCGCTGGCACGCTTTGCGCTGCGCGGTATTCCGGCGCTGCCTGCGGGCGGGGCGCATATTCGCGTGACCTTCCAGGTGGATGCCGACGGCCTGCTGAGCGTGACGGCGATGGAAAAATCCACCGGCGTGGAAGCGTCGATCCAGGTGAAACCGTCCTATGGATTGTCAGATGCTGAAATTGCCAGCATGATCCACGACTCCATGAGCTACGCCGCCCAGGATGTTCAGGCGCGTATGCTGGCGGAGCAAAAAGTCGAAGCCGCGCGCGTACTGGAGAGTTTGACCGGTGCGCTCGCTGCCGATGCCGCGCTGCTCAGCGCCGCAGAACGTCAGATGATTGACGAGGCCGCCGCGCATCTGCGTGTGGCTGCTGAAAGCAATGACGCTGACGCAATAGAACAAGCCATTAAAAATGTTGATAAGCAAACCCAGGAGTTCGCCGCTCGCCGCATGGACCAGTCTGTCCGTAGCGCGTTGAAAGGCCACTCCGTGGACGAGGTTTAATATGCCAAAGATTGTTTTTCTGCCTCATCAGGATCTCTGTCCGGATGGCGCAGTTCTGGAAGCTGAGATCGGCGAAACGATTCTTGACGTTGCCCTGCGTAACGGTATTGAAGTCGAACACGCCTGTGAAAAATCGTGTGCCTGCACTACCTGTCACTGCATCGTGCGTGAGGGTTTTGACTCCCTGGCAGAGAGCACGGAAGACGAAGACGACATGCTGGATAAAGCCTGGGGTCTGGAGCCGGAAAGCCGTTTAGGCTGTCAGGCGCGCGTCACCGACGAAGATCTGGTGGTTGAGATCCCTCGCTACACCATTAACCACGCGCGGGAGCATTAAGATGGGACTGAAGTGGACCGATAGCCGTGAAATCGGCGAGGCGCTATACGACAGCCGCCCGGATCTTGATCCAAAAACCGTGCGTTTTACCGATCTGCATCAGTGGATCTGCGAGCTGGACGAGTTTGACGACGATCCAAACGCATCCAATGAAAAAATTCTGGAGGCGATTCTGCTAGTCTGGTTAGATGAAGCAGAATAAGTTGTCGGGCTGCCTTCGGGCGGCCCTTTTGCATACATGGGCTAATAAAAAAGGATAATACGATGACAACCGACGCCATGAAAATTACGCTTTCCACCCAGCCTGCCGATGCGCGCTGGGGTGAGAAAGCCGCTTACAGCATTAACAACGACGGCATTTCCCTGCACCTGAATGGTAAAGAAGATTTAGCGCTGATCCAGCGCGCGGCGCGTAAAATCGACGGCCTGGGCATTAAACACGTCCAGCTGGCCGGCGAAGGCTGGGACGCCGACCGTAGCTGGGCATTCTGGCAGGGCTATAAAGGACCAAAAGGCAGCCGTAAGGTTGAGTGGGCGTCACTGGACGAGGCAGAACAGAAAGAGCTGGATAGCCGCCTGAAAATCATCGACTGGGTGCGCGATATTATTAATGCGCCTGCTGAAGAAGTGGGTCCTGAGCAACTGGCGCAGCGCGCGGTAGACCTGCTGTCTGGCGTGGCGGGCGAGCAGGTTTCTTATCGTATTACTAAGGGTGAAGATCTGCGCGAGCAGAACTACCTTGGCCTGCATACCGTGGGACGCGGTTCCGATCGTCAGCCGGTTTTGTTAGCCCTCGACTATAACCCGACCGGCGATAAAAATGCCCCGGTTTATGCCTGCCTGGTGGGTAAAGGCATCACCTTTGATACCGGCGGCTACAGTCTCAAACAAAGCGCGTTTATGGACTCCATGAAGTCTGATATGGGCGGCGCGGCGCTGGTCACCGGCGCGCTGGCATTCGCCATTCAGCGCGGCCTTAACAAGCGCGTAAAACTGTACCTGTGCTGTGCCGACAATATGGTTAGTGGCAATGCCTTCAAGCTGGGCGACATTATTCATTACCGCAATGGCAAAACGGTTGAAGTGATGAACACCGATGCCGAAGGCCGGCTGGTGCTGGCAGACGGCCTGATCGACGCTTCAGCCCAGAAGCCTGAACTGCTGATCGACGCGGCAACCCTCACCGGGGCCGCCAAGACCGCACTGGGCAATGATTATCATGCACTGTTTAGCTTTGACGATGCGCTGGCACACCGTTTATTAACCAGCGCGCAGGCAGAGAACGAGCCATTCTGGCGTCTGCCGTTAGCCGAGTTCCATCGTCACCAGTTACCTTCTAACTTTGCCGAGCTGAACAACACCGGTAGCGCCGCGTATCCGGCAGGTGCAAGCACCGCAGCGGGGTTTCTGTCCCACTTTGTAGAAAACTACCGGCAGGGCTGGTTGCATATAGACTGCTCTGCAACCTACCGCAAAGGGGCGGTTGAACAGTGGGCTGCCGGGGCCACTGGCCTTGGGGTACGCACGCTTGCGAATTTGTTGACCGCTGAGTAATCGTGTGGCGGGTAACACGCCATATCGACCGTTATGGCGTGTGTTAACTCTCCTGTGAACCACTGGCCGGGTAAGCGAAACGCCACCCGGCATTTTGACGTAGCGAGCTTATGTCTGACACCAAAAACGAATTAGAAACCCTGCTGGAACAGGCGGCGACCGAACCGGCGCATCGTCCGGCCTTCTTCCGCACGCTGCTGGAATCGACCGTCTGGGTGCCGGGAACGGCTGCCGAAGGTGAAGCGGTGATGGCCGACAGCGCCGTGGATCTCCAGCACTGGGAAAAAGACGATGGCACCTCAGTAGTGCCATTTTTCTCCTCCCTGCAGGCGTTACAGCAGGCCGTGACAGAGGAACAGGCATTTGTGGTCATGCCGGTGCGTACGCTTTTTGAAATGACCCTCGGCGAAACGCTGTTCCTGAATGCCAAACTACCTACTGGCAAAGAATTTACGCCGCGCGAAATCAGTCATTTGATTGCAGAAGAGGGTAATCCGCTCAGCACGCAGCAGGTACTGGAAGGCGGAACGTCGCTTTTATTGTCTGAAGTGGCAGAGCCGCCCGCGCAGATGATTGACTCCCTGACCGCGCTGTTTAAGACCCTGAAAACGGTGAAGCGTGCGTTTTTGTGTTCCATCAAAGAAGGGGCTGACCAGCCGTCTAACCTGCTGATTGGTATTGAAGCCGAAGGGGATATCGAAGAAATTATTCACGCCGCAGGCAGCGTGGCGAGCGATACCTTGCCTGGTGACGAACCTGTCGATTTGTGTCAGGTCACGGAAGGCGAGAAAGGGATCAGCCATTTTATGCTGGCGCATATCACGCCGTTCTACGAAAAGCGCTGGGGCAGTTTCCTGCGTGATTTTAAGCAGAACCGGATCATTTAATGGAAAGCCGCCCCGTAGGGCGGCATCCACGCTTACCTGCCCGTGACGTTGAGCGCTACACGATTCGCGTCGGTGGAAAGATTTCCGTCTTCGCTAAGGTGCGCAAACAGCGTGCCGGAAACAATAAGCGCGATACACAGGTATCGTTTCATTGTGCGGTCCATGCAAAGACCGCATCACGACAGCACCACTGGCGATAATGGCGTGATAGCAAGCACTGAGACGTGCCTGCGCTTACGGCCATGGAACATCCTTTCCCGAAGCCAGTGCCCGCTTGCGAGGCGGCGGAAAGGGCCGATCAGATAATACCCTGGTTTGAGTGTGGTTACCGTATGAAAAATGCTTGACTTTAACGATGCCACTAACGAGTATTAAGGGACTGAGACGTGCCTGCGTTGCTTTGGCAACACAGCCCGCTGGAAAGGCCGCGAACCGGACCAGCATTAAAAAAACCGCCTGCACAGGCGGTTTTTTTATGGCGGTGATTAATCGCGACCACGCATTCAGTCAGAGTAAAACGTTCAGTCGTCAAATTCTTTCAGTTTGGCGTACAGGTCGTCATGGAGTGATTTCATGCCCAGCAGGGTTTTATCGCGTTTTTCATTGGCCTTCTTACGTGCTTCCCACTCAGGTTTGGAATCCTCATCATCGGTAAAAATCCTGTACAAATATTCAATCAGGGAAGATTCCGCCATCCAAAACTCGAAGCGTTCGATACGGGCCACTGGGTATTCGCCGACATCATCTCGTTCAGTAACGTAAAGAAAAATGCGCTGATCGCCAGGATGGATGATACGAATTAAGGCTGGCAGCCGGGGGTCGTTTTCCCAGATAGGTGCCAGTTCCTCCATTGATTTGCCGCCCTGATCCATATAATTGCCATAATACGCGTCAATATCCGGCGTATCGGAATGGATGACGCCGTGCTCATCGATGCGATCAAGGACATCAGCGAAAACGTTCTGACCACGAGTGTTGGTCAGGTTACAATCGTAGGCCAACAACGCTTTCAGGCTTTCGGGTAGCTCGGTTGTCTCCTCATTCTGCGGATCGCGATACTTGCGTACTCGTAGACGATTCACCTCTTCAGAGGGCATCGGATGCAGTATTTTATTACGGTTAGCGCGTTTAATGAGTTCCATTAAATCATTTAGTGAATATTCCGTTTTCTGTCCGGCATTTATTTTAAGGATACTGTCATAATCTATTCCGTCGATAATAAAAAGCCACCCGTCAGGGAAATCATTAAGAATATATTTAGAACGCAAAAATTATTCTGTCGCCTCCAGCAACAGTAAATCAATCAGCAGCACCAGATTAGATTCAAATGAGGTGATCCCCGCCGCCTCAGCCGCAAAATGCACCGCGTCGTCATACAGCGCAAAATGCAGGTCGGCCAGTTCCGCGAGGCTGTTAGCAGAGGCGCGGGTAAAGGCGACTACCGTCATGCCGACATTTTTGGCGATTCGCGCCTTATCCAGCACCTGCTCGGTTTCGCCGCTGCGCGAGACGGCAATAAATACCTGATAGCGTGCCGCATTGCTGAGAAAGATATTGCGGCTGTCGCCGGGGCCGGAAATAAACGCCGCTTTGCCCAGCACCTGTAATTTCTTGGTCAGGTATTCCGCGAAAAGATAAGAAAACCCTGCGCCGTAGAGAAAAAAGCTTTCTTTGTCGCGCAGCAGGGCCGTGAAGCGCTGACGTTTCTCTCTGCTAATCCAGTGAAATGTCTGCTGATAGTTAGCGATGAAATGGGCAAATAGCTCTGGCAGGTTATCTGCGGTATCTGGAGACTGCGCGCTAATGTGCGGCGTATCAGATAAAAGCTGCTTACAGTGCCAGATAAACTCGCTATAGCCGCTAAATCCCAGCTTCTGGCACAGCCGCACGATGGTGGCGGTAGACACATACGTTTGTTTTGCCAGCTCCCGTACGGTGACATGACCGACCAGCAGAGGGTGCTCCGTCAGATGCGCAAGCACACGGAATTCCGCGCGGGTAAGTAGCTCCCCGCGCGAAAGAAGAGGAGCAAGCCGGTTATCCATTATGAAACAGGTTCAATCGGCAGGTCGTCGCGTGCACCCCATTCGCTCCAGGAGCCATCATAAAGTTTTACGTCATTAACGCCCAGGGTGGCGAGAGCCAGTACAACCACGGCAGCAGTCACACCCGAACCACAACTGGCGATAATGGGTTTTTTGAGATCAACACCCTGGCGGGAAAATATTTCGCTCAGCTCATCGGTGGTTTTCATTTCGCCATTGACCACCAAATCATTCCACGGAACATTCAGCGCACCAGGAATATGACCGCGGTGCAGACCGGGGCGGGGTTCATCTGCCTGGGCGTTAAAGCGCGGCGCAGGTCGCGCATCAACCAGTTGCGCCGACTTTTCATGGCTGACCAGCATGACATCGGTCAGGCGTTTCACTGCTTCGCTATCAAACTCAACTTCAAATTCTCCTTCCCCCTGATTCGAAACGCCAGATTCCAGCGGCAGGCCGTCGCGCAGCCAGCCGACCAGACCGCCGGCCAGAATCGAGACATGCTGAGCACCGAACGTGCGCAGCATCCACCACGCGCGTGGGGCGGAGAACAGATTACCGTCGTCGTAAACCACCAGATGCTTATCTTTATTGACGCCAAGCTCACGCATGGCAACCGCAAACGCTTCCGGGCGCGGCATCATATGGGGGAGAGGGCTGTTATGATCGGAAAGCGCTTCAATATCAAATGAAATCGCGCCGGGGATGTGCCCGGCGCGATACTCTTCTACCACGTCACGATCGGTAACGCCCGGGGGAGCCATTCGTGCGTCGATAATCTGGATCTCGGGATCTGCAGCGTGTTCAGTCAGCCAGTCGGCCGCGACAAAAAATGAAGTGGACATGCTTGCCTCCGTGTTATTCATCATCACTGAATTGTCGGTGTTTTTTCTCACGCCGACAAGCAAGCCCACGGTGAAATTATTTGATCGCCTCCCCATTTTGCCAGGCTTGTTGTAGCTGTGGCCAGTAATCGCGGTTAGCGGCGATCATGTCGTCAAGGATCGCTTTGGCATGCTGCATGGTGGGAACCGTGCGGTTCAGCGTAAAGGCCTGAAGTGCCTTCTCGTAGCTTCCTTCAATGGTCGCTTCCACCAGCAACTGTTCTGAGGCGAGTTGCTGCATGAGCAGTGTTTGATGGAACAACGGTACCGCGCCCATTCTGACCGGTTCCGGTCCTTCGCTGGTGATATATGCAGGCACTTCGACCATTGCATCGTAAGGCAGATTGGCTATTGCGCCTTTGTTCTCCACAATAACTAAATGCCGCTGACGCAGATCAAAGGCCAGCGAGCAGGCAACGTCAACAATAAACGCTCCGTGGACGCCAACGTGAAACGCATCCGGCAGAATGCCGCTGCGCTTATACTCTTCGGCGGCGGCGAACAGCTTTTTCTCGCGTCCGTTCATCACTTCGTTAGCGCGGGTATAATTCGGGTCCTGATGTGCAACAATGTCATTGGGCATTAAATAATATTGCAGATAGGGATTGGGCAGATACTCCGGAAAGTGATCCATAATCGGTTTAATATTGCGCCAGGTTTTCACCCACGATGGATCGGCATGCTGCGGATCGGTCTGCGCCGCATCCTCAGTCAGAAGCCCAAAGCGGGCGATATGACGGCGCAACTCCGGCAGGCGATCTTCACCATCGACCAGTACCCGGGTAAACCAGCCAAAATGGTTGAGGCCAAAATAATCGACCTGTAATTTATGCCGATCCACGCCGAGGATCGCCCCCATATTGCGCATTGCTGCCACCGGCATATCGCAAATATTCAGCACCCGCGCGTTGGGTCGCAGACGACGCACCCCTTCAGCGACAATCGCAGCCGGATTAGAATAGTTCACAATCCATGCTTTTTTATCCGCGTAGCGTTCCGCCATGTCGATCAGCTCAACCATTGGCAGAATCGTCCGCAGGCCGTAAGCCAGACCGCCAGGACCACAGGTTTCCTGGCCGACAACACCATGTTTAAGCGGAATTTTTTCATCCTGTTCGCGCATTTTGTACTGACCGACACGCATTTGCGCAAAAACAAAGTGCGCGCCGCTAAAAGCTGTTTCGGGATCGCCGGTGACGGTAAATTTTATCGACTGGCTGTGATCGCGAATGACCTTTTCCACTACGGGCGCAATGGTATTTTGCCGTGATTCATCAATATCGTAGAGGCGAATTTCAGCCAGCGGGAAATCCTCCAGCCGCATCATCAGACTTTTGACAATGCCGGGCGTATAGGTACTGCCGCCGCCCGCGATGGATAAAATAAATGGGGGTTTACTCATTATTGCCTCCTTCAGAGTACCGACTCAACGGCCTCACGCATTTTTTTCACATGCAGCCCGTAGACTACCTGAACGTTATTACCTTGTTTGATAACGCCTTTCGCACCGGTTGCTTTCAGTCGCGGCTCGTCAATAGTGGTCACATCTTTGACCGTGACGCGCAGGCGGGTATAACAGTTGTCGACGACGTCAATGTTCTCGCGTCCGCCCAGCCCGGCGATAATCGCTTCACCGAGACCATCATTCTGACCTTTGGTCTGATATTCTTGTTTGCTATACAAGCGTGTTTCCTGATCGTCGTCTTCACGCCCCGGCGTTTTCATATCGAAGTGACGAATTAAGAAGCGGAAAACGACAAAATAGAGGACGGACATGATAAGCCCGACCACGATATACATCGGCCAGTTGGACTTCTCCGTACCGAGCGGCAGGTTGTAGAGCACGAAATCGATAATGCCATTCGCGCCGATGGCATGAACGTCGAGCAGATAAAACAGCATCATGCCAATGCCGGTCAGTACGGCGTGGACGATAAACAGCATTGGGGCGACAAACAGGAATGAAAATTCGATGGGTTCCGTCACGCCCACCAGCATTGAGGTCAGCGCGGCGGGGATCAGGATCGCTTTCGCTGCCGCCTTACGTTCTGGTTTGGCCGTGACATACATCGCCAGCGCGGCGGCAGGTAAGCCAAACATTTTACTGATACCACGTGCATCCCAGACTACGGTGCTGCTTAGCTGTTTAACTTCCGGGCAGGCCATTTCTGCGAAGTAGATATTACGTGCGCCCTGATAAACCGTGCCGCAGACGTCTGAAGTGCCACCCAGCTCAGTATATAAAAATGGGGTATAGACCAGATGATGCAGACCGGTGGGGACTAAAATGCGCTCCAGAAAGCCGTAAATGGCGACGCCAAAAGCGCCAGAGCTTTTAATTAACAGGGCCAGCGTACTGATGCCGTGCTGGGCGAAAGGCCAGATTTCGCTCATCACTACGCCCAGAATAATTGATACCGGCAGCATAATAATGGCGACAAAACAGTGTCCGGAATAAATGGCCATCGCCCCGGAAAACTGTACGCCGGAATAGCGGTTATACAGATAGCCGGAAAGTGCACCCGTCAGGATGCCAGCGAAAACGCCCATCTCCAGCACCTGCACTCCCAACACCATGCTTTGCCCGGCCGCGCGCATCTGTTCGACGGGAGCCAGCGCACCCTGGAGCTGTAACGTCACGTTCATGGCGTTGATAAACACCACAAACGTCACCAGGCCAATCAGCGCAGCATAGCCTTTATCCCTCGCGGCCAGGCCAATGGGAATACCTACAGCAAATACCAGTGCCAGATTGACCAGTACCGAGACGGCGGATTTTGCAATAAGCTGGCCAATGCTCTGGATTAACGGATAGCCGAGAAAGGGCAGGTACTCGGCAAGATTGCCGTTACCCAGCACATTACCAAACGCGATAAATAATCCGACGATAGGTAAAATAAGTACCGGGCCATACAATGATTTTCCAAAATTTTGTAAGGCGTTTACGGCTCGTTTCATACTCTTCCCTCTGTTAATGAACCGCGCACAAGATGGCGTCAATGCTGATAACCTAGCAGTGACGACTGCATAGAATCCATCTATCTGACTGTTTTAAAAACAAATAACGTCTTATGTAACATGTTACTTTCGATAGTGTGAGTGATGTAACATCATGCAATAACGAAAAATAACGTGCGATCGAGATTCAACAACCATTATTCGGACTTTTGTATTCGTGAAAGTTGCGCATAATATTACCAACCGTGATTGACGGCTTTTGGCCAGGGATTTAACCATGAAACAGTTTCGCCTGACGGCACTAACCCTTACGCTGGTGGCCGCCTTCAGCCTTGCTGGATGCGATGACAACAATAAAACTCAGGCAGCGGCTCCGGCAGCGGCGTCCCCCTCAACGGCGACGCAGGCGAAAACGCCACCGGCAAAGCCTGATGATGCACAGTTAAAAAAACTGGCGGCGCAAAGCCAGGGCAAGGCGCTCAATCTGCTTGATGCCTCAGAGGTTCAGCTTGAAGGCGCGGCAACATTAGTACTTACTTTCTCAATTCCGCTCGATCCTGAGCAGGACTTCTCCCATACCGTGCACCTCGTCGATAAAAAAGAGGGCAAGGTCGATGGCGCGTGGGAACTGGCTCCTAATCTTAAAGAGCTGCGTTTACGCCATCTTGAGCCAAACCGTAACCTGGTGCTCACTGTTGATAGCGGTGTCACGGCCCTGAATAAAGCGACGTTCGGTAAATCCTTTGAAAAAGCGATCACGACGCGCAATATCCAGCCGTCCGTTGGATTTGCCAGCCGTGGCTCGCTGCTGCCGGGTAAAGTCGTTGAAGGCCTGCCGGTGATGGCGCTGAATGTGAATAACATTGACGTTAACTTCTTTCGCGTGAAGCCGGAGTCGCTGGCCGCATTCGTCAGCCAGTGGGAATACCGCAGTTCGCTGTCTAACTGGGAATCGGATGAACTGCTGAAAATGGCCGACCTGGTGTATACCGGTCGTTTTGACCTTAATCCGGCTAAAAATACCCAGGAAAAACTGATGCTGCCGCTTGGCGACATCAAACCGTTGCAGCAGGCGGGCGTGTACATTGCGGTGATGAATCAGGCCGGACATTATAGCTACAGCAATGCCGCCACCCTGTTTACGCTGAGTGATATTGGCCTTTCCACTCACCGCTACCACAATCGGCTGGAAGTCTTCACCCAAAGTCTGGAAAACGGCGCGTTGCAGTCCGGCGTTGACGTCATGCTGCTCAATGAAAAAGGTCAGACGCTGGCGCAGGCAACCAGCGACAGCCATGGTCGCACCACGCTCGAAAGTGAAAAAGCCGGCGCGTTGCTGCTGGCGCGTAAAGACGGTCAGACTACGCTGCTGGATCTCAATCTTCCGGCGCTGGATCTGGCCGAGTTCAAAATCGCGGGCGATCCAGGGTACAGCAAACAATTTTTCATGTTTGGCCCGCGCGATCTCTATCGCCCTGGCGAAACGGTGATCCTCAACGGTTTACTGCGCGACAGCGACGGTAAAGCACTGGCCGACCAGCCGGTCAAGCTGGAGGTGATCAAGCCTGACGGACAAGTGATCCGCACGGTGGTAAGCAAAGCGGAAAATGGTCTCTATCGCTTTAACTACCCGCTGGAAAGCACGGCGACAACTGGGATGTGGCATATTCGCGCCAATACCGGGGATAACCAGCCGCGGCTATGGGATTTCAACGTTGAAGATTTTATGCCCGAGCGGATGGCGCTTAATTTAACCGCGCAAAAAACGCCGCTGGCCCCGGCGGACAGCGTCAATTTTGATGTGGTTGGCTATTATCTGTATGGCGCACCGGCGGCGAACAACGCCCTCCAGGGCAAACTGTTCCTGCGCCCGTTGCGTGAGGCCGTTGACGCGCTGCCCGGCTTCCAGTTTGGCGATGTCAGCGAAGATAACCTCTCCCGCACGCTGGATGAAGTTAACCTGAAGCTGGATGCAAAAGGCCGCGGACAGGTAACCACCGACAGCCAGTGGCAAGAAGCGCATTCGCCGTTGCAAGTATTGCTGCAGGCCAGCCTGCTGGAATCCGGCGGTCGGCCGGTGACGCGCCGAGCTGAGCAGGCTATCTGGCCTGCGGATACCTTACCAGGCATCCGGCCACAGTTTGCCAGCAAAGCGGTGTATGACTACCGTACCGACGCCACCGTCAATCAGCCAGTGGTGGAAGAGAACAGTAATGCAGCCTTTGACATCGTCTATGCAAATGCGCAGGGGCAGAAAAAAGCGGTCTCCGGATTGCAGGTCCGCCTGATCCACGAGCGTCGAGACTATTACTGGAACTGGTCCGAGAGCGAAGGCTGGGAATCACAATTCGATCAAAAAGATCTGGTAGAAGGCGAGCAGTCGCTGGATCTGGCAGCCGACGCGACCGGAAAAGTGAGCTTCCCGGTTGAATGGGGTTCATATCGTCTCGAAGTAAAAGCGCCGAACGAAACGATCAGCAGTGTGCGTTTCTGGGCGGGCTATAGCTGGCAGGATAACAGCGATGGTACCGGTGCTGTGCGTCCGGATCGCGTTACTATGAAACTGGATAAATCTTTTTACCGACCGGGCGATACGCTTAAACTGCACGTTGCAGCACCCGCCGCCGGGAAAGGTTACGCTATGGTGGAATCCAGCGAAGGTCCCTTGTGGTGGCAGGAAATTGATGTTCCTGCGCAGGGTATGGACCTTTCAATTCCCATCGACAAAAGCTGGAATCGTCACGATCTCTATCTGAGCACGCTGGTGGTGCGCCCTGGTGATAAATCCCGCTCGGCGACGCCAAAACGTGCCGTCGGCATTTTGCATTTGCCGATGGGCGATGAAAATCGTCGACTTAACATTGCGCTGGACAGCCCGGATAAAATGCGGCCTAACCAGCCGCTGACGGTGAAAGTGAAAGCGAGCGTGAAAGAGGGCGAATTGCCGAAACAGGTCAACGTCCTGCTTTCTGCTGTAGATAGCGGCGTACTGAATATTACCGACTATGTAACGCCCGACCCGTGGAAAGCGTTCTTTGGTCAGAAACGCTATGGCGCAGATATTTACGATATCTACGGCCAGGTGATTGAAGGCCAGGGACGCCTCGCCAGCCTGCGGTTTGGTGGTGATGGCGATGAACTGAACCGGGGCGGTAAGCCGCCGGTCAATCACGTTAATATCATCGCTCAGCAGGCGCAGCCGGTAGTGCTGGATGACAAAGGCGAAGGTACTGTTACGCTGCCAATTGGCGATTTTAACGGTGAACTGCGCGTAATGGCGCAGGCGTGGACGGCAGAAGATTTTGGCAGCAGTGAAGATAAAGTGGTGGTTGCTGCGCCAGTGATTGCCGAGCTGAATATGCCGCGCTTTATTGCCAGTGGTGATGCGTCCCGTTTGACGCTGGATGTCACTAACCTGACTGATAAACCGCAAACGCTCAACGTCGCGCTTAAAACCAGCGGTCTGTTAACACTGGAGGGTTCACAGCCGGAGCCGTTGAAAATTGCGCCGGGGGTACGTGTTACGCTATTTGTACCGGTCAGTGCGCAAGACGGTTATGGTGATGGCGAAATTGATGCCACCATTAGTGGGGTTAACCTGCCGGGTGAAAACCTGCCACCCGTGCAAAAACAGTGGAAGCTTGGCGTTCGCCCGGCGTTTCCGGCACAAACGGTTAATCTGGGGACGGTACTTCAGGCCGGTGAAAGCTGGCAGATACCAGAGGGTGAGTTACAAAACTTCTCGCCTGCCACCTTGCAAGGGCAACTGTTGCTAAGTGGTAAGCCGCCACTTAATCTGGCGCGTTATATTCGTGAACTAAAAGCCTATCCTTACGGCTGCCTTGAGCAAACGACCAGCGGGCTCTTCCCGTCGCTTTACACCAGTGCGGCGCAGTTGAAAACGCTGGGTATTAAAGGTGACAGCGATGAACAGCGTCGTGCCGCGATTGATCTGGGCATTTCGCGCCTGCTGCAAATGCAGCGTCAGGACGGTGGTTTTGCGCTGTGGGGTAAAGACGGCCAGGAAGAGTACTGGCTTACGGCCTATGTCATGGATTTCCTGGTGCGCGCCAGCGAGCAGGGTTACAGCGTTCCGGCCGAGGCGATGAGCAAAGGCAATAACCGCCTGCTGCGCTATCTTCAGGAGCCGGGTCTGATGACCATCCGCTATAGCGATAATGCTCAGGCGAGCCGCTTTGCTGCGCAGGCTTATGCTGCACTGGTACTGGCGCGTCAGCAGAAAGCCCCGCTGGGTGCACTGCGTGAAATCTGGGAGCGTCATGCCCAGGCGACTTCCGGCCTGCCGCTGTTGCAGCTTAGCATTGCGCTGAAGTCTATGGGCGATGCGCCGCGCAGTGAGCAGGCGCTTCAACTGGCGATGAAAACGCCGCGTACCGATAATCATGTCTGGGTGGCAGATTACGGTAGCGTACTGCGTGATGACGCCATGATGCTGACGCTGTTGAAAGAAAATAATCTGTTGCCGGATCAGCAAAACCGTCTGCTGACGGCGCTGTCCCAAGAGGCATTTGGTCAACGCTGGCTGTCAACACAGGAAACCAACGCCCTGTTTCTCGCTGCCCGCGGGTTGCAGGATCTGCCGGGGACCTGGCAGGCACAGACCTCGCTTGACGCGCAGCCATTCAGTGCGGATAAAGCGCAGGTGAAAAATGTGACTGCCGATCAACTGGCCGCTCTTCAGGTCACCAACACCGGTAGCCAGCCGCTGTGGCTGCGTCTGGACAGCACTGGCTATCCGGAATATGCACCAGCACCTTCAGGCAATGTTCTGCATATTGAGCGCCACATCTACGACACCAAAGGGCAGACAAAGTCGCTTAACGCGCTGCGCAGTGGCGATCTGGTACTCGTCCAGCTTGAAGTCACGGCCAGTCAGAACGTGCCGGATGCGCTGGTAGTCGATTTACTGCCTGCGGGTCTGGAACTGGAAAACCAGAACCTGGCGAACAGTAGCGCCAGCCTCGAAGACAATGCGACCGAAGTGCAGGCGCTGGTCACGCAAATGCAGCAGGCTGATATCCAGCATGTTGAATTCCGTGACGATCGCTTTGTCGCAGCCGTGGCGGTAAATGAAGGGCAGCCGGTAACGCTGGTCTATCTGGCACGTGCGGTAACCCCAGGTACCTATCAGATCCCGGCACCCCAGGTGGAATCCATGTATGTTCCGCAGTGGCGTGCCACCGGAACGGCAGGTGGACCGTTGATCGTTACACCGTAATATGTGGGTATTGCATAAACTAAAAACCCGCTGGCGCTGGCTGGCGGGTTTTCTGTTGCTGCTGTGGCTGGCGGTTATTGCTGCCGATCGTCTGTGGCCGCTACCGCTAAAAGAAGTTACGCCTGCACGTGTGGTTGTGGCGGAAGACGGCACGCCTCTGTGGCGCTTTGCCGATGCCGAGGGGATCTGGCGCTATCCTGTCACCCCCGAAGACGTCTCGCCGCGTTATATCGAGGCGCTGTTGCAATACGAAGATCGCTGGTTCTGGAAACATCCAGGCATCAACCCGCTGTCGATTGCCCGTGCCGCCTGGCAGGATCTTACTTCTGGTCAAATCGTTTCCGGTGGTAGCACGCTTACTATGCAGGTGGCTCGTTTACTCGATCCGCATCCGCGCACTTTCGGCGGCAAGATCCGCCAGGTCTGGCGTGCTCTGCAACTGGAGTGGCATCTTTCCAAACGCGATATTCTGACGCTCTACCTGAACCGTGCGCCGTTTGGCGGCACGCTTCAGGGTGTTGGCGCGGCCAGTTGGGCCTACCTTGGAAAAGCGCCGGCGCAGCTTAGCTATTCTGAAGCGGCGCTATTAGCCGTACTTCCCCAGGCGCCCAGCCGTCTGCGACCCGATCGCTGGCCGGAGCGTGCGCAGGCGGCACGGGACAAAGTGCTGGAGCGTATGCTGACGCAGGGCGTCTGGCCCGCAGAGAGGGTAAAAGAGGCGCAGCAGGAACCAGTCTGGCTGTTCCCCCGGCAGATGCCACAACTGGCCCCGCTGTTTTCGCGCCGGGTACTGGCCAGAAGCCAGCAGGACAAAATCGTCACGACCCTTGATGCCACGCTACAGCGGCAGATGGAAGAGCTGGCGCTGAACTGGAAATCACGGCTGCCGCCGCGCAGTTCACTGGCGATGATCGTCGTCGATCATACCAATATGAAAGTGCGCAGTTGGGTTGGATCGGCAGATATAAATGATGACAGTCGCTTTGGCCATGTGGATATGGTGGCAGCCATTCGATCGCCAGGATCGGTGCTGAAACCTTTTGTTTACGCAATGGCGATGGATGAAGGATTGATCCATCCCGCATCACTGCTTCAGGATGTACCGCGTCGAACAGGCGATTACCGTCCCGGTAACTTCGATAGCGGCTTTCACGGTCCGGTGAGCATGAGTGACGCCCTGGTCCGCTCCCTTAACCTTCCGGCGGTACAAGTGCTGGAAGCCTACGGCCCAAAACAGTTTGCTGCTCGTCTGCGTAATGCCGGATTACCGTTGATCCTGCCTGCGAATGCCCAGCCTAACCTGGCACTGATCCTCGGTGGTGCCGGGGCAAGGCTTGAAGATATTACTGCCGCATACAGTGCCTTTGCCCGTCATGGTAAAGCGGGGCGTCTGCGTGTATTGCCGGACGATCCGCTGATCGAACGGCCGCTGCTGTCACCGGGGGCGGCATGGATCATTCGTCGCATTCTTGGGGGGGAAGAACAACCGCTACCGGATGGTTCCCTGCCGCGTGTCGCCCCGCTGGCGTGGAAAACCGGTACCAGCTACGGCTACCGCGATGCCTGGGCAATTGGCTTAAATGCCCGGTATACCATCGGTATCTGGACCGGACGTCCGGACGGGACGCCAGTGGCCGGACAGTTTGGCTTTGCCAGCGCGGTCCCATTGCTCAATCAGGTTAATAATATTCTCCAGTCGCGGCCAGTGATGTCAGGCGAGCGTGTGCCGGTTGATCCGCGACCCTCGTCGGTCAGTGCCGGCACTATCTGTTGGCCCGGGGGGCAGTCATTGCCTGTCGGGGACACTAACTGCCGCCGGCGTCTTGCTACCTGGCTACTGGACGATAGCCAGCCGCCGACGCTGCTATTACCGGGCCAGGAAGGTATTCGTGGGATTCGTTTCCCGGTCTGGCTGAATGCGGCAGGACAGCGGGTAGCGGCAGACTGCCCGGATGCGGTGGAAAAAGAACTCCAGGTCTGGCCGCTGCCTCTGGAGCCCTGGCTGGCGGCAGCGGAGCGCCGCACCGCACGTCTTCCGCCAGCCTCCGACAGTTGTCCGCCGAGGCAGCAGCAAAACGTCCTGCCACTGGTGCTTTCCGGTGTTCGCGAAGGCGCGGTCATTCGCCATTTGCCAGGCCTGGCCAGCGTTTCGCTGCCCGTTCAGACGACAGGAGGAGAGGGGCGCAGATGGTGGTTTTTAAACGGAGAGGCGTTGAGTGAGGCAGGAAGCGCCATTACGCTGCAACTTGAAAAAGCGCAGAGCTACCAGCTTGTGGCGATGGATGATGCAGGGCAGGTCGCAACGGTCAGCTTTGAACTGCGTTAAAAACAGGCAGCGCGCTGGACCTGTTTTTAACGCAGCGCCGACAGGCATTGTTTTTCGCCGGCGTAATAATGATGGAGCCTGAATAAATAAGAATTATTTCGTTTAAGTTGCTTATAAATTAATACTTTATAGTTATTTGATAAGCGTCAATGGCCGATCGCCCTAAACGCAGCAAAATTGCTTTCATTTACGGATGAAGCATAATGAGTACAAAAAACAGCCCGCCGGGGACGTTATCACCTCAACTTTCACGTCGGCATTTTCTTCAGGCCAGTTCAGCACTGGTTGCTTTGCCTTTTTTCACCACACCTGGCCATGCGGCCAGTGAGTCTGTTGAGCCCGTGGCGCAAGAAAAAGGCACTGAACGTGTAGTTCACACCTGTAGTACCTTTGACTGCGGCGGCAAATGCGATATTCGGGCACACGTTCAGGACGGCGTTGTTACCCGCATTTCTACGCGTCCTGACGATGCGCTCGACCCACAAATGCCGGTTATGCGTGCCTGCGTGCGCGGTCGCGGCTATCGCAAGTTCGTCTACCATCCGGATCGTCTGAAATATCCGATGAAACGCGTGGGCAAACGTGGGGAAGGAAAGTTTGAACGTATCTCCTGGGACGAGGCCACGACGCTAATCGCTGACAAGCTAAAAAGTATCACCGCGAAGTACGGTCCGGCATCGCGCTATATGCACGTTGGCACCGCCACCTCGGGAGGGACTTTTTCAGGCAATGCAATGGCACAGCGATTGCTGAACATGACGGGCGGTTATCTGGCGAGTTATCACTCTGTCAGCATGGGAAATACGGCCGCCGCCACCCCGTATACTTATGGTATTGCTGCCAGCGGAAACTCGCTGGACACGCTGCTTGACACCAAACTGGTGATCCTTTGGGGACATAACCCGACGGAAACCATCTTTGGCCATACCAACCATTTCTTCCAGCAAATGAAGCAGAACGGCACGCGTTTTATTATTGTTGACCCGCGCTATTCCGATACCGTCTCTTCGCTGGCCGATCAATGGATACCACTGCTGCCGACCACCGACAATGCGCTGATGGATGCGATGATGTACGTCATCATTACCGAGAAATTGCATGATGAGGCGTTTATCCGTCGTCATACGCTGGGTTTTGACGAAGATTCTATGCCGGCAGGCGTGCCGGAAAACGAATCGCTGGTGGCGTATTTGACCGGTGCGAAAGACGGGGTGCGTAAAACGCCTGAATGGGCCGAGCGTATTACCCACGTTCCGGCGCAAACAATTCGTCAGTTGGCACGTGATTACGCTAACACAAAACCTGCTGCGCTTATCCAGGGCTGGGGACCGCAGCGTCACAACTGCGGCGAACGTACCGCGCGAGGTTCAACACTACTGGCAACAATCACCGGAAACGTCGGCATCAAGGGCGGCTGGGCAGCGGGCTATGGCGGCTGCGCTAACCGTAAATTCTGCGTTGGGCCAGAAATGCCGGATAACCCGGTTAAAGCGCAAATCTCGGTGATGAACTGGATGCAGGCCGCAGATGATGCCTCTAAGGTGACACCGCAGGACGGGTTAAAAGGGGCTGAAAAGCTGGAAAGCAATATTCGCCTGCTGTTTTCGCTGGCCGGTAATTACCTCACTAACCAGAACCCGGATCTGCGCCAGGCTGCGCGTCTGCTGGAAGATGAATCCAAAATTGAGTTCATCGTGGCGAGTGATTTATTCATGACGCCAAGTGCCAAATATGCCGATTTGCTGCTGCCAGAAACCAGCTTTATGGAGCGCTGGAATATTGGTGAAACCTGGGGGACTGGCAGCTACCTGGTACTGTCGGAAAAACTGATCGAGCCAGAGTTTGAGCGTCGCTCTGACTACCAGTGGCTGCGCGAGGTGGCTGCAAAACTGGGTATCGAAAAAGAATTCAGCCAGGGCCGTGACGAGAAAGCCTGGATCGAACATATCTGGGAGCAGACCCGTCTGGCAATGCCGGATGAAAATCTGCCGGATTTCGCCACGCTGCAAAAAACACGTCAGCATCTGTTTAAAAGCGAGCCGTATATCGCCTTTGAAGACAATATTCGCGACCCGGAAAATCATCCGTTCCCGACGCCGTCCGGCAAGATCGAGATCTTCTCTCAGCGGCTGTATGACATGCACCATCCGGAAATCCCGGCGCTGTCACACTATGTTCCTGCACACGAGGGCCCGGAAGATCCGCTCAGTGAAAAATATCCACTACAAATGATTACCTGGAAAGGCAAAAACCGCGCTAACTCCACACAGTATGCGAATCCCTGGCTACAGGAAGTGCAGACGCAAAAACTGTGGATCAATCCGCAGGATGCTGAAAAACGCGGCATCCGTCAGGGTGACGAAGTGCGCATCCATAACGATCGCGGGGTAAGTATTGTTCCGGCGGAAGTGACGCCGCGCATTATTCCCGGCGTGGTGGCAATGCAGGCCGGTGCCTGGTGGCAACCGGATGCGCAGGGCGTCGATCGCGGCGGCTGTGCCAACGTGTTGAGTTCGGCCCGTATTACGGCGCTGGCTAAAGGCAACTCCCATCAAACTATGCTCGTGGAGGTAGCCAAAGCATGAGCCAATTTAAAGACTATCCGCCCGTGAGCGATAAACAGCTGGGCTTTTTTATTGATTCTTCACGCTGCTCGGGCTGCAAAGCCTGTCAGGTCGCCTGTAAAGATAAAAATAACCTGGAAGTAGGGCGTCGTTTTCGCCGCGTCTATGAAGTGACCGGCGGAGGATTTATTCCCACCGGGCAGGGCGGAGTGCAGAACAACGTGTTTGCTTACACGCTTTCTATTTCTTGTAATCATTGTGCCGATCCTGTCTGCACAAAAAATTGTCCTACCACCGCAATGCACAAACGTCCTGGTGACGGTATTGTGCGCGTGAATACCGACAAATGCGTGGGATGCGGCTATTGCGCCTGGTCCTGTCCTTATGGCGCACCGCAGCTTAATAGCCAAACCGGACAGATGTCAAAATGCGATTTCTGCGTCGATTTGCAGGCGAAAGGTGAGCAGCCGGTCTGCGTGGCGACCTGTCCGCTGGGAGCCATTAAATTTGGCCCCATCGACGAACTGCGCGAGAAATATGGCAACGTCAACAGCGTGAAGGGATTGCCGCAAGCCAGTATCACCCAGCCAAATCTGGTGATTAAACCCCATCAGGGCGCAGAGAAAGAGGAGCATCGCCATGCATGAGTTACCGTTACTGCTCTTTACCCTGCTGTTGCAAAGTTCGGTTGGGGTTACAGTATGGCTGGCGTTGCTACGCTCACGAGCCGGAACTGGGTTATCCGGCGTGGTGCTCGCCTTTGTGATGGCCTGTATGGGGCTGCTGGCCTCAATGCTGCATATGGGTTACCCGTTGAATGCGCTCAATGCGCTGCGCCATGTTGCCAGTTCCTGGCTTAGCCGTGAGATTGTATTTGCTTCTCTCTACCTTGCCGCACTGGGGTTAAGCGGGTTGTTGATGATTTGCCGTAAGCCGGGTGCGAACCTGCTGCTGATGCTGGCAGCGGTGATTGGCGTCATCGATGTGTATTGTATGGGGCAGATTTACATGCATACCTCGGTGATCACCTGGCAGCATGTCAATACGCTGTTCCTGTTTTATGGAACATCAGTCATTGTTGGTTCGGTATTGATCGCATTGATGGCGCTGAAAGGACGCTGGGCCTGTTTACCGCAGCTGGCGAAATGTGCGGTCGCAGCGGTGACCATTATGGTGCTGGCGCGACTGCTGGTTCAGCCGCTGTGGTTTAGCGCCATCATGGAGGCAGGCCAGCAAATTGTCACCCTTCCTCATGCGCCGGTAGCGCGGCTACAACAGCTGCATAATCTGTATATTGCCGGCTGGATTGTCAGTGTTACAGGTCTTTTCTGTTTTGCCATCGGCGGGTTGCGAAAGGCGAAAGGCGCGCTGATTCTGGGGAGTGGGCTATTGATAATCGCAGAAGTGGTTCTGCGCTTTATCTTCTTTAGCATTGGTTAACCGTGCGCCTGTTCCTTGCCCAACCTCAGGAGGCACCGTCAATCGGTGCCTCCTGTTCACACCATCTTCTGCGCCACTCCGCCTGCCGGGCCTGCGTGGATGTCTGCCCAATGCAGGCGCTGACGCTGGTGGAGGGGAGCATAACGCTTACCAGTGAACAATGCCTTCGCTGTGGCAATTGTCTTTTTGCCTGTCCGGCCGGGGCGATTAACGGCATTCATGCGCCGTCACGTTATTATCGGCAGGAAACGCTGGTTGCGCCGCTTTCTCTTCATCCTCCCGATACGGCGGAACTTTTAGTCTGGCATCGTCTTTATCATATCCGTGCTGTCGCCTGTGACGCGGACAAACAACCCGGCTGGGCACTGGCCGTGGCGCGCCTGAATCTGGTACTTCTTAAGTATCAGGAGCCGGTCTGGCGCTTGCAGCCGCCTGTAGATCCACAGATTAACATCGCAAAACGGGCGCTGTTACCCGCCGGGAATAACATAGTGCACAGCGCCAGTGTTCCAACAGGAAAGCGTCTGTTGCGTCAGCTCTACCCCCGGTTCAGCGAAACCGTTGTGAAGGTAGATCCTCAGCGTTGCCTGCTTTGTGGAGCCTGTACACGCGTGTGCCCGGAAAACGTGCTGCGCCTGACGGAACACGTTTTCGAGACGGAGTCTGTACGCTGTACGGCCTGCAAAAACTGCCTTGCGGTGTGCCCGTCGCAGGCGTTGACGCTTGAAGAGGGGCCGAAAGAAGCGTTTATTAACCAGCAGGCGCTGTTTACCGTGCGATGCCCGAACTGTCAGCGCGCATTTGCGGCCTGGGAGAACGAGAGTTCGTTATGCCCGCTTTGCCGCCAGCATCAGCACGGTATGCGCAGCACTTGTTGCTAAAACTCATTTTATTTTAAAAAAATGTTATCTTCATCCATAGGCAACGTTACAGTTGCTCATTATAATTCGCGCTCCTGGATGCCGCGCGATGTGCAACGGCAGAACAACAAACAGAGGTTATCATGGCTATTGAACGTACTTTTTCCATCATTAAACCGAACGCGGTGGCAAAAAACGTTATTGGCAGCATCTTTGCTCGTTTTGAAACAGCAGGTCTGAAAATTGTCGGTACCAAAATGCTGCATCTCACCTCTGAAAAAGCAGGTGGCTTCTATGCAGAGCATCAGGGTAAACCTTTCTTTGATGGCCTGGTGTCTTTTATGACCTCCGGTCCTATCGTGGTTACCGTGCTGGAAGGTGAAGACGCCGTGCGCCGCCATCGTGAAATCCTTGGCGCGACCAACCCGGCTAATGCGCTGGCAGGTACGCTGCGTGCAGATTACGCCGACAGCCTGACCGAAAACGGCACCCATGGTTCTGACTCTGTAGAATCCGCCGAACGCGAAATCGCCTACTTCTTCGGCGAAGGCGAAGTGTGCCCGCGCACCCGCTAATTCCCGTCTTTACATTTTATTTCACGAATGTCGCGCGCAGGCGTGGCATCCGTGCAGCATAATTTGTACAATGCAGCGCCCCCGTTTGACGGGGCGTTTCTTTTTCAACCCTCCAGGGGCCATAACGTGTAATAACGAGGCCGGATTAAATTATGTCAGAACTGAATGTCACGCCTGAGATCGCCATCCCGGCGGTTGCCAATAAAGATGGAAAAATTAACCTGCTGGATCTCAACCGCCAGCAGATGCGCGAGTTTTTTAAAAACTTAGGCGAGAAACCCTTCCGTGCCGATCAGGTGATGAAGTGGATGTACCACTATTGCAGCGACAACTTTGATGAGATGACGGATATCAACAAAGTGCTGCGCAATAAGCTTAAAGAGGTTGCGGAAATCCGCGCACCGGAAGTGGTTGAAGAGCAGCGCTCTTCCGATGGCACCATTAAATGGGCGATTGCCGTGGGCGATCAGCGCGTTGAAACGGTCTATATTCCGGAAGACGATCGCGCCACGTTGTGCGTTTCTTCACAGGTTGGCTGCGCATTAGAGTGTAAATTCTGCTCCACCGCTCAGCAAGGATTTAACCGCAACCTGCGCGTTTCGGAAATTATCGGCCAGGTGTGGCGCGCGGCGAAAATTGTCGGCGCAGCGAAAGTGACCGGTACGCGTCCGATCACTAACGTGGTTATGATGGGCATGGGCGAGCCGCTGCTTAACCTGACCAACGTGGTACCTGCGATGGAAATCATGCTGGATGATTTCGGCTTTGGTCTCTCTAAACGTCGCGTGACGCTTTCCACTTCTGGTGTGGTCCCCGCGCTGGATAAACTGGGCGATATGATTGACGTTGCGCTGGCCATCTCTCTGCATGCGCCTAACGATCTGATCCGCGACGAAATTGTGCCCATCAACAAAAAGTATAATATTGAGACGTTCCTTTCTGCCGTGCGCCGCTATCTGGATAAATCCAATGCCAACCAGGGCCGGGTCACGATTGAATATGTCATGCTGGATCACGTCAATGATGGCACTGAGCACGCGCATGAATTAGCTGAACTGCTCAAGGATACGCCGTGTAAGATCAACCTGATCCCATGGAACCCGTTCCCGGGCGCACCGTATGGCCGCAGTTCTAATAGTCGCATCGATCGCTTCTGTAAGGTATTGATGAGCTATGGATTTACTACCATTGTACGTAAAACGCGCGGTGACGATATTGATGCTGCCTGCGGACAGCTGGCGGGTGATGTTATTGACCGTACTAAGCGGACAATGCGTAAACGGATGCAGGGTGAACCGATTGCCGTTAAGGCGGTCTGAAAATCTGAGCACTACGCGTCGGGGATGGCGCGTAGTGTATAGAGATGGTGAATAGATGGGAAAAACCCACTCGTGAAGATAATAATTACGGTGCGTTTTTGCCAACTTTAAGGCAGTATGTAGCGATACAACAACAGCTTAGCAACAAGTGCTCAAGCTGCTCTGTGATAGTTAGCCTGACAGTCTTATACTGTCTGTCGTTGACCAGGCAAATATTTCGCGGTGCGGGCATTAGCCGGCACCAGAATTTTAATTTCACGTACCAGCAGTTGTAGCGAATGAATACTGAAGCCACCCACGACCAACATGAAGCACAAACTACCGGCGTGCGACTACGCAACGCCCGTGAGCAACTCGGACTCAGCCAACAAGCGGTTGCAGAACGCTTATGCCTGAAGGTTTCCACGGTTCGCGATATTGAAGAAGATAAGGCTCCTGCCGAGCTGGCTTCAACATTTCTGCGTGGCTATATCCGCTCCTATGCACGTCTGGTGCATATTCCGGAAGAAGAACTGCTTCCGATGATGGAAAAGCAGGCTCCCGTGAGAGCCGCAAAAGTCGCCCCGATGCAGACCTTTGCGCTTGGCAAACAGCGCAAGAAACGTAGCGGCTGGCTGATGGGCTTTATCACCTGGATTATTTTCTTTGTTGTTTTGAGCTTTACTGGCTTGTGGTGGTGGCAGAACCATAAGGCGCAACAGGAAGAAATCAATACGATGGAAGCGCAATCTTCCGCTGAATTGAATGCCAGCGATAATCACGATCAAAACATCCCGATTGATACCGGGACCCCACCAGATTCTGAACAAAGCAACGCGGTTCCCCTGAACAACACCGATACCGCTTCTGCGGCACCCACAACACCAACGACGCCTGCGCCAGCCACGACGCCGGCTCCCGCTACGTCGGCCCCGGCAGAAAATGCGCAGGCAAATACTGTCGTTTCACCTTCTCAGGCGAACGTCGATGCCGCCCCTGCACAGGCACCGCTACCAACTGACCAGGCGGGTGTCACTGCACCGGTTGACGGCAATGCGCTGGTAATGGACTTCAATGCCGAATGTTGGCTGGAAGTATCCGACGCGACCGGCAAGAAAATCTATAGCGGTACCCAGCGCAGCGGCGGTCACTTAAACCTTACCGGTCAACTGCCCTATAAGCTTAAAATTGGTGCTCCGGCTGCCGTTCAAATTCAGTTCCAGGGAAAACCGGTCGATTTGAGCCGCTTTGTAAGATCTAATCAGGTTGCGCGTCTGACCCTCAATGCCGACCAGTCAGCAGCACAGTAACAGACGGGCACCGCAGGAGAGTTTTCATGCATAACCAGGCCCCTATTCAGCGTAGAAAGTCAAAACGGATTTACGTGGGGAATGTGCCGATCGGTGATGGTGCTCCCATCGCTGTTCAGTCAATGACCAATACCCGTACGACGGATGTAGAGGCAACGGTAAACCAGATCAGAGCGCTGGAGCGCGTAGGGGCCGACATTGTTCGTGTCTCGGTGCCCACCATGGATGCGGCTGAAGCATTTAAACTGATCAAACAACAGGTCAATGTTCCGCTGGTTGCGGATATCCATTTTGACTATCGCATCGCCCTTAAAGTGGCGGAATACGGCGTTGACTGCCTGCGTATTAACCCAGGCAACATCGGTAACGAAGAGCGTATTCGCACCGTGGTTGATTGCGCTCGCGATAAAAACATTCCGATTCGCATTGGCGTCAATGCCGGTTCGCTGGAAAAAGATCTTCAGGAAAAATACGGTGAGCCGACACCGCAGGCGCTGCTTGAGTCTGCAATGCGCCATGTTGATCATCTCGATCGTCTCAACTTCGATCAATTTAAAGTCAGCGTTAAAGCCTCTGATGTATTTCTTGCCGTTGAGTCCTATCGCCTGCTGGCGAAGCAAATCGATCAGCCATTGCATCTGGGGATCACCGAGGCCGGCGGCGCACGCAGTGGCGCAGTGAAATCGGCGATTGGCCTGGGCCTGCTGCTCTCGGAAGGCATCGGTGACACGCTGCGCGTCTCGCTGGCCGCCGATCCGGTAGAAGAGATCAAAGTTGGATTTGATATCCTGAAATCATTGCGCATCCGCGCCCGTGGGATCAACTTCATCGCCTGTCCGACCTGTTCGCGCCAGGAGTTCGATGTCATCGGCACGGTGAACGCGCTGGAGCAGCGTCTGGAAGATATCATTACGCCGATGGACGTTTCGATCATTGGTTGCGTTGTTAATGGCCCGGGGGAAGCACTGGTTTCCACGCTTGGCGTGACTGGCGGTAATAAAAAAAGCGGGCTGTATGAAGACGGCGTGCGCAAAGACCGTCTGGATAACGACGATATGATCGGTCAGCTTGAAGCCCGTATTCGCGCCAAGGCCAGCATTCTGGATGAAGCGCGCCGCATTGACGTCCAGCAACTTGAAAAATAACGTGATGGGAAGCGCGGCGCTTCCCGTGTATGATTGGACCCGTATTGCTCCCGCATTGTTCGCAGAAGCGCTTTAGGTTCATATTTATATTCAGAATAGAGAATAAACGTGTCAAAGAAAATTCAGTCTGTACGCGGTATGAATGATTATTTGCCGGAAGATACCGCAGTATGGCAACGCGTCGAAAAGATCATCAAAGGCGTCGTCGAATCCTATGGATATCGTGAGATTCGAACGCCTGTTCTTGAGCAAACACCGCTGTTCAAGCGTGCTATTGGTGAAGTCACCGACGTTGTGGAAAAAGAGATGTATACCTTCAACGATCGCGAGCGCGACGCTGAAGAAGTTACCTCATTAACCATGCGTCCTGAAGGTACGGCAGGCTGCGTTCGTGCTGGTATCGAACATGGACTGCTGCATAATCAGGAACAGCGCCTGTGGTACATCGGCCCGATGTTCCGCCATGAGCGTCCGCAAAAAGGGCGCTATCGTCAATTCCACCAGATGGGGCTTGAGGTCTTCGGTCTGCAGGGGCCGGATATTGACGCTGAGCTTATCATGCTCACTGCGCGCTGGTGGCGTGAACTGGGGATTGCTGAACACGTTCATCTCGAACTGAATTCGATTGGCTCCCTTGACGCACGTGCGAAATACCGTGAAGCCTTAGTGGCATTTCTCGAACAGCATAAAGAAAAGCTGGACGAAGACTGTAAGCGCCGCATGTATTCTAACCCGCTGCGCGTGCTGGATTCTAAAAATCAGCAGGTCCAGGCATTATTGAATGACGCCCCTGAGCTGGCGGATTATCTGGATGAAGAGTCCCGTGAGCACTTTACCGAGTTATGCAAACTGCTTGAGGCTGTAGGCATTCCTTATACTATTAACCAGCGCCTGGTGCGTGGTCTGGACTATTACAACCGCACGGTTTTTGAATGGGTCACCAACAGCCTTGGCGCGCAGGGAACGGTATGCGCCGGTGGGCGCTATGATGGCCTTGTTGAACAATTGGGCGGCCGTGCAACCCCGGCAGTTGGCTTTGCTATGGGGCTGGAACGACTTGTTTTACTCGTTCAGGCGGTTAATCCGGAATTTACTGCCGATCCTGTTGTCGATATATATCTGGTAGCGTCAGGCGCGCAAACGCAGGCGGCGGCATTGAACCTGGCTGAGCGTCTGCGTAGCGAAATACCTGGCGTGAAGCTCATGACCAACCATGGTGGCGGCAACTTTAAAAAACAGTTTGCCCGCGCCGATAAATGGGGTGCCCGCGTTGCACTGGTACTGGGTGAATCGGAAGTCGCTAACCATACCGTTGTAGTGAAGGATTTGCGCTCTGGTGAGCAAACGGCAGTAGTGCAGGATAGTGTTGCCGCGCATTTGCGCACTTTACTGGGCTAAGGAGTAGGACTGCGTGGAAATCTACGAGAACGAAAACGAACAGGTTGAGGCGCTCAAACGCTTCTTCTCTGAAAACGGCAAAGCGCTGGCCGTTGGGGTGATTTTAGGTATTGGTGCGCTGGTAGGCTGGCGTTACTGGACCGGTCATCAGGTCGAGGTTTCAAGAACCTCTTCACTTACCTATGACAATACCGTTTCTGCACTGCGGGCAGACAAGCCGGAAACGCTGGCCGCCGCTGAGAAATTCGCAGCGGAAAACAAAAATGTCTACGGTGCTTTTACGGCCCTTGAACTGGCGCAGCAGTACGTTGATAAGAACGAACTTGATAAAGCCGGTAAGCAGTTACAGCAGGGGCTGGCTGACGCATCGGATGAAAATTTACAGTCCGTCATCAGTATGCGCCTTGCCCGCGTACAGCTTCAGCAAAAGCAAGCGGATGCCGCGCTGAAAACGCTGGAGAATATTAAGGGTGAGGGGTGGACGGCTATTGTCGCCGATTTGCGTGGTGAAATCTTGCTAAGCAAAGGTGATAAAAAGGGCGCACACGCTGCATGGGAAGCGGGTGTGAAAAGCGACTCTTCGCCTGCGCTGAGTGAAATGATGCGCATGAAAATGAATAATTTGTCCATCTGAGAGGGACCCGATGCAATTGCGTAAATTACTTCTGCCTGGCGTGCTTTCTGTCGCGTTGTTAAGTGGCTGTTCACTGTTTAACGGCGAAGAAGACGTGGTTAAAATGTCTCCGTTGCCGCAGGTTGAAAACCAGTTCACGCCGACCACGGTATGGGATACCTCTGTGGGAAGCGGGATCGGCGAGTTTTATTCGAATCTCCATCCGGCCTTCGCTGATGGTGTAGTATATGCGGCCGATCGGCGTGGTACCGTTAAAGCGGTAAATGCCGATGATGGAAAAGAAATCTGGAGCGTTAGTCTGGCAGAGAAGCAAGGCTGGATGTCTTCCTCTCCGGCGCTACTGTCTGGTGGTGTAACGGTTGACGGCGGTCACGTCTATGTTGGCAGTGAAAAAGCCCAGGTTTATGCGCTGAACACCAGTGATGGTGGTGTCGCATGGCAGACACAGGTCGCAGGTGAAGCACTGTCGCGCCCGGTGGTGAGCGATGGCATGGTCCTCATTCATACCAGCAACGGTCAGCTTCAGGCGTTAGATCAGGCCAGTGGTGTGATTAAATGGACCGTTAACCTCGACATGCCGGCGCTGTCGCTGCGTGGCGAGTCCGCCCCTGTTACCGCATTTGGTGCGGCGATTGTTGGCGGTGATAACGGTCGCGTGAGTGCTGTACTGATGCAACAGGGCCAGATGATCTGGCAGCAGCGCATCTCGCAGGCCACCGGCCCGACCGAGATCGACCGTCTGAGTGATGTCGATACCACGCCGATTGTCGTGGATGGCGTTATTTACGCGCTGGCCTATAACGGTAATCTCACCGCCCTGGATTTGCGTAGCGGGCAGATCATGTGGAAACGTGAACTGGGTTCAGTCAATGATTTCATCGTTGACGGCGGTCATATTTACATCGTCGATCAGACCGATCGTCTGTTGGCGCTGACGACCGACGGTGGTGTGACTCAATGGACGCAGAGCGATCTGCTGCATCGTAACCTGACGGCTCCGGCACTGTATAATGGTTCTATCGTGGTTGGTGATAGCGAAGGTTATCTGCACTGGATTAATCCTGATGACGGCCATTTTGTCGCCCAGCAAAAACTGGACGGTTCGGGTTTCCTGACTGAGCCTGTCGTTGCGGATGGCAAACTGCTTATCCAGGCGAAAGACGGTACGCTGTACGCCATTACGCGTTAATCTGTCGCGTAATATGAAATCAACGGCTCCTGTTATCACAGGGGCCGTTTGCTGTTTATAGAAATAGCGATATTCCGCGCTATTTTTGAATGAATTTGAGTAAAAGAGGCTTTAAACATGATACCTGTGGTCGCGCTTGTCGGACGCCCTAACGTCGGAAAATCCACGCTATTTAACCGTCTTACGCGTACTCGTGATGCGCTGGTGGCGGATTTCCCCGGGCTGACGCGTGACCGTAAGTACGGTCGTGCCGAAGTAGAGGGGCGTGAGTTTATCTGCATTGATACCGGCGGTATTGACGGCACGGAAGAGGGCGTTGAAACCCGGATGGCCGAGCAATCTCTGCTGGCAATTGAAGAAGCTGACGTGGTGCTGTTTATGGTTGATGCCCGCGCGGGTCTGATGCCGGCTGACGAAGGCATCGCTAAGCATTTGCGTTCGCGTGAAAAACCGACATTCCTCGTGGCGAACAAAACCGACGGCATTGACCCGGATCAGGCCGTGGCGGACTTCTGGTCGCTCGGCTTAGGTGAGATCCATCCTATTGCGGCGTCGCATGGCCGTGGCGTTGTCAGCCTGCTTGAACACGTATTGCTGCCGTTTGTCGATGAGGTCAATCCGCCTGAAGAGATTGATGAAGAGGCTGAATACTGGAAGCAATTTGAAGCGGAACAAAACGGTACCGACGTTGAAGAGGAAGAAGATGACTTCAACCCGCAGGATCTGCCGATTAAAATTGCGATTGTGGGTCGCCCGAACGTAGGTAAGTCTACGCTCACTAACCGTATTCTCGGTGAAGAGCGCGTGGTGGTCTATGACATGCCCGGCACCACCCGCGACAGTATTTATATCCCGATGGAACGCGATGAACGCGAATATGTGCTTATTGACACCGCCGGGGTGCGTAAGCGCGGCAAAATCACCGATACCGTTGAAAAATTCTCGGTGATTAAAACGCTACAGGCGATTGAAGATGCCAACGTATGTCTGCTGGTCATTGATGCCCGTGAAGGCATTTCCGATCAGGACCTCTCGCTGCTGGGCTTTATCCTTAATAGTGGGCGCTCACTGGTGATTGTCGTCAACAAGTGGGACGGCCTGAGCCAGGAAATCAGAGAGCAGGTGAAAGAGACACTGGACTATCGTCTGGGCTTTATCGATTTTGCCCGCGTGCACTTTATCTCTGCGCTGCACGGTAGCGGGGTAGGGAATTTGTTTGAGTCCATCCGGGAAGCTTACGACAGTTCAACACGTCGCGTTAGCACCGCAATGCTGACCCGTATTATGACGATGGCCTCTGAAGATCATCAGCCGCCGCTGGTGCGCGGGCGACGCGTGAAGCTGAAATATGCCCATGCTGGTGGCTACAACCCGCCGATTGTGGTGATCCATGGTAATCAGGTGAAAGACCTGCCGGATTCCTACAAGCGTTACCTGATGAACTACTTCCGTAAGTCGCTGGATGTCATGGGTACGCCGATCCGTATTCAGTTTAAAGAAGGGGAAAACCCGTTTGCCAACAAACGCAATACCCTGACGCCCAATCAGCTCCGTAAGCGCAAGCGCCTGATTAAGCACATCAAAAAAAGTAAGTAACCGATATCGCCCTCTCTGCACTGGAGAGGGTTTTACCCGCAGGACTGTGAAGGAGAGAAAATGCAGCTCATATGCCCTCATTGCCAGACCCCGCTGGAAGGTTTCGGTGACCATGCGCACTGTATTACCTGTGGCAAAGATTTTTTCCTGCAAGCACGTTGTCCTGACTGTCAGCAGCCTCTGCAGGTATTGAAAGCTTGTGGCGCGATTGATTATTTTTGCCAGCACGGGCATGGGCTGATTTCTAAAAAGCGCGTTGAGTTTGTTATTATCTGATGAACTTATTTAAATAAGTAATAATATTATTTAATCGATATAAATTGGATTTTTATTAATATTTATAATAAATTAAGATTGCCAATATAATAATTATTATATATACATTTAACTTAAGATATTAATTGTGTCAGTATATTTTTCGGAATTTATTTAGGCTGTTTATTTTTTATTTTATCCGGTGTTTGAATAAAATGTTGCTGTGGATGTTTAATCGCTAACACAGGGACATTAGCGTGTGCATGGTGCGTTTATTATTCTTTTTAATATTAATATCTGGCGTCGCCCACGCCGGAGAGGATAGTCGCGCATCTGAAACTGACAAAAATAAATCCGAATCCACGTTACCAGACCTGGCCAGCGATTCTGCCCAAAAAGAAGAACAAGAGAAGGAGGGCAAATCAATCAAGCAGCAAGGTGCGGATTACATCATCAATTCTGCCACTCAGGGCTTTGAAAACCTGACGCCGGAGGCGCTGGAATCGCAGGCGCGCAGCTATCTGCAAAACCAAATCACCTCTTCAACCCAATCCTATATCGAAGGGCTGATGTCGCCCTATGGCAAAGTGCGCTCCAGCCTCTCGGTGGGCGAGGGCGGCGATCTGGACGGCAGTTCGCTGGACTATTTTGTTCCCTGGTATGACAACCAAAGCACGCTGATATTCAGCCAGATCTCCGCACAGCGCAAAGAAGATCGCACCATTGGCAACTTCGGCGTCGGCCTGCGGCAAAACGTTGGCGACTGGCTGCTCGGCGGCAACGTTTTCTATGATTATGACTTTACCCGCGGCCACCGTCGTTTAGGCCTGGGAACCGAAGCGTGGACCGATTTCCTGCGCTTTTCCGGCAACTACTATCACCCGCTTTCCGACTGGAAAGACTCCGAAGACTTTGATTTCTACGAAGAGCGTCCGGCGCGCGGCTGGGACGTGCGCGCCGAAGCGTGGCTGCCGTTTTATCCGCAAGTCGGCGGCAAGCTGATATATGAACAATATTACGGCGACGAAGTTGCGCTGTTCGGCACCGATAATCTGCAAGAAGATCCTCATGCGGTGACGCTGGGGCTAACCTATACCCCTGTGCCATTAGTTACCGTCAGCACCGATTACAAAGCCGGAACGGGTGACAGCAACGATTTCAGCGTCAACGCCACCATGACCTATCAGTTCGGCACGCCGCTGGCGGCGCAGCTCGATCCGGAAAACGTCAAAATCCAGCACTCGTTGATGGGCAGCCGTACCGATTTTGTCGATCGTAATAACTTTATCGTCCTTGAATACCGCGAGAAAGATCCGCTGGACGTGACGCTGTGGCTGAAAGCCTCTGAGGCTAACACTCACCCGGAGTGCGTGGTTGAGGATAAGCCGGAGAAGGGCGTAGGGCTCGAGAAGTGCGAATGGACGGTCAACGCCCTCATTAACCACCACTACAAAATCGTGACCGCCTCGTGGCAGGCGAAAAACAATGCCAGCCGCACGCTGGTGATGCCAGTGGTAAAAGCGAATGCGCTCACTGAGGGCAACAATAACCGCTGGAATCTCACCCTCCCAGCCTGGGTTAACGCCAGCACCGACGCCGAACGTGAGGCGCTTAACACCTGGCGCGTGCGCCTGACGCTGGAAGATGAAAAGGGCAACAAGCAGAACTCTGGTATTGTCGAAATTATCGTCAAACAGGGGCGCAAAATTGAGCTGGTGGTGGACAACATCGCCGATACCGATCGCACCGATCACAGCCACGAAGCCACTGCCCTGGCAGACGGCGAGGATGGCGTGGTAATGGATATATTGTTGACCGACGCCTTTGGCGACACCACCGACCGTAACGGTAAGGAACTGGTGGACGAGGCCATGACGCCAGTGCTTTATGACAGCAATGACAAAAAAGTGACGCTGGCCGAGAAGCCCTGCACCACGGAAACCCCCTGCGTGTTTATCGCCAAACGCGATAAAGAAGCCGGGACGGTCACGCTTTCCAGTACGTTACCCGGCACTTTCCGCTGGAAGGCGAAAGAGGACGCCTACGGCGACAGTAACTTTGTTGATGTCATCTTTACCGGGGACGATATTGACGATCTTAACGCCATCATCTATCAGGCCAAAGCGTCCAGCCCCATCAATCTGATAGGCAAAGAAGACAAGCACCCTGTGGTCAATAACATCTACCGTTTTGTACTGTGGCGCGACAAAAACAAGGACGGCGTGTTCCAGATGTCGGAGCAGCTTTCCGAGGACGAGATGGCGCTGTACGACTATCAGTGGGAATTCACCGGGCA
Source organism: Superficieibacter electus (assembly GCF_002915575.1). GTDB lineage: Bacteria > Pseudomonadota > Gammaproteobacteria > Enterobacterales > Enterobacteriaceae > Superficieibacter > Superficieibacter electus. Next base: position 94,325 of record NZ_PQGD01000018.1, read on the forward strand.
GAGCGTGAACGGTCACACCGGGGCGGAACCCAAAACGAGTAATAAAGATTTAGTGCTGCCAAAAACTAACCGTGAAGCAGCACAACTGTTTGCGGCCCATGAAGAAGATGGCGTACAGGGCTACGGCATCCGCGTGGTGTACAGCAAAAAATAGCGTCGGCGTAATGGCTGACCGGCCAGTCGCTGAATTTTGAAGAAAAGGAGTGTCTTAATGAAGTCAACTATCAAGCAGCGGCTGAGTAAGGTCGCACTGGCGTTAGCGGTAGCAGGTTATTGCGCGATCCCATCGGCAATGGCGGCCGGCGAGGGGTCACGAGGTAATCTAAAACAAGGTAACTGGCAGAGTGCGACTGAGAGTACTGGCACGATTAAGGGGACGCCGCCCTGGTTCACCCGTGCTGACCAGCCCGTAGGCGATGGCAGCGCGTCGGATACGAATAAAGACCATGTGACGGTGGCGATTGATCGTGGTGCACGTACCGCTACCACACCGGGAGAGAAACAGTTCCACGTTGGCGATAAAATCACCATCAGCTGGGCGCTTGGCGATACTGAACTTGATATTGATACCGACAATATCGAAACCAAAAAAACGGTTCAGTGGGTGAGCTTTAGTGACCAGAACGGCGGCGATCCGAAACCGATCGGCACCGTAGGTAGCGATACCTATACCATCCAGGACGAGGACGCCGACCGTTATATCGGCGTCAGAATCCAGTCAAAAACCACAACGGGTGATCCTGCCTTCACGGACCCTGTTCTTCTGAAAGACCTTTCCACCAACGCTGGCGGCGGCGCTGACGACGATGATATCCCGGAAGGTCCGGTTGTGGATGAAAACGTACATGTTGTTATCCATGAAGAAGGTCAAAGCACCAACCTGTTGGGTTCGACCGCCAACCTCAAGACCAACACCACTTATCAGGTATTGCTGTGGAAAGACCTTGATGGTGACAACACCTACGATGGCGGCGATGAAAACGTCACCGACAACTACAACTACCGTTGGAGATTCACCGGCACCAGCGGCATTGCAACCGGTCAGGGTTCTGCGGGTATTGTCAACTCGAAATACGACAACAACGACCTTGTTATTCCGGTTACCAACGCCCAGGCGAAAACCGAATTCGAAGGCGCCGAAAACGGCGTTACCGTGGGCACCAACGGTGTTCAGGGCTTTGGTCTGTCTGTCGACTACCAGCGCAAATAACATTAACGCCATGCCATTCCCTGCGGGGAATGGCATTTCCGCGCATTTTGCCTAGTTCACGACTAAGCAAAGTGTGTTGAAAGATTGGAACAAAAACGGGTGACTATCGTTCATGAACAGGAACTGGCAGATCAACAACATTTTTTGCTTTTTACTGACATTGTTGCTGATGTTCGGGAGCCTTGCCGCGCCCGTACAGGCCGCGCTTGAAAGTGGCACCTGGCAGGAACCGGAATCAACAACCGGCATCATCAACGGCACCCCTCCCACCGCCGACGGCGCGGCAGTCCCCGTTTATCAGGGCAGCACGCGGTTAGACCTCGCTAACGCGCCATATACCGTGCAATTTAGCGCAATGCCGCGTGATTTCAGCGCCGACGACACCCCAGCCGCGATGCAGCCGATTAACCCGGCTGATATCGAAGGTGATGCTCTGGCCGTCCCGCCGTTTCGCTGGGAAGGTGGTGAACCCTCTGCCAGTTTGATCTGGGCCGACGCCGCCACGCCGGACGAGCCGCTCAACCCGCAGCCAGTGCCTAACCAGACCTTCTGCGCGCAGAATATGGCCGGGCGTCAGCTCGTTGTCTGGTCGCAGGTTGACACCGAGGCGCAAGAGACCCCGCCCGCGCTCTACCTGCTTACCGCCACCGGCGTACCCAGCACCAATCCCGTGCCGCTGCTGGAGCAAAAAATCGCCATTAATATCGCCCCGGCGGTGGGCGATCCCATCGCCGTCACCGCCGATAATTTTGATGAAACGCTCGGCGCGGTCAAGGTCAAAGCGGGCGAGCCGATTACGCTGCATATCGTCACCCGCGGCTGCGACGGGAATGCGTTTCCTAACTCTCCGTTTATCATCACCCGCAAAGACGCGCAAAACCGTCAGGGCGCGGTGAACAACAGCAAACCGGTACACGTTGGCGATACCGAGCTGACCACCACGACGACGGAATTCCACGGCACCAGCGATGGACGCGGCGAAGCGACGGTTACCGTCACTCAGGATCAGGGGCCAGGCGTTAAAACCGTGTTTCAGGTTAGCTCAGCCAACTTCCCTGCGCTGAAAGCGGAAATCCCGGTTATTTTTACCACCCTGACCAGCCCGGACGTGCCGGAAGCCAACATGTGGGGCCATATGGCGGAAACCTCAACGGCAGAGATTTCTGGCGAAACCTACACCTTTACTCGCCCGGCATTAAAAGCGGAAGCGCCGGATTCAGAAGGGTCGATCAACTCCAATAACGAAACCTGGGCGCGCTTTCAGTGGGACAGCGCAGACAGCTACTGCGATATTATGCCGGATGTCAACCAGCTTAAAGCGCTAAAAACCGCCCGTGGCGACCTGGTGCCCACCATCGGCTGGCCGGTGTCCGGTACCGGTTACTACCGCTCGTCTACGGTAGCGCCAGCGCCGTTTTATCATTTTGGCTACAACATGCGTGACGATAACATTGTCAGCATACGTGATAATGAAAACGTGATTGTCAGCTGCGTTGATAAAGCCATGCCCGTGGTCACGCCTGCGATACAACTCGTTCTGTCGGGAATGGATGAGGCCCACAATGCGGCGATTGCGCAGGTAGGCGAAGAGATCACGATGACCATTATCCTCACCGACAGCGTCACCGGCGAACGCCTGCCTTTTTACGCGTTCGACCTGTATATGGATGAAGAGAAGAACCACCAGGGGCAGACCCGTTCCGAGGCTTATGCAGAAAATTCCGCCTTTGCCTGGCGCGATAACGTGGTCTCTGCGAACTTAGCGGGCGCAGGCGTACCCGGCCACTATACGGGCGTCACCGGGGAAAATGGCCGCATGGTGATCACCCTCAAGCAACCGGACGGCGCGGGCGTGTTAACCCCGCTGCGCGTGGTCGCCAGCGACGTAGAGGCGACCGCCAACGTGGTGTTTACCGTGCCCACCAGCCCGCAGCCGGATGTAGAAGGCGCCCGCATGTGGGGGCATATGGACGGCAGCGTTATGGCGGCGGGGCAGCTATTTAAACGCCCGATGCTGGCGTCAGAGGCCAGCAGTGAAACCGGCTCAACCATTGAAAACCGCGAAACCTGGGCCACCTTCAACTCGCTGGACGCCGGGCTTGCCCAGTGCGGCACCGGGCAGGTGCCGTCGCAGCTGTCGCTGAACGCGCTCTACAGCACCCATTCCGGCAACACGATGGAAACCGAAAAAGGCTGGCCGACCGGCAGCCACAGCTACCTGACGGCGGATGTCATCGACGCACAAACGAAAAACGTTAACCTGGAAACCGGCGCGGACGGCAGCTTCACCAGCGAACCCAACTACCTGAGCTGTTCCGCCAATGAGGTGGTCTCTCACATTGACGCCTACTTTTTTGATGACCCCACCATACTGGGCGCGGTGGCGAAAGTGGGTGAGAAAATCAAAATGAACGTCAAGTCGACCAATATTATCACTGACGTTCCGCTTCCTGGCGTGCGCTTTACCGTGAAGATCACCAACATTATCAATCGTGACGGCGGCAGTACCGGTTTTGACGACCCGTCGGGTGGTGTGCTGACCATTGACGGCGCAGAGTATGGCATTAATACCACGCTTACGTATGAAGGCATTACGGACGCCAACGGCAACGCGGAAGTGATGATAACCCAGCCGCGGGGCGTTGGGCTAAAAACCCTGTTCGATGTGGCCCCGCAAAACTCGATGGTCTCTACGCCTGCAAATCGCAGCGTCACCTTTACCGTCCCCACCAGCCCGGACTCGCCGAAAGCCAAAATGTGGGGCCATATGCCGGACACGCTCACCGTCGATGGCATGACCTTTGAACGCCCGAAACTGGCCGAGGAAGTTGGCGCCCACGACCGAACCTATAAAGAAGCTAACGAAATCTGGGTGCGCGTTTTGCAAGCTGATGCGGACGGTAACCCCGGCGCGGGCGGCTGCGCGGCTAACCGTCTGCCGCGTATCGATCAACTGCAAGCGCTCTACGGCGCTTACAGCGGCGGCGCGATTAACAGCGCGCAAGGCTGGCCCGTGGCCAAAGCCTACTGGTCATCCAGTTTCGCCAACGCCAACAACTGGAAGCAGATCAACCTGGGCAGCGGTGAAGAAAAAACCGGTTCCGCCGGGGAGGATGGTTCCGATTACGTCAGTTGCCTTGACCGCGACAACCCGGCCGCCGCCTCCATCACCATTGAGCCGGTAGACACCTCGCTATGGTATGACAACGGCGGCGTACATGCGGTGAAGGTGAAAAAGGGCGACACGCTACAGCTAAAAGTCACGGTGAAAGACGCCGCCGGTAACCCGCTGCCCTCCGCGCCTTTCGTGCTGAGCCGCGGCAATGGCTATAACCGCCAGAATGAAGAGTTCCAGGCAGGCTCTGGCGATGCGATAACCTCGCCGGTGATCATTGACGGCGAATCGCTAAACGATACGGCGAGCCAAATCGGCGACATTACGGGAAGCGACGGCAGCAAAATTATCAACGTCACCCGCCCGGACGCCCTCGGCACCCGCACGGCGATTATTGCGGCAATCTACCATAACGCCACCATTCCATCCGCCTCGATTGACACCATCTTTACCGTGGCCACCAGCCCGGATGTCAGCGTCGCTAACATGTGGGGCCACATGACGGAATCGCTGACCGCCGGGAATGGCCGGGTCATCCAGCGGCCGCGGCTGCTGGATGAGCTGAGTCAAAAGGAGAATACCTCTTCGACCACGGAAGATAACGAAATCTGGGCGAGGTTTTATGGCCCGCATGCACCTAAACAGAACCCGAATAACTGCGCGCAAGGGTATTATCCGTCCAGGGACGATCTGACCTCGCTGTATGACGCATATCCAGGCCGAATGATCAAAGACGTTCATGGCTGGCCGGTAAACCGCTCTTACTGGACAGGTTCCCTCCCGCCAGCTGTCGCCCCGACTGCAAACAGCCTGTATATCGTCGATCTGGACGATGGCGGGCTGAGCACGGCGTCGAATGGCAGTGCAAACAACATGCAGTATCAGGTCTGCGCCTCGTCAGCGGCACCGCTGGGGGCGCTGATCACCCTCCAGGCCGCTGATATCGGCGGGCAGACGGTGAAGGTGAAACGCGACGAGGCAGCGAAGGTGGTGGTCACCCTCAGGGATGCCGCAGGCGCACCGATGCCCTACACCGGGTTTGCACTGACGCGCGTTTCCGATACGGCGCGCGACGAAAGCTACCCGTCATCGTCATGGGGGGGAGCGAAAATGATGTACGTGGCGTCGGCGGGCCAGACATCGCCAATCGAGCTGGGGACTTACGCCAATGCGCAGGTTGTCAGCTCGACGGGGGCTGACGGTACGCAGACGTTAACCCTGGGCGAGCCAGATAGTCCCGGTATCAAAACCACGCTGAAGGCAACGATGGTGGGTCAGGAGACGCTTGCTTCCGAACCGCTGGAGGCCATTTTCACCGTGATCACCAGCCCGGACAGCGACAAGGCCAGGATGTGGGGCCATATGCCGGAAACCGCCACCGCCAACAACGGCACAGTGTTTAAGCGCCCGCTGCTTTACACTGAACTGGCTTCGGCGCAGAGTGAGAATACTCCCCTGTATAGCGAATCAAATGAAAACTGGTACAGGCTGAAACGTAGCGGCCTTGACGCCGATGCCGGTGCCTGCCCAACGCTACAAATGCCGGCGAGAGCAGATCTTGAGTCGCTGTATGACGCTCATCCAAATCAAGCTATCGTGCCCGATCTCGGTTGGCCCACCTCAGCTAGCTGGTGGGCGGGGGATAAAATGTTATCGGGCAGCAGCTTCTCCTGGCAGTACGTCAATATAAAAAACAACTACTGGAAGAGTGCAACGAGTTCAGCTGAACTTTATGTACAGCTTTGCCTGACTAAACCGCGCATTGCGGCGGGCAGCCTGACGCTGACGTTGACCGGCCAGGATGAAGCCACCGGCATCGCGAAGGTGAAGAAAGGCGAAACCATCGCCGCCACCGTACAGGTGAAAGATACCGCCGGCCAGCCGATGAAAAATGTGCTGGTTAAACTAAGCCGCGATCCGTCAATGAGGCGCACCGGTGGTTCGTATACCCCCTCAAGCTCTGTTGCTGATAGCGACGATATTACGCTAAGCAACTTCTCGCCATCTGCACAGCCCACCTTCGTGATGGCAACGACAGCTGACTCTGTGAATGTCTACACGGACGACCAGGGGATGCTCACCTTCACGGTTTCTCAGGATGCCAGCGCAGGGCTCAGTACGGTCATTAACGCTAAGGTGATGGACGGCCGAAGCCCGTCAGTCAAAGACAGTAAAACCGCGATCTTTACGGTCATCACCAGCCCGGACACGCCAAAGGCCAAGATGTGGGGCCATATGCCGGAAACCTTCACCAATAGCGATGGTGTGGTGTTTAAGCGCCCGCTACTGCGTAGTGAACTGAGCTCAACCTCGAATACCACAGGGCGAAGCGTCGTTAACGAGGAGTGGTATACGTGGGATAGGTATTCCCGTGTTAAAGAAGATAACTCGCCATGCGATGCTTTAGGGATGCCGACGGCCAGTCAGTTAAAAACGTTGTATAACGATTATCCAGGTGGCGAGATTGCCACCGCTTTTGGCCTGCCGCTGAATTTTGTATGGGCAGCGGGCGATCTCACGATACCCGATGGCAAGCCTGTCGTTAGTAGCACCTCTACTTACTATCAGTACGTCAACCTGGAAGACGGCACCATTCAACCCAGAACGACCAACACCCTCGTCACCACAATGCAACTTTGTCTGGCAACGCCCCGGTCGCTGGTCGTGAGGCAGGCTGCTGATGATCACTGGGATGCGCAATATGATGCTGCGAGGGCGAAAGTCAAGGAGTCCATCGCAGTGACGGCGACCGTAACCGACGACGCCGGTACGCCATTACCGGGTACCGTTGTGCAACTGTATCGTTATACATCGACGCAGAGAGACAACAGGGAGAATACCCTCTCCAGCCAAAGTGGCATGGTGGTGCAATCGGAGGGCGTGTCATTATCCTGGGTGATGAAGTCTTTCTGGTGGGGTATAACGGGGGCTGATGGTCAGGTTCACTATACCGTTAATCAGGATGGGAGCACTGGCCTGAAAACGAAGCTACAGGCTTCGCCGGCCGATAAAACAACGTTTGAGGGCGGTGAGGTGGATGTTATCTATACTGTCCTGACCAGCCCGGACACCGACAAAGCCAGTATGTGGGGCCATATGGCTGAAACGGTAACCACCAGCGGCGGCATCGTTTTCCGCCGCCCGCTGCTGGCGGCAGAAGTGTCGGGCAATAATAACACTGGCTATCCGATGGTCAATGAGCTTTGGTCATCCGTCAATCAGGAGCAACTCTTGATGCCTGGGGCGAGCGGATGCGATGGCGAAAAACAGCCGACGTACAGCGCGCTGCAAGACCTGTACGACGATGACGATAAAAAAGACGGCGGGTTATTCACGAACTATGGCTGGCCTGTTAAAGAAGGGAATTCGGGCGTGAGTGCGTACTGGTTAGCGTCAGATCCCGATCCCGCTACGCATTTCGCGCAGGCAATTTATCTGCTTGATGGCACGAAACACACCGCCAGTTCGCAAACGGCGCTCTACCGGCAGGCGTGTTTGCGCTGAGGGGGAAGGGCCGGATAAGAGGGCTTATCCGGCTCGAAGGAGGCATTGCGGCTGGACATTGTGGAAAGGCTGTGTGCGTAGTAATCGGCTTACCGCGAGCGCGTTTTCCTGACTGGCGTAATGGCTTTCACTTCGCTCTCAATCCACCCGTCGTTCAGGCGGGTGGTAAGGGTCTCGCCGGTTTTAACCTGCTTCACCTTCTTCAGCACTTTGCCGTCCGGCGCGCTGGTGACGCTATATCCTCGCGCCAGCGTGGCGAGCGGGCTGACCGCGTCCAGATGCGTGGCGGCGTTGCCAAAACGTTCGCGTGTGGCGCTCAGGCGCGCGCGCATCAGCCCGGCTAAGCGATATTCCAGTTGCTGAAGGTGGGTTTGCGCCCGGTGGATGCGTGGCTGCGGATTTTGCTGGTTCAGACGCTGTAGCATGCGCTGCTGGCGGTGATTAGCTTGTTTCATCTGGTTTTCCAGCGCAAAACTCATGCGCTGGCGCAGTCGCTCCAGCACGGTCTGCTGACGGGCCAGACGCAGCTGCGGATGCTGCTGTTGCAGGCGATGATGAAGCTGGGTAAACCGACGAGTACGGTTGGCGAGATAGTAGTCCATCGCCATCTCCAGACGCTGCTGACCATGCTGAATTTGACGCAGCAGTTCAAGCTGATTGCGGCTGACAATTTCTGCCGCCGCCGACGGCGTAGGTGCCCGCAGGTCGCCGACAAAATCAGCAATAGTGACGTCGGTTTCATGGCCGACGGCGCTAACCACCGGGATCGTGCTGGCAAAAATCGCCCGCGCGACGCGTTCATCATTAAAACTCCACAAATCTTCCAGCGAGCCGCCGCCGCGCCCGACGATTAATACGTCGCACTCCTTACGCGCATTCGCCAGTTCAATGGCGCGCACAATCTGCCCCGGCGCATCGTCGCCCTGTACCGCCGTCGGGTAGATAACCACCGGCAGCGACGGGTCACGGCGCTTCAGTACGTGGAGAATATCGTGCAGCGCCGCCCCGGTTTTCGAGGTAATGACCCCAACGCAGTGGGCCGGTGAGGGGAGCGGCTGTTTAAATTGCTGATCGAACAGTCCTTCTGCCTGAAGCTTTGCTTTTAGCTGTTCATACTTCTGCTGTAACAGCCCTTCACCCGCAGGCTGCATACTCTCAACAATTATCTGGTAATCACCGCGCGGTTCGTACAGCGTAATGTTGGCGCGTACCAGTACCTGCTGCCCGTGTTGTGGGCGGAACGTCACCCGGCGGTTGCTGTTGCGAAACATTGCGCAGCGTACCTGGGCGGTGTCATCTTTGAGCGTAAAATACCAGTGACCCGAGGACGGCTGAGTGAAATTCGAGATTTCACCGCTGATCCATACTTGCCCCATTTCCTGCTCAAGCAGCAAACGAACCGTCTGATTCAGGCGGCTTACGGTAAAAATTGAGGTGGTCTGAGAGGATAACATGTGAGCGAGATCAAATTTTAAATCAGCAGGTTATTCAATCGATAGTAACCCGCCTGCCCGGGATCGCAAGCATTTTTCGCAAAAAAATGTAGAAGCAATCGGTTACGCTCTGTATAATGCCACGGCAATATTTAACCACCCAGGTCAGAGATATTGCCCATGCTACGTATCGCTAAAGAAGCCCTGACGTTTGACGACGTCCTCCTCGTTCCCGCTCACTCTACTGTCTTACCGAATACTGCCGATCTCAGCACCCAGTTGACGAAAACCATTCGCCTGAACATTCCTATGCTGTCTGCGGCGATGGACACTGTTACCGAAGCACGGCTGGCAATTGCGCTGGCGCAGGAAGGTGGCATTGGCTTTATCCATAAAAATATGTCCATCGAGCGTCAGGCGGAAGAAGTGCGTCGCGTGAAGAAACACGAATCCGGCGTTGTTACCGACCCGCAAACTGTCCTGCCAACCACCACGCTGCGTGAAGTGAAAGAACTGACCGAGCTTAACGGTTTTGCAGGCTATCCGGTGGTCACCGAAGACAATGAACTGGTGGGTATTATTACCGGTCGCGACGTGCGTTTTGTCACCGATTTAAGCCAGCCGGTCAGTGTCTATATGACGCCGAAAGAACGTCTGGTAACGGTACGTGAAGGCGAGGCGCGTGAAGTGGTTTTCGCTAAAATGCATGAAAAACGCGTCGAAAAAGCATTGGTGGTTGACGAGAGCTTTCATCTGCTCGGCATGATCACGGTTAAAGATTTCCAGAAAGCAGAACGTAAACCGAATGCCTGTAAAGATGAGCAAGGCCGTCTGCGCGTAGGCGCTGCGGTTGGCGCGGGTGCGGGCAATGAAGAGCGCGTTGATGCACTGGTTGCCGCTGGCGTTGACGTACTGCTGATTGACTCCTCTCACGGTCACTCTGAGGGGGTGCTGCAGCGTATTCGTGAAACCCGCGCTAAATACCCGGACCTGCAGATCATCGGCGGTAACGTGGCGACCGGCGCAGGCGCTCGTGCACTGGCGCAAGCCGGTTGCAGCGCGGTTAAAGTCGGTATTGGTCCTGGCTCCATTTGTACTACGCGCATTGTGACGGGTGTGGGCGTGCCGCAAATCACCGCCGTCTCTGACGCGGTTGAAGCGCTGGAAGGTCTGGGCATTCCGGTGATCGCCGATGGTGGTATCCGTTTCTCGGGCGATATTGCCAAAGCCATTGCGGCAGGTGCAAGCGCGGTTATGGTGGGGTCAATGCTGGCAGGGACGGAAGAATCGCCGGGTGAGATCGAACTGTATCAGGGGCGCTCCTACAAATCCTATCGTGGCATGGGCTCGCTCGGTGCAATGTCAAAAGGCTCTTCCGACCGCTATTTCCAGACTGACAACGCCGCTGACAAACTCGTGCCGGAAGGTATTGAGGGCCGCGTTGCCTATAAAGGCCGCCTGAAAGAGATCATTCATCAGCAGATGGGCGGCCTGCGTTCCTGTATGGGTCTGACTGGCTGTGGTACTATCGACCTGCTGCGTACTAAAGCAGAATTCGTACGTATCAGCGGTGCGGGCATTCAGGAAAGCCACGTGCATGACGTGACGATCACCAAGGAATCCCCGAACTATCGTATGGGCTCCTGATTTTCTTCGCCCGACTTGATGTCGGGCGATTTATTTATCCTGTTTCATTTGCCTCGGAATTAGCGTCAATGACGGAAAACATTCATAAACATCGCATTCTCATTCTGGATTTTGGTTCGCAGTACACTCAACTGGTCGCACGTCGCGTGCGTGAACTGGGCGTTTATTGTGAGCTGTGGGCGTGGGATGTCACAGAAGCACAAATCCGCGACTTCAATCCCAGCGGAATTATTCTCTCCGGCGGCCCGGAAAGCACCACTGAAGACAACAGCCCGCGCGCGCCGCAGTACGTGTTCGACGCGGGTGTGCCGGTATTTGGCGTTTGCTACGGAATGCAGACCATGGCGATGCAACTCGGTGGTCACGTTGAAGGCTCAAGTGAACGCGAGTTTGGCTATGCGCAGGTAGAAGTGCTGACTGACAGCGCGCTGGTTCGCGGTATCGAAGATTCCCTGACCGCAGATGGCAAACCGCTGCTGGACGTGTGGATGAGCCACGGCGACAAAGTGACTGCGATCCCGTCTGATTTTGTGACCGTCGCCAGCACCGAAACCTGTCCGTTTGCCATTATGGCTAACGAAGAAAAACGCTTCTACGGCGTGCAGTTTCACCCGGAAGTGACCCACACCCGCCAGGGTATGCGCATGCTGGAGCGTTTTGTCATCGACATCTGCCAGTGTGAAGCGCTGTGGACGCCGGCTAAAATCATTGATGATGCGGTAGAGCGTATTCGTCAGCAAGTTGGCGACGATAACGTCATCCTCGGCCTGTCCGGCGGCGTAGACTCCTCCGTTACTGCGATGCTGTTGCACCGCGCGATTGGCAAAAACCTGACCTGTGTGTTCGTCGACAACGGTTTGCTGCGTCTGAATGAAGCGCAGCAGGTGATGGACATGTTCGGTGACCATTTCGGCCTGAACATCGTTCACGTTGAAGGTGAGAAGCGTTTCCTCGACGCGCTGGCGGGCGAGAACGATCCGGAAGCCAAACGCAAAATCATCGGCCGCGTCTTCGTGGAAGTGTTCGACGAAGAAGCGCTGAAGCTGGAAGACGTGAAGTGGCTGGCGCAGGGAACTATCTACCCTGACGTTATCGAGTCTGCGGCTTCCGCCACCGGTAAAGCACACGTCATCAAATCTCACCACAACGTGGGCGGCCTGCCGAAAGAGATGAAAATGGGGCTGGTGGAACCGCTGCGTGAACTGTTCAAAGATGAAGTGCGCAAAATTGGCCTGGAGCTGGGTCTGCCGTATGACATGCTGTACCGTCATCCGTTCCCGGGGCCGGGCCTCGGCGTTCGCGTGCTGGGCGAAGTGAAGAAAGAGTACTGCGACCTGCTGCGTCGGGCAGATGCTATCTTCATCGAAGAACTGCACAAAGCGGATCTGTATAACAAAGTCAGCCAGGCGTTTACCGTATTCCTGCCGGTGCGCTCTGTTGGTGTGATGGGCGATGGCCGTAAGTACGACTGGGTTGTCTCACTGCGTGCGGTCGAAACCATCGACTTCATGACCGCGCACTGGGCACATCTGCCGTATGATTTTCTGGGCCGCGTTTCCAACCGGATTATCAATGAAGTGAACGGCATCTCGCGCGTGGTCTATGACATCAGCGGTAAACCGCCTGCAACCATTGAGTGGGAATGATTTACGGCTAGATTATAGCAAATCATAACTATTCAAAATCAACATTAACCCTCTGTTTTTACGGAGGGTTTTTGTTTATACCTACTCACATCTATTCACCTTACACCATATTTTCTGTCGGTATGCGTGACGGTATTACCTTAAAGGTATATTGTCGTACCGTGAAAATTACCGATGTTCCACGGGTGTAATGTGCTTACCGATACGAAACTAAAAAATATCAAACCTCAGGGCAAACTATACAAAGTAACTGATCGAGACGGGCTGTATGTTGCCGTGCTCACCTCAGGCAGTGTCTCGTTCCGCTACGACTACCGCATAAATGGACGCCGGGAAACGCTGGTGATTGGTCAGTACGGGCGTGACGGTATCAGCCTGGCGGAAGCGCGAGAAGAACTTATTGCCGCTAAAAAGCTGCTGAAGTCAGGCCAGTCGCCAGCTGCGGCGAAGCGTGACGGTATAAAACAGCTCGCCGGCGCAGAAACATTTGCGGTATATACCGACGCATACATGAAACGAGTTACGCTGGCAGAAAGTACCCGCGCCATGAAGCAGGCGGTTATAGACCGGGACATTCTGCCTGCACTTGGCAACAAAATGATGACTGAGATAACCACCAGAGTGGTGCGCGACCTTTGTGATCGTATTGTTGAACGTGGCGGCAGGGCGACCGCAATTCAGGTCAGGGAGATAATCAGTAGCGTATACCGGCACGCCAATGACCGCGGGCATGGGCTGTTTAATCCGGCTGCCGACATCAAGCCTTCTTCCATTGCCATGTTCAAACCGCGAGAGCGAACGCTTTCTCCTGAGGAGATCGGCATATTCTTCCGCGCGCTGGAAGACGTCGGTGCGATGGGAGCTATGAAGATGGCTATTAAACTGGTGCTGCTGACGCTGGTGCGCAAAAACGAATTTATCTCAGCAACATGGGGAGAGATCGATTTCAAGAAGTGGACATGGACGATCCCCGCTGACCGGATGAAGGCTGGGCGCGCGCATGTGATATACCTGCCGAAGCAGGCGCAGGATCTGCTGGTGGGATTGCAGATGTGCGCTGGTGGCAGTGAATACCTGGTACCTGGTCGCTATAACTTCCGGAAGCCATTATCTAACGCCGCTCTTAACTCCCTGATAAACAGGACGGTGGAGGACATAAACAAAGATAGCGAGAAAATTCAGGGATTCACTGTGCACGATCTGCGGCGCACGGCAAGCACGCTGCTGCATGAGGCAGATTACCCCTCCGACTGGATAGAGAAAGCGCAGGCGCATGAGCAGAAGGGCGTCCGTGCCGTGTACAACAAAGCGGAGTATTCCAGACAGCGCGCCTATATGTTACAGCAGTGGGCCGATATGGTTGATGCCTGGATTACCGGGGAGCACAACGATCTTGTGCCGTTCTCTCCGTCGAGGTTTGAGAAGTGGATGGAGGGTAAATAGCCGCCGGGCGCGGCTATTTGTTTCTGACTTGTTCGCGCGTTCTGGCTGATGCATGATTACGTCTTCTGGCTATGCCATTAAGTATGCGCTGGACGACATCATGATCATTCTGGCTACGGTGATTGGCCAGCGCCCGTTGCACACTCTCCCGTTCGTAGCGTTCAATGTCCGCGCGGGTCATGCTGCTGCAACCTTTTCAACGGGAACAGCGCAGCCGGGAAGCAACTGCACCGCCGGTGATTCGCACTGATTCCCCCACACATCGAAACCGTGGGATGATTGCCTGGCGAATAACTCGATTCTCGGAACGTCGCCCAGCAACTGCACCAGTTTTTCTCGCACGATATTCGGCTTGCGTGAATGCTCCAGCCTCGGCGCGGTGAACGACTGAATGATCCCCGCGTCCATGCGCTCAGGTAACTTCCCGCGCACCGCAAAGAGGCAGTCTTCGCTATTGGCTCTGGTCATGTGACCCATACCCATAACCAGCTTATCGGCCTGACGGCTACCGCACTTATTCCAGGTGAAACCCTTCATAGTCATCAGGCGGAAGCCCCACGCCTCGACAACCTTCAGCGCCTCTAACGGCTGCGTCGGCACCCACCACATAGCCAGCAGGCAGTTTTCTGCGGCCAGATCCCACACCGGCAGGCGGCAGATATCCTGCACGCCCATCACCGGATATTTGAACCCGGCCCCGCGCTCGCCGTCGGCGGCTTTGTCGCGATAAGACCAGGGAGGGTCAGAATAGATAAGGGTGTATTTTCCGGTCATGCTTTACGCCCCTCCATGATTTCTTCCTTCTGCTCATCGTCCAGAATATCGTCAGATACAATCGCCACAAGGTTGCTCTGGCCCCACGATACGGGTTCGCTTTCTTTGATCGCCTTGTTAAGTGCGTCGGCAGCATCTAGCACCGCCTGGGAAAGAGAGTAGCAATCACCGCCATCAGGAATAATTTCTTCGCAATGCTGCTCCACGTCGAAATATGGAGGATAGTTAGGCTCGCAGATCATCAGCTTCAGTTCGCTTGGTAAGACTGAATTTTCCCAGCAATAATCAGCCAGTGAATCAATATCAAAAAAATATGTGTCGCCGTCGAAGATGACTAATGGCTCACCTGTCCAGACAGCGCGATCCATTTTTGAGAATTTAGCCTGACGGCTTTCACGGTGGCATTCTTCGCAGTAGCCATGAGTGCTATGAATGGGGTGCTCGTCTGGCTTGTTTTTGCATTTACGATGAGTAGCCCCACACCAACGCGCCATGCTCTCATCATCACCCCAAAAACGCCCGCCACGGTCAACCCAGCCAGTTATTGTTTGGATGCTGGCAGCTTCATCGCTATCCATCATCACGATTTTTTCTGCTTCATTTTTCATGACGCCACCTTCTTGCTGTTAAGCTCTTCAGCGACGCGCTGCGCCGTCAGAGGATTGCGGATAACCTTTCCGGATGGGGTGACCCATCCGCGCAAAGGGAATGAATAGTTAAGCGTCACGCTGCCGACGCGGATTTTGTCGTAGGGGCTATTCATAAACCACCCCACGGCATCCGATCCCGCTGTATTCTCCGCGACGCAGGTGATTACTTCTGCCGATGCACTGATCCCGGCGCACCGCGATTCGGGCGCGCTCAACTTCACCGGCGGCAACATCCATGCATTTAAGCCACAGCGCGGCCGCAATACGGAAATGGCCTATCTGTTCCCGTGCAATGGCTCGCTTTTCGATCTCTACCGCCGCCGGTGTAACGGCAACATGCTTTGATACCTGCCGCTGCGAAACATAGTCGAGGTGATACTTCTGGAGTTTCGTAAGGCGCTTCATCCTATCCAGCCCTCAATTAAAATTACCGCCAGCAACCACAGCCAGGCGGCGACTGCGGTCAGGAACCAGTACCATCCTGACCATTTCACCCAGTGCCTGATCAGCGCCGTCATGCTGCATTACTGACCGGGCGGTAAACACGCTGATCAACTGGCGGCTTTTTTCCGGCGTACTCCACCGGGCTGCGGGCCTGGCGTTCATCGAGCCAGCGCTCGACCTCTTCGGAGTTCCACGCGCAGCGGCGGTCGGTGATCCAGAAGCGCTGCGGGAATTCACCGTTACGCTCCATGCGATCGATAGTGCTCCACGACAGAGGCACCACCGCCAGCAGTTCTTTTTTGCCAAATGCACCTTTCATAAATCCTCTCTTGTTCAGGTGTGGCGCGTACTGCGCCACGGTGGTGTTTACATCGGGACGTCTTCGAGTTCCTGACGGCGGATGTTGTAAACTTCGGTTGCGGCTTCCAGCATTTCCGGTTCATTCGCCAGTTTTTTTCCGGTGTATTTGTACGCCTTGTCCAGCTCCTCAACTGACGCAGCGCCCATTGCAGCTTCGGAAAACGCCGACAGGATTTCAGCCGGGCCGCGTTCATCTTTCGGCTGCTGGCGTTCTGTTTTTTGCGGTTCTGATTTGGCGTTGATCAGGCTATTCATACCTGATGCGCTGTGAGTTTCCGGGGTGATGTCACGCTCAACGCGTGGGCGCGTTTCTTCCAGTTCGTCGGGTGTATAGACACCGAGAAGAACATCAGGGGCGTGAAGTCGTGCCCAGCGTTTAACGCACAGGTAGGCCAGTTGTTGCTTCGGATCCTGCCCCCAAAGCGGTGAGTTGCGCACACCTGCCTGCGCCATGCTGATGGTTAATGATCTTGGTTGGCTTTCACCTTTAAGCGTTGCCCACACGGTGACGGTAAGTGACGATGATTTATCGTCTTTGCCGCTGACTTTCGACCAGTCGCCGTCCCACTGATAATTAAGACGTGTCTCAAGCAGGTTTGACGACGACACAACTGCATTGACCAGTTGAGCCTCGTAGCCCAGTGCGCCGTTAACCACATGCGTCTTCTGAGCCACTGCAAAAGGATTCATGCCCCACTGCGCCGCCTGCATCGTTACAGCCAGACAGTCTGATGGTTTGCCTGCAAGGTGAGCCGGGACGGTCGCTTTGCTTTGTGACATCAGGTCGGCAAAACGCACAAGTTGATTGAGACCTTCAGGGCTGAATATTGCCGCCGCAGTACCAACGGTTACGCCGGGCTGTGCATTAATGGTGATATCGTTGCTCATAAGTACATATCCTGTTTGCGTGCCCATTCAGGGCGTTTGATGATCTCTACTCCGCCCCAGTCGTCCTGGACGCGGCAGTTATGGAATGTGTTAAGGTCGCGACGAAACAGCGCGTGACCGGTGTCGATGTCCTGAGCATCCAGCTCAAACACGCGGACCGGGTAGCGGCCACAATCAATCGACTCGCTGACAGCCAGGAAGAAAAATCCGTGCGGCTCTCCTGTCGTCTGCTGGGCACCTTCGCGGTACATCGCGTCCTGAACGTGGTAACGAAATTCTTCGATGTGGCGCGAGAATCGTTCCATGTCGGACACCTTCTTCACGTCGACGATCACCGGATGCTGCTTCAGGCGTTTGTCAGGTCGGATTCGGCACAACTCTCCTGTTTCCGGATCAATCCAGTAGTGCGATGCTTCGCAATAGCCTTCCTGCTCCAGCATCCAGCGCGCCGCAGGGTGCGCCATGGCACTGGATCTCATCAGCTGAAGATTTCGGCCTTCTTCAGATGACATAACAGTCATACCCATGCCAGTTACATCTTTCAGGAAAGCGGCTTCATCCTGCTTTCCCGCGGTAGTGCGTCGGTTAAACTCGGGTGCGACGATAAAACGCTTGTCGAACTCTTCAGGCTCAAGAAGAAGGCAGTGAAGCGCCGATCCCATATTCAGCGCAGACTTTTTGTCTTCGTCTTCCGGAGCGTCTTTCACCCACTTCAGGAGTGCTGGCGTTTTCGCCAGCATATCCAGCTGCGACTTACTCACGCCGTCACCGGCGTGGTAGTCAGCGTTGCTGATGTCGAAATAAATTCCTGGTTTCATGCTGCATTCCTTTCGCTGTCCAGCCTGTCGGCCATATCCCAGCGCCCGATGATGCCGGTAAGAGCGCTGACCATGGCGGTCATCGTTTCTTCAAACTCAGCGCTTTCCATGGCTGTAGCCAGAATTTCAGGGCGAACACCGGCGCTCAGTAATGAACGTTCAAAGGACGATTCCATGCCGGACTTGCCGGCGGCGTCGATCAGCTCAACGTGCCGCGTGTAAAGTTGCTCAGACAACTGGTAATCACGCTCAAAACAGCCCATCAGTTTCTTCAGTTTCATCTGCTGCTGGATTTTCATGATCACCTCAGTACTTGATTTCTGTGGCCGGAACTTTGCCGCGAGCGATAGCGATGACGCATGCTTTCGCCCAGTCGGTAGGTATGCCCTGATCGATAAGTGCAGATACCGCTGACGCGTTAATGGCCCGACGGTGCTCGATATCGGCGGCCCGGAGAGCATCTTCATCAGCCACGCGTTTTGCTTCCTGCTGGCGGGCTGCTTCTGCTTCTTCATTGCGGCGACGCTCGGCTTCAATTGCCTCCTGCTTTTCATGTTCTGCCTTTTCTGCCGCTTCTTTTTTTTCACGCGCTGAGCGTTCTTCCGCTTCAATACGGTCACGCTCAGCTTGCTCTGCCTGGGCCTTTAAAACTGACTCACGGTGCGCGGCCTCTTCGCGCTCACGTCGTGCCCGCTCTTCGGCATCTCTTAAAGCGGCTGCCGCTGGAAGACGCTTGAGTTCTTCCTCATACTCAATTTTCTTTCTTTCGGCTTCCGCCTTTGCCTCTGCGGCGTCACGGTCAAAATCCTTGTTCATTAGCAGGGCCAATTCGTGATCAGCTTCGAACTTAGCTGCACACTCCTGATCGAACTTTTCGTTCATTTCCACGGCTTCGGTGTGCATAGCGTTCATCGCTTCTTCAGCCTTAAGGCGCTCCTGTTCGGCTTCCCATTCAGTGAGCGGACGGCGAACTTCATCACGCAAAGCGTCACAGGCATCAACGAAACGTTTAATTTCAGCTTCCGCAGGTTTTACGGATTCTTTGAGGCGGCGAAGGTAATCGCGGCCCGGTTTCTCGATCGCAGTTTTGCTGCGTGAAACCTGTGCTGACAGAGAGGCAATACGTGCGCGTCCCTTTGCGGTGGTCAGATCCGGAACTTC
The DNA here is from genome assembly GCF_002915575.1 of Superficieibacter electus. GTDB lineage: Bacteria > Pseudomonadota > Gammaproteobacteria > Enterobacterales > Enterobacteriaceae > Superficieibacter > Superficieibacter electus. The sequence goes on from NZ_PQGD01000018.1 coordinate 113,418, forward strand.
ATTCACCTGCTTGCGGATCTGCTCGAGAAAAGAATCCAGGCCGTTGGCGCGGTAAAGCGCTGGTGCCTGCTCTTCACTGATTTCGATAACTGATAATTCGCTCATACCTTCACCCTGATAATGTCCGCGAAACCTGCATTCACCATTTGCGAGTGATTCATGGTGAAACCGTCACGCTTGTTATTGACTGATACGAACCGCCATCCGTACCCGCTCGCCAGCTTGCTGACCGTGTAGTGCTTACCTCTGAACATCACATTCATTTCTGCGCCGCCCACGTTGCTTCAAAGTCACGGGCTTCTTTCATTACCAGCGCCCAGCGGATTCCCTCGCGGAGATCCCTGAACTTCCAGCTCATCAGCCCGCAGATGGTGACGCAGTACCACTCGTCGATTTTTTCCCACCGCATAATGTTTACCTCGGCTTGTTACCGTTGAGGTAATAATCATCCGTATGTGGTTTGATGTCAATAGATATGATTAAAGATAATTACCTGTGGGGTAACTATTAAGGCATAAAAAAAGCCGCTCAATGGCGGCTTTGTTATTGTTTATATGGGGTTTATTGCTGATTCTTTCCGTTCTGCGAGATGACAAAATTTATATAGCTTTCGATCTTATCTTTTTCGCTGGCAGGTAACGATGCATAGCGGGAACGGTCGTAATTTATGGTGGCCGGGTCGTGAGGATGGATAAGCAACTCATAGCCCCGGCGCCCGAACGCAGCGGCGATTGTCTCCAGGGTGGAGATGGACACACTGACTTCGTTTTTCAGCATCCGGTTTATGGTGGCCTGGGATATCCCGGAGACATTATGCAGTTTTCCCTGCGATGAAAGGTGTCGGCTATCTTTCATCCAGCTTTCGAGATTTGCAGCTGCAAGTTTTCCGATGTCGCTGGGGACATCCGGATCGAAATCAACGTGATGCAGAGTATGGTCGATGTCCAGCCAGTTGCGTGGCTTGTTTGAGGCGACTTCTATTTTTCGGGACACCTGGTCACCGATTATTTTTTTTCCGAGAGCCCAGCGGTTAACCAGGTTGGCCTGTGTATCCATTCTTTCCGCAAGGCGAGTCTGCACACCGTCGAAATCACGATCGATGAGGTCGTTTAAATTTTGCCGCCGGATTTCGTGGATACTCTTCATTGTCTGTAAAAATTTCTCATATATGAATCATTTGTGTTCTCAATTAGAACCGATGTTACCTCTCGGGTAAATGCACCTCTCAGGTAACAATCCTTGATTTTTGTTACCTTATCGGTGAATATTTGTTATCTGAAATAAATATCAGGCAATAGTTATGACCGATATCGTACCTTTTGATTTCAAAAAGCACTGGCTTGACCTTCCACCGGCGGAGCGGGAATCCTTCGCTGAAGACGCAGGAACGACAAGCCATTATATCCGAACTCACCTGATTGGACGGCGTAAAATCCCCGGCAAGCGCCTGATGGAAGGGCTTTTCAGAGCGTGCCGTATTCGTCAGTGGGTCAGAACAAAGTCAGAAATCGCCACCTTCTTTTACCGATAATCTCCCCATCTGACCGCCGCCTGGCGGTCTTTTCATATCTATTGCTACCTCTCAGGTAATTTTTATCCATATATGGTTGATCCTTTTTCTCTACTGGTTGAAAATAATCGTAACCTAAACCTGAATACGTAGGACTGATAATGGAAATCATCACACGCATAAGTGCAGCTAAAGCTGGCCTTAAGCGCTACTACACCGGAAAGCCATGTAAACGCGGACACGACAGCGAGCGCTGGGTTTATAACGGCCACTGCGTCGAATGTACTATGGAAACGAACCGTCGCATTAAGGCGGAGATTAAGCAGCTTATGGCCGAAGCCAGCCTGCAACAGTCCAGCTAACAGCAGGTATTAATCATGAGCAGACACGCGACAGAGTGGGCCTGGAAGACAAATCCGGGAAGCTCATCACTTAAACTCATCCTGCTCTCGATGGCTGATCGAGCCGACGAATACAATCTTTGCTATCCGAGTATTGAACGTCTCGTTATTGATACCAGCCTGAATAAAAAAACTGTTCAGGCCGGGCTCGTTTCGCTCATTGAATTAGGGATTATTTCTGATACAGGTGAGAGAAAAGGGGCAACCAGAAGGGTGAGGGTTTTCTCTTTAAACATACCCAAAAACGGGAATATACCCAAAAACGGGAAGTTGAATGATCCCAAAAACGGGAAGTTGAATGATCCCAAAAACGGGATGCAGAACCAGTCAGTTAACCAGTCATATAACCAAGAGAAGGAGAAGGGGGAAGAAACGGGGGATTTGTTGCCTCATGATCCATGCGCCAACAACGTCATTATGAATAATTTTGTCCCTCCTGGTGGAATAGGTCAGTTCGGAAAATTTGTCATGCACGAGCTATGGACTCCGTCAGATGATTTTATCCGCCTTTCATCATTGCAGGGTATTCATCTTGATCGTCAGCCGACACCGCAGGAGCTTGCAGAGTTCAGGGTTTACTGGATGGCCGAGGGTAAGGCATTCCATCATGCGCAATGGGAGCAAAAACTTGCCAGGCGTCTGCTGGTAAGCAGGCAGAACAAACTGACGTCACCAGATAACAATGTGCCGCACTGGAACAGTCCAGAGGCATGGGAGGATTTCCTGTGAATAAATTATTTAACGCAATCCAGAATCGAGATGGTGATGCACTATCACAAATGTCCGGAACAGACCGCCAGTATCACGGTAATGACAACGTGGTGAACATTACCGCTGAACGACTCGTTGATGCCCTCTTTAAACAGCTTAAGCAGTTGTTCCCTGCGGCTGAACAGACCAACCTGAAAACGGCAGAGCAGGAGGTATCCGCCAAGCAGCAGTGGATCGCCTCATTTGCTGAGGGGGGAATCCGTACCCGCGAACAGGTATCTGCTGGCATGCGCCATGCTCGCGCCAGCGAATCTCCGTTCTGGCCTTCACCCGGTCAATTCATCAAGTGGTGCAAGGACAGTAAAACCGTTCTCGGGATCGGCACTGAAGACGTGATGGCTGAGTTTCACCGCTATGCGAAGGAAAAAGGGCTGCATGCTGGTGGCCCTGAACGGTTCCCCTGGCGGCATCCTGTCCTGTACTGGATCGTATGTGATACCCGACGGGCGATGTACCAGCGGCAACTCAGCGAGGCTGAAGTCGAAAAGCTGGCCGCGAAGAAACTTGATGAGTGGGCGAAGAAGGTTTCAGCGGGAGAGAAGATACCGGACCCGATAGCCAGCCTGGAGGTCAGGCGGGAACCCATGCAGACCAGTCACAACCCAGGAGCCGGTGATCATGAATACCGGTATATGCCAAACGCGGCAGTCCTCGGCTCAATGACCCCGGCGCAGTGGCTTATGGAGGAATACCGAAGGCGAAAGGCAAACGGAATGATTTAGCAGTAAGCAGGGCGCGCAGGCGCATTTTTTTACGCCTGAATGATTACCTTTAAGGTAACAAAATAAGCGCATGGCTATTGATTTTGATCCGTATGTGGTTTTAAATTACCTGAGAGGTAAACATGACGATGTTTTTAGGGATTGACCCAGGATGCAGCGGCGCTCTGGTGCTGGTTGGCTCAATGGGCGGCTACATCGATCACCTGAACATGCCAACCATCAAGGTCGGTACAAAGTCCAGGGTGAACGGCGCAGCAGTGGCTGCATGGCTCAGGGATTACGACATCGGTCACGCATACCTTGAACAGGTGGGCGCTATGCCGGGGCAGGGAACGGCCAGCATGTTCACCTTCGGGCACGCCGCTGGTGTCGTCGAGGGGATATTACAGGGGCTTGGCATTCCCTACACACTGGTGACGCCGCAGGCCTGGAAGAAGTCGGCCGGGCTTATCGGCAGCGACAAGGACGCAGCGCGCAGCAGGGCGATTCAGCTTTACCCGGAACTGCGGGCACTCGACGCAAAAGCGAAAGGTCAGGCAATTGCCGACGCGCTTTTAATCGCAAGGCACGGGATCGGCTAAAACGACGATCCTTTTTGTAATCAATTAAATCAACAGCTTACGCAGGTAACACGGGGTAACATCATGAATATATTCAGTAAACGTGCGTTGTTATGCATTTTCGCAATCGATCTGGCTCTGCTCGCAGCAGTGGTTTACTTCATCGCGCAGGAGGGGATCTGATGAGCAGCAGAGAGCAGTTTGAGGCGATATCGCTTCAGCTTAAGGCCGCAGTCGCCGCTGAAATTGAGTGGGAAAAAGCGATGATGCAGGCCGTTGGCGCAGATGGAATAGCCGATGTTGTGAGCACGATTGAGAAGCTGAAGACTGGTGGTGCGGCCTTGGCGGCTGAGAACGCGGCGCTTAAATCTTTAATCGCAGAGAACTGGAACATGCGCGATGCGCTGCGTCAGTTAATCGCTGGGCGGCCCGGGGGCTGTTATTTCATCAAGTGGGAGCCTCTGATTCTAAAGGCCCTTAACGAAACGCCTGCCACCAACGCTTTCATCGCAGAGCAGCAAGCGATCGGCGTGGAGAAGTTGGCATCGTTGGCTGGGAATGAGTGCAAATGCTACAAATCTGCAAATGACCGCGTTGGTTTTAGAAA
>NZ_PQGD01000019.1 GCF_002915575.1 Superficieibacter electus
GTGGCGCTGCGCTTACCGGGCCTGCGGGGTGTACGGAGTACTCCCTCTCCCTCAGGGAGAGGGCCGGGGTGAGGGTGTGCCCGGCATGTCACAGGCAGCGTTAACCTTGCGCCGCCAGACGCTGGCGGATCTGCTCAAAATGTTCACGATTCACCAGCTTACCGTCGAGAAACCGGGTTTTGAGCTCACCCTGTTGCTCCTGATCCCAGGTTTGCTCGTCATGCAGCATCAGTTCGCCCTGCGCATCGCGCTCAACACGCAGCAGACCACGGGCAGAGCGTTTCATGCCGTTATCGGTTTTCGGCTCTTTGAAGATAGTGCGGCCTTCCCCATTTACCTGCCCCCACGTGGCTTTCATCGCAAAACCGAAAGTATCACGCGTGTTGTACTGATAGGTAAAAGATCCAATACCAAACACCACGTTAGAACTGGCAAAGCCTTTTGCCTCCAGACGGCGCAGGATTTCATTCGCCCGTTCAAGGGTAATGGAATCACCGTAAATCAGCCCAACATGCGGGTCGAGCACTTTATAGCCTTTCTCATTCACCGTGCCGCCAAAAATGTCCCATAACACTTCGACAGAACCTTTCTCTTCCGGACTGCGCTCAGCGCGAGTATCATCATCCGCCCCGGTACCACAAAGGATTTCCACCGGATCGCCACTGTCAGGCCGGAACACCACGCGTCCTTCACGGTTCATAATTAACGTTTTCAGCTCGCGGGTATATTCGGTCAGTACGCGCCAGTAGTCCCAGGTATCCGAGACGATTGAGACAAATCCCTGCGGATAAAGGTCGGCAATCAGGCGGCGAAACGTCTCAATTTCCCCGTCGTGCTGACCCATGCACATTACGCTATGCTCCGTCGCCGGAATGCTCGCGCCGATAAAATAGTCTTCACCGTCGGTGTAGTAATCCCGCGCATACAGGATGGAAGGAATGCTGTCGGTGCCTTTAAAGCTCAGCAGGTGACCACTCCCTGACTGCATGGTGTCCTGTAACCCGGACAGACCCCGGAAAGAAAAGTCGTGGCACTGAAAATCGAGATGTGAAACATCCGTACAGGTTTTCGCCGCCCACTTTTCGCAAATCTTACGGTAGTGGTGTGCGATGGTGGCATTAGTCGAGGCTTTCCATAGCTCCGCTGAAAGCACCGTTTCCAGGTAATTTACCAGCCAGAACGCATCGTCGCGGGTATTGGTAATCGTCAGCACCGGCACCTTCATCGGCACTTTACTGCCTTCATCCAGCGCTTTAATGTGCAGCGGAAGATAGCCCGTACGGTGCAGGGTACGAATATGATCGACGGCCACGGCATCACGCCCCAGATAGCTGTCCATCACCTGTTTGTATTCATTGACAACTTCATCTTCCGGGCGGGAGAAAAAGGCGTCGTTAAACAGATCGACCAGAAACCACTGCATAAAACCCTGCAAACCGAAGAACACCAGCTTGCCATCGGCGAGCGGGGACTGAAAGAAGCGATCGCTGCGCGGCGTAAAGTTGGAGTACACCTTCGTGGTGCCCTGCGGATACTGCACACGGTGCGATACCTTGTAGCCATCGATAGCCAGAATGGGGTTCATTTTCATGATGTCTTCTCCGTTAAGCGCCGTAAATAGCCGCAATATCAATCAGTTCGAGTTTTGGATGCGCCAGCGTGGGTGAGGTTATTGACGTAGTGGTGTAAATCGCGTCGATGCCATTTTCGAGCAGATGCTCCACGCCTTTAGAAAAGATGCCGTGCGTCACGTACAGGCTGACGCTACGTGCGCCAGCGTCGCGCAGTACCTGAGCGGAGCCGATAAACGTGCCGCCTGCGTCACACAGATCATCAACAATCAGCACATCCCTGCCCTTCACCTCGCCGGAAACCAGCGCAAAGCCAGTCAGATTGCCGCTCGCCACATCGCGCTTTTTGCTTAATACCGCATAGTCAGATGCGCCAACCGCTCTGGCAACCGCATCTATTTTTTTCAGCGCGCCAGCGTCGGGAGCGACCAGCATCAGCGCCTGCTGCTGAAATTGACGAGCCAGAGTGGGGCTGTGCAGCAAACAGACTTCTTGCGGTACAGTGACAAAATTATCGATCGCCGCGCCTGCCGCGTCGCTATGCGGATCAAGCACCTTCACTTTATCAAAACGCAGGGTGTTGAGTTGGCGGGCGAAAACCTTCAGCGCAAAGCTGTCGCCCGGCACCATATAACGGTCCTGACGTGCCCATGGCAGCCACGGCAATTCCAGATGGCTGACCAGCACATCGGTGGTATGGTGCACGGCATCCACCAGTTGCGCCAGCAGCATGAAGTCATTCATATCACGCATCGCGGCGGCACGGATGCGCATCAACCGCGCCGTGTCCGGTAGCGCACCCGTTACTTTCAGCCATACTGCGCCATCGGGAAAAACGCCGTTTGTGATGGCAATTTCTTGATTATCAATGAATAACTGCAACCGTTTTTCCATTTGTTCGCCCTCTCAATCAATTATTGTCCCTGCGACAATTTAATAATGTCCCTAAGACACATATTATGCAAGTTATTTTTTGACCAAAAAGCAAAATAGCCTTAATTGCCTGATAACCGAAATAAAAAAAGCGCCTGTGTTGTGCGGACCGGGCTGGTAAACTGGGACATTCTTTCCACTACGAGCGGCCCCGGTAAATGACGACAGAAGCGGAATACCTGAAAAACTACGATGCCAGCCGTTTCCCGTCGCCGCTGGTGACGGTAGATAGTGTGCTGTTTACCCTGCATCAGGGCGAGCTTTGTGTGTTGCTGGTGGAGCGCGCCAGTCAGCCGCAGCAGGGGCGCTGGGGATTGCCGGGCGGTTTCATCGACATCAAGCGTGACGCCTCGACACGCGATACCGCGCTGCGCAAGCTGACCGAAAAAACGGGTATCTCACCATCGTGGCTGGAACAGCTCGACACGTTTTCAGGGCCAGAGCGCGATCCGCGCGGCTGGAGTCTGACGGTTAGCTGGTTTGCACTTATCTCCTGGGTGGATTGCGCGCCGCATATTGCCACCGTCAGCGATGCGAAATGGCTCCCGGTACGTTCGCTCGCTGGCTATGAACTCGCGTTTGATCATGCCGCTATCGTCCAGGCCGGTTTGCACCGCCTGCGGCAAAAAACCATGTATTCCCTGCTGCCGGTGTATTGCCTGCCTGAGACGTTTACTCATGCGCAGCTTCAGGAAGCAACGGAAATCATCCTCGGCCAGCCTATTCAGCGGAAAAGTTTGATCCGCCGTATTGAGGCTTCGGGCATGCTGGAAGAGACCGGCGAAAGCGTGGCGACCGGCGCACGCAAGGCACGGCTGTGGCGGCGCAAGCCCGGCGTGGATATCCATCTTTTTTCCCGTAATCTACTGGCTGAATAAAGGCCAGCCCCTTAAATGCATAAACCGCACTAATGATTACGGGTTATAGTGTGACGCAACTTTCTTATACAAACCTCGGTCATGGCTCAAATTTCATCTGAAGAAACGCTCATCGGGCAAAACGATACGCCATTTTTCCACCCCATGCCGTGGGCGCGGAATCCGCATCTGCAAACCATGCTGCCGCGCCTGCTGCGCCGCCGTGTGCTGTTTACGCCCGTCTGGCACCGCCTGGATTTGCCGGATGGTGATTTTGTCGATCTTGCGTGGAGTGAAGATCCGCATCAGGCGAGACATAAACCCCGGCTGGTGGTTTTTCACGGCCTGGAGGGCAGCCTGCACAGCCCCTACGCGCACGGCCTGATCAATGCCGCGAAAGCGCGTGGCTGGCTCGGCGTAGTGATGCATTTTCGCGGCTGTAGCGGCGAACCCAACCGTCTGAATCGCATTTATCATTCGGGTGAAACCGAAGACGGCACCTGGTTTTTACACTGGCTGCAGCGCGAATTTGGCAACGTGCCTACAGCGGCGGTGGGCTACTCGCTGGGGGGCAATATGCTGGCGTGCCTACTGGCAAAAGAAGGTGCGCAAGCTCCGCTGGATGCAGCGGCGATCGTCTCCGCGCCCTTCGTGCTGGAAGCCTGCAGTTATCACATGGAAAAAGGCTTTTCCCGCGTCTATCAGCGCTACCTGCTTAACCTGCTCAAAGGGAATGCAACCCGCAAACTGAAGGCGTATCCCGGCACGCTCCCCATTGAACTGGCCCAGCTCAAACAGGTCCGCCGCCTGCGTGAGTTTGACGATTTGATCACCGCGCGTATTCACGGTTTTGCCGATGCTATCGACTATTATCGTCAGTGCAGCGCGATGCCGCTGCTCAATCAGATCGCCAAACCGACGCTGATCATCCATGCTAAAGACGATCCGTTTATGGATCACCACGTTATTCCCGACCCCGACACTTTGCCGCCGCAGGTGGAATACCAGCTCACCGAGCATGGTGGTCATGTGGGATTTGTCGGCGGTACGTTGCGGCACCCGGAAATGTGGCTGGAAAAACGTATCCCCGACTGGCTAAAAACATACCTCGGAGCCTGAGATGATTATTCCCTGGCAGGATCTCGCCCCTGATACCCTCGACAGCCTGATTGAAAGCTTTGTCTTGCGCGAAGGCACCGATTATGGTGAACATGAACGTTCGCTCGAGCAAAAAGTCGCCGACGTCAAACATCAGCTGCAAACGGGCGACGCCGTGCTGGTGTGGTCAGAACTGCATGAGACGGTCAATATTATGCCTCGTAAACAGTTCCGCGACTGATTTTACTGATTACTCAGGGAGTTGCTATGTCTGCCAAACATCCGGTGATTGCGGTTACAGGTTCCAGCGGTGCGGGAACCACCACCACCAGCCTTGCCTTCCGTAAAATTTTTGCCCAGCTCAACCTGCATGCGGCGGAAGTCGAAGGCGATAGCTTTCATCGCTATACCCGCCCGGAAATGGATATGGCGATCCGCAAAGCGCGCGATTTGGGACGGCATATCAGCTACTTTGGACCCGAGGCTAACGACTTCGGCCTGCTGGAAAACACCTTTATTGAGTACGGCCATTCAGGCACAGGCCAGGCGCGTAAGTATCTTCACACCTATGACGAAGCGGTGCCGTGGAATCAGGTGCCTGGCACATTTACGCCGTGGCAGCCGTTGCCGGAACCCACTGACGTACTGTTTTATGAAGGATTACACGGCGGTGTGGTCACCCCTCAACATGACGTGGCACGCCATGTTGACTTGCTGGTCGGTGTGGTGCCGATCGTCAACCTGGAATGGATTCAGAAACTGATCCGCGACACCAGCGAACGCGGCCACTCTCGTGAGGCAGTGATGGACTCCGTGGTACGCTCAATGGAAGATTATATTAACTTCATCACTCCGCAGTTTTCCCGCACCCATATTAACTTCCAGCGGGTACCGACCGTGGATACCTCGAATCCTTTCGCCGCCAAAGGCATCCCCTCGCTGGACGAAAGTTTTGTGGTGATCCATTTTCGCAATCTGGAAGGCATTGATTTCCCGTGGCTGCTGGCAATGCTTCAGGGATCGTTTATTTCCCACATTAACACCCTGGTGGTGCCCGGCGGAAAAATGGGTCTGGCCATGGAACTGATTATGCTGCCGCTGGTGCAACGGCTGATGGAAGGCAAAAAGATCGAATAGTATCAGGGTAAAATCCCCCTGCTACGGCCCCGGCGCACCTTTGCCCGGCGGCGCTGGCGCTTGCACGGGCCTACATTCATTATTGACAGTGTACGCCATCATCCGTCCCGTAGGCCGGGTAAGCGCAGCACCAACCGGCATTACAATCGGTTGATATTGTACGATTTTACCCCGGCTCGTAGGCCGGGTAAGCGCAGCGCCACCCGGCATTACAATCGGTTGATATTGTATGATTTTACCCCGGCCCGTAGGCCGGGTAAGCGCAGCGCCACCCGGCATTAGACCGCCGCTGCTGGCCCTATCCTATGCGGCGACCACCTCATAGGAATGGGTAATATTCACGGCCTTACCCAGCATCAGCGCCACTGAACAATACTTCTCGGCAGAGAGATCCACCGCCCGCGCCACCGCAGCATCTTTCAGGTCATTACCGGTGACAATGAAGTGCAGATTGATATGGGTAAACAAACGCGGGGCTTCTTCACGGCGCTCTGAGGTCAACGTCACCTCGCAGTTGGTGACCTCCTGACGTCCCTTTTGCAGGATGGAGACAACGTCGATTGCGCTGCATCCCCCCGCCGCCATTAACACCATTTCCATTGGGCTGGGAGCCTTATCACCCGAGTTGCCGTCCATTAAAACCTGATGCCCGGACGCCGACTCGCCTAAGAATGTTAACCCTTCTACCCATTTCACTCGCGCTTGCATAAACATCCACTCCAGCATGGTAATTTTCTTCACAGATTACGCGCACATAACAATTCTCGCAACGTAAGGCGACCTACATCATGCTGAAGCGAGACACCAGGAGACAGGCGGCAAAAGCTATGCTAAAACAGACGGGATGCTACAGTGATATATTGACTTTGGCGCATGTATGCAAAGGACTTTAGATTAACGGCTGCGGAGCATACCGACAGTCAACTTCCCGTCAGAGGGAAGAATACGATTGCAACCCCGGAGGCGACGCCGTTAGCCGCCGGAGATAGCTTATAACAGAGGATAACCGCGCATGGTGCTTGGCAAACCGCAAACAGACCCGACTCTCGAATGGTTCTTGTCTCATTGCCACATTCATAAGTACCCATCGAAGAGCACGCTAATTCACCAGGGTGAAAAGGCGGAGACGCTGTATTACATCGTCAAAGGCTCCGTGGCAGTACTGATTAAGGATGAAGAAGGGAAAGAGATGATCCTTTCTTACCTCAACCAGGGCGATTTCATCGGTGAACTGGGCCTTTTTGAAGAGGGCCAGGAACGTAGCGCCTGGGTACGTGCAAAAACCGCCTGTGAAGTGGCGGAAATCTCCTATAAGAAATTCCGTCAGCTTATCCAGGTTAACCCGGATATTCTGATGCGGCTATCCGCGCAAATGGCGCGCCGTTTACAGGTCACATCTGAAAAAGTGGGCAACCTCGCCTTCCTCGATGTCACCGGCCGTATTGCGCAGACGCTGCTTAACCTTGCAAAACAGCCGGATGCTATGACCCACCCGGACGGCATGCAAATCAAAATCACCCGTCAGGAGATTGGCCAGATCGTCGGTTGCTCTCGCGAAACGGTGGGGCGTATCCTGAAAATGCTGGAAGATCAGAGCCTGATCTCCGCGCACGGTAAAACTATCGTCGTCTACGGCACCCGCTAAGCTCGACAGTCGGCGCATTCATTGTAATGCGCCGATCACCTTCTATGTGGCGCAGGCTTATCTATCACCCGGAAGTGAACTATGCACTACGACAAACGCTGGTGCTGTGTTTGCCCGTGGCTATTGGCCTGATCGTCGGCCAGCTCCAGTATGGCCTGCTTTTTTCGCTTGTCCCTGCCTGCTGCAATATTGCCGGTCTCGATACGCCGCATAAGCGATTTTTTAAACGCCTTATTATTGGCGGAACACTATTCGCCGGCAGCAGCCTGGCCGTTCAACTTCTGCTGGCGCAGGGCGCACCGTTACCGCTGGTCCTGACCGCGCTGGCACTGATCCTGGGTGTGACGGCGGAAATCAGTCCCTTGCACGCGCGTCTGCTCCCCGCCTCACTCATTGCCGCTATTTTCACCCTCAGTCTGGCGGGTTCCATGCCGGTATGGCAACCGATGCTCCTGTATGCCACCGGTACGCTCTGGTACGGTCTGTTTAACTGGTTCTGGTTCTGGCTATGGCGCGAACAGCCACTGCGCGAATCATTAAGCCTGCTTTATCGCCAGCTTGGGGATTACTGTGAAGCAAAATACAGCCTGTTAACGCAGCACGCCGATCCGGAAAATGCGCTGCCCCCACTGCTGGCGCGTCAGCAGAAAACGGTAGATCTAATTACCCAGTGCTACCAGCAGCTGTACATGCTGTCAGAAAAAAAGCATCACAACTACAAGCGGCTGCGCTGGATGTTCCAGATGGCGCTGGATTTGCAGGAGCATATTTCCGTCAGTCTTCACCAGCCAGAAGAGGTGCAAAAGCTGGTGGAGCAAAGCCATGCAGAAGCGGTGATCCGCTGGAATGCGCAGACCATTGCCACGCGGCTGCGCGTGATGGCCGACGATATTCTCTATCATCGCTACTCTGGCCGTTTTACGATGGAAAAACAGATTGGCGCGCTGGAGAAAATTGCCCGGCAAAACCCGGAAAATCCCGTGGGTCAGTTCTGCGCCTGGCATTTCAGCCGCATCGCCCGCGTGCTGAAGACGCTGCGTCCGCTTTACCCGCGCGATTTAATGGCCGACCGCCAGCGCCGCCTGCCGCTGTGGTCCGCCTTAAAAAGTTACCTGTCGCTGAAATCTCCCGCGCTGCGTACTTCCGCCCGGCTTAGCGTCATGCTCAGTATCGCCAGTCTTGCCGGAAATGTGCTGCATCTGCCCAAGCCATACTGGATCTTAATGACCATTATGTTTGTGACGCAGAACGGCTATGGTGCGACGCGAGTGCGCATTCTCCACCGGACGCTGGGCACGCTGGTCGGGCTAATGATAGCGGGCGCGACCCTGCATTTTAAGGTGCCGGATGGTTTTACCCTCTGCGCAATGCTCGCCATCACCCTCCTCAGTTATTTGATCCTGAGAAAAAATTACGGCTGGGCGATGATTGGTTTTACCGTTACCGCGGTATATACCCTTCAGTTGATCAACCTTAACGGTGAGCAGTTTATTCTGCCACGAATGATCGACACGGCGCTGGGCTGCCTGATTGCCTTCGGCGGAATGGTCTGGTTATGGCCGCAGTGGCAAAGCGGCTTGCTGAGACAAAATGCCCACGCGGCGCTGGAGGCAGACCAGGATGCGCTGCGGCTGATATTAAGCGACGACCCGCAGGCCCCGACGCTCGCGTATCACCGTATGCGGGTTAATCAGGCGCATAACACGTTGTTTAACTCATTAAATCAGGCCATGCAGGAGCCGGGCTTTAACACCCGGTATCTGGCAGACATGAAATTGTGGGTAACGCACAGCCAGTTTATCGTCGAGCATATCAATGCCATGACCACCCTGGCGCGCGAGCATAATATGCTGACGCCGGATCTGGCGGAGCGCTATCTGCAATCCTGCGAAATCGGCATTCAGCGCTGCCAGCAGCGCTTAAACTCAGAAGGTGCGGGCAGCACGGGGGACGCTAATATTCTGGAAGCGCCTGACGCCGCGCCACAAGGGCCGCTCAGTACGATGGAGCGGCACCTTGAGCGCATTATCGGACACCTGAACACCATGCATACCATCTCGTCGGTAGCCTGGCGTCAGCGTCCGCATCATGGGATCTGGTTAAACAGAACGCTTAGCGGCGAGAAGCGCTAACAATCTGCCCCACCGCCTGGGCAAATCGCGCCATGCCTTCGTCAATATCCGCCTCTTCTACCACCAGAGATGGCGCAAAGCGCATGACATCAGGCCCGGCGTTGAGCACCATTACGCCTTCATCTGCGGCAGCGTACAGGAAATCACGCGCCCGGCCTTTGAACTGCGGTTGCAGTTCGGCACCAATCAATAGCCCCATCCCGCGAATGTCGCTGAATAGCGCGTATTTCTCATTGATCTGTTGCAGGTGCTGCACAAAGCGCTGACGTTTGGTATTGATGCCGCTTAATACCTCTGGCGTGTTAATAATATCAAACGCGGCACCGGCCACCGCGCAGGCCAGCGGATTACCACCATAGGTTGAACCGTGCGAACCGGCATGAAATGCACTGGCAATCTCATGGGTGGTAAGCATGGCGCTGATCGGGAAACCACCGCCGAGCGCTTTGGCGCTGGTGAGGATATCCGGCGTCACGCCATAATGCATATAGGCGAAGAGATCGCCGGTACGTCCCATACCGCACTGTACTTCATCAAACACCAGCAGCGCCTGATGGCGATCGCACAGGTCGCGCAATCCCTGCAAAAATTCCGGCGTCGCTGCCATCACCCCGCCTTCGCCCTGAATCGGTTCTACCACCACCGCGCAGGTATGATCGTCCATTACCGCCTTGACCGCGTGGAGATCGTTAAACGGTACGTGAATAATGTCTGCCGGTTTTGGCCCAAAGCCGTCGGAGTATTTTGGCTGTCCGCCGACGGAAACGGTGAACAGCGAGCGGCCGTGAAAAGCGTTATGAAAAGCGATAATTTTGGTTTTGAACGGGCTGTGGCGCACGCAGGCATAATGCCGCGCCAGTTTAAACGCGGTTTCATTGGCTTCCGTGCCGGAGTTCATAAAGACGACCCGCTCGGCAAAAGTGGCATCGACAATCTTGCGTCCCAGACGCAGCGCTGGCTCGTTGGTAAACACGTTGCTGGTATGCCACAACGTCTCACCCTGGGTTTTCAGCGCCTCAACCAGCGCCGGATGGCAATGCCCCAACGCAGTCACCGCAATTCCGCCCGCAAAATCAACGTATTCTTTGCCCTGCTGATCCCACACCCTGCTGCCCAGTCCTTTGACCGGAATAAACTCAGCCGGTGCATAAATCGGCAGGATCACTTCATCAAACGTTGCGCGCGTTATTGCTGGTTGTTCAGTTGCCATGTCATGCCCACCCTTCTTCATGCAGAAATGAATGTGATATTATAATCACAAAATATGCATAAAAAATCACTCAATGGCAACTATAAATCAGCGATGCAGAAAATTCGCCAGTAGCTGATGCCCTTGCTCACTCAGAATGCTTTCCGGATGAAACTGTACGCCCTCCAGATCCCACTGCCGGTGGCGGATGCCCATAATCTCTCCGCTATCGCTCCACGCCGTTACCTCAAAACATTCCGGCAGCGTCGGCGGGTCGATAACCAGCGAATGGTAGCGCGTGACAGTCAGCGGGTTATTCAGCCCGCGGAATACGCCATTGCCGTTGTGCGTAACCGGGGACGTTTTGCCGTGCATCACCTTCGCTGCCCGCACAATGGTGGCCCCCAGCGCCTGGGCAATAGCCTGATGACCCAGGCAAACGCCCAGCACAGGCACTTGTCCGGCGTAACGATGAATGATTTCCAGCGAGATACCGGCTTCATCCGGCGTACAAGGACCGGGAGAAATCACTATTTTACGCGGATTAAGCGCGGCAACCTGTGCCAGCGTCAGCTCATCATTGCGGCGCACCAGCACCTCGGCTCCCAGTTCGCTAAAGTACTGAAACAGGTTCCAGGTAAAAGAATCGTAGTTATCAATGAGGAGCAGCATAGTTCGACACGCGAGTGAAAGAAGGCCGACAGGGTAACAAATTGCTGGCAAAACACCACGCCGGGCGGCGAGGCATGAAGCTTACTATCCTGTACGGCCCAACATATCGCCGGGCCGTATGAAATGAAAGCAGCCATCACGCCACTTCGGCTGCTTCGCTTACCACGTCAGTAAAGATTGCTTCCAGCGGCGCAAGATCGCCCATTGCCCCGCTCTGATTAGCCTGCCGCCAGGCCTCGACATCAATACCGCGCCAGTCAAGCACGTAGCCCGCATGAATTGCCAGCTGCTCGAAGAAAATACGCTGCGCCAGGCCGTTACCGAGGCGGAAAGGATGCAGGACGTTAATCTCGCAGTAATAGTGCGCCAGCCGGGCGATGAATTCGCTTTTCTCCAGCCCCGCCAGATATTCTTCCTCTTCCAGCGCCTGCATCAGGGCGTTGCCTTCGTTTTCGATATACTGAAAATTGCAGAAGCGGGTATCATCTTTGTAGATGTCAATTTCGCGTAGCTGACCGGCCCAGTCGAATACATCCTGATAAAGCTGGCGATGAATCGCGCAAAGATGCGGTAGCCCACGCACCTGCGGCCCCAGTTCAATGGTGGCTGCCCGGAGCGCGGTCAGTTCATATGCCGCCTGCTCCAGCCGTTTATCCTGACGAATGCCCAGCCGGTTACGCAGTACGTTGATACCGGGATAGAGATAAGGGTCGCGCCCGTCGCCGTATTTATCGCTCATAGTGCCTCCTGAGTTCTTCAAGACGCGCCAGCGCATCTTCCGCCGTCAGCGACTGCAAAGGAATATCAACCCCTTCCAGTCGGCGGCTGGCCTGGAAGTTTTCATTACGCAGATGTTCCCAGAGACGGGTTTTTTGCTTGTCGGTGAGCTTTTTCATACTGACCTCCCTGATTGTGCCCTTATGTGCCTCAAGTATAAGCATCATTTTCAGGTTACGCAGGGAAGCAAGATGACGCGGATCGGGCGATCCGCGTCGGAAACCGTTACGGCATGACTTTCGCTGAGAGGATCACAATCGGTTTTGTGGGCACATTTTGATAAGGGCCAACATCGTGCGAGGGAGCCTGAGAAATTTTATCGGCAACGTCCATCCCTTTTACTACTTTTGCGAAGACCGCGTAGCCAAAGTCGCGCTGGCCGTGATCGAGGAAGGCGTTATCGGCAACGTTGATGAAGAACTGGCTGGTCGCGCTGTCTTTATCGGCAGTGCGCGCCATTGCCACAGTACCACGCGTATTACGTAGCCCGTTATCGGCTTCGTTTTTAATCGGTGGGTTCGGCTGCTTTTGCTGCATCTGCTCGTTAAAGCCGCCACCCTGCACCATAAAACCGGGGATCACGCGGTGAAAGGTCGTGTTGTTATAGAAGCCGCTATTAACGTAATCAAGAAAGTTTTTAACTGACACCGGCGCTTTCTGGCTGTCCAGCTCCAGCTCAATGTTACCCGCTGAAGTGGTCAACAGGACGTGCGGGTCGCCTTTGGCGGCCAGCGCTGCCGGGGAGAGTGCTGAGAGTGTGAAAACGGTAACAACCGCAGCCAGAGTGGTTTTGAGCATGTGATTTCCTTAACGGGGGCAGCAACGAAAGCAAGTGGCTTGATTCTAAAGAGGCTTTCCCCCCCAGGCCAGCCTTTTACTTAATTTTACGATGCTGAAACAGTTGTAACCGACCGGACCACGGTTTACCGCATAATATAATGTGATTAACATCACGATAACGAATGTAATGATGCAAACTTTTTGTAATAAAGATTTAAATACATCACTCGATTGCATAAAATCTATCCGCCCAGCGCAAAGTCAATGCGCTTTACATATCTATTCACAGGCCAGTCATGACTAACAGCAATCGAATTAAGCTCACATGGATCAGCTTCCTCTCCTACGCCCTTACCGGTGCGCTGGTGATCGTCACCGGAGTGGTGATGGGAGATATCGCAAACTATTTTAATTTGCCCGTGTCCAGCATGAGCAACACCTTCACTTTTCTTAATGCAGGTATCCTCATTTCCATTTTTCTCAATGCCTGGCTGATGGAAATCGTACCGCTGAAAACACAGTTACGCTTTGGCTTCGTGCTGATGGTGCTGGCTGTTGCCGGGTTGATGCTCAGCCACAGCCTCGCCCTTTTCTCCGCCGCTATGTTTGTACTGGGGCTGGTGAGCGGGATCACCATGTCGATTGGTACGTTTCTGGTGACGCAAATGTATGAGGGTCGTCAGCGCGGTTCACGCCTGCTGTTTACCGACTCTTTCTTCAGCATGGCGGGGATGATTTTCCCGATGGTTGCCGCATATCTGCTGGCGCGCAGCATTGAATGGTACTGGGTTTATGCCTGTATCGGACTGGTTTACGTCGCCATCTTCATTCTGACGTTCGGCTGCGAATTCCCGGCACTGGGCAAACATGCGCCGAAAGACAGCCAGCCGGTAGCCCGTGAAAAATGGGGTATCGGCGTGCTGTTTCTCTCCATCGCCGCGCTGTGCTATATCCTCGGTCAACTGGGTTTTATCTCCTGGGTGCCGGAATACGCCAAAGGCCTTGGCATGAACCTGAACGATGGTAGTAAGCTGGTCAGTGATTTCTGGATGTCATACATGGTAGGCATGTGGGTATTCAGTTTTGTCCTGCGCTTCTTTGATCTGCAACGTATTCTGGTGGTCCTTGCCGGTGTAGCGACGGTACTGATGTACTTCTTCATTAAAGCGCAGCCCGAACATATGCCGTGGTTTATTCTGTCGCTCGGTTTCTTCTCCAGCGCCATCTATACCACCATCATTACGCTCGGATCGCAGCAAACGAAGTTACCGTCGCCGAAGCTGGTGAACTTTATTCTGACCTGCGGAACCATCGGCACCATGCTGACCTTTATCGTAACGGGTCCTATCGTGGCGCATAGCGGCCCACAGGCGGCGCTGTTAACGGCTAATGGCCTGTATGCTGTCGTCTTCGCTATGTGTCTGGCGCTGGGTTTTGTCACCCGTCATCGTCAGCACGCTGTCGCAACGTCGCACTAATCGCTTTCGCCCCTTTTCGTCCTGAAAAGGGGTTTCATTTTTCTCCCTCTAAATGTGTACTTCCTGTTAACTGCGGGAGTAATCGTCATTGCTTAAAAAGCTCACAATTTGCCTGCAAATTAATCAATCCTGAAAAGCCAGCGTTTTCCGGCACTTATAAAAATACTGACAAATCAGTCATCTACCCATTAAGGAGTAGTGAAAGGCGTATTTGATTTACATCAATAAGTGCGGTTGCTGAATCGTTAAGGTAGAGGTATTAGAATAGAAATCGAGGCAAAAATGAGCAAAGTCAGACTCGCAATTATCGGTAACGGCATGGTCGGCCATCGCTTTATTGAGGATCTTCTTGATAAAGCCCCGGCGGATCAGTTCGACATTACCGTATTCTGTGAAGAACCCCGTGTCGCCTACGATCGCGTCCACCTGTCCTCTTATTTTTCACATCATACCGCTGAGGAGCTTTCGCTGGTGCGCGAAGGCTTTTATGAAAAACATGGCATTAAGGTGCTGACTGGCGAGCGCGCCATTACCATCAACCGCCAGGAGAAAGTCATCCATTCCAGCGCCGGGCGTACCGTTTTTTACGACAAGCTGATCATGGCGACCGGTTCTTATCCGTGGGTCCCGCCGATTAAAGGCTCAGAGACGCAGGATTGTTTTGTTTATCGCACTATTGAAGACCTGAATGCCATTGAAGCCTGCGCCCGTCGCAGTCAACGCGGCGCGGTGGTGGGCGGTGGCCTGCTGGGCCTGGAAGCCGCCGGGGCGCTGAAAAATCTTGGCGTCGAAACCCACGTGATTGAATTCGCCCCAATGCTGATGGCGGAACAGCTGGATCAGATGGGTGGTGAACAGCTTCGCCGTAAGATTGAGAGCATGGGTGTGCGGGTGCACACCGGCAAAAACACCAAAGAGATCGTGCAGGAAGGCACTGAAGCGCGTAAAACCATGCGCTTTGCCGACGGCAGCGATCTGGAAGTGGACTTTATCGTCTTCTCAACCGGTATTCGTCCACGTGACAAACTGGCGACCCAGTGTGGTCTGGCCGTCGCACAGCGCGGCGGCATTATCATTAACGATACCTGCCAGACTTCTGACCCGGATATCTACGCCATTGGTGAATGCGCCAGCTGGACCAATCGCGTTTATGGGCTGGTAGCGCCGGGCTACAAAATGGCGCAGGTGGCGGTTGACCATATTCTCGGCACGCCAAACGTGTTTGCCGGGGCCGATCTGAGCGCCAAACTGAAACTACTGGGCGTGGATGTGGGCGGCATCGGCGATGCGCATGGCCGCACGCCGGGCGCGCGCAGCTACGTTTATCTCGACGAAAGCAAAGAAGTCTACAAACGTCTGATCGTCAGCCCGGATAACAAAACACTGCTCGGCGCGGTGCTGGTCGGCGATACCAGCGATTTCGGCAACCTGCTGCAACTGGTGCTGAACGCCATTGAACTGCCGGAAAACCCGGATGCGTTGATCCTTCCCGCTCACGCGGCGGGCGGCAAACCGTCCATCGGCGTGGATAAACTGCCGGATAGCGCGCAAATCTGCTCCTGCTTTGACGTCACCAAAGGCATGCTGATTTCAGCCATTAATAAAGGCTGTCATACCGTTGCCGCGCTGAAAGCGGAAACCAAAGCCGGGACCGGCTGCGGCGGCTGTATCCCGCTGGTCACCCAGGTGCTAAATGCAGAGCTGGCGAAACAGGGCATCGAAGTGAACCACAACCTGTGCGAACACTTTGCCTTCTCCCGTCAGGAGCTGTACCACCTGATCCGCGTGGAAGGCATTAAGTCCTTCGATGAGTTGCTGAACAAATACGGTAAAGGCTACGGCTGTGAAGTGTGTAAACCCACCGTCGGTTCATTGCTGGCCTCATGCTGGAACGACTATATCCTGCAACCGGAGCACACCTCGTTGCAGGATACGAACGATAACTTCCTCGCCAACATCCAGAAAGACGGGACTTACTCGGTGATCCCGCGCTCTGCCGGCGGTGAAATCACCCCGGAAGGGCTGATGGAAGTGGGCCGCATTGCCCGTGAATTTAACCTCTACACCAAAATCACCGGCTCGCAGCGTATCGGCCTGTTTGGTGCGCAGAAAGACGATCTGCCGGAAATCTGGCGTCAACTGATCGAAGCAGGTTTTGAAACCGGCCACGCGTATGCGAAAGCGCTGCGAATGGCGAAAACCTGCGTCGGCAGCACCTGGTGCCGCTACGGCGTCGGCGACAGCGTCGGCTTCGGCGTCGAGCTGGAAAACCGTTATAAAGGCATCCGTACCCCGCACAAAATGAAGTTCGGCGTCTCCGGCTGTACGCGTGAATGCGCGGAAGCGCAGGGCAAAGACGTGGGCATCATCGCCACTGAGAAAGGCTGGAACCTGTACGTCTGCGGCAACGGTGGAATGAAACCCCGTCATGCGGACCTGCTGGCAGCCGATCTGGATCGCGAAACGCTGCTGCATTACCTCGATCGTTTCATGATGTTCTATATCCGCACCGCGGATAAGCTGACCCGTACTGCATCGTGGCTGGATAGCCTGGAAGGCGGCATTGACTACGTGCGCAGCGTCATTATCGACGACAAACTGGGCATTAACACGCAGCTTGAAGCGGAAATGGCACGCCTGCGTGAGGCAGTGATTTGCGAATGGACCGAGACCGTAAATACCCCGGCGGCGCAGGTTCGCTTCAGACACTTTATCAACAGCGACCAGCGCGATCCGAACGTTCAGGTGGTCCCGGAACGCGCGCAACATCGTCCGGCAACGCCGTATGAACGTATCCCCGTCACTCTGGTGGAGGAAACCGCATGAGCCAGTGGCACACTATCTGCAAACTTGACGATATCATCCCGGCAACCGGCGTCTGCGCATTAGCAGGAACGGAGCAGGTCGCGATTTTTCGCCCTCGCGCTGATGAGCAGGTATTTGCTATCAGCAATATCGACCCGTTTTTTAACGCCCGCGTGCTGTCTCGCGGGCTGATCGCCGAACATCAGGAGGAGCTATGGGTGGCAAGCCCGCTAAAAAAACAGCGCTTCCGCCTGCGCGATGGGCTGTGCATGGAAGATGAAAGCCATTCGGTGAAACACTACGATACGCGCGTTAAAGACGGGGCGGTTCAGATTCGGCTGTAAGGCTCCCCCCCCTCACCCCGGCCCTCTCCCTCAGGGAGAGGGAGAAAAACCGCCCGCGGACAAACGCTGACCGCGAGAAATGCAGGCCATAAGGACAACGCCGGGCAGTCCCGCGAGCAATGCAGGCCACAAGGACAACGCCGGGCAGTCACGCGAGGAATGCAGGACACAAGGACAACACCGGGCAGTCCCGCGAGGAATGCAGGACACAAGGACAACGCCGGGCAGTCACGCGAGGAATGCAGGACACAAGGACAACGCCGGGCAGTCCCCTCTCCCTCAGGGAGAGGGCTAGGGTGAGGGTTGTTTTCGCTTTTCGCTTTTTTATTTTTCATTACCTTCAGGATAATCAACATGTTTACCGACACGATTAACAAGTGTGCGGCCAACGCTGCGCGCATCGCACGCCTCAACAGCAATAGTCCTCTTGGTTTCTGGATAAGCTCCGCCATGGCGGGCGCTTATGTGGGACTGGGGATCATCCTCATCTTTACCCTCGGCAATCTGCTCGATCCCGCCGTGCGCCCGCTGGTGATGGGTGCAACGTTCGGTATCGCCTTAACCCTGGTGATTATCGCCGGGTCCGAGCTTTTTACCGGTCACACCATGTTCCTGACGCTGGGCGTGAAAGCAGGCACTATCAGCCACGGCCAGATGTGGGCGATCCTGCCGCAGACCTGGCTTGGCAATTTAATTGGCTCCGTTCTGGTTGCGCTGCTGTACCACTGGGGCGGCGGTAGCCTGCTGCCGGTTGATACCAGCCTGGTGCATACCGTCGCGCTGGCAAAAACCGCAGCACCCGCTACCGTGCTGTTTTTTAAAGGCGCGCTATGTAACTGGCTGGTGTGCCTCGCTATCTGGATGGCGATTCGTACGGAAGGTGCAGCAAAATTCCTTGCAATCTGGTGGTGCCTGCTGGCCTTTATCGCCTCCGGTTACGAACACTCCGTCGCCAATATGACCCTGTTTGCGCTCTCCTGGTTTGGGCACCATAGCGACGCCTATACGCTCTCCGGTATTGGCCATAACTTGCTGTGGGTCACGCTGGGCAATACTTTTTCCGGCGCAGTATTTATGGGCCTGGGTTACTGGTATGCTACGCCGCGCGCCGAACGCCCCGAACCTGCCACCCCGGCTACACAAACAACCGTCAGCCAGTAAATTAAGGAAACGCCGTGGACCATTTGCCCATTTTTTGTCAGTTACGCGATCGCGCCTGTCTGCTCGTCGGCGGCGGTGACGTTGCTGAACGTAAAGCGCGGCTGCTGCTGGAGGCGGGTGCACGACTTACCGTAAACGCGCTCGCTTTTGTACCGCAGTTTGCGGTCTGGGAAGAGGCGGGGATGGTAACGCTGGCCAGGGGGGCCTTTAGCGAATCGCTGCTGGATGAGTGCTGGCTGGTCATTGCCGCCACGGATGATGAAGACGTTAACCAGCATGTCAGCGAGGCCGCCGAAGCTCGGCGCATTTTCTGTAACGTTGTGGATGCGCCTAAGCAGGCCAGTTTCATCATGCCTTCCATAATCGACCGCTCACCGCTGATGGTAGCCGTCTCATCCGGTGGTACGTCTCCGGTGCTGGCGCGTTTGCTGCGTGAGAAGCTGGAATCGCTCTTGCCGCTGCATCTGGGCCAGGTTGCACACTATGCCGGCCAGCTGCGTTCGCGTGTGAAAAAGCAGTTTGCGACCGTTGGCGAACGTCGCCGCTTCTGGGAAAAACTGTTTGTTAACGACCGCCTGGCGCAGTCGCTGGCGAATAACGATCCGAAAGCAGTCACGCAAACAACCGAGCAGTTGCTTGCCGAACCGCTGGACCACCGTGGCGAAGTGGTGCTGGTCGGTGCCGGACCGGGCGACGCCGGGCTTTTAACGCTCAAAGGGTTGCAGCAAATCCAGCAGGCTGATGTGGTGGTTTACGATCGGCTGGTCTCTGACGACATTATGAACCTGGTGCGTCGCGACGCCGATCGTGTCTTTGTCGGCAAACGGGCGGGTTTTCACTGTGTGCCACAGGATGAGATTAACCAGATCCTGCTGCGGGAAGCGCAAAAAGGGAAGCGCGTCGTGCGCCTGAAAGGCGGTGACCCGTTTATCTTCGGGCGCGGCGGTGAAGAGCTGGAAACCCTGTGCCATGCTGGTATTCCGTTTTCTGTTGTGCCGGGCATTACTGCGGCTTCAGGCTGTTCAGCCTACTCGGGCATTCCACTTACCCACCGCGACTACGCGCAAAGCGTGCGTCTGGTCACCGGCCATCTGAAAACCGGCGGCGAGCTGGACTGGGTAAATCTGGCGGCAGAAAAACAGACACTGGTGTTCTATATGGGGCTCAATCAGGCGGCGGCGATTCAGGAAAAGCTGATTGAACACGGTATGTCTGCCGAAATGCCGGTAGCCATCGTGGAAAACGGGACGGCAATTGAGCAGCGCGTGGTTGATGGTACGCTGGCGCAGCTCGGGCTGATGGCCCTGCAGATGCAAAGCCCGGCGTTAATTATCGTGGGCCAGGTAGTGGCGCTACGCCAGAAATTAAACTGGTTTTCAAATCATTAAGCCCTTCTTCGGGCGCGAATACTTTTCGCGCCCATGCACAATACAAACATATGACTCTTATAATTATTAATATTTAACACCTTTTTAAGTTAATCAATTATCTATTTCCCGCCGGATAGCGTTAAATAAAAGCCACTTGGTCCGGCACAGCCAACGTTAAGTTCAGGCGTTTATTAATCAAGAGATAACCTCATGAAAAAAAATACTAAAAGCCGCCATCGTGCTGTTGACACCCTCCCCTCTTGCCATCCGAACGGAATATTAAGAACAAAAATAAAACATGCTCCTGACATTATCTTCCTGACCATTCTATTTATAAAATCAGCGGAGCCGCGGTATAAAAATAAGCGCAGACTTTATGAACAAGTTCATTTTTATTACTCACAAAAGATCGCACCTGTGTTTTTTATCGGGGTTGCCGTATTAGCTAAGCCTTGCCATCAACTGGCTGTGGGTAAGTCCCTCCTTTATGTGCCGACTGCAGTGCCGGTTTGCCGTCAAAAATATTATTCATGTAGTAAATGAATACACCCAAAAACTTTATAAATTCTTAAAATATAATTAACTCACCCTAAATACATTCACCATATTAATAATAAATACCAAAAAATATCCGTAAGTCATTGTTCTATATTCCCCCATAAATAATAAACATAAAGATGCGCAATATTATTGACCCGCCAGCCATTTGACGAACTGCGACAATTAAGCGATAAATCACTTGTCTTTTTAAATTTTACTCCTCACCACTCCTTGTCGTTGTTTTCGCCTCTGTTGTGATTTTCATAAGGACTGATATTCAGTAAGGACGCTCTCCATGAAAAAGAAAGTTATCACTGCCGCTGTTGCGATAGCCCTGCAAACCTATTATTACCCGGCCGTCGCTGCTGAGAGCAATGATGATGATAAGCATTGCCCTGCGAATATTTCCGCCCTTTCCAAAGCAGAACGAGACAAACTCTCCCCAACCTGCCTGATCGAGGAAGAGGAAAACGATAACCGTTGGATGTGGATCGCCGGTGGCACCGCCGCGATAATAGCCGGGGTAGCGGCAGGGATAAACCACAGTGACAGTGATAGCTCTCAACATCCTGATCCGTCACCGCTCCCGCCAGATGACGGTGGAAATGTTCCCCCTCCTGACGATGGTAGCGATGATAATGTGGTGCCGCCCAGCGGTGGCGGAGGTGATGTAGTTCCACCGGACGACGGTGGTGATGACGATGTAGTTCCGCCCGACGACGGCGGCGACGATGACGTGGTTCCGCCCGACGACGGTGGCGATGACGATGTAGTTCCGCCCGACGACGGTGGCGACGACGACGTGACCCCGCCCGATCCGGACGGCGGCGGCACCGCAATCAAAACCTTTATCAACGGCGTAACGCTGGATGAAACACAAAATAGCTTAACATTCAGCGATATTAAATTAGATAACGGCAAACACATCGGCGGCGCAGTCCTGACCTATTCCAAAGAGGGCGAACAATGGCTGTTGACCACTGCGGACGGTACTAAAACGCTGAACGTCAGCGGCTGGAACGTCACCGATGACAACGCCGCCGTGATTGAAGGCACCCAGCCGAACGGCCTGTACTGGAAATACGACAGCCGGGGCTATCTGATCCTCGCGGATGAAGAGACGACGGTCATTCGCGATCAGGCTGAAACCACCACCGATCGCGGAATGACTGTTAGCGGCCAGGGTAAAACTGGCGTCATCATCAGCGGCGATAGCACGAAAAATACCCTCAATGGCGGCTCAACCGTCACCGACGGTGCCGTTGGGCTGGTCATTACCGGCGACAACACCGCCAACACCATTGCGGGTCAGTCCACCGTGGACGGTGCCACCGGCGCGCTGATTTCCGGCAATGGCTCACAAACCAAAATTTCAGGCGGGATTACCGTTCGCGGCGGCGGAACAGGTCTGGTGGTCGATGGCGATAATATCACCCTCGACAACGCCGGCATTTCAGATCTCAGCGGGGAAGGCTCTACCGGCTCCATTATTTACGGTAACAGCGCGCATGTGATTAATGACGGCGAGATGACCATCACCGATGGCGCTACCGGCGGGAAAATCACTGGTAATGACGCCATTATTGAAAACCTGGGCAATACCACCATCAGCGGCGAAAACTCCACCGCGCTGTACGTCGAAGGCGATGGCACCACCCTTACTAGTGAAGGCACGCAAATTATCACCGATCACGCCACCGGCACACATATTGTCGGCGATAACACCAGCGTGGCAATGACAGGAGATATCAGCGTCGACAGCGGCGGCACCGCCATGATTATTGACGGTAACAACGCGAAAGTGGATATCACCGGCAAATCGGAGATCAACGGTAAGGATTCCCGAGGTTCCGTCATCAATGGCAATGGCGCGCAGATCGACAATAAAGGTGAGATGGTTGTTACCAACGGTGCCATTGGCGGGATCATCAACGGCGATAACACCAACATCACTAACGAAGGGAATTCCACCGTCAGCGGTGAGGGTTCCGTCGCACTGGACGTTGAGGGCAATTACACCACCATTATTAGTGAGGGGACCCAAAATATCTCCGATGGCGCAACCGGTATCGATATCAACGGCGACGATGCGAAGGCAATGATCACCGGTGACATCACCGTCGACAGCAGCGGTACAGCCATGCGTATTGACGGTAACGATGCAAAAGTGAAGATCACCGGCAATTCCACCATTACGGGCCAGGGTTCCACCGGCACCACTGTCGCGGGTGATTACACGCGTCTGACCAATGAAGGGAAACTGGACGTTGCCGACGGCGGCATTGGCGCAAAAATCACTGGCGATCACGCGGCCATCGATAATGAAGGTGATATTACGGTCGACGGCACAGGCTCAACGGCCTTGTATGTCGACGGGGATTACGCGCTTATCCTCAGCCAGGGCGCACAGACCATTCAAAATGGCGCAATAGGTACATACATTGACGGTAACAATACTCGTATCGCCAACACGGGGGATATCTTCGTCGATGGTACAGGCAGTATCGCCGCCATTATCGACGGCAATGATTCCAGCCTGACGCAAACCGGCGATATGCTGGTCACCAATAGCGCAACCGGCATTATTACCTACGGCACAAATAGCACCACGACAAACACTGGCAATGTCACGATACGCGATGATGGCTCTACCGGCTTTATTGTCGCAGGCAAAGATAACACCTTTAAAAACAAAGGCGATATCGACATCAGCCTGAACGGCACCGGCACGCTGGTCAGCGGCGATGGGGCGCAGGTCACGCTTGATGGCAATATCAATGTCGATTCAGTACAGGACAGCAATGGCGTCTATCATGGCGGCACGGGCGTCGAGATTACAGGAAACAACACCACAACGGCCATTGACGGCAACCTCACCCTCAACGCCGACTATGCCAGCAATAGCATGATAGATTCCAGCGATACGCTGTCTGGCATCACTATCAACGGCAATAATAATCAGGTGGCGTTGAACGGCGAGCTGGCGATTAATATGAACGATCTCAGCAGCGTCGACGATCAGTACTTAGATACCATCGGTCTGAACGTTGAAGGCGACGGCAACAGTGTCAATTTAGCGGGCGGTTTTAATATTACCCGCAATACCGCCCAGGACTACTCTGCCTCCCCCATCGTCGGTATCAATATTGATGGCAACAGCGACGTTACCCTAAACGGTCATTCTCAGGTGGATCTCACCGATGTATTAGGTGGGAATACCGTGATGGTTAATGTGAAAAACGGCGGCTCAATGGTATTGAGCGACAGCTCCGTCATTGACGTTCGTTATAACATCATCGTTAATTATATCTATACAGATGCCGCACTGCTGATGGCCAAAGGAGAAGGCTCTTCCATTGATAATCAGGGCACGATCAATTCTGAGGGCATGATGACGTTTATGCGCGCCAGCAATGGCGCACAGAGCAGCAATAGCGGCAGTATTACCTCGGTGACCAATAACGACAATTTTGGACGAACGTCAGCTATGGTCGCTAGCGGAAAAGGATCGACGGCGGAAAATAACGCGGGCGGCGACATTACGCTGGTAAGTGGTACAGCCCCCTCGTACATCGGAGGGATCGTCACCTATCCCCAGGCCTGGTATAACAATACCGCCTACGGCATGCTGGCCTATGACTACGGTGCGGTAAAGAATGATAAAGACGCATCGATATCGGTGTATGGCGCTGGGCTTTACGGTATGGGCGCCAGCAAAGGCACCGCGGTCAACGCAGGCGATATTTATGTTGACGGCTTTAAGCAGAAACTGGATGAAAACGGTAACATCATCGGTGAAAGTTACTGGTCAACCAGCCACCATGAACTTCCCAGCGCAGGGATGATTGCAGGCTCCGATGATAGCAGCAGCAGCGGCGACGCCACCGTCATTAATACGGGCGACATCACCGTGCATAACGCTGGCTATGGCATGACCGCCATGTACGGCGGTACGGCTATTAACCAGGGCACTATCACCCTGAACGCGGATAAAGGCGTTACCGGTGTAACTAACCAACTGGTCGGTATGGCGGCGTTCTGGGGCGGTACGGTCGTCAACGATACGACAGGCGTCATCAATATTGACGCCGACTACGGCCAGGCGTTCTACAACGATGGTACCGGCTATATCATCAACAATGGTTCTATCAACCTTAACGGCGCAAATATGGATGCCAACGATCCGCATATGGGCGCCACAGCCACCGATAAAATCTGGATACCATCTCTCCCTGGCAGCGGCGACAGCGACACCCAAACCTCCGCCCCCGGATTCCTCACCACGGAGGCGCTGGCGAACTACGGTAACGAAACGCTTAACGGCGATCTGTACGCCAACGACTGGCTGTACAACGAAACGGACGCCAGCCTGACGGTCAACGGCGAACTGGCGATTGGCAGCGGTGGTCTGGAGAACAAGGGGACGCTGAATGCCGATACTATCAACACCAGTTACAGTCTTTACAACCGTGCGGGCGGCAGCATCACCACCGATCGGCTCTACATTAATGGCGACAGCACCTTCTTTAACGAAGGCGATTTTACCGGCTCTATCGCAACGAACAGCTACAAACAGGAGATCGTTAACACCGGCAATATGACCGTGGCGGAAGACGGAAAATCGCTGGTCTCCGGCAGCTTCTACTTCTATAACCAGGAAGGTGCGACGCTTACCAACAGCGGCAACGCGGTAAAGGGTGGTGAAAACACCATCATCAATATGACCCGCGCCAACGAATCACTGACTCAGGTTAACAGCGGCACCATCACCGCCACCAACGGCTACAGCGCCATCACTACCGCCAACGGCAGCGAAAGCCCTAAATGGATCTGGAACACCGAAACTGGCGTTATCAACGGCATCAACCCGGATGCGCCGCTGATTAACCTCGGGCGCGGCTACAACTTCGGCAATGAAGGCACCATCAATATCCAGGGCGACAACGCTATCGCCATCAACGGCAGTACAACCAGCTATATGGTAAATCTCGTTAACGCTGGCACCATCAACGTCGGTACCGAACAGGGCAAAGCGGAGGGTACCAACGGCACCGGGCTTATCGGCATCAAAGGTAATGGTAATGCGACCACCATCAACAACACTGCGGATGGAGTGATCAACGTCTATGCCGATAACTCTTACGCTTTTGGCGGCAAAACCAAAGCCATCATCAACAACGGCGAGATCAACCTGCTATGTGATACCGGCTGCGGCATCTACGCGCCGGGCACTACCGGTACGCAAAACGATCATAACGGTACGGCGGATATTGCCATCCCGGCTGCCGGTACGGCGCCTTCCGAAGGCAACGTTCCTGACGCCCCGGCCGATCCAAACGCGCCGCAGCAGCTTTCCAACTACATTGTCGGCACCAACGCCGACGGCAGCTCCGGCACCCTGAACGCCAACAATCTGGTGATTGGCGACAACGTGGCGGTCGGCACCGGCTTTACCGCCGGCACAGCTGACACGACAGTCGTCGTCGATAACGCCTTTACCGGCAGCAATATCCAGGGCGCGGAAAATATCACCTCCACCAGCGTGGTCTGGAACGCCCAGGGCAGCACCGACGCCGACGGCAACGTCGACGTCACCATGACCAAAAACGCCTACGTCGATGTCACGACCGACAGCAGCGTAGACAGCGTGGCGCAGGCGCTGGATGCCGGTTATACCAACAACGAGCTGTACACCAGCCTCAACGTGGGCACCTCCGCCGAACTGAACAACGCACTGAAGCAGGTGAGCGGCAGCCAGGCGACCACCGTGTTCCGTGAGGCCCGCGTGCTGAGCAACCGCTTCAACATGCTGGCCGACGCCGCGCCGCAGGTGAAAGAAGGTCTGGCCTTTAACGTGGTGGCAAAAGGCGACCCGCGTGCAGAACTGGGCAACGACACCCAGTACGACATGCTGGCGCTGCGCCAGAAGCTGGATTTAACCGCCAGCCAGAACCTGACGCTGGAATACGGTATCGCCCGTCTGGACGGCGACGGTGCGCAGAACGCGGGCGATAACGGCCTGACCGGCGGCTACAGCCAGTTCTTCGGCCTGAAGCACAGCATGACGTTCGATAACGGCCTGAGCTGGAATAACGCTCTGCGCTACGACGTGCATAACCTCGACAGCAGCCGCTCTGTTTCGTATGGCGATGTCAACAAAACCGCCGATTCGGATACCCGTCAACAGTATCTTGAGTTCCGCAGCGAAGGGGCAAAAACCTTTACGCTGATGGAAGATGCGCTGAAAGTGACGCCGTATGCTGGAGTGAAATTCCGTCATACGCTGGAAGATGGCTACAAAGAGCGCAGCGCCGGGGATTTCAACCTGAGCATGAGCGCGGGTAGCGAAACGGCGGTTGATTCCGTTGTCGGCCTGAAACTGGATTACGCAGGGGATAACGGCTGGAGCGCAACGGCGATGCTGGAAGGCGGCCCGAACCTGAGCTACAGCAAAAGCCAGCGTAACGCGTCTCTGCAAGGGGCAGCAGGCCAGTCCTTTAGCGTGGATGACGGCCAGAAAGGCGGCGGCGTTAACGGTCTGGCGACGGTGGGCGTGAAGTACAGCAGCAACGACACCACGCTGCACCTGGATGCTTACCAGTGGAAAGAAGACAATATTAGCGACAAAGGCTTTATGTTGAATATCAAAAAAACATTCCGTTAATTAACTACCACGGCCCGGCGAGCGTTTTTCGCTGGGCTATTTAATCTTCTGTTATTTCCCGTTTAATTCGAATCACAATTTACCCCCACAACAAAGTCCTGATCTGGACTATTTCTACCTGGTGTTTATTGTTATGGTATCAAGCGCGAAATGGATTTTTTCCATTTATTTTCTCGTTATATAGATACTTCTCCAGGAAGGATTTTGTTATGTTAAAAGTTGTTAAAATTGCTGTTGTAGCTGGTATCCTGGCAACACTGACCGCTTGTACTGGTCACATCGAAAACAAAAAAAATAACTGTAGCTACGATTACCTGCTGCATCCGGCTATTTCTATTTCCAAAATTATTGGCGGTTGCGGCCCGGCTGCCGATCAGTAATCGACAGCATTATTGCATACATAAAAAACCGGGCTTGCCCGGTTTTTTTTATAACGTCAGGCAACTCTCACGTAATATTCGTAATACGGTTTCTTCACCACTTCGATTCGGATTAATACGGATCGTATCATGCTCCGCTCCCGGATTTGCTTCCCTGAACGTTCCAGAAAGTCGATAAAACAGCGGCGGAATTTCATATTTCGATTCCGCACCAACCGGCCACGGTAAAGCGCCAAAACGCGGCGCGTTTTCCAGCACCTGACGAGCGATAGGTTTCTGAAAAGTGACCAGCAGTACTTTAGATTGCGCGTTGGCTATCACGGCATGTTTCACCTGCGCTATCGCCCCCTGATTCAACATCAGACACAGGCGTTCCGTGACGCCAGCCTGAACGGCATGCATTACGGGTGCCATGACCATTCCCCGTAATACCTCCAGCGCCTGGCCTCCCTGGATCTGACTGCCGCCGGAATACATTGTCGCGCGAATACGCATGATGGCTTCATGGTTACCCACTACTGCTCCCACGCCTTCCGGACCAAAGAGCTTAAAGCAGGAAAAGGTCGACAGCGTGGCACCATACTCGCAGCCGATAGCCGCGACTTTCATGACCGCATAATTATCATCCGTAAGAACCGGAATGGCCTGTGCCGTAAGGCTTTTTACCACGTCAGCCAGCTGATACCGATCCTCTGGTTGCTGCCGGGTGTGCTGAACCAGCGCGGCATGCGGATGATGACGCGCCGCCTGCGCTAACGCCTGCGAATCGTTAAAATCCACTCGCACCAACGCCAGCCCCATCTGCTGCGCGATGGTTGCCGTGGTCGGATAGAGTGGTGCATCATGAACCAGCAACCGCCCACCGGCAGGGATCAGCGCCGCAAGCCCGGCGCGTATCGCCCCGGTGCCCGCGCCCTGTACCAGCACAGCCGCCTGCGCCCGAAAAAAAGCCGCCAGCACGGCCTCAACACGCTGAGTCGTTCCCGGCTGGTTAAGACCTGGGGTCAAGCCCATATCACCGCCACGCAGAAACTCCGCGTCGGGAAAATGGCGACAGATGGCGTCTACCAGCGCAAACTGTTTATGCTGTGCCTCTGTGAGCGTTAGACTCTGTAGCGGGTACGTTTCCATTTTCGCCTCCTCAGACCGGGATAAACAGCCCGCACCAGTACAGAATATTTAATACGATCCCGGTGATCAGCACCGCCACCACCGGCGAAGCCATTTTTTGCACCGGACGTCCCAGTGATTCGTTGAGGAAATAGAGCGCCGCCGCAATCGTGAAACCGGTATAGCCCGCCATTTTAATGGCGGCAAAAATCGAACCAACCAGCAACGCCATTTCCATCAGCATATTCATCGCGTTACGGATGTTGTCTGAGGCATTGCGCACGGAAGGATAGCGTCCCAGCCATTTGCCAATCGACCGCAGCAGCAGAACTTCGGCAGAAATCACCACCGCCCCCACGATAAAAGCCATAAAAGGATTGGCGATTAAATAGCCCACGGCATACACAAAGGTGAAACCCGCCACTGCATAAACACCCGTCGCCAGCGCCGTGGTGGCGATCAGCGGCACAAATCCCAGACCGCGCATAAATTCCGCCAGCGCGGCCTGATGGATCAGGGTCTGCGATTCCGCCGGGTCCAGTCCGGCAGTGTAGGCTTTCTCAAGTGTAAAGATGGAGACCTCTGAACCGGCAAAAATTTTCATGCTGGCCACAACGGCAATCAGCCCGCCGACAATGGCGATAAACGGCAGATTTTTAATGATCCGCGACGTTCGTTCCTCAAACACCGATACACCGGTATCATCCTGTTCACGCTCGCTGCGGGTACGATGATCCTGCACAATCGCTATGCCCAGCAGCATTACCATGCCGATGAAAATCTCAATCGATTCCGGGTTCAGGTGCGGGAAAAAGCGCACCACCAGAACGCGGGTCATCAAGACCACCGCCGCCGCAAACAGGCTGTTTTTCCAGCCGAACTGATAAAAAATCGCCACCAGCGGAAACAGGGCAAAAGCCGACACCACCGGAGAACTCAGCTCGCCCAGCGATCCGAGCACATCCACGGGCAGTGCGGTGAGCAGATGGTTCACCGGGATCAGACAGGTGAGGATCAGAATGCCCCACACCGCGCCCAGCCCGAATGCCAGCCAGCCGTTAATCGCCAGTACGCCAAGAATGTCGGTGGGCAAAAACAACAGCCAGCTATTCAACAAACCGGTCTTTAGCGTGAAGGAGATCCCTACTGAGGCGACAAAGCCAATGCTCAGACCAAAGGCAATACTACCCGCTTCCCGGCGGTTCATATTGCCTTCTATCAGCTGTGGCAGAATGGGACGGATACCGTCATGAAAAACCGCCGCCGATTTATGCGCCAGCAGCGCGGTCATTCCGGTCAGACAAGCAACGATCAGAATCTGAATATAGAAATCCATCGTGGCGTCCTATTTTAAGTGGGCAACCAGCATCGGAATCGCATGTTCGATATGCTCTACCGACAGACCAAAGGCAACCTTACCTTCCGCAACCATTTTGGCGATCTGCTCGTCTTTCGCCTTGATGCCCGGTTTGGCAATGGTGCAGCTTTTGTTATAACCAATAACCGCGATCGCAATGGATAACGCCGCCCCTGCGCCGGTATTACACGCGCCGATGTAATAATCCAGCTGTCCGGATTTCACTTTCATCGCCGCCTCCATGTCGTTGTAAATAAAGACCTCAAAACAGC
Source organism: Superficieibacter electus (assembly GCF_002915575.1). Lineage (GTDB taxonomy): Bacteria > Pseudomonadota > Gammaproteobacteria > Enterobacterales > Enterobacteriaceae > Superficieibacter > Superficieibacter electus. The sequence continues at coordinate 30,273 of NZ_PQGD01000019.1, forward strand.
CCGGCGCGGCGGTTTCGATCGTTTTCTTCATAAGTTCGCGCTGTAAGCCAGCAACACCGATCTTTTTCATGGGAAATCCTTATTTAAAGAAGACAGAGGGAGTGTCACGTAACATCAAATCAACGTCGGCCTGGGTCAATCCCGCTTCCAGCAATAGCGGCACAAACGTCGTCAGCAAATAATCAAAGCCGGGGCCACCGTTGGCTTTCAGATGGGAACGGCGGGTAATATCCATGGACAGCATGACGTGGTCGAGCAGGCCGCGACTGGCGATTTCGCTCAGCATGGCGACGCGCTTTTCGTCCGGGTAGTAGTTATTTTTGCCGATGGTATCGAACTGAACGTAAGCGCCCTGATCGATCATGCGAAAGATAGCGTCGAGATTGTCTTTAAGATCGCAGTGGCCGATCACCACACGCGAAAGATCGACGCCGTGATTTTTCAGCAGCGCCAGTTGCTCCAGCCCCATCGTGCTAAAAGAGGTGTGGGTGGAAATGGGACGTCCGGTTTCCCGGTGCGCTATCGCGGCGGCGGCAAACATTTTTGCCTCATCCGGGGTGATGGTATTCACGCTGGAGCCGATCTCCGCAATGATCCCGGCTTTCAGTTCAGTCCCGTCAATGCCAGTCTCAATGTCGTCAATCATTTCCTGCGCCAGCGCTTGCGTTGAGGTAGTGGCAACGTGTGGCGGGTAAAAATCATGCTGATAATAACCGGTACAGGCCATTACATTGATGCCGGTATCGCGCATAATATCCAGCATAAACTGCGGATTACGTCCCATATAGCGGTTGGTCATTTCGATAATATTGCGTACGCCCAGGGCGTACAGGGTCTTCATTTCTGCGCAAATAAGATCGTATTGATCCAGCCGGCAGTCGATAGTGTTTTTAAACGCCGACAGGTCGATATGCAGATGCTCGTGGGCAAAGGTATACCCTGATGGATCAATGTGTGAAAACTCAGCCATGATGGTCTCCGGTGGCTCCACAGCGGAGCTTCAGCAGGGGAAGAAAGGAAGTGCCGTTCTGGGGAGCAGCCGCTGCAAAGAAGTCGCAGGCCGTGGCCCCAACATCAGATAGCGTGGTTCTTGCGCCAAGACTGGCAGGCGTGATGCCCGGCTGCCAGACGAGAAGCGGCACCTTTTCACGGGTATGCTTGCTGTGACCAATCGTTGGATCGTTACCGTGATCGGCCATTACCACCAGGCAATCGTCTGGCTGCATAGCCTGCATTAACCGCTCAAGATTGCTGTCGACCAGTTGCAGGCGCTCTGCGTACCGCGCCACGTCCTGCGCGTGACCCGCAAGATCGGTTTCCTGAATATTGGTGCAGATAAATACGTCGCCCTGCTGCTGTACCTCTTTCAGGGTGATATCCATGATGCGCTGGGTATCCACCAGATTCTGATAGCTGACGCCGTGAGGATTGCTGGCGATATCGGCGACTTTCCCCACCAGCACGGTTTTAATGCCCGCGTCGTGCAGCTTCTGCGGTACCTGAACGCTGGCATCCACGCCATAGCCCATATGAACCACCTGGAAATCGTGCAGATAAACGCCCGAACGTGGCGCATTGATGCCGATGTAGACGCCCTCTTTCTCCTCAGCGGCATCGCGAAGTTGCTGACTATTTTTAAGTCGTCCGCCAAAGGCAATGACCCGCCCCACCCGAACACAGTGGCGGACCACCTCACCGATAGCGCGTACTTCATCAAAGGTAATGGCATTCAGGTTGGCGCTGATGTTAAAGACCTGACCGGGGTCGGCTTCAAGGTTGTCGCCAATTGCCACCGCCTCGTTTACCCACAGATATTGCAGAGTGCTTCCAACGCGAGCGACCTGCCAGCCCCGGCTTACCAGCGCCTGTTCAACATCATCAATAACGGCGGAAAACGGCGTGGTTACCGGCGGTTGCGGACGCGTGCCGAGGATCTCCTGATGCCCCATAAACGTATCTCCGCCTTCATGTTGCAGATCCGCCGTACCGTAAACCGCACTCGCTGACGTCGTCATCGCGCCTACCGGGAAGCCCATCGCGTTAATCAGTCCGAGCTTTTCCAGTACCGGCAGGTGCAGTTGCGGCAGATGCTGTAAAATATGCCCGCAGGTATTAGCGCCGCGATCCTGCGGCCTGACCTGTGGCACATCGTCCATCGCGCCGACGCCAAAACTGTCTATCACCACCACCACAAACTTACTCATGCAGACCTCCGGAAACGGGATTGCCGAGACTGTCATACAGCGCCTCAAGCACCGGTTTACCGTGATGAATACCGGAAACCAGCGCAACGTCGCTGCGGGTTACAAAAATCTGAGTGCGATAACACATCACCACCGGGCTGCCGACCGGGAATTCACCTGCCAGCGGGAGGTGATAGTCAATGCTGCTGTCATCGACGGGTAACAGCCTGGCCGCAACGCGGCTATTTTCATTGCCCGGATAGACCAGCGCGTTTTGTACGTGGCCCCGGCGATAGTAACCGCCGCCGAAGCAGTAGCTGTTGCCACGAAAAGAATGGGAAATCTCGGTGAGATATAGCATGGCGATCTTCTCCGGTTGATCGCCATGCTGGTTCGCCGGAATGGTACCGGTCAGCGCATGGCCCGGTTCGGCATGCGTGACGCTATATTCAGCCAGCAGCGGCAATGTGCTACAGCTTGAGGCTGACGGCGCGTTGATCTGCGCAATGCGGATGCCCTGTTCAGCAAGACGATCCCGCGCCTGAATCAGCGTCTGGAGATTAGGCGTAGGTACTGTTTGCCGAGTCTCGTCATCCCAGAGCAAACAGGGAAAATGGGTGAGGCCAACCAGTTGCACACCCGGCAGCGTTTTTATTATCTCAACCACGCGGTCAAGTTCATGCAGGGAAAATCCCGCTTCCTGGCCTGGATAGAGAATGTCATGTTCGGCGAACACCTTAAGCATAATCGGCTGAACATAATGATTACGCCTGGCCGCAGCCGAAATCGCGCTGATTTTTTCCAGGGAGAAAACGGTGATGATGTCGGGGGAGGCCGTAACGTTTTCATCAATCTGGCTTTGTGGGATCTGCACCAGATGACCGACGTGCGACACCGCAATCCCGGCGCTACGCAGGGTACGAGCTTCTTTAAAATCGACCGCTACTGCCCCATGAAAACCGAGCGCAATGAGTTTATTAGCCAGCCACGGATTGCGTCCAAGCTGTTTGGTCATCAAATACAGCGTTATTCCGTAGCGTTCCGCCACCGCAAGGAGCTGGCGACCATTTTCCATCACCTGATCGACATCAATGACCCAGGTATCCGGCAGTATGGCTCCCTGCTGCCATAATTCGCGCGCGGCCTGTATCAGCGCCGGATTTTGTGCCTTGAGTGCTTCAATAAACATATCCTTGCCTCTCGACGACCCGTTGATGAAATCTTTCTAAATAATCATTTTTTTGAATATTTAACCTAAACCCGTAACATCGCGCAGGGCCGCTACGCTTTAGCCACCATCCACAGGCTATAAAGGTTCGCCAGCAGATAGCCCTCTTCATGAGGATGCAGAACCACTTCGAACGGGTCCAGCAGCGCCTGATGTATGATTAACAACTGGTCATAAGCTTCTGAGGAGCGGATTTCTTCCATCAACTCCTCATCGAGCGGGCTGATGATTTCACCATGGCGGCTACGCATCAACGCGCTCGCCATGTGGGTAATCGCCATTTCCCCCTGCTCGTTACGCACGGGAATTGCCCATACGCTTTCCAGTTGAGCGGCCACCGTCAGCATGCCGTCACAAATATCCTTATCAATTACGCCCGCCTCACACAGCAGGGTTAATCGCTCTTCCATCGGCTCTCCTAATAACTCGGCTCCTGTAAGCCGCTAAGCACACGCTGTTGATGATTCAGGAGCGCGCTTTTATCCACCACCGTGCGCAACAGTTGCTGGATGGGGATGTCATCGCGACGCGTCAGCACTACGGCCTCCGACGCCTGAACAAAGCGCACATCGCCGGTAAGCGGTTTTGCCACCAAACCATGCGATGCCAGATCGGCCTCATTAGCCACATTCCAGATCGCCGCATCAATGTCGCCCCGCGCAATATGGCTCAGGCAGTCGTGGTACGGCACGTCCAGCCGTTCAACCTGACGAGCGCCAAAACAGATCTCCGTCATGATGCGCTGATCGGCTGAACGCGGGTCGAGGCCCACCCGGCGAATATCGGCGCAGTCTGCCCGGCAGATCAGCGTATGCTCGCCGACATAGGTGTGCGCGCCCAGTTCCAGCGCCATGCAAACCTCGCCATTATCCAGATAGCTTTGCGCCGCCAGCCGGGACACGACCGCCAGGTCATACACGCCATTAAGCAGGCATTCCACCCGCACGTCTGAACCGCGCATATGCGCGTAATAAAACGGAATGCCGTCGAACTGCGCTTTCAGCCCGCTGGCTAATCCTTCATACAAGCGGGTGTACGGCAGGGGCATTGCACACACGACATTGCCGATATCCGCAAACGCCAGCAGGGCTTTGTTATCCATACTGACGAGATAACTGCCGTTACGTCCGCGCCGGTCAACGGTAACGGCTCCTGCATTCTCCAGCGTTTTTAACGCCGCCTGAGTGAGCCCGACTGAAAACTGACATTCAGTTGCCAGTTCGTCGATGGTTTTCAGTCTGTTACCTTTTTTTTCTCCCAGCAGGTAACGTGCCAGGGTGGCCTGAGCAAGGCCCTCTTTTTTGATAAAGCTACGACTCATGATTAATCTTCAATTTATTGAATACTTTTATCTTCATAAAAATGAATATAAATGGCAAACGGGAAAAGGGTAAAAAGCGAAGGGGATCACAGAAAGAAGCACGCCGGGAGGAAGACGGCCCTCTCCCGATAAAGGGAGAGGGCGAGGAAGATCAGGGTTTCGCCACGAACCCAATCGCTTCGTAAACCTTCTTCAGGGTCTCTGAAGCACGGGCGCTGGCTTTTTCCGCACCCTCTTTCATGATTTTTTGCAGGAAGGCTTCATCATTGCGGAAGCGGTGATAACGCTCCTGCAATTCAGTTAGCATCCCTGAGACGGCTTCTGCAACTTCGCCTTTCAGATGACCATACATTTTGCCTTCAAAATGCTGCTCAAGCTCGGCAATGCTCTGACCGGTCACGCCGGAGAGGATATCCAGCAGGTTGGAAACGCCCGCCTTGTTCTGCACGTCGTAGCGCACGACCGGCGGCTCTTCGGAATCTGTCACCGCACGTTTGATCTTCTTCACTACTGATTTGGGATCTTCCAGCAGACCAATCACATTGTTGCGGTTGTCATCTGACTTGGACATTTTCTTCGTCGGATCGAGCAGCGACATCACGCGCGCGCCAGATTTTGGAATAAACGGCTCCGGTACTTTAAACACCTCGCCATACAGCGCGTTAAAGCGAGAGGCGATGTCCCGGCTCAGCTCCAGGTGCTGCTTCTGATCTTCGCCGACCGGCACCTGATGGGTCTGGTACAACAGGATATCGGCCGCCATCAGAACCGGGTAATCAAACAGACCGGCGTTGATGTTTTCCGAGTAGCGGGCAGATTTATCTTTGAACTGAGTCATGCGGCTCAGTTCGCCAAAGTAGGTGTAGCAGTTGAGTGCCCAGCCAAGCTGCGCATGTTCGGTCACATGCGACTGAACGAAAATGGTGCTTTTTTCCGGATCGATCCCGCAGGCCAGATACAGCGCCAGGGTATCCAGCGTGGCTTTACGCAGCTTTTCAGGGTCCTGACGCGCGGTAATAGCATGGAGGTCAACGATGCAGTAAATGCAGTGATAATCATCCTGCATGTTTACCCATTGACGCAGCGCACCCATATAATTACCAATGGTCAATTCACCTGAGGGCTGTGCGCCACTAAAGACGATGGGCTTAGTCATTTTTCAATTCCTGATTTTCACTGTGCAAAAGCCCGAATGCGGGCAGAAGTTCATTAAAATGTTCGAAAATTAGTCCGGCGAGCTTAACGCGATGGCTTCGCCATAGTTATAGCCGTAGGTTAACCCGACGGATTGGCAGCCAGCGGCAGCAGCGGCCTGAATATCATTACGTGAATCACCGACGAACAGCAATTCCTGCGGCGCTATGCCCAGTCGACTGGCGACCAGCAGCAGCGGCTCCGGATGCGGTTTTTTATTCTGCACGTCGTCACCGCCGATCACGACGCTGAAATATTTCGCGATATCCAGCGCGTCCAGCAGCGGCGCGACAAACGGCGTCGGTTTATTGGTCACCAACGCCAGCGGCAGGCCCCTGGCATGGAGCGCGCCGAGAGTATCGGCGACATCAGGGAACAGGAAGCTGCCCTCTTCGGCGAACTGCGCATAATAGCGGTCAAATAGCTTGCGTAAAATGCGTACCTGCTCGTCCTGCGGGATGTCATCGTGATCGACCGGGGGCTTGCCCGAGGCAGCACGCTGGCTGGCGCGCTCCTGACGTGCCCAGGTCAGCGCCCGTTCCATCAGTACGTCTGCGCCGTTACCGATCCACGTGATCACCCGCGCTTCCCCCGCCTGCGGCAGTTCCAGCGCATACAGAGCGCTATCAACCGCAGAGGTCAGGCCCGGCGCGCTGTCCACCAGCGTGCCGTCGAGGTCGAAAGCGACACCGCGAATCGCTGTTAGCTTATCCATGGCTCACCTTCGCCAGCTCGCGGCGCATCTCATCAATAACCTGCTTGTAATCAGGCTTATCGAAAATGGCAGAACCGGCCACAAACATATCCGCGCCCGCCGCTGCGATCTCCGCGATGTTATTGACCTTTACCCCGCCATCCACTTCAAGACGAATATCAAAGCCAGAGGCATCGATACGACGACGCACTTCACGCAGTTTGTCCAGCGTATGCGGAATGAACGATTGCCCGCCAAAGCCCGGATTCACCGACATCAGCAGAATCACGTCCAGCTTATCCATCACGTAGTCCAGATAGCTCAGCGAGGTCGCCGGGTTAAACACCAGCCCCGCTTTACAGCCGTGCTCTTTGATCAGTTGTAGCGTGCGGTCCACGTGCTCAGACGCTTCCGGGTGGAAGGTAATAATGCTGGCACCGGCGGCCGCAAAATCAGGGATAAGGCGATCGACGGGTTTCACCATTAAATGAACATCGATGGGCGCGGTAATACCATAGTTGCGTAAGGATTTCAGTACCATCGGCCCGATAGTCAGGTTGGGTACATAGTGATTGTCCATCACATCGAAATGAACAACATCCGCACCTGCCGCCAGCGCTTTTTCGGTATCTTCACCCAGACGGGCAAAATCCGCTGACAGTATCGAAGGGGCAATTAAGTACTGGCTCATCCGCATCTCCTTGAAATTTATTTGAGGTCAGGCAAAACGATCTCTGGATGATACAGCGCCAGCAGTTCGTTTACCTTCTTACGTGTTCCACCGTTACTGCTAATGCTGCGGCGAACTTTAATCACCGTAGTTTTTGCCGCCAGCTTATACCATTCGCGCGTGAGTGCCGTTTCATGATTCGAAATCAGCACCGGGATCTGATGATTTACCAGCCCTTCAGCTAACTGCGCCAGATGCGCCTGCTGCTCCAGACTAAAACTGTTGGTATGGTAAGCAGTAAAATTCGCCGTGGTGGAAAGCGGTGCATAAGGTGGATCGCAATAGACCACCGAATCGCTTATCCCATGGGCACGCGCCATGCTCTCTGCATAGGTTTCGCAGAAAAAGAAAGCGTTCTGCGCCTTCTCGGCAAAATGGTACAGCTCTGCTTCCGGGAAATAGGGTTTTTTATAACGGCCAAAAGGAACGTTAAATTCACCACGAAGGTTATAGCGACATAGCCCGTTATACCCATGGCGATTCAGATATAAAAACAGCACCGCTCGCCGGAAGGGGTCCTGGCTCTGGTTAAATTCGTCCCGTAACTGATAATACCGTTCTGCGGCATTGGTGTCAGGCGTGAACATCTCGCGCGCCGCCACCACATACGCTTCCGTTTGCGACTTAACAATGTTGTACAGGCTTATCAGGTCGCTGTTGATATCCGCCAGGATATAACGAGAAAAGTCGGTGTTTAAAAACACCGACCCTGCACCCACGAAGGGTTCAATGAGGCATTCACCCTGCGGTAAATGCTTTTTGATATCGTCGAGCAGGGAGTACTTCCCCCCTGCCCATTTCAGAAAAGCGCGATTCTTTTTCATGCTGGCTGATTACATTTTCTCCGGCTGTGGAGAACGCTCCGACAGCATACTGCGCTTTGTCTATGCCCCACCATTACTTCAGATCGGCCTGAACCTGATGCAGCGGTTTTGCCCACGGGTTTTTCGCTTGCACATCAGCAGGCAGTTCGGTAACAGCGCGTTTGGCATCGTCTTTCGATGCATAAACGCCGCTGACCAGCACATACCATGGCTGCCCATTACGGGTCGTCTGATACACCACGTAGTTCTTCAGATTTTCTTTCTTCGCCCAACCATTCAGGTTGTCATAGCTCGAAGAGCTGCTGAGCTGCAATGTGTAATGGCTGGATGGCGCAGATTTGAGTGAGCCTACATTACCCGCCGATTTAGCTCCCGCTGTCGCTGCTGGAGCCGTAGTAGCGGCTGGTGTAGACGCCGTGGCGGCTGGTGCTGTTGCGGCAGGCGCAGTCGTGGTCGGTACCGTAGTCGTGGCCGTCGCTTTCGGAGCCGGGGCTGTTGCCGTCGGTGCTTTCACTGGCGCAGTGGTCGTTTCAGTGCGCTTCGGCTGAGCAACCGGTTTAGGCTCGGTAACCGTCTGTTTCGCGGTTTGCTGCGGTTTCGTTTGAGGTTTCGGCTCGATTACCGCCTGTTTACGCTCCGGACGCGTGGTCGCGTTATGTCGTTCAGTTGACTCACCAGACGTCGCCTGGCGAGGAGCATTACCATTACGTACCGCGGCAACGGTAGCAGGCTCTGTTGGCAGCGTTGAATTCACTGCGGTATCGACCTGTCCCTGCTGCTGTGTCAATGCGTTATTCAGATCGCCCTGCACTTCAACACGCTGCTGATTTTCAGGCGTAGACGGGGCTTGCCCTTCAGTCGGCGTTGAAGAAATAGGAGGGAGTGAAACGTCCTGCGATGCGGTGTTTGCCGTCTGACCAGATGCAGGCGGAGCCGTGTTTTCCTGATCGCCGGAAAGGGAGATATTTTTCTCGGCCGTTGAAGACGGTTCACTCTTCGACGGAGATTTGAGCGCAGAACCAATGCCCGCAATCAGCAACAGCAGTACTACGATGCCGACACCCATCATAATGTACTGACGGGAAGCGGGTTTACGGACGGGCGCTTTTTTACGTTTGCGCGGGCGACGCTCTACCGGTTCTTCATCAGCGAAAGCCTCGTCATCGGCCTCATAATCATCTTCTTCACGCGCTCGACGCGTTGCACGCGTGGAGCGAGGTTCATCGGCATCCAGCTCCACCTCATCAAAATTGATCTGCGGATCGCTGTCGCGATCGGAAGCCTGCCGGGAACGACCAGTACGACGATCGCTGGGATCGGGTTTCAGCTCGTCTTCTGGTTTGAATTCATCCATTTAACACCCCACTAAAAGGCTTATGCCCACTACGATTGCATATCGCCCAACGTTAAAACGCCACGTAAAACGTGGCAGACACTTCTTATTTATTACACTTACTGACAATCAGCAATGGCACGCAGCACAATATCGTGCGATACACCGCCGCGAACCTCACTTTTACCCATTGCGAGCGGCAACACCAGACGCATTTCACCGGCCAGCACTTTTTTGTCGCGCAGCATATGCGGCAAATACGCCTCGGCAGACATTTCTCGCGGCCCGTGGACCGGCAGGCCTGCACGCTCCAGTAAAGTGATAATACGCTGCGTATCCTGCGCTGCAAACTGTCCGAGATGTTCTGCGGTTTTTGCCGCCATCACCATCCCGGCAGCAACCGCCTCACCGTGCAGCCAGTTACCGTAACCCATCTCGGCTTCGATAGCATGACCAAATGTGTGTCCAAGATTGAGCAGCGCACGCAATCCCGTTTCCCGCTCATCGGCAGCCACAACATCGGCTTTGATTTCGCAGCAGCGGCGAATGCAGTACGCCATCGCTTTTTCATCAAGCGCCAGCAGGGCATCAATATTATTTTCCAGCCAGACGAAGAAATCGCCATCAAGAATGATGCCGTATTTAATTACTTCAGCCAGACCGGAAGAAAGTTCACGCTTCGGCAAGGTTTGCAGACAGTTGAGATCGACCACCACAGAGGCTGGCTGCCAGAACGCGCCAATCATGTTTTTGCCGAGCGGATGATTAACGGCCGTTTTGCCGCCAACCGAGGAATCCACCTGCGATAACAAGGTGGTAGGGACCTGAATGAAGCGCACGCCACGCTGATAGCTGGCGGCAGCAAAACCGGTAAGATCGCCTACAACACCGCCGCCAAGGGCAACCAGCGTCGTATCGCGACCATGCGGTTTTTGCAGTAGTGCCGTGAAGACTGTATCCATAACCGTCAGGCTTTTGTACTGCTCGCCATCAGGAAGGATCACCTTATCGACTTTCACACCCGCCTGTTGCAGGACAGAACTTACCTTGTCCAGCCAGAGCGGAGCCAGCGTTTCGTTGGTGACCAGCATGACTTGATCGCCCGATTTAAGCGGCAAGAAGGAAGCTGGATCGTTAAACAAACCAGCCGCGATGGTAATCGGGTAACTACGTTCCCCGAGAGTAACTGTAAGCCTCTCCATAACGCGACGTCTACCTTAGTTGCTTATACTCGCTGGCCTGTGTAGTAAGCCAGAATTAGTTGCTTTCCAGCATATGAATAATCTGGTTTGCGACCACTTTCGCGCTCTGGTCGTCAGTGCGAATGGTGACGTCAGCAATCTCTTCGTACAGCGGATTACGTTCATTCGCCAGGGCTTCCAGAACTTCACGCGGCGGCGTTTCGACCTGTAACAGGGGACGTTTTTTGTCACGCTGCGTACGGGCCAGCTGCTTTTCGATCGTGGTTTCCAGATACACCACAACACCGCGAGCGGAGAGACGGTTACGCGTTTCACGCGATTTTACAGAGCCGCCGCCAGTTGCCAGCACAATGCCCTGTTTTTCCGTCAATTCGTTGATAACTTTTTCTTCACGATCGCGGAAACCTTCTTCACCTTCAACATCGAAGACCCAACCTACATCAGCACCAGTGCGTTTCTCGATCTCCTGGTCTGAGTCGTAAAATTCCATATTAAGCTGTTGAGCTAACTGACGCCCAATAGTGCTTTTGCCGGCACCCATAGGCCCAACCAGAAAGATATTGCGTTTCTCTGCCATTTTTTCGGTACTACTAAGACTATTCGTTAATGATAAACCTGCTTTGCAGACTTCCAGCGGTGCAGGAAATGAACTGAAACCTCTTATGCGATAGAGCGAGAGTCAGACTAAAAATTATCTCAATACTCTGAGGGGTTTGGCAACTGAATAAATTACCTTGTTCAGGTAATCCTCTTGCCGACGCACACCGCGAGACTGACTCTCAAATCGGTACTCCTTGTATGCTAAATCCTCTCTCACGTCAAACGCCTGACGCGGATTTAACACAAAAGCGTCATTGTAAAAATGGGCGTTCAGGCTCCCGGGACCAGACGTGGAGTGATAAATACTACCAGTTCCCGACGTTCATTGTCTTTGCCATCATGACGAAAAAGTTGCCCAACCCAGGGAATGTCGCCAAGCAGCGGAATGCTATCCCGGGCCGATTTATTTTTTTGTGAGAAGATACCGCCCAGCGCCAGCGTTTCGCCGCTTTTTACCTCTACCTGGGTTTCAATTTCCTGTTTATCAATGGTCAGCACTTCGCCATCGGCCTGCTGGAGTACCTGTCCCGGCATATCCTGACTGATTCGCAACTTAAGGCGAATTCTTCCCTGCTGCATGATCGTTGGCGTGACCTCCATACCCAGCACGGCCTCTTTAAATTCAACCGAGGTTGCACCGCTTTCTCCACTGGAGACCTGATAGGGAATTTCACTCCCCTGCTTAATACTGGCCGGCTGAAGATGAGAAGCGAGAAGGCGTGGGCTGGCGATAATATCCAGTTGCTGCTTTTGTTCCAGTGCGGACAGCTCCAGTTCCAGCAAACGACCGTTAATACGCCCGATGTTAAACCCAACACGCGTAGTCGCTGAGCCGACCGATAAATCGCTACTCAGCGTGGTGATTTTACCTGCTCCGGGCGTTTGCGTAGCCTCTGCCAGACTCCATTTTACGCCCAGTTCACGCAGGCTTTTTTCATTGATAGTTACAATATGCGCGGCCAGTTCAACCTGACCTACCGGCAGATCCATGTCGGCCACCCAGCGTGAAAGCGCCTGCAGATTGGCTTTATCATCGCGCAGTAAGAGCCGGTTCATACGTTTATCGACGGTCATGGTACCTCGTGGGCTAAGCAGTTTTGCCCCTGCTTTTGCCAGCTCTTCCGCATCGGCGTACTGCAGCGTAATACTTTGTCCGACGAGGGGAAGATTTTGCTGTTGTCTGATAACCTCCGCTTCCTGCTTTGCCAGCCTTGCTGTTTGCCAGGCTTGCGAATGCACATGCATCACTGTTCCTTCCTGGCGTAGCACCAGCCCGGCGCTATTAAGTACGGTTTGCAGTGCCTGTTTCCAGGGAACATTTACCAAACGTAAAGACAATGTACCGGTGACGTCGGGAGCAATGACCAGATTTTGCTGTTCGAGATCGGCCAGCGTTTGCAGCACCTGCGCGACGGGGACATCATCCACCACCAACGAGACCGGCTGCAGTTTTTGCGCCCATGCTAATGGCATTAACATTAGTAACAGAATGCTTATCCCTGTCTTCATGCGGTTCTCCTTCCCGTGACCAGGACCAGCGGGCGGGCTCACATCCCAACCCGGTTTCAATTTCTACTGCCTGCGTACTCAGTTGCACGACCCGCCAGCCGGTGGGCAACTGGCTATTCATCTCCACCCGTCGCCATTTACCCTGCGCATCTCGTAATAAACCCACCTGCCGGGAAGCACGCGCGATCGTGCCCTGATAACGCCACTGACTTAACTGCGCTATGTGACAATGGTCTTCCGGGGGCTGAAAAGGATCGCGCATACCGATTGCCATCGGCAGCATAATGAGGAGCAAAGCTCCGCGTTTAACGCCCATCGTTTGGTTCCAGTTGCAGCGTAAAATGCAGTCTCCCGGCGACCGGCTCCAGCGTGAATGCCGTTACAGTCATATCCTGCTGTGCCAGCAGGGCAAAGATATCTGGAACCGGTTGCCAACTGCTATCCAGTACCAGGGTTCCCCCCTTTATTGCAGGCTGCCAGCTTACAAATCGGGCGTCGTCTACCTGAAAGTCGAGCGGTGAAAAAGCCCTTGATGGTACCTGCTGCTCGATCAGCGCATCTGGTGGAGTTAATAACCGCAGTGCACGCTTGCGTGTAATAAGACGTTGCTGCAAAAGCGTCATTTGTGCCTCCCCGGCCTGCTTTTGCTGAGAGAGTGGTCGAAGAACAACCCACCACGCCAGTCCTCCCAATATGAGCGTAAACAGCAACCAGCATACGCCGCGCGCGGCTGCGGGTAGCGCATAGAAGCGCTCAGGGTTGAGCATCATTACCCGTCTCCTGAACAAGCTGATAGGAAAATTGCCAGTACCCTTGCTCATCACGTCCGGTTTTACCAGGCGTGCCTGTTTGAAAGCCGGATAAACCTTGTAGCGCACTGTCCACGGCTTTTAGCGCCGCAAATGTATTGGCGCGGCCCATAACCGTCATCACCTGTTGCTGAACGCTTAGCTGCGTAAACCAGGCTTGTTCCGGTAAATCTGCTGCCATATCAGATAACACCTGTTGCCAGCGTTGCGTCAGCTCGCGTTGTTTTTGACGTGCACGTCGTTGCGCCTGCGCTAATTGCTGCGCCTTCCACTGCACCAGGCGTTGGTCCAGGGCATTGGCCAGTGCGGTATCGGCCTGGTAGCGGAGATTCTGCGTGGCATTGGTTGTGCTCACGCCAACGCGCAGGCAAAAAAACACGAAGGTTATACACAGCACCGAGCTTACGTAACACAGGCCCCAGAGGCGCAGACATTGCCGGCGACGACGCCTCCGCCAGGGTAAAAAATTGACCGCCGCGACCATGGCTATTGCTCCCCCAGCGCCAGGCCCAGGGCAATGGTAAATCGATCGCCACAGGCAGGTAGCGGCGGGTGCTGCAGGCTCACTGTGCTCCAGGGGTCCAGTTGGGGTGTCGTCAGGGTTTGCGACGTACACTGCACCACCTGGTGGGTTTCACAAGCCAGATGTCGGGCAAGCTGCACAGGAGAAGGTACTTCGCACACATTGCAGCATCCCCACGCATCCCGTGTCGCCCATAGCCACCGCTCGTCATGCTGCCAGGCCAGGCACTGCTCTCCGGCTTTAAGCCACGGCAGAAAGTGTTGTAGTACGCAGGCGTCGGGCGTAATTGCCGTCAGGCGTAAACGCAGCATGGCCGCCAGCCGGGAGAGACTGGCGATATCATGCTGGCGAGCAGCGGTGACGCAGTAGAGGTTGTCCTGTTCGTGCTCAAGATAGTCAAAACAGAGCACTTCAGGCTCCATATCCAGAGATTGTGCCATAGAGTGGGTGATCCACTCAGCCTGTTCGCTTTCACGCAGCACCAACGCCGGACGAGAAAGCCTTTTTTGTAACGTTCTGTCGGCGGGGAGAGAGATGCGCACGCAGTGCTGTATTGGCAGTTCACGACGCCAGTTGCGCAGTGCGTCAGCCAGCGCCTCTGGCTGTAAAATTTGCCCCTGTGAAACGATGCCGGAAACCAGCGGGATCTGCCACCAGCGGCGTAGCGACCAGCGTGAGCGAACATGTTCAAGCGCAACAATAACCACTTGATCCTGCTGGATATGTAAACCAGTTTGCCAAAGCCGAAATGCCATAAAAAACGATCTCCTTATCCTGTGCCAAATGACGGCTATATCAATGCATCTGGCTTGCCTTTATACTACCGCGCGGTTGTTTATAAACTGCCCAGACCAAACTAAATGGGAAATCTCCGGTGAAGTTCGTAAAGTATTTATTCATCCTTGCAGTTTTTTGCATTCTGCTGGGAGCAGGCTCGATTTATGGCCTTTATAAATTTGTTGAGCCGCAGCTGCCTGACGTTGCCACGCTCAAAGATGTGCGCCTGCAAATTCCAATGCAGATTTACAGCGCTGACGGTGAACTGATGGCGCAGTACGGCGAAAAACGTCGTATCCCGGTCACCCTCGCCCAGATGCCGCCGGAAATGGTGAAAGCCTTTATCGCCACGGAAGACAGCCGCTTTTATGAGCATCACGGCGTCGATCCAGTAGGGATCTTCCGTGCTGCCAGCATCGCGCTTTTTTCCGGTCACGCCTCGCAGGGGGCCAGTACCATTACTCAACAGCTGGCGCGAAACTTCTTCCTTAGTCCGGAACGCACCCTGATGCGTAAAATTAAGGAAGTATTTCTCGCGATCCGTATTGAGCAGTTAATGAGTAAAGATGAGATCCTCGAACTCTATCTGAACAAAATTTACCTCGGCTATCGGGCGTATGGCGTGGGTGCGGCGGCGCAGGTTTATTTTGGTAAAACCGTCGATGAGCTGACCCTGAGCGAGATGGCCACCATTGCCGGCCTGCCAAAAGCGCCTTCAACATTTAACCCGCTGTACTCGCTGGATCGCGCAACATCGCGTCGTAATGTGGTGTTATCGCGGATGTTAAGCGAAGGCTATATCACGCAGGATCAATACGAGCAGGCACGTAATGACGTTATTGACGCCAACTACCATGCACCTGAAATCGCGTTTTCAGCGCCTTACCTGACTGAACTGGTACGCCAGGAGATGTTTACCCGCTACGGCGAAAAAGCGTATGAAGATGGCTATCGCGTGTACACCACCATCAGCCGTAAAAATCAGCAGGCCGCGCAGGATGCGGTGCGCAATAACGTGCTGGATTACGATATGCGCCACGGCTATCGCGGCCCGGCAAATGTGCTGTGGAAGATAGGCGAAGCCGCGTGGGATAACAAAAAAATCACCGACTCGCTGAAAGCACTACCTTCCTACGGTCCGCTGGCTCCGGCAGTGATCACCTCCGCCTCGCCGCAGGAAGCGACCGCCATACTGGGCGACGGGACGACGGTTTCGTTGCGTCTGGAAGGGGTTCGCTGGGCGCGGCCATGGATTTCCGATACCCAGCAGGGACGTACGCCAGGGAAAGTTACCGACGTCGTACAAACCGGTCAGCAGGTATGGGTACGTAAGGTGAACGACAGCTGGTGGCTGGCACAGGTGCCGGACGTTAACTCGGCGCTGGTGTCTATCAATCCGCACGATGGCGCAATCCTCGCGCTGGTGGGCGGTTTTGATTTCAATCAGAGCAAATTTAACCGCGCCACGCAGGCGTTGCGTCAGGTCGGGTCGAATATTAAACCGTTCCTTTATACGGCTGCGATGGATAAAGGTCTGACGCTGGCCAGTATTCTGAACGATGTACCGATTTCCCGCTGGGATGCCGGTGCCGGTTCCGACTGGCGGCCGAAGAACTCCCCTGCCGAATATGCCGGGCCTATCCGCCTGCGCCAGGGGCTGGGGCAGTCGAAAAACGTGGTGATGGTGCGCGCCATGCGGGCGATGGGCGTGGATTACGCAGCGGAATATTTGCAGCGTTTCGGCTTCCCGGCACAGAACATTGTGCATACCGAATCGCTGGCACTGGGTTCCGCATCCTTTACGCCAATGCAGGTCGCCCGCGGCTATGCGGTGATGGCGAACGGCGGCTTCCTCGTCGATCCTTACTTTATTACTAAGATCGAAAATGACCAGGGTGGTGTGATTTTTACGGCTAACCCGAAAGTCGCCTGTGCGGAGTGTGATATTCCGGTGATTTACGGCGAGACACAGAAATCAAACGTGCTGGAAAACCAGGATGTTGAAAACGTTGCCACCTCGCAGGAGCAAAAAAATCTGGCGGTGCCGATGCCGCAACTGGAACAGGCGAATCAGGATCTGGTCGCCCGTACCGGCAGCCAGCAGTACGCGCCGCACGTGATCAACACGCCGCTGGCCTTTTTGATCAAAAGCGCGCTGAACTCTAATATCTTTGGCGAACCGGGCTGGATGGGGACGGGCTGGCGCGCGGGGCGCGATTTACAGCGCCATGATATAGGTGGCAAAACCGGTACGACGAACAGTTCTAAGGATGCGTGGTTCTCCGGTTATGGTCCTGGTGCGGTGACGTCCGTGTGGATTGGCTTTGACGATCATCGCCGCGATTTAGGACGCACTACCGCCTCCGGCGCAATTAAAGATCAGATTTCCGGTTATGAAGGCGGCGCGAAGAGCGCCCAGCCCGCCTGGGATGCCTTTATGAAGTCGATTCTGGACGGCGTGCCAGAAGACCCGCTGACCCCGCCACCAGGGGTTATCACGGTGAATATCGATCGTAGTACCGGGCAGCTCGCCAACGGCGGCAATAGCCGCGCGGAGTATTTCATTGAAGGCACCCAGCCTACGCAGCAGGCGGTGCATGAAGTGGGCACAACGATTATTGATAACGGCGAAACGCACGAGCTGTTTTGATATAGGATCGCCTGACCTGACATCAGCGCATGTCATGCCGGGCGGCGTCTTCGCCTTGCCCGGCCTACAAGAATTGCGCCGTCATGTTGCACTCGCTATTGTAGGCCCGGTAAGCGCAGCGCCACCGGGCAGGTCGCCTGACCCTGACATCAGCGCGTGTCATTCCGGTCTCCGCCTTGCCCGGCCTACAAGAATTGCGCCGTTATGTTGCACTCGCTATTGTAGGCCCGGTAAGCGCAGCGCCACCGGGCAGGCGGGGCTACAATCGCCCTTGCCCCTTCAGCCATTCACGGACCAGAAACAGCGCGCTGACATTGCGCGCTTCATTAAAGTCCGGCTCTTCCAGCAAATCCATTAAATGCGCCAGCGGCCAGCGGACCTGCGGTAGCGGCTCAGGCTCGTCACCTTCCAGCGACTCCGGATAGAGATCTTCCGCCACCAGGATGTTCATTTTGCTGGAAAAATAGGAGGGAGCCATGCTGAGTTTTTTCAGGAAAGTCAGATTATTCGCACCGAAACCGACCTCTTCTTTCAGTTCCCGGTTGCCCGCTTCAAAAATAGTTTCACCCGGATCGATAAGCCCCTTTGAGAAACCCAGCTCGTAGGATTCGGTGCCGACTGCATATTCACGGATCAGAATCACATGGTCGTCCACGATAGGCACGATCATGACCGCCTCTCGCGTTGAAGGACGCATCCTTTCATAAACGCGGCGCACACCGTTACTGAATTCCAGATCGACACTTTCGACGTTAAAAAGGCGTGAACTGGCGACGGTTTCAACGTGCAGGATGGTCGGTTTTTGTAATGGTTTACTCATGGGGCCAGATCTTTGCTGTGGTAACAGGCATTATTGTGCGACATACCGCACGGTTTCGGCAATCCATATTGCTGGTTCTTTACATTTTCGTAACGTCAATATGCCTTTCCTTTTTGCCCACAAAAGTCAAGAGGTTGAATTGCAATTGAGAATAAACTGATACACGCCCTGAAACCAGTTTGTTACCATCGCGCGTTGCGGAATAGCAGGCTAATTCTTACGCACTACGTTGGGTGCCGGGCTGCCACGCATTTACGTAACTCATCCATACGACCTGTAAGAAAAGTAAGATAGGAAAAGCATGGGCACCTTTTTAATTTTTTTTGCTGCTGTGCTGGCCTGCGTGCTGCTTGCAGGATGGTTTTTCAGACATAAATTTCATCGCCATCATCTGCCCTGGTTGCATACATTTGCCAGTGCCACAACGCGTAAGCTGACGGCTGAAGAACAGAGTGCCGTAGAAAATTATCTGGATAGCCTCAGCCGCATCCAGCAGTTGCCCGTATCCGGTGCCAGCGCACCGCCGGTGTCGCTGAGCCTTAATGCGCAAAGTTATACCGTTATGGCCCTGACGCGCTCAATTACCCGTTATGGCATTACGACGGATGACCCTAATAAATGGCGCTATTTTCTTGATTCTGTTGAAGTTCATCTCCCCCCTTTCTGGGAACAGTACATTAATGATGAGAATAACGTAGAGCTGATCTATACCAGTTCATTGCCGCTGGTTATTGCGCTCAATGGCCATACTATTGGCGAGTATGTTCAGGAGGCGCACAGCTATGCCCTGGAGCGGCCAGCATCAACGGAAACTTCGATACGTGGTGAAGAAAGCGAGCAGATTGAACTGCTTAATATTCGTCAGCAAACGCGTGAAGAATATATCCTGAGCCGCCCGGACGGTCTGCGCGAGGCATTACTGATCGTCGCCTCTTTTTTATTTATGTTCTTCTGCCTGATTGCCCCGGATGTGTTTTTACCCTGGCTGATGGGTGGAGCTATTCTGCTGCTGGCCGCCGGGTTATGGGGGCTTTTCGCGCCACCGATGAAGAGTATGCGCCGTGAAATCCACTGCCTTCGCGGCACACCTAAGCGCTGGGGACTTTTTGGCGAAAACAACCTAGAACAGGTCAATAACATCTCGCTGGGCATTATCGACCTTATCTATCCGCGCCACTGGCAGCCATGGGTTACTCAGGATTTAGGTCAGCAAACTAATATTGATATCTATCTCGACCGTCACGTCGTCCGGCAGGGACGTTTTTTGTCGCTGCATGATGAGGTCAAGAATTTCCCGCTTCAACACTGGCTGCGTAGCACGGTGATCGCAGCAGGTGCCCTGTTAGTTGTGATTATGTTGTATGCCAGTGTGCCGCTGGAGATGCCGTTTAAATTTACCCTTTCCTGGCTTAAGGGCGCGCAAACCATAGAAGCCACCAGCGTTAAACAACTGGAGGAAAAAGGCGTCCGCACCGGTGATACGCTGCGTATTCAGGGCAGCGGTATGTGCAATATTCATCCGGGTGGAAATTGGGGGGGCCGCTCCAGTTCACCATTTATGCCCTTTGACTGCTCTCAAATCGTCTGGAACGATGCGCCACCGCTTCCGCTGCCGGAATCCGACACGGTTAACAACGCGACGGCATTAATGCAGGCGATTAATCAACAATTGCACCCGGGCCCTGATGAAGTTACCCGTGTGAGCCCGGCGCTACGCTCGGCGATTCAAAAGTCAGGGATGGTACTGCTGGATGATTTCGCAGATATTGTGCTTAAGACGCAACAACTCTGCGCGGCGGCTGATGAATGCATCAGGCTAAAAAACGCGCTGGTTAACCTCGGCAATACCAAAGACTGGGACACGCTGACTAAACGTGCCAGTGCCGGGAGGCTTGACGGCGTTAACGTTCTGCTGCGCCCGGTCAGCGCAGAATCGCTGGAAAACATGGTCACGACCACGGCGGCACCGTTTGTGACACGCGAAACCTCGCGCGCGGCGCAGGCGCTCAATAGCCCGGCCCCCGGCGGTTTTCTGATCTCCAGTGACGAAGGCAGCGATCTGGTGAATCAACCCTATCCTCCGGTGACGTTATATGACTACCCGGCGCATGAGCAATGGGGAGAGTTTCAGCGCCTGGCTGAAATGCTGATGCATACGCCATTTACCGCAGAGGGTATTGTGACCAGGCTGTTTACCGATGCGAACGGCACTCAGCATATCAGCCTGCACCGCATGCCCGATCGGGCGGGTCTGTGGCGCTATCTGGCAACGACGCTACTGATGCTGGCGATGATCGTCTGCGTCATTTACAACGGCGTACAGGCCATTCGGCGCTATCAACGCAATCGCACTCGCCTGGCCAGAATTCACAGCTATTATGACAGTTGCCTGAATCCGGTCTTAATTCCCTCACCGGATAAGCATGCCTGATTCTGAACGGCGACAGTTGTGATACGCTGTCGCCTTTCTTGTGCCTGGAGAGTGATATGCAACCCGATATTCGCTGGCAGGACGTCGATACCGTCCTGCTGGACATGGACGGCACTCTGCTCGACCTCGCCTTCGACAACTATTTCTGGCAGCACCTGGTTCCTGAAACCTATGGCGCGGCCCGTGGCGTGAGTCCGCAGGAGGCGCAGGCGCTTATTCGTCAGGAATACAGCGCAGTGCAGCATACGCTAAACTGGTATTGTCTGGATTACTGGAGTGAACGCCTGGGGCTGGATATCTGCGCAATGACCACCGCGCAGGGGCCACGCGCGCTGTTACGCGAGGACACCATCCCTTTTCTTGATGCACTAAAGGCGTGTGGGAAACAGCGCATTCTGCTGACCAATGCCCATCCGCATAACCTGGCAGTCAAGCTGGAACATACGGGTCTGGGTGCGCACCTTGATTTATTACTTTCCACCCACACATTTGGTTATCCGAAAGAGGATCAGCGGCTCTGGCAGGCGGTCACCCAAAAGACCGGTTTGAACCCTGAGAAAACGCTATTTATTGATGACAGCGAACCGATTCTGGATGCCGCAGCGCACTTTGGCATTCGCTATTGCCTTGGCGTCACGAATCCGGACTCCGGATTAGCGGAGAAGTGCTATCAGCGCCATCCATCGCTCAATGACTACCGACGTTTGATCCCCTCACTTAATGTGAAGGAGTTGCCATGAAAGAAAAGCCCTCTGAGACCGTCAGACTGGATAAATGGCTGTGGGCAGCCCGGTTTTATAAAACGCGTGCGCTGGCGCGCGACATGATTGAAGGTGGCAAAGTGCACTACAACGGCCAGCGCAGCAAACCGAGTAAAATCGTGGAGCTTAACGCCACTCTCACGCTGCGTCAGGGCAACGATGAGCGAACGGTCATTGTGAAAGCCATTACTGAACAGCGCCGCCCCGCAACGGAAGCTACGACGCTGTATGAAGAGACGGCAGAAAGCGTGGAAAAGCGTGAGAAGATTGCGCTGGCGCGTAAAATGAATGCCCTGACCATGCCGCATCCTGACAGGCGACCGGATAAAAAAGAACGTCGCGACCTGATGAGATTTAAACACGGCGAAAACGAATAACGTTTGCCCGCAAGAGAGACCACTATGACTCAACACGATCAACTTCACCGTTACCTGTTTGAAAATTACGCCGTGCGCGGCGAGCTGGTAACCGTGTCGGAAAGCCTGCAAGAGATCCTTGCCAACCATAGCTATCCGCTGCCGGTGAAGACTATCCTCGCCGAGCTACTGGTCGCCACCAGCCTGCTGACGGCAACGCTGAAATTTGACGGTGATATTACCGTTCAGCTTCAGGGCGATGGCCCGATGAATCTGGCGGTGATTAACGGGAATAATCGCCTGCAGTTGCGCGGCGTGGCGCGTACTCAGGCAGAGATCCCGGAAAATGCCGACCTGAAGACACTGATTGGCAACGGCTATCTGGTTATCACCATTACGCCGGAAGAGGGCGAGCGCTATCAGGGCGTGGTAGGGCTTGAAGGCGATACGCTGGCAGCCTGCCTGGAAGATTATTTTATGCGTTCTGAACAGTTGCCAACGCGCCTGTTTATCCGTACCGGTGAAGCAGACGGTAAACCGGCGGCAGGCGGGATGCTGTTGCAGGTGCTTCCGGCGCAGGAAACCCAGATCGATGATTTTGAACATCTGGCGACCCTGACCGACACCATTAAGGCCGACGAGCTGTTCACGCTACCGGCGAACGATGTACTGTGGCGGCTTTATCATGAAGAAGAAGTCACGCTGTATGAGCCGCAGAAAGTCGAGTTTAAATGCACCTGCTCCCGTGAGCGTTGCGCCGCCGCGCTGAAAACGCTGCCGGACGAGGAACTCGACAGCATTCTGGCGGAAGACGGTGAAATCGACATGAGCTGCGATTATTGCGGTAGCCATTATGTCTTTGATGCCATGGATATTGCTGGCATCCGTAATAATGCGTCGCCAGGCGATCCGCAGGTACATTGATTTCCGCGGCAGGATTAACCCGCCCTGCCCGGTGGCGCTGCGCTTACCGGGCCTACGATTTCAATACAACTGATTGATATAAAATAAATTGCAGGCCGGGTAAGGCAAAGCTGCCACCCGGCAACGCGTCTCCCGGGCGCAGCACCGTGCCATGTCTGCCCGACAGGAATCTTCCTGCCCCTTATTCCTTATTCCTCCGAATAATAATTCATTTTTACGCGCTCACCGTTAATGCTGAGATCCTGCCACACCTTCGGCGTTAACTTCACCTGTCCCTGCTCAAGGGCCTGTACCAAAGCCGCCTTATCCAGCGACGCGGGTAAATCCCAGGCATTGCCGTTGGTTGCCCAGCCTGCCTTATCCTGCCGAAATGCCGTAATCTGCCTTTCATCAAGGTTGTAATACAGCCATTCCATAACGCCATCCTGATTCAAATCCTGCGCCATCAACCAGCAGTTTTTTTGTGCGGCCAGACATCCGGATACGCTTTCTCGCCGGCTTATCAATTGCTCCCATAACGCCTTATCCGGAACCCTATCGCGCGTAATTAGCAGGATATTCTGTTGCAGGAACGGGACGTTGACGACAACCTCATTCTGGCGGCTGATATTTAACATATTTTTCAAAATGCGGTTGCGAGCACCATCGTTGATAAACGCCCGATCGTTTTGTAACGCCAGCAATGCCCTATGCCCACGTCGTCCGGCACCATCCAGCATGCTCAGACTGAGATTATCGGCACTTGTTTGGCCACTGTAGTAGCGCGCCATCTGGCTATTAACGCTGATGCGGTAGCGATCAAGTACTGGTGAATGTAACAAAACCAGCAAGGTCAGCATCAGCAACGCTACCCCCTGATTCACCGCCCCTTGTACAGAGAGCGGTTGATGCCGGAGGATGCTAAAGGCATAACCGCAGGCCCATACCAGCGCAACGCCGGTGATGAGTACGGCATAAAGTCGTTCCGGCGTCCAGCCATACTGAGCAATACGCACCCACATCGCCCAGCCAGCCAGGAGGGCGAGCAGCGGTAAAACGAACAGCGATACGCGGACCAGATAGCGTAGCGCCAGCGGATAAGGTAACTGATTTTTCTCCGGTGACCAGACCACGGCCACTAATATCAGCAGCATCAGGACAAGGCTATTTAACAGACCTGCCGCTGAGATACGCGTAGAAATCGTGCCAATACCGACAAAGGGCAGCGTGAGGATAAACAGCAGGACCACCAGCGCGACCAGAGGCAGTAAACCACGCGCGATCAACGCCAGCAAATTTTGTACCGCCAGGATCAGGCGTGACTCGCTGCGGGCGAGAATGAGCACCAGGGCGCATACCAGCCCGGTTGAGAGATAAAAAAACCACTTCGTTTCAAAAAAGAGCCAGTGGAAAAAATTCAGGTTCAGCAGCTTGAAGAGTTCTGACCACAGGGTGAGCACCAGCCACAATAGCCCCGTTGCCAGAAAGATCAGCAGTAGTGAGAGGCTGTTTTGCCATAAACGTTGATAAAAAAATGCGTATCCCGCGCGAAATGCTCCGGTTTGTAAACGGGCCTGAAACCAGGGCAGCATCAGCATAGTCATGAGTACCAGCAGGAAACTATAAAGCAACAGCGCTTCCTGAAACTGCCAGCTTTCAGCGTGTTTAAAATTCCAGCTTACCCACCAGCCCATTGCGCACACCACCGCCAGTACAATGCTTAGCCCGGCCCATAGCGCAGGCTGGCTAAAGCGTGTGACGGTAAATAACAACGTTCCCGACAGTGCGATAGATCCCATTACGCCATACAGCATGTAACCGTTAACGGCGGGCAGCTCATGTGCCTCAATCACGCGCAGCAAAACATAACACAGCAGCCCCTGAAGCAGACCTGCGGCAATCATACCCCACCGGGTGGTCGATGAAAGTGGTGCAATCCTGTCCATAGCGATATCCGAATTTGCTGAGAAAAAATGATGTCTCACCTGTAGATCAAAAAGATGAGTGGTTGTAGATAAAAGCACGGCCACATCAACAACGTGTTAATGAAATGCTTACGTAATTAACTTACATGAATGCGATTACACTCACAAACTACTAGATTTTTTCTCTGCCATTTAACGTTTTAAAAACATATACGGTAAGGAAAGCACATTTACTGCCATAATCATCACCGTTTTATATCCCGGGTGGCAGCGTTTTACGTCAAGAAGGGTTTTGTCCGGATACGTAAATCTATGAGCCCCGTCGCGGTTAATCGACCCAGAACAACCCTACAATTCGAGGCAGTACATATTGGCTAAGGAGCAGTGACATGCGCGTTAAAGAATTAACCCCGCAAGATCTCAAGGCTTATGGTATCAACGACGTTCAGGATATCGTTTACAACCCCGACTATGACACGCTGTATCAGGAGGAATTAAACCCTCACCTGGAAGGTTATGAGCGCGGAGTGGTGACGAATTCTGGTGCTATCGCCGTCGACACCGGTATTTTCACCGGCCGTTCGCCGAAAGATAAGTATATTGTTCGTGATGACACTACCTGCGATACCGTGTGGTGGTCCGATAAAGGTAAAGGCAAGAACGACAACAAACCGCTCACGCCGGAAACCTGGCAACATTTGAAGGGACTCGTCACCCGGCAACTCTCGGGTAAACGGCTTTTCATCGTCGATGCTTTCTGTGGTGCTAACGCAGACACCCGCCTGTCAGTACGGTTTATCACTGAAGTGGCATGGCAGGCGCATTTCGTGAAAAATATGTTTATTCGCCCCACCGATGCAGAGCTGGCGGATTTTACGCCGGACTTTATCGTCATGAACGGTGCGAAATGCACTAACCCGCAGTGGAAAGAGCAGGGCCTCAACTCTGAAAACTTCGTCGCCTTCAACCTGACGGAGCGCATCCAGCTTATTGGCGGGACGTGGTACGGCGGCGAAATGAAGAAAGGGATGTTCTCGATGATGAACTACCTGCTACCGCTGAAGGGGATCGCGTCCATGCACTGCTCGGCTAACGTCGGCGCAGAGGGTGATGTCGCCGTCTTCTTCGGTCTCTCCGGCACGGGTAAAACCACGCTCTCTACCGATCCGAAGCGCCGTCTGATTGGCGATGACGAGCATGGCTGGGACGACGACGGCGTGTTTAACTTCGAAGGCGGCTGCTACGCCAAAACGATCAAGCTGTCTGAAGAAGCGGAACCGGATATTTATCACGCGATCCGCCGCGACGCTCTGCTGGAAAACGTCACCGTACGTGACGATGGCTCAATCGATTTTGATGACGGTTCGAAAACCGAGAACACCCGCGTTTCCTACCCGATTTACCATATCGACAATATCGTTAAGCCGGTATCCAAAGCCGGGCATGCCACGAAGGTCATCTTCCTGACCGCCGACGCGTTTGGCGTGCTGCCGCCGGTATCCCGTCTCACCGCTAACCAGACGCAGTATCATTTCCTGTCTGGCTTTACTGCCAAACTGGCCGGGACCGAGCGTGGTATCACCGAACCGACGCCCACCTTCTCTGCCTGCTTTGGCGCGGCGTTCCTGTCGCTGCATCCGACTCAGTATTCTGAAGTGCTGGTGAAACGTATGCAGGCTGCGGGTGCCCAGGCTTATCTGGTGAATACCGGCTGGAACGGCACGGGCAAACGTATTTCCATTAAAAATACGCGTGCCATTATCGACGCCATTCTTAATGGTTCCCTCGACGATGCCGAAACCTTCACCCTGCCGATATTCGATCTCGCAGTGCCAACCAGCCTGCCGGGAGTGGATACGCACATTCTCGATCCGCGTAACACCTACGCATCACCAGAACAGTGGCAGGAAAAAGCCAACGCGCTGGCGAAACTGTTTATCAGTAATTTCGAGAAGTACACCGATACGCCAGCAGGCGCGGCGCTGGTGAGCGCAGGGCCGAAGCTGTAATTAAAGGACGTTGTAAGTGCCCCCTTCCTTTGGGAAGGGGGTTTGTTTTAGGGAGAAAGGAATTTTCATGAGTTACGATTTAATGGTCTTTGAACGACATGCGGCTCCGCAGGATGCAACTGCGTTTATGGAATGGTACGAAAAGCAAACTGAGTGGGATGAGCCTCATGATTATGATAATCCGG
Organism: Superficieibacter electus; assembly: GCF_002915575.1. Taxonomy (GTDB): domain Bacteria; phylum Pseudomonadota; class Gammaproteobacteria; order Enterobacterales; family Enterobacteriaceae; genus Superficieibacter; species Superficieibacter electus. The sequence goes on from NZ_PQGD01000019.1 coordinate 57,240, forward strand.
ATGTCACCACCCCGGCTTTGCAAAATTTTTACAGGGCAATGATACAGGTATTCCCCAATATGAATGGCCCGGATGCGCCTGATGATGACCAACTGGATAAGCTCGAAGAACAGGGGCTGGATGCTTATCTCACTGACTATTCGATTGGGAAAGATATTATTTATATGGCATTCAGTTGGTCTGTCGCGGATGAAGCGTGGGACAAAGTCCGCGAACTGGCGCGCCTGCATCAGGTTGGATTTTGCAACGTCAGTGGCAATATGGAAATTGAGTGAGATTAATTTCCGGCCAGTCTGTAGGCCGAATAAGCGAAGCGGAATCTGACATTAAGATTTGCCAGATATATCCCTGTGGGATTACGGCTACACCTCATCCAAACTACAATGCTGTCAGTCAGAATTTTCGCGTATTATTCAATTTTAAGACGTAGTTGCGTAATACGTTTTAGGCGATATTGCATTTCGTTACGGATACCTTCATCTGGATGACGGGCGTACTCTTTAATCAAAGCCAGCGCTTCAGGGGTATCAATCCTCCATAGCAGATGACTGAACCATTTAGCGATAGCATCAGAGTCTGAACAGGTATAATCAAGGTAATCAAAACCTTGCTCGAATACCTGGCGGATATAGGGAAGCGTGGCAGGATCGGCTATTGTCTGTAACTCGAAAGCCACCTGCTGATGACAATGATGGCCAGGCATCACTAACAGTTGATGAAAAAGATCGAGCCTGGTATCTGGCTTACCAGTAGTCAACTCACGCCCAGCGGCCAGCAAGCGCTCAATGGCACTATCAAGCATATCGCTGTCTTGCCGGGTAATGGCTTCTGATATGGCAGCCCTGATAGGTAGTAAATAATCCATAATTATCCCATGATAGATGTTTCATACCAGCCATTGTAGACCGGGCAATCAAGCATAATCCCGCGATGAAGTGTACTAACCCTGACTGCACTAAAAATTCACGCCCTCATCCACGCCACTGAGTTCATCTTCTTCAGGCGGCCTGACATGCTGCAACATGTCATCTACACAAGCGCCAAATTTTTTAAAATTTGCCCGGCCCTTTTGCAACGTCATGCCGTGATTACAGACGCTTGGATCAAGAGTGTTTCTGACAAAAGCATCATTTTCCCAAAAGCAAACCCGGCATATAAAGCCATGGTTGGTGTTTGCCGATACGGGAAAAGTATAATATCCGCAGCATGGACAAGGATATTTGGCAGGTGTAGTCCGGGAATCATCTGCGCCAGTTAAAGACATCATAAAAATCCTTTTCGTGTGGTTTTGCCAGGCAGTATTGTCTGATTAGCGCGGAACACCTGACCGGTGACGCTTCGCTTACCGGGCCTACAGGGTAGAACGGCATAGGGTCTTGTAGGCCGGACAAGGCGAAGCCGCCGCCCGGCATTACGGATAAAATGCCGCGTTAACTCTCTTTCCCCACCCCGCCCGAGCGTATTACCGGCACCGGGAGCCAGGCGCGGATCAATAAACCGCCCCGCTCGCTGGAACCCAGCTCCAGCACGCCGTTATGGTTATCTATAATACGTTGCACAATCGCCAGACCCAGCCCTGTCCCGCTGATGGTGCGGGCGCTGTCGCCGCGAACAAACGGCTGGAACAGGTGTTTGCGTTGCTCAGGTTTAATGCCGGGGCCGTCGTCCTCGACCTGGAACCAGGCGCGGTTGGCCTCGCTGCCGCTGCTGACTTTGATCCAGCCGTTACCATAGCGGGCGGCATTGACGACCATATTGGCGACAGCACGCTTGATCGACAGCGGATGCATCCGTACCGGGATCTCACCTTCCTCAAGCGCGGTTTCAATTTCACGTTCATAACCGCTTTCTGCCGCCACGACTTCACCCAGCACGCCGTTGAGATCCGCGAGCTCCAGCGGCATCTCCTGACCAGTGCGCAGGTAGTCGATGAACTGCTCAATGATGGCGTTGCACTCTTCAATATCTTTATTGATCGACTCGGCAAGATAGCCGTCCTGCTCGCCCATCATTTCGGTCGCCAGACGAATACGGGTCAGCGGGGTACGCAGATCGTGGCTGACGCCCGCCATAAGCAAAGTACGATCGTCGGCAAGCTGCTTCACACCTGCCGCCATATGATTAAAGGCGCGGGTCACGGAACGGACTTCCGACGCGCCATACTCCCGCAGCGGCGGCGGAATAATCCCTTTACCGACCTGAAGCGCGGCGTGTTCAAGATCGACCAGCGGTCGGTTTTGTATGCGGATAAACAGCCACGCGCCGCCTATCGCCAGCAGCATAATCGCCAGCGTGTAGCGGAACAGCGGCGAGAAATCGCCCTGATGGATTTCAGTGAGCGGAACGCGTACCCAGATGTTCGGCGACAGCCAGGTTTTCAGCCACACCACCGGCGAGCTTTTGTTGACCTCGACGCGCACTTCCGTCGGACCGCCAAGCTGCTGCGCCATCTGGTGACTTAAAAATTCATAGTGCTGCGCCCAGCGCAGACCAGCATCTTCCGCCGCTTCGTCAGAATAGAGGGAGATGCCCAGTTCGCGATAGATCTCGCGACGGAAGGCGGGCGGAACCACCAGTTGCGTACCGTCCTCCAGTTGCAGTTTATCAGTCATCAACATACGGACTTCGTAAGCGAGAACCTTATTAAACTGCTGGAGGCTCGGCAGAATGGCGAAGTTCAGCACCACCAGATAGGTCGTCACCAGGCTGACGAACAGCAGGGTGACGATGAGTAACAGCGTGCGGGCAAATGAACTTCGTGGCGAGAAGCGCATTCGCCTCATGCTTTAGAACCGTCCGGCACAAATACGTAGCCCAGGCCCCACACGGTCTGGATATAGCGCGGATGCGCCGGATCTTCTTCCACCATGCGGCGCAGGCGGGAGATTTGCACATCAATGGAGCGTTCCATGGCCGAGTATTCGCGGCCACGGGCAAGGTTCATCAACTTGTCGCGGGACAGCGGCTCGCGCGGGTGGCTCACCAGCGCTTTCAGCACCGCGAACTCGCCGCTGGTCAGCGGCATCGGCTCATCTTCACGGAACATCTCGCGGGTGCCGAGGTTCAGCTTGAATTTACCAAAGGCAATTACCGCTTCTTCCTGCGACGGAGCACCCGGCAATTCATTCGCCTGACGGCGTAGCACAGCACGAATACGCGCCAGCAGTTCGCGCGGGTTGAACGGCTTCGGAATGTAGTCGTCGGCACCAATTTCCAGACCCACGATACGATCCACTTCCTCCCCTTTTGCCGTGACCATAATGATCGGCATCGGGTTGCTCTGGCTACGCAGGCGACGGCAGATAGAAAGACCATCTTCGCCAGGTAGCATCAGATCCAGCACCATCAGGTGAAAGGATTCACGGGTTAACAGGCGATCCATCTGTTCGGCGTTAGCAACGCTTCGAACCTGGAAGCCCTGTTCGGTCAGATAACGTTCCAGCAGCGCACGCAGGCGCATGTCGTCATCTACAACCAGGATTTTATAATTCTCTTGCATGGTTTTTACTCCCAAAGGTTCGCAAAAGTCGTGATAACGTATTCTTAAGAAAGGCCACGCTTGCCACCAGCGAAATCTGGTATAAATTTCAGTCTAAATTGTTACAAAGCATATTTAACAGTAGCTTAAGTATACATATAAGCATAAATCATATTATTTATTCTGTCGGTAGTGTCGCGCGTTACGTATTGTGCGCAAGATTGAATAAGAAAGGATAAGAGACGATGAAAACGCCATTAATCACCCGCGAGGGATATGAAAAATTAAAACAGGAGATGGACTACCTTTGGCGGGAAGAGCGTCCGGAAGTGACCAAAAAGGTGACCTGGGCGGCAAGCCTTGGCGATCGCAGTGAAAATGCCGATTATCAGTACAACAAAAAGCGACTGCGCGAAATCGATCGCCGCGTGCGCTATCTCACTAAGTGTCTGGAAAATCTGAAAATCGTCGATTACTCACCGCAGCAAGAGGGCAGAGTCTTTTTTGGCGCATGGGTGGAAATCGAGAACGACGAGGGTGACACGAAGCGTTTTCGTATCGTCGGCTACGATGAAATTTTTGGTCGTAAGGATTACATCTCCATTGACTCGCCGATGGCGCGGGCGCTGCTGAAAAAAGAGGTCGGCGATCTGGCAGTCGTGCAGACACCGGTCGGTGAAGCAAGCTGGTATGTCAATGAAATCGAGTATGTGAAATAGAACTGTCCGAAGCCGTCCCGTGCGGCTGGCATTTTTGCGTGTCAGTCCGTATAACTATCGGCTGATTTTGCTCCTGAGATGATATTAGCCATGATGAATGATTCGCTCTGCCGCATTATTGCGGGTGAACTTCAGGCCAGAGCTGAACAGGTAGAGTCTGCCGTTCGCCTGCTTGATGAAGGGAACACCGTGCCATTTATTGCACGTTATCGTAAGGAAGTCACCGGCGGCCTGGATGATACCCAGCTTCGCCAGCTGGAGACGCGACTGGGCTACCTGCGCGAGCTTGAGGAAAGGCGTCAGGCCATTCTCAAATCCATCGGCGATCAGGGCAAGCTGACCGATGAACTCACCAGCGCAATCAACGGCACGCTGAGTAAAACTGAGCTGGAAGACCTCTATCTTCCTTATAAGCAAAAGCGCCGCACGCGCGGGCAAATCGCTATCGAAGCCGGGCTGGAGCCGCTGGCGGATTTGCTATGGACCGATCCTTCCCACACGCCGGAAACCGCTGCTGCTGCGTATATTGATGCCGACAAAGGCGTTGCCGACGTCAAAGCGGCGCTCGACGGCGCGCGTTATATTCTGATGGAACGTTTCGCCGAAGACGCCGCGCTGCTGGCGAAAGTGCGTGATTATCTGTGGAAAAACGCCCATCTGGTTGCGACGGTTATCAGCGGTAAAGAGGATGAAGGCGCGAAATTCCGCGATTATTTCGATCATCATGAACCGATTTCGTCCGTTCCTTCTCACCGTGCGCTGGCCATGTTTCGCGGACGTAACGAAGGTATTCTGCAACTTTCACTGAATGCCGATCCGCAATTCGATGAGCCGCCGAAAGAGAGCCATTGCGAACAGATCATTATTGACCACCTGGGCCTGCACCTGAACAACGCTCCGGCGGATAGCTGGCGTCGCGCAGTGGTAAGCTGGACCTGGCGCATCAAGGTGCTGATGCACCTGGAAACCGAACTGATGGGCACGGTGCGCGAACGCGCAGAAGACGAAGCGATCAATGTTTTCGCCCGTAACCTGCACGATCTGCTGATGGCTGCCCCTGCCGGGCTGCGGGCAACGATGGGCCTCGATCCTGGACTGCGTACCGGGGTAAAAGTCGCTGTGGTAGACGGCACCGGCAAACTGGTCGCCACCGACACCATTTATCCGCATACCGGGCAGGCGGCAAAAGCGGCTGTCGCCGTGGCAGCACTATGTGAAAAGCATAACGTTGAACTGGTGGCGATTGGTAACGGCACGGCATCGCGCGAGACCGAGCGTTTCTTCCTCGACGTGCAGAAACAATTCCCGAAAGTGACCGCCCAGAAAGTGATCGTCAGCGAAGCCGGCGCATCGGTATATTCTGCCTCGGAGCTGGCAGCGCTGGAATTCCCGGACCTGGATGTTTCCCTTCGCGGCGCGGTGTCGATTGCCCGTCGTCTTCAGGACCCGCTGGCGGAGCTGGTGAAAATCGATCCGAAATCAATCGGCGTCGGCCAGTACCAGCATGACGTCAGCCAGACCCAGCTTGCCCGTAAGCTGGATGCGGTTGTCGAAGACTGCGTAAACGCCGTCGGCGTGGATCTGAATACGGCCTCTGTGCCGCTACTGGCCCGCGTAGCCGGGCTGACCCGCATGATGGCGCAAAATATCGTCTCCTGGCGTGATGAAAACGGTCAGTTCCAGAATCGTCAACAGTTATTAAAAGTGGCGCGTCTGGGGCCGAAAGCCTTTGAGCAGTGTGCAGGCTTCCTGCGCATTAATCACGGTGATAATCCGCTGGACGCCTCTACCGTCCACCCGGAAGCCTATCCGATTGTTGAACGCATTCTGGCGGCCACCGAACAGTCCCTGCGTGATTTAATGGGCAACGGTAGCGCCCTCAAAAATCTCAGACCGTCTGAGTTTACCGACGAGCGTTTTGGCGTGCCGACCGTGACCGACATCATTAAAGAGCTGGAGAAGCCGGGTCGCGATCCGCGTCCGGAGTTCAAAACGGCGACCTTTGCAGATGGCGTGGAAACCATGAACGACCTGCTGCCGGGGATGATCCTTGAAGGCGCGGTCACGAATGTCACCAACTTCGGTGCGTTTGTCGATATCGGCGTACATCAGGACGGGCTGGTGCATATCTCCTCGCTTTCAACGAAGTTTGTTGACGATCCGCATACCGTGGTCAAAGCAGGCGATATTGTGAAGGTGAAGGTGCTGGAGGTCGATCTGCCGCGTAAACGTATCGCCCTGACCATGCGTCTGGACGAGCAGCCGGGTGAGACAAACGCCCGTCGCAGCAACGGCGGCTCCCGGGAGCAGAATAACCGCCCGCAGGCCAAACCGCGTGGACGTGACACGCAGCCCGCTGGCAACAGCGCGATGATGGATGCGCTGGCGGCAGCAATGGGTAAAAAGCGTTAATCCACTCTGCGTTTTCTGGCTCTCTTTCCCGCAAAGAGAGCCTTTTTCAGCTATTCTCGCTTTTTAATTAACAATTAAAATACAACTAGCCCTAACTATTAAAATAAAGAACACTTCTGTTTCACTTTCCGTAAATATACCCGCGCCGTTTTCTACTAATGAAAAAGCACTATTTTTGCGCCATATCAAATTTGTCGCGATTTACTCATCAACAGAATACTTCGTCACATTTTAAAGATTGAAGATAAAAACTATTATCATTACCATTGTACTGTTGTTTTATTAACCGCTTTATTCAGGCAAATCGCCAGGTCTCATGCGTCTGCCGCGTATGATGGTATTTTGTTAATGATATATAAGTAGGATTTATGCATTTTACGCCCCTCAGCGCCTGGAAGATCACCGGATTCTCCCGTGAAATCAGCCCGGCCTATCGTCAAAAACTGCTTTCGCTGGGCATGTTACCCGGCTCGTCATTTAACGTAGTACGCGTTGCCCCTTTAGGCGATCCGGTCCACATCGAAACGCGGCGCGTTAATCTGGTATTACGTAAAAAAGATTTAGCATTATTGCAAGTGGAACCGATTTCCTCTTAATACAGTGAGTCAAATAAAATGAAGAAGCTAACCATTGGCTTAATTGGCAATCCTAATTCCGGTAAAACAACGTTATTCAATCAGTTGACCGGCTCGCGTCAGCGGGTGGGTAACTGGGCTGGCGTCACAGTGGAACGTAAGGAAGGTAGTTTTCAGACAACGGATAGTCAGGCCACGCTGGTTGACCTGCCCGGCACCTACTCTCTGACGACCATCTCTTCGCAAACGTCGCTCGATGAGCAAATCGCCTGCCACTATATTTTGAGCGGCGAGGCGGACATGCTGATTAATGTGGTGGATGCCTCCAACCTTGAGCGCAACCTTTATTTGACGCTACAGCTGCTGGAGCTGGGAATGCCCTGCGTGGTGGCGCTTAATATGCTGGACATCGCGGAAAAGCAGCAGGTACGTATTGATATTGACGCGCTCGCCGCCCGCCTTGGCTGTCCGGTAGTGCCGCTGGTTTCAACGCGTGGTCGCGGGATCGACGCGTTGAAACTGGCCATTGACCGGCACACGCGTAATGAAAATGTCGAACTGGTGCATTATGCGCAGCCGCTGCTGCGTGAGGCCGATTATCTGTCGCAGTCTATGCCGGGAAATATGCCGGTACAGCAGCGTCGCTGGCTGGGGCTGCAAATGCTGGAAGGCGATATTTACAGCCGGGCATATGCGCAGGACGCCGCGCAAAAACTGGACGAGGTACAGGCCCGGTTACATCGTGAAATCGATGATCCGGCGCTGCATATTGCTGACGCCCGCTATCAATGCATTGCTGCCATCTGCGATACCGTCAGCAATTCATTGACCGCTGAGCCGAGCCGATTCACCACCGCGATGGATAAAATCATCCTCAACCGCTTCCTCGGTCTGCCGATTTTTCTGCTGGTGATGTACCTGATGTTCCTTTTCGCCATCAACATCGGCGGTGCGCTGGCCCCCATTTTTGATGCTGGCTCGGTGGCTATTTTTATTCATGGTCTTCAGTGGCTTGGCTACACGCTGCACTTACCGGAGTGGCTGACCATTTTCCTCGCGCAGGGGCTTGGCGGCGGGATCAATACCGTTTTACCGCTGGTCCCACAGATTGGCATGATGTACCTGTTCCTCTCTTTCCTGGAGGACTCTGGCTATATGGCGCGCGCGGCGTTTGTTATGGATCGCCTGATGCAGTCATTAGGATTACCGGGAAAATCCTTCGTCCCGCTGATTGTGGGCTTCGGCTGCAATGTGCCGTCCGTCATGGGTGCCCGCACCCTTGATGCACCGCGCGAGCGGCTAATGACCATCATGATGGCTCCGTTTATGTCCTGCGGCGCGCGGCTGGCGATTTTCGCCGTCTTTGCGGCCGCCTTCTTTGGTCAGCAAGGGGCGCTGGCCGTCTTTTCACTCTATCTGCTGGGCATCGTCATGGCGATCCTCACCGGTTTGATGCTTAAACACACCATCATGCGTGGCGAAGCCTCGCCGTTTGTGATGGAGCTACCGGTTTACCATGTGCCTTTACTAAAAAGCCTGGTGCTTCAGACATGGCAGCGTCTGAAAGGTTTTATCCTGCGCGCCGGGAAAGTCATCGTGATCGTCAGTATTTTCCTCAGCGCACTGAACAGCTTTTCGCTCAGCGGCAAAGCGGTCAATAACATTAACGATTCGGCACTCGCCTCCGTGAGCCGCGTCTTTACGCCGTTGCTGGAGCCGATAGGAATTCATCGCGATCACTGGCAGGCAACAGTGGGTCTGTTTACCGGCGCGATGGCGAAAGAAGTGGTGGTCGGTACGCTTAACACTCTGTATACCGCCGAAAATATTCAGGAAGAAGAGTTCAACCCGGCAGAGTTCAACCTTGTGGGCGAACTTTCTGACGCCGCCGGTGAAACCTGGCAGAGCCTGAAAGACACCTTCAGCCTGAGCGTACTGGCAAACCCGATTGAAGCCAGCAAAGGCGACGGCGAAATGGCAACCGGCACCATGGGCGTCATGAGCCACAAATTCGGCAGCGCGGCGGCGGCCTATAGTTATTTGATTTTCGTACTGCTGTACGTACCGTGTATTTCGGTCATGGGCGCGATTTCCCGCGAATCCAGCCGGGGATGGATGGGCTTCTCGATTCTGTGGGGGCTGAATATCGCGTACTCGCTGTCGACGCTGTTTTATCAGGTAGCCAGTTTTCATCAACATCCGCAGTACAGTTTGGTCTGCATCCTGGCGGTGATCCTGTTTAATACGGTTGTCATTGGCTGCCTGCGCCGTGCCCGGAGCCGGGTCGATGTTAATCTGCTGGCGACGCGTAAAACGCCTGCGACCTGCTGCGACAGCCCGACGGGAGACTGCCATTAATGGCTTCGCTGATTGACGTGCGCAATATGCTCGCCTTGCAGGGGCGGATGGAGGCAGGCCAGTTGAGTGCCGCGCTGAATCTGTCACGCCCGCTGCTCGACGCGATGCTGAACCGCATGGAAGCCATGGGCAAGGCCCGGCGGATGCAGGAAGAAGTGGATAGTTGTTTGACCGGAAGCTGCAAAAGTTGCCCGGAGGGTAAAGCCTGCGTGCGGGAGTGGTGGACGTTGGGCTGAAAAGGTTCAGTGATGCTTCGTTGTCTTCAGCGCATCAGATCGTAATACCCTCACCCCAACCCTCTCCCTGAGGGAGAGGGAGCAGTCCGCAAGTGGCTTTGGAATATGTGCATAACCTGAAGGTTTTCCCCTCTCGCTAAGAGAGAGGCTGCAGTCCGCAGGTAGCTTTGGATATATGCATAAGCCGGAAGGTTTTCTCCCTCTCCCTCAGGGAGAAGCTGTAGTCCGCAGGTAGCTTTGGATATATGCATGAGCCGGAGGGTTTTCTCCCTCTCCCTCAGGGAGAAGCTGGAGTCCGCAGGTAGCTTTGGATATATGCATAAGCCGGAAGGTTTTCTCCCTCTCCCTCAGGGAGAAGCTGGAGTCCGCAGGTAGCTTTGGATATATGCATAACCCGGAAGGTTTTCTCCCTCTCCCTCAGGGAGAAGCTGGAGTCCGCAGGTAGCTTTCGATATATGCATGAGCCGGAAGGTTTTCTCCCTCTCCCTCAGGGAGAGGGTCGGGGTGAGGGAATGCGTTTCACGCGCAGTTGCACAGAGAAAATATTTTCCAGGAAGCGGACGATAAGCCACCAGCCCGGCCCGGTAAGTGCAGCTTACCGGGCATTCAGCGACCGCAGCGTTTATTTATAGACTTCCGCCGTGGTGTGAATATCTTTCTCGGACTTCTTCGCGCTGGTGATCACGTAGTATTTCCCGCCCAGCTCATCAGCTTTTTTCGATAGCTCGCGCTGAGCATCCATCGGTGCGGTGCCTTTATCAGTACTGATGTCGCCCACTTTCGTCAAATTCATCTCTTTAACTTTCTCTTTATGCAGTTCTTCTGCGGCCATCACGCCAAAGGACAACGAGCCTATAACCAAAGATGCAACAATACCGGTGACCAGTTTCATAGCCTTTACTCCTTAAAGTTGAAAGATATGCCACCCGGCTTTGCCCACGCGAAAGCGCATGATGACTCCTCAAGTATTGTTGCAGCGGGTCACTTTTTCCAGCCGTCAGAGACGCGCCTTAAGCGAGATAAGTGCCTGACAGAATTCGGCCGGATGGGAGATAAATGGCGCATGGGCCGCTTTCTGAATGATCAGCGACTCGCTGGCAGGCCATAATGCATCCAGCAGCGGAATGACGTTGCGTGGCACCAGACCGTCGAGATAGCCGTAAATGCGCAGAAACGGGATGGTCAACGTGGCCAGCGGTTCACGTAAATCACTGTCTTTGAGAATAGCCAACCCACCGTTAAGCACCTCAACATCCGGCATTGGCAGCGCCAGCACGGTGCTCTTCAGGTGACGCGCATCCTGCCTTGCGCTCTCCGTCCCCATCGTTTGCAGGGCCAGAAAACGTTCCACGGTGCGCTGAAAATCGTCGCTGAGCTGCTGCTGAAAACCGGAAAGTACCTCCGGCTTAATTCCCGGCCAGTCGCCCCCGGCACAAAAACATGGCGACGAGGCTACCGTGACCAGCGCCTGTACGCGCTGCGGATATGCCAGCGCGACCTGACTGGCGACTAACCCGCCCAGACTCCAGCCCAGCCAGATAGCAGTTTCCGGTGCATGCGCCTGGACGTATTCCGCCATTTGGGCCAGTGACAGCGCGCCATAGCCGCGGCTACGCCCAAAGCCCGGCAGGTCCACCAGATGCAGCGTAAAATGCGTACTTAATTCCGGCGTAATGCAATCCCACACCTGCGCATTCAGTCCCCATCCGTGCAGCAGCACAAGATGACAATTTCCTTCTCCTTTGGTTTGCCACCAGATCTCATTCATCAGGTACTGTTCTCACTTATTTTATCCGAGGTGAAATATGTTAACAGCCTGTGGCTTATGCTGGCTATGTCGAATGCCGCTTGCACTCCCGTCATGGGGAATATGCTCCCGCTGCGTCAACGCCCTCTCCCGGCAATCTAGTGTGTGCCCGCAGTGCGGTTTACCTGCGCAGGACGCCAGATGTGCCTGTGGGCGCTGCCTGCAAAAAGCACCACAATGGCAACGGCTCATCGCCGTCAACGATTACGTTGCACCGTTGAGCTCACTTATCCACCGCTTTAAATTCTCCGGCAAAGCGGAGCTGGCTCCGGCACTGGCGCGCCTGCTGCTGCTGGAATATTTACAGGCGCGGCAACAATACGGGCTACCCCGTCCGGATCGCCTTGTCAGCGTTCCGCTATGGCAGAAAAGGCACTGGCGCAGGGGATTTAATCAGAGTGATTTGCTCTGCCGACCGCTGGCCCACTGGCTGGGGTGCCAGTACGACACGGATGCTATTACCCGTATTCGGCCAACGGCAACGCAACATCATCTTTCCGCCCGGCTACGAAAGCACAATTTGAAAAACGCCTTCCGGCTTGAATTTCCGGTTAGCGGACTCCATATCGTTATTGTGGATGATGTCGTCACCACGGGCAGCACCGTTGCAGAAATTACCCGCCTGCTGTTACGAGGCGGCGCGGCGACTGTCCACGTATGGTGCCTCTGTCGGACCTTGTAGACCCTCGACGATGGGCGTATTATAACTGACTAAAATAGTCAACTATTAGGCCAATGCTATGATCCGTATTTCCGATGCTGCACAAGCGCACTTTGCCAAACTGTTGGCAAATCAGGAAGAAGGGACGCAAATCCGTGTATTTGTTATTAATCCCGGTACGCCTAACGCTGAATGCGGCGTTTCTTATTGTCCACCCGATGCTGTGGAAGCGAGCGATACTGCCCTGAAATTTGATCTGCTGACCGCCTATGTGGACGAGTTAAGCGCTCCCTATCTGGAAGATGCGGATATCGATTTCGTTACCGACCAGCTCGGCTCCCAGCTTACGCTGAAAGCACCGAACGCCAAAATGCGTAAAGTCTCTGACGACGCCCCGCTGATGGAGCGTGTGGAGTATATGCTTCAGTCCCAGGTGAATCCGCAGCTTGCCGGACACGGCGGCCGCGTCTCGTTAATGGAGATCACCGACGATGGCTACGCTATCCTGCAATTCGGCGGTGGCTGCAACGGCTGCTCGATGATTGATGTCACTCTGAAAGATGGCATTGAAAAGCAACTGCTTGCTGAGTTCCCGGACCTGAAAGGTGTGCGCGATCTGACCGAACACCAACGCGGCGAACACTCCTACTACTGATTCTGTGCCTTAAAAGCCTCTTTCATCGCAAAGGGGCTTTTTGTCATAAATGTTACATCTCTCCCTGGAATTTGACCTGCCTCCCACTTTTTAAATTTTGCCTTCCTGGGGTATTTTCTTTCAATGAATGTTACCCGTATCATCCTTTTTAAGCACTATTCTTCTGGAAACAATCCGCGTTTTCGTCCTGTAAGAAGCGATTTGTTAAAGTGCCAACTGCCTTTTGTTCTGAACCACAGCTCAAAGGCCCTTTGCTGCTAAGACAGCAAAGTTACCCATAACAAAATAAAGGCCAGTAAATCATGCCATTAGTTATCGTTGCTATCGGTGTTGTGTTGTTATTGTTGTTAATGATCCGTTTCAAGCTAAACGGGTTTATTGCGCTTATCCTGGTGGCGCTTGCAGTAGGACTGATGCAGGGAATGCCTGTCGATAAGGTCATTGCCTCAATCAAAACAGGCGTTGGCGGAACGCTTGGTAGCCTGGCGCTGATCATGGGTTTTGGGGCGATGCTCGGCAAACTACTCGCTGACTGCGGCGGCGCGCAACGCATTGCCACCACGCTGATTGCCAAATTTGGTCAAAAATACATCCAGTGGGCGGTGGTATTAACCGGTTTTACCGTCGGTTTCGCGCTGTTTTACGAAGTGGGTTTTGTCCTGTTGCTACCGCTGGTCTTTACCATCGCCGCTGCTGCCCGCATCCCGCTGCTTTTTGTTGGTGTCCCGATGGCGGCTGCCCTGTCCGTTACCCACGGTTTCCTGCCGCCGCATCCTGGCCCCACTGCTATCGCCACGATTTTCCACGCCGATATGGGCAAGACCCTTCTCTACGGTACGCTGCTGGCAATCCCGACCGTGATTCTGGCGGGTCCGGTTTACGCTAAATTCCTCAAAGGCATTGATAAGCCTATTCCGGAAGGACTTTATAACGCTAAAACCTTTAGCGAAGCGGAAATGCCCGGCTTTGGCGTGAGCGTCTGGACATCGCTGGTACCGGTGATCCTGATGGCGCTGCGTGCCGTCGCAGAGATGATCCTGCCGAAAGGTCATGCAATCCTTCCTTACGCTGAGTTCTTTGGCGATCCGGTGATGGCGACGCTGATTGCGGTGATCATTGCCGTCTTCACTTTTGGCCTCAACCGTGGCCGCTCAATGGATGACATTAACGACACGCTCACCACCTCAATCAAAATCATCGCCATGATGCTGCTGATCATTGGCGGCGGCGGTGCATTTAAGCAGGTACTGGTCGACAGCGGCGTGGACAAATACATTGCCTCGATGATGCAGGCCACCAACCTGTCGCCAATCTTTATGGCCTGGTCTATCGCCGCCGTGTTGCGTATCGCGCTGGGTTCAGCCACCGTAGCCGCCATCACCGCTGGCGGGATTGTCGCACCGCTGATTGCTACCACAGGCGTCAGCCCTGAACTGATGGTTATCGCAGTCGGCTCCGGCAGCGTGATTTTCTCTCACGTGAACGATCCGGGCTTCTGGCTGTTTAAGGAATATTTCAACCTGACGATCGGCGAGACCATTAAGTCCTGGTCAATGCTGGAAACCATTATTTCGGTATGTGGTCTGGCTGGATGTATGTTGTTGGGGATGGTGGTTTGATTCTGCTTCCCTTCAGGCAGAACTAACCCAGCTTTCACGGTTGGGTTATGCTCCTGAGGCTTTCGCTGGGAGAGGGGGAAGTGGGCGCTGTACCCGGGGTCCACCCTCACCCCGGCCCTCTCCCTGAGGGAGAGGGAGAAGATAAACGCCTGCCGATGTGCCGCGTTGTTCCCACAGGCGAGAGAGGGAGGATAAACGTATACCGCGTACCGGGCTGTTTCCGCAGGTGAGAGAGGGAGGATAAGCGTATACCGCGTGCCGTGCTGTTTCCGCAGACGAGAGAGGGAGGATAAACGTATACCGCGTGCCGGGCTGTTCCCACAGGCGAGAGAGGGAGGATAAACGTATACCGCGTGCCGTGCTATTCCCTCTCCCTGAGGGAGAGGGTTAGGGTGAGGGGGAATTACGCCTTCTTCGCTTGCGCCTTACGCCGCTTATCCAAATCCTTGATCAGCTTATTCACGCTCGCATCCGCAAACATCTCCTCAAGCCCCGTGGAAAGCTTGCGCCGCCAGTTTTTGTACTGATAGCTGGTTCCCGGAATGTTCACCGGCTCCGCCATCTGCAACCAGTCTTCAGGCTGGAGGCCCAGCAGAGCGCTGTTGCTGTCGGCGATATAACGCTGCATTCCGCGATTAAGCGTCGACGTCATCGACATTCGTGAGGCGTTATGGCCGACGCTTTTCGCCACGCAGCCGTGCCGGTGCAGCGCATCCAGTAATCCCTGCTTCGCCAGTTCGCGATCCTGATACAAACCGCTCAGCACCACCGGGTCCGGATACAGCCCCAGCGTTTTGCCGAGCGTCAGATCGCCACTCTCCCAGTAGCCGCGCAGAGTGGGCAGGTCGTGCGTTGCTGCCACGGCCATTGACTGTGCAGGCCATGCTTCTGGCGCACGGACCGTTTTCTCGTGATCGCTTTCAAAATAGAGCACTTTATAGGAGTAAACGCCGCTCTTGCGCAGCTTACCGACGATCTCCACCGGCACGGTTCCGAGATCTTCGCCGATCACCATGCACTGATGACGTTTGCTCTCCAGCGCGAGGATCGACAGCAGATCGTCGACCGGATAATGCACATACGCGCCATGATCCGCCGTCTCACCGTAAGGTATCCACCACAGCCGCAGCATCGACATCACATGATCGATACGTAGCGCCCCACAGTCGCGCATATTGGAGCGCAGTAGCTGAATAAACGGCTCGTAGGCACGGGCGGTGATGACGTGCGGGTCCATCGGCGGTAGGCCCCAGTTTTGCCCCAGCGGCCCAAGAATGTCCGGCGGCGCGCCGACCGACGCTTTCAGGCAATATAGCTCCCGATCGCCCCAGGTCTCCGCCCCACCTTCCGCCACGCCGACCGCCAAATCGCGATACAGGCCAATCGGCATGCTGCGATCCTGACACTCCGCCCAGCAGGCAGCGAACTGGGTACAGGCCAGCCACTGAAGCCACAGGTAAAACTCCACTTCATCCTGATGCTGCTGGCAAAACTGCTTCACTTCCGGCGTATCAGTAGACTGATAGCCTTCCGGCCAGACCGGCCAGCCCCAGCGCATCGGATCTTCTTTTACCTGCGCGGCGTGCAGCGCGTCAAACGCCGCCTGCCAGTAAAGGCTTTCCCCTTCATCGGCGACAAACTGACGAAACGCCTGCATTGAGGCGTCATCCTGCGCGCGTTTCGCAAACTGCCGCCACGCCATGCTCAGCCCCGCCAGTTTCAGCGCGGTGACGGCAGAGTAATCCACCCATTCACTCTGCCGTGCGTTGTTCAGTGTCTGCTGAGTAGTGGGCATGCGCCACCATTCCTGCGCCTCTTTGCTGTGCTGAAAATCCTCAACGGCGTTTACGTCGATGTAAATTACATTCAGCCAGCGGCGCGAAGACGGGCTGTAAGGACTGGCGCTCTCCGGGTTCGCCGGATAGAGCGCATGAATCGGATTGAGGCCGATAAACGCCCCGCCCCGCTTCGCCACTTCAGGCAGCATCGCTTTAAGATCGCCGAAGTCGCCAATGCCCCAGTTATTTTTTGAGCGCAGCGTATAAAGCTGTACACAGGCCCCCCACAGCTTGCGTCCGCTTAGCAGCGCGTCAGGCTCATGACAGCGCTGTGGGGCGATAATCACCCGGCAGTTCCAACGATGCGCATCCTGAGTCAGCGTCAGCGTGTGATAACCTTCAGGCAGCCGCCCTGGCAGGCTGAGTTTGCTCCCGCCTGACGTCTGCCCGTGATACTGGCGGCCTTCTTCCGTCACCAGCGTCCAGCTAAATTCGCCGCTACCTTCCACCTGCAGCGCCATTTTTTTACCGTGGGTGTAGACCATCACGTTCGGCACGGGTGTTACTGCCACTTTCGTGGTCACAGTATGATGCATGGCATCGAGCAAACGCCGCTTGGTATCTGTGCCAATCGACTGCGGTTTACCATGGGCATTAATATAATCAGGGCTGATCCCCGCCGCCAATGCGGCTTTATCGAGGCGTTTGCGTTCCATAACGGTCCTTATCGTTTAGCCTGCCAGATACGGCTCTGATAGTCGCGAATAGAGCGATCGGAGCTGAACATGCCGCAGCGGGCGGTGTTGAGGATCGCCGCGCGGGTCCAGGCTTCCTGATCACGGTAGAGCACGTCAACCTGCTTCTGCGCCTCAACGTAGGCCGCAAAATCAGCCAGTACCAGGTACGGATCGCCACCCTGCTTGCCGAGGCTGTGCAGCATCTGGTCGAACACATGCTTGTCACCGTCGCTGTATTTGCCGCTCTCCAGCTCTTTCAGTATCGCATTGAGTACTTTGTCTTTCTTACGCCATTTTAGCGGATCGTAGCCCTTCGCTTTCAGTGCCTTCACCTCTTCCACGGTATTGCCGAAGATAAAGATATTTTCGTCACCGACTTTCTCAGCGATTTCAACGTTCGCGCCGTCCAGCGTACCGACGGTAAGCGCGCCGTTGAGCGCCAGCTTCATATTACCGGTGCCGGAAGCTTCTTTTCCGGCGGTGGAAATTTGCTCGGAAATATCCGCCGCCGGGATCAGCATTTCGGCCACGGACACGCAGTAATCCGGCAGGAACACCACTTTCAGTTTGTCGCCGACCAGCGGATCGTTGTTTACGGCTGCCGCCACCTTATTGATGGCCAGAATAATGTTTTTCGCCAGGTAATATCCCGGTGCGGCTTTCGCGCCAAACAGGAACACGCGCGGCACGCGGTCCGCCTGCGGGTTTTCGCGGATCTCTTTATAGAGAGCCAGAATGTGCAGCAGGTTCAGATGTTGACGCTTATATTCGTGCAGACGCTTGATCTGGATATCAAAAATCGCCTGCGGACTGATTTCAATTCCGGTGCGCGCCTTCACAAAGGCAGCCAGCCGCACTTTATTCGCCAGTTTGATCTCACGGTACGTCTGACGGAATTTTTTATCGTCGGCATATTTTTCCAGCGCAATCAGCTGGTCGAGATCGTTGGCCCACTCTTTCTTCAGCGTCTTGTCCAGTAGCGCAGCAAGCGCCGGGTTGCACTGTTTGATCCAGCGACGCGGGGTAATGCCGTTGGTGACGTTATGGAATTTATTCGGCCACAACTGGTGATATTCCGGGAACAAGTCTTTCACCACCAGCTCGGAGTGCAGGGCCGCCACGCCGTTAACGGCGAAGCCGCTAACCACACACATATTCGCCATTCGCACCTGTTTGTCATACACCACCGCCAGTTTCGCCCACACCGCGTCATTGCCAGGCCAGGTTTTCTCGACCAGCACTTTAAAGCGGGTATTGATTTCATTGATGATCTGCATATGGCGCGGCAACAACGCTTTAATCAGTTTTTCGTCCCAGCACTCCAGCGCTTCTGGCATCAGCGTGTGGTTAGTGTAGGCGAAGGTTTTACTGGTGATAGCCCAGGCATCGTCCCAGCGCAGCTGATGCTCATCAATGAGCACGCGTAACAGTTCAGGAATGGCGATGGTCGGGTGCGTATCATTCAACTGGATGACTTCATAATCTGCCAGTTCTTGTAATTTGCGGCCCGCAAGATGGTGGCGACGCAGAATATCGGCGATCGAGCAGGCGCACTGGAAGTACTGCTGCATCAGGCGCAGCTTTTTACCTGCGGTGTGGTTGTCGTTCGGGTAGAGCACTTTGGTCAGTTTATCGGCGTCAATACCCTGCTGCTCAGCGCGCAGGAAATCGCCATCGTTAAATTTAGTGAGATCGAACGGATGCGCGTGTGTTGCCTGCCACAGGCGCAGCGGCTGAGTAATGCCGTTGCGATAGCCCAGCACTGGCAAATCCCATGCCTGACCGGTAATGATAAATCCGGGCTGCCAGGCACCTTTCACCACTTTACCGCCGATGCCGACCTGGACATCCAGTTGTTCATTGTGGCGAAACCACGGGTAGCTGCCACGATGCCAGTCGTCAGGCGCTTCCATCTGATTGCCGTCGGCAAAAGACTGACGGAACAGGCCATACTGATAGTTCAGACCATAGCCAGTTGCCGACTGGCCTACCGTCGCCATGGAGTCGAGGAAACACGCCGCCAGACGGCCGAGACCGCCGTTGCCCAGCGCCGGATCAATCTCTTCTTCCAGCAAATCGCTCAGATTGATGTCATAGGTCTGTATGGCATCGCTCACCTCCTGATACCAGCCGAGATTCAGCAGGTTGTTACCGGTCAGGCGGCCAATCAAAAACTCCATCGAAATATAGTTTACATGGCGCTGATTTTTAGCGGGGGCGCTTACAGGTTGCGCCGAGAGCAGCTCTGCCAGCGCACCACTTACCGCCTGCCACCACTGACGCGGCGTCATTTCCTCAGCAGAAGATAAACCGAAATGCTGCCACTGACGCGTCAGGGCAGCCTGAAATTGTGCTTTGTCGAACGTAGGCTGTGACATAAAGGAACCAGATCCTGTTCAAAAATGGAAAACGTTAGCGCTAGTTTGCCGGGCTACCCATCTGGCTTCCTCATCCCGCCACCGATTAGGCAGGGAGGAGCAGCAGGGATGAGCGAAAAATGTGATCGGCACCACTATAACGTTAGCCGCTTGCGCCATCCTTGCTAACAATTTGAACAGAGAGGAGCCGTCCTTCGCTCACGTCGCAGTCTCCACCATTATGCCGCTCAGAACTCAGGAGTAGGTCAAAGAACTGAAATGCCGTTTCGCAAATAAAATGTAAAATAAGGAAATGATTTTTCGTATAAAATACCAACAGTGAATTTACTCAAACTCGTTACAGCTTATTTTTTAACGCTTATCTGCTCTAATTTTAATTGAGTTAAGAAAATCCTTTCATCGAAAGGGTAATTATCGGTAAATACGCAATTTAGCCTAAGCCAGACGCCATGCCTGCTGGCACCGGTTTCATTAAAATATTTCACTTCATTTAATAAATTGTGACACAGTGCAAATTAAGGAGTAGTCAAAATCGACATAACTTGCAATACATTGCAATCTGAACGACTTTAGGGTTATTAATTACGAAGCGCAAAAAAAATCCGCCTTTCTTTTACGCACAGTGAAAGTGATAACTATGTTGATTCCGTCTAAATTAAGTCGCCCGGTTCGCCTTGATCATACTGTGGTCAGGGACCGCCTGTTGGCTAAACTTTCCGGCGCGAACAATTTCCGTCTGGTCCTGATCACAAGCCCGGCGGGCTATGGAAAAACAACGCTCATTTCTCAGTGGGCCGCAGGCAAAAACGATCTGGGCTGGTTCTCACTGGATGAAGGCGATAACCAGCAGGAACGTTTTGCCAGCTACCTTATTGCCGCCGTTCAGCAGGCGACGGGCGGACACTGCGATGCCAGTGAAGCGATGGTGCAAAAGCGCCAGTATGCCAGCCTGACCTCGCTTTTTGCCCAGCTATTTATCGAACTGGCTGAGTGGGACCGCCCGCTCTGGCTGGTGATTGACGACTACCATCTGATCACCAATCCGGTGATCCATGAAGCCATGCACTTCTTTCTGCGTCATCAGCCGGAAAACCTGACCCTGCTGGTGATGTCGCGTAACCTTCCCCAGCTGGGGATTGCCAATTTACGTGTTCGCGATCAACTGCTTGAGATCGGCAGCCAGCATCTGGCCTTTAATCATCAGGAAGCACGGCAGTTCTTTGAGCGCCGCCTGACGTCGCCGCTTGAAGCCTCCGAAAGCGGCCGCCTGTGCGACGAAGTCGCGGGCTGGGCCACCGCGCTTCAGCTTATCGCCCTTTCCGCGCGGCAGAACAACAATGCGCCGCATCAGTCCGCCCGTCGGTTGTCGGGCATTAACGCCACTCACCTTTCTGATTATCTGGTCGATGAAGTGCTGGATAACGTTGATTTAAGCACCCGCCATTTCCTGCTTAAAAGCGCCCTGCTGCGGTCGATGAACGATGCGCTGATTGTGCGCGTGACGGGGGAAGAGAACGGCCAGATGCGACTGGAAGAGATTGAACGTCAGGGTCTGTTTCTGCAACGTATGGATGATTCCGGTGAATGGTTTAGCTATCACCCGCTGTTTGGCAGCTTCCTGCGCCAGCGCTGCCAGTGGGAGCTGGCCACCGAACTGCCGGAGCTGCACCGTGCCGCCGCCGAAAGCTGGATGGTACAGGGCTTTCCTACCGAAGCTATCCATCACGCGCTGGCGTCCGGTGATGCGCCGATGCTGCGCGATATTCTGCTCAACCACGCATGGGGCCTGTTTAATCACAGCGAACTAACGCTGCTGGAAGAATCGCTGGCGTCGCTACCGTGGGAAAGCCTGCTGGAGAATCCGCGTCTGGTGCTGCTTCAGGCGTGGCTGATGCAAAGCCAGCATCGCTACAGCGAAGTTAATACCCTGCTGGCACGCGCCGAGCAGGAGATGCAGATTACCATCGACGCGGCATTAAGCGGTGACTTCAACGCCCTGCGCGCCCAGGTAGCGATTAACGACGGCGATCCGGATGAAGCCGAGCGTCTGGCGAAAATCGCGCTGGATATGCTGCCGGTGGCCAGTTTTTACAGCCGCATCGTGGCGACCTCCGTTCACGGCGAGGTACTGCATTGCAAAGGGCTGTTGATGGAGTCGCTGTCGTTAATGCAGCAGACAGAGCAGATGGCGCGCCGCCACGACGTCTGGCATTACGCGCTGTGGAGCATGATCCAGCAAAGTGAAATTCTGTTTGCCCAGGGCTTTTTGCAGGCTGCGTGGGAAACGCAGGAGAAAGCCTTCCAGTTGATCCACGATCAGCATCTGGAACAGCTACCGATGCATGAGTTTTTGCTGCGTATTCGTGCCCAGTTGCTGTGGGCATGGGGACGCCTCGACGAAGCGGAAAGCGCGGCGCGCAGCGGGATGACCGTTCTCTCCACTTATCAGCCGCAGCAACAGCTTCAGTGTCTGGCGCTGTTGGTGCAATGCTCGCTGGCACGCGGCGATCTGGATAACGCGCGCAGCCAGCTCAACCGTCTGGAAAACCTGTTAGGCAATGGTCCTTATCACAGCGACTGGGTTTCCAACGCCGATAAAGTGCGGGTGATTTACTGGCAGATGACCGGCGATAAAAAGTCCGCCGCCAACTGGCTGCGCCAGACGCCGAAGCCGGAGTTTGCCAATAACCATTTCCTGCAAAGCCAGTGGCGCAACATCGCCCGCGTACAGATCCTGCTCGGCGAAACCGGCCCGGCGGAAATGGTGCTGGAAGAGTTAAATGAGAACGCGCGCAACCTGCGCCTGATGAGCGACATCAACCGCAACTTGCTGTTGCTGAATCAGCTTTACTGGCAGGCGGGCCGCAAAAACGAAGCGCAGAATGCACTGATAGAAGCGCTGACCCTCGCCAACCGCACCGGGTTTATTAACCATTTTGTTATTGAAGGCGAAGCGATGGCGCAACAATTGCGCCAGTTGATTCAACTCAATACGCTGCCGGAGCTGGAGCAGCACCGGGCGCAGCGTATTTTGCGGGACATTAACCAGCATCACCGGCATAAATTTGCGCATTTTGACGAGAACTTCGTCGAACGGCTGTTGAATCATCCGCAGGTGCCAGAGCTGATCCGCACCAGCCCGCTCACCCAGCGTGAATGGCAGGTTCTGGGGCTGATTTACTCCGGTTACAGCAATGAGCAGATTGCCGGAGAGCTGGACGTGGCCGCTACGACCATTAAAACGCATATCCGCAATCTGTATCAGAAACTCGGCGTCGCACACCGGCAGGATGCGGTTCAGCACGCCCAGAAGCTGCTGAAGATGATGGGTTATGGGGTTTGAGTTGCGGGTGGCGGTGTCGCTTTATCCGCACCGCAAATTAGCCACTTAAAATCAATGAGTTATTATAAACTACAGGCCCGGTAAGCGCAGCGCCACCGGGCAAAGTGGCACGCCGATGGCCGCCACGCTGTGAATCTGTCTTTGCCATCAACGTCATGCAGATATTCGTTTTTTCGCCACAAATTACCCTTTTTTCTGTACCGTCACCCGCGTCATCTCGCCCTCTTCAACCAGACTAAACGTCACCGGCAGAAAACGCTCAACAACAGCAATATTAGTCCGCAAATGAGCGGAAGCATGCGCGACGGTGAACTCGCCTTCACCCGTCAGCGCCAGCGGAAGCACCAGTTGGTCCGCCAGATACTCGCCCACCGCCGCCGGGCTTGCCAGATAGCGACGCACTTCGGTTACCAGCTTATTCGCTACCGCTTCCGCGCTCATGCGTTTCTCACCAAAGGCAATAAACCGCTCGGTAATGTGGGCACTTTCGATCTCAAGCGATACGGTGTTTCCCGGCCCCCGATCGCCGGGTAGCGTCTGGATCTGTTGATCCGCCAGTGAAAAATGCGCAGCCAGAGTGTCATTTTCGCGCTTGCCGACATGATGGGGAACACTCGCCAGTAGCACCTCCGTTTTCATTTGGCTGATATCGCCCCGCGCCACAAGCTGAAGGCCGCGAAGTGTTTTCACTGGCGTGACGTCGGTTGCCACACAGCCACCGCCCGCCGGATAGAAACCGTGGCGCAGGAGCGTCGTGTGCTGCCGAATCCCCATTCGCGCCAGCAGCGGCTCCCAGACGCGGCAGATAAAATCTGCAGGCGGTGCGGACGGATTATGCGTGCCACCGCTGACTTCCACCCGGCCCGGCGCATCGGCGAACCACAGCGCGGGCAGAACCGTTTGCAGTACCAGCGTGCAGCTGCCCGCGCTGCCGATGGCAAAACGATACTCGCCGCCACGGATCGGCCCCGGCGTAAAATGCAGTTCCTGCGAGCCGAGGTGGTCACCGCTGATCTCTGCATCGCACATTTCCGCTGCGGCGCGCACTGCGGTTAAATGCTGACGCAACAATCCCGGTTTTGCCCGGCCCGCACGAATGCCGGTGATTTCAAACGGCTGGCCGGTGATCATCGACAAACTTAGCGCCGAACGTAAAATCTGCCCACCGCCTTCTCCCTGTGCGCCGTTCAGCGCGATTATCCTTTTCATCCTCTTTATCCCTTAACGCAAACCACCTGACGCAGTGTATGCACGATTTCAACCAGATCGGATTGTGCGGACATCACCGCGTCAATGTCCTTATACGCCATCGGAATTTCGTCAATAACGGCGGCGTCTTTACGACATTCTACATGTGATGTCGCGCGGATCTGGTCCTCGACACTAAACAGTTTTTTCGCCTTTGTACGGCTCATAACACGCCCCGCGCCGTGGCTGCATGAACAGAAGGCCTCTTCGTTACCCAGCCCGCGTACGATAAAGCTTTTCGCCCCCATCGAACCGGGAATGATACCGTATTGTCCGGCGCGGGCCGACACGGCACCTTTACGGGTGACAAAAATATCTTCACCAAAATGTGATTCTTTCTGCACGTAGTTATGGTGGCAGTTAATGGCCTCCATGCTGAACGAGAAAGACTTAGTAATGGTCTTACGCAGCGCCGCTACCACGTTTTCCAGCATGGCCTCACGGTTGGCGCGGGCATAATCCTGCGCCCAGCCGACGGCTTTCACGTAATCAGCGAAGTGTTCGCTTCCTTCTTCAAAATATGCCAGGTCGCGCGACGGCAGATGCGCAATATGCTGCTCCATATCTTTCTGGGCCATCTCAATAAAATAGCTGCCGATGGCGTTACCAATTCCGCGCGATCCGGAGTGCAACATGATCCAGACGCGATCGGCTTCATCCAGACAAATCTCGATAAAGTGGTTACCGGTTCCCAGCGTTCCCAGGTGCTTATAGTTATTGGTGTTTAAAAAACGGGGATACTTCTGGGTCAGCCACTGAAAACCAGGCTGCAATGTGGCCCACTGCGCATCTACGTTGGCAGGCGGATTTTCCCATGCCCCTACGTCGCGACGTCCGCGCCCGGTAGTACGTCCGTGCGGAACCGCCGCTTCAATGGCGCTACGCAACGCGGCCAGGCTATCCGGCAAATCCGCAGCCGTTAGGGTGGTACGCAATGCGTTCATACCGCAGCCGATATCCACCCCAACTGCCGCCGGAATAATCGCGCCTTTGGTGGGGATCACGCTACCAATGGTGGAGCCTTTCCCCAGGTGTACGTCAGGCATCACCGCAACGTGGCTAAAGATAAACGGCATTTTGGCCGTATTAATCAGCTGCTGGCGCGCATCCTCTTCTACTGGTACCCCGTGGGTCCACATTTTCACAGGTGCGTTTGAGGTGGTCATTGTTTCGTAAGTCATCATTTACACTCATTTTTAATTAAGGGTGGCGACAAGTAGTGACGGATCGTTATCAGTATGCTCTGTCTTATTGAGCTACGGAGTTGAACTCCGGCAGGATTTGCACCTGCAACCTTACTGTCCCATGTAGATCCGTCGGCATTCGCCGAAATTCGTTAAAGGTGGCGACAAGTTAATGTGAATACACCGCTCTACCATTGAACTACAGAGCCAGGCTCTGGCGGGACTCGAACCCGCAACACATGTAGATCCACAGGCATTCGCCGATAATAAAGCGGCACGACAAGGGTTGGCGGATCAGCCTGCTCTACCACTGAGCTACGGAGTCAGACTCCGGCAGGATTCGAACCTGCGACCTGGACATTCGTAGTGTGTAGATCCACCGGCATTCGTGCCTTCAGCATGGCGTGAAATTTCGCGCCGCGCTGAATATGGTTTACAGCGTGACTGACGCGATCTCGTCGAGCCAGTGTTCGCTGCCATAGCGATCGTGAACAAAGTTGTCGATCACCGTAAAAACGTCGTCGCTAAACCCGCCGACGTTCAAAACATCCTGACGCTCCTGCGCCTGGGTTGTGCCGTAGGGCAGGAGGTCGATACAGACCAGCCGCGCCTGCGGGTTGCGCTTTTTCAGTTCCAGCCAGCACTCCATGGTCGCCGTCGATCCGTGCCGCGATTTATCCATCCACGATTCGTTGTCTGACACCATAATCAGCAGATCCACCGGCGCACGTTCGTTCAGCAGTTTGCGCAGCGGCGCGGAACAGTTGGTGCCGCCGCCACCGATTGAGGCGAGCTTTTGCGCGTTGCGCATCACCGGCTGACGAGGATCGAGCGTCACGTTGACCACATCGCACTCAAACGGCAGCACGCGGGCATCCGGGTGACGGCGCAACACGGCAGCAGCAATTAGCGCCGCGACATCAATACAGCGAATGCGGCTGCTGGCCCCTTTGCGATAGCCTGTCACCGGCGAGCTCATCGATCCCGACACGTCCGGGCAGACCACCACCCGACCGTTAAAGCGCGGCACGTTCTCCAGCGCATATTCCATCGCCCGTTGCAGGGCATTGCCAATGGCCTGCGGCATCGTGTTTTGCAGACAGCTCCACGCTGCCAGCAACTGGTAAGGATAAACACGGGACTGATGTACCTGCTCCCGGTCCGCCAGCCGTTTCGCCACCTGATACACCATCGCCTTATCGGTAAAAACGCCGTGGCGATCCAGCGTATTAAGGTTCATCCGCAGGGTCTGCCAGCGCATTCGCTGCGCCAGTTGCGTCCACTGCGCGGTGCTCAACGGTTCGTTGGTCAACAATAAAAACGGCACATCCGGCAGTTCCGTGGCATCGCCGTTTTCCCGAAACGCCAGCAGCGCCTGCGTTTTCTCCGGTAACTGCGCGTTATCACAGGGTTTACCGATCAACCAGGCAAAAAAGGCGTCCTGCCACGCGGCTTTTGGCCGCGGGTGAACCATCTTCACAATATCTGCCAGCGACGGCGCATTGCCGACCGATGCCTGCAATAAGCGCGTTTCATCCGCCTGCTGCAACCAGCGCTGCACCAGGGCCTTTGACCGGGTGCCCAGCGAGCGCCGTCCGGTCACGCCGCTGCGCATAATCTGCACAAAGTTACGCAGCATCCGGCCATTGTTAATCACTCGCGCAAATACCACCGGCAGCAGCGCCGAGCCGCGCGCCGCCAGGATCGCCGTCAACAGCGCAGGCATATCTTTCATCATCCCCCGCTCGCGACCATAAATCGCCGCCTGCGCCAGGAACAGATCGTCAAGATCGCCCGCCACCGCCAGCACATCGCTTAACTGTGCCTGCGCGTTGGCATAAAACGTGTCGTTCAGGCTGCCGGTCATCACCATCTGCGCCAGCTTATGACGCGGAGTAAAAGCAAAAGCCGGTGCGTTTTGATAATTGCAGGTATCCGCCTGCGGCACGTTCCCGGACAATGAACGGAACAAATCTGGATTCGCCATGTTGTTTTCCCATTTCCGTTGTTCTCTATGCCAGAATTATTGCAACTGGCGTGCCAGAAATTAGAATCCAACATAAACCATTGATATTAATTGAAATAAAAAATAACAACGCAAAAGGGCACAAAGAATGTTTTTCAGAACCCATCAAAAAGCGATAATAAATTATCGCGATTTATAAAGGATTATCGTCATGCGAAAAACGGTGGCTTTTGGTTTTGTTGGTACGGTACTGGATTATGTGGGGCGCGGTAACCAACGCTGGGAGAAATGGCGTCCAACCCTCTGTTTATGCCAACAGGAAACGCTGATCATTGATCGTCTGGAATTACTCTATGACGCACGTTCACGTTCGCTGTTTGAAACCTTAAAACGGGATCTCACCAGCGTATCGCCGGAAACTGAAGTGACTGGAGTGGAAATCACTATCCGAAATCCGTGGGATTTTGAGGAGGTATACGCCTGCCTGCATGATTTCGCTCGCCGTCATACCTTTCACCCGGATGAAGAGGATTATCTGGTACATATCACCACCGGCACGCACGTTGCTCAAATCTGCTGGTTTTTACTGGCAGAAGCGCGTTACCTGCCCGCCCGGCTGGTACAAACTTCGCCACCACGTAAAAAAGATATACCGCACAGTACCGGCGACGTGACGGTGATTGACCTTGACCTCAGCCGTTATAACGCCATTGCCAGTCGCTTTGCTGAAGAACGTCAGGAAACCCTTACTTTTCTGAAATCCGGCATTGAAACACGTAACCCTCATTTTAACCGCATGATCGAGCAAATCGAGCGCGTGGCGATGCGTTCACGCGCCCCCATCCTGCTCAATGGCCCCACCGGAGCGGGTAAATCTTTTCTCGCGCGCCGCATTTATGAATTAAAGCTGGCACGCCATCAGTTCAGTGGTCCATTTGTCGAAGTAAACTGCGCCACCCTGCGTGGTGATACCGCCATGTCAGCACTGTTTGGTCATGTAAAAGGGGCGTTTACCGGAGCCAAAGAAGAACGAGCCGGGTTGTTACGTAGCGCTAACGGCGGATTATTATTTCTTGATGAAGTCGGTGAATTGGGGGCTGACGAGCAGGCCATGCTACTGAAAGCGATTGAAGAAAAGCGCTTTTATCCGTTTGGCAGCGATCAACAGGTCAGTAGTGATTTCCAGCTCATCGCCGGAACGGTACAGAATCTGCGTCAGCGGGTGCGGGAAGGCGCATTTCGTGAAGATCTGTATGCCCGTATCAATCTGTGGACCTTTGAGCTGCCGGGATTAATGCAGCGCCGGGAAGATATTGAGCCTAACCTCGATTATGAACTGGAGCGTCACGCGGCAAGCACCGGCGATAGCGTACGTTTCAATACGGAAGCACGCCGCATCTGGCTGGCATTCGCCCTGTCGCCTCAGGCCAGCTGGCGAGGTAACTTTCGCGAACTTTCCGCCAGCGTCACTCGCATGGCAACGCTGGCAGAAAACGGACGTATTACGGTCGATACGGTGAACGATGAAATCGCTCGCTTGCAATATCACTGGTGCGACGAGCGCCCTTCGGTACTCGAAATGTTATTAGGCCCGGAGGCGGCCTCACTGGATCTGTTTGATCGTATGCAACTGGAAAATGTGATTACCGTCTGTCGACAGGCAAACACGATTTCCGAAGCGGGGAGACGCCTTTTCGATGTCTCTCGTCAGGAAAAGGCCACGGTTAATGATGCTGACCGGCTACGTAAATACCTGGCGCGCTTTACTCTTAACTGGGAAAGCGTGAAAGAGATGGCGAACTAACACAGCTCCAGTTGCACGTTATGCTCCGAAATCACCTGCATTACTCCTGCGGGCGGCATGATATCGGTGTACACCGCATTCACCATGCTGATACTGCCCATATTGACCATCGCGTTACGGCCAAATTTAGAGTGATCCACCACCAGCATCACGTGACGCGAATTTTCAATAATGGCTCGTTTGGTACGCACTTCGTGATAATCAAACTCCAGGAGCGAACCGTCACTGTCGATGCCGCTGATCCCCAGAATGCCGAAGTCAAGCCGGAACTGGGCGATGAAATCCTGCGTGGCTTCGCCAATAATACCGCCGTCACGGCTGCGCAGCTCGCCGCCCGCGAGAATAATGCGGAAGTCGTCTTTCACCATCAGCGTGTTTGCCACGTTAAGGTTATTGGTCACAATACGCAGATGGCTGTGCTCCAGCAGCGCGTGCGCCACCGCTTCCGGGGTAGTGCCGATATCAATAAATAACGTCGAGCCGTCCGGAATTTGGGCCGCGACTTTGCGGGCGATACGCTCTTTCTCTGCCGTCTGCGTCGCTTTACGGTCATGCCAGGAGGTATTGACCGAGCTGGAAGGCAGCGCCGCGCCGCCGTGGTGTCGCAGGATCAAATTTTGCTCGGCAAGGTCGTTAAGATCGCGACGAATGGTTTGTGGGCTAACGGAGAAATGCTCCACCAGCTCTTCAGTGCTGACATATCCCTGTTTTTTTACCAGTTCGATAATCGCGCCGTGGCGCTGTGTCTGTTTCATGAATAATCCCTGGAAAAATTATGTTCGTTTTCGCGCATTTTGCGAATCGACAAATGCCATCGCCAGCCCGACCAGCAATCCGGCAACATGGGCACCATTCGCAATCGACATCCCAAAGAGATCAAACCAGCCGGCAATCAACCATATTAAAGAAAAGATGATTAACCCGCGCGGTAAAAAAACGCCGCTGTGCGGATCGCGCTCCCCACGCAGCCATGTGTAGCCCATCAGGGCATATACGACGCCAGATAATCCGCCAAACCACGGGCCGCTGAAATGGTATTGTACAAATCCACTCAACAGGGCGCTAATTACCGTAATGACCACCAGTTTGCCGCTACCCAGACGTTTTTCCACCATGCCGCCAAGGTACCACCACCACAGCAGGTTAAAGAGAATATGCAGCACGGAGAAGTGCATCAGGGCGTGAGTAAAATAGCGCCAGACATCAAATTTCAGCGAGGGATCGTAAGGCCATGCCAGCCAGATCATGACGGGCTGGTCGCCAATAATGCTCATCAGCAAAAATATCAGCACCGTGATGGCGAAAATACCAAGCGTAAAGGGACCCGCCCTTTCTTTGAGCGTGCTCAGAAAAGGAAAACGCTGATAGCGTAACCCACTGTTGGTCTGCCCGGATTGCCAGCTGGCGGCCAGATAACGCGGATCGGCCGGATTTTCCAGAAAACGCGCCAGCTCAGCCTGGACACGTTCGGCATGACGCTCATCCGCCAGCCAGATATCCCACTGCGTGTGCTTCTCAATCGTCAGCACCACGCCCTGCGTCGCCATATAGTCTACAAATGCCTGCGCGATGCGCGGGTTACTAAAAGAGGTGATCATCAACATGCAGGCGATCGCTTATTCCACACAAAAGGAGACAGTATAGCGGCATAGCCTTTCAATGCCTAAAACAGCGTGCGCTCCACTTCCGCGGGGAAATGGCGATGCCAGGCGTCAAAACCGCCATCAACGCTGTAAACGCAATCGTAGCCCTGCTGCAAAAGATATTGCGCGGCTCCTTTGCTGCTGTTGCCGTGATAGCACATTACCATCACCGGCGTTTCAGGGTCCGTGTCACGCATAAAAGCACCGAGAGTGTCATTGGTCAAATGGAATGCGCCCGGCGTATGACCTAATGCGTAACTTTGCGGATCGCGGATGTCCACCAGTACGGCGCTCGCCTGATGCAGTTTCTGGTGGGCTTCTTCAACATTAATACATTCAAAATGGTCCATAGTTTCTCTTTCTGGCGCTTTTTGTCGTCCCGCCCGGGCAGGGGCGGAAGTGTCACTTGCTCCCAGTTTACGTCGTAAGTGGAGAGAAGCGCCATTATGTTATGCATATCACTCTAAATTGTTTTTTTGATGTTACCAAAAGCGCGATTCCTTGCTATCATGAGCGATATCGAGCATTTATGCGCTTTAACGAAAGTAACGAGGTGGCAGCATGGAAACCAAAGATCTGATTGTGATAGGTGGCGGTATTAACGGTGCCGGCATCGCGGCGGATGCGGCAGGACGCGGTTTATCCGTGCTGATGCTGGAAGGACAGGATCTGGCTTGTGCCACTTCGTCAGCCAGTTCAAAATTGATTCATGGCGGGCTACGTTACCTTGAACACTACGAATTTCGTCTGGTGAGCGAGGCACTGGCCGAGCGTGAGGTGCTGCTGAAGATGGCCCCGCATATCGCTTTCCCGATGCGCTTTCGTCTGCCGCACCGCCCACATTTGCGTCCGGCATGGATGATCCGTATCGGGCTGTTTATGTACGATCATCTGGGTAAACGGACCAGCCTGCCAGGCTCAACCGGTTTGCGATTTGGCGCAGAATCGGTACTTAAACCAGAGATCGTGCGCGGATTCGAATATTCCGATTGCTGGGTAGACGATGCTCGCCTGGTGCTGGCAAACGCCCAGATGGTCGAGCAGAAAGGCGGTAAAGTGCTTACCCGCACTCGCGCCACCTCGGCTCGTCGTGAAAACGGCCTGTGGATCGTTGAAGCGGAAGATATTGATAGCGGTAAAAAATACACCTGGCAGGCGCGCGGTCTGGTGAACGCCACCGGTCCGTGGGTGAAACAGTTCTTTGACGATGGGATGCATCTGCCCTCACCGTACGGTATCCGCCTGATCAAAGGCAGCCATATTGTGGTGCCGCGCGTGCATACCCAGAAACAGGCTTATATTCTGCAAAACGAAGATAAGCGTATTGTCTTTGTGATCCCGTGGATGGATGAATTCTCCATCATCGGCACTACCGACGTGGAATATAAAGGCGATCCGAAAAGCGTCGCCATCGATGAGAACGAAATCAATTACCTGCTCAACGTGTATAACGGTCACTTTAAGAAACAGCTGACGCGTGAGGATATCGTCTGGACCTACTCCGGCGTGCGTCCTCTGTGCGATGATGAATCTGATTCACCGCAGGCGATCACCCGCGATTACACCCTCGACGTGCATGACGAAGGCGGTAAAGCGCCGCTGCTATCAGTGTTCGGTGGTAAGCTGACCACCTACCGCAAGCTGGCGGAACACGCGCTGGAAAAACTGACGCCGTACTATAAAGGCATCGGTCCGGCGTGGACGAAAGACGCCGTATTGCCCGGCGGCGACATCGGCAGCGATCGTGATGACTATGCCGCTAAACTGCGTCGCCGTTATCCGTTTATCAGCGAGGCGCTGGCACGCCACTATGCCCGCACCTATGGCAGCAACAGCGATATTATCCTTCGCGACGCGACTTCGGTTGCCGACCTGGGCGAGGATTTTGGTCACGAGTTTTATGAAGCGGAATTGCGTTATCTGGTCGAGCATGAATGGGTGCGCCGTCTGGATGATGCCATCTGGCGTCGCACCCGCCTCGGCATGTGGCTGGACGCCGACCAGCAGTCACGCGTGGCACAGTGGCTGTTGCAGCATACGGCGAAACGCGAGCTGTCGCTGGCATCGTAACGGAATAAAGGGGGAAGCGCGCTTCCCCCCTTTAATGGAGTCATTTGGTCAGACTGGCTACTTCATGACCATTCGCATCGCGGTAAACTTTATTGCCGCTGGAATCGATTCTGGACGTGCCGATAACATGGCCATCGTCGTCCCGATACGTTGTTTCGCCATTGCCATTGCTGACGGCGGTTCCCACCCGATGCCCGTTCGCATCTCTGAAGGTTGTCTCACCGTTGCCATTGCTTCGGGCAGTTCCGCGGGTATGCCCGTCAGCGTCGCGGAATGTGGTTTCACCGTTGGAATGGGTGGTTGACGTGCCGCGCTCATGACCATCGCCATCCCGATAAGTCCGATCGCCACTGCCGTTTGAGCTTACCGAACCAATCTCATGACCATTTGCATCCGTGAGCCGGGCGGCCATGGCTGGCGTCACCAGTACAGCGCATAAAACCGTCGCTAACACTGCTTTTATTTTCATCTTTCTCAACTCCCTGTATTACACCGGTTTCCATTCTGCACCCTCTGTCGATAACCAGGAAATCCGCTTCTGTACTTCCCGTTTTAGTCAGCCTCATCGGTCCTGACTCGGCTGGCGCGACTGGAGCCAGAAGCCCAGCGCAAAACCAGACTGGGCGCTGAGCATATCGTCCCGCTGAGAATACAGAAAATAAGCCAGCGATACCGTCGCCCAGTATCCCGGTACTGACAATATGGCATCCAGTAATGGCGCAATGTTTAATCCGCCGCGATAAAACATCACATCCTGATACAGATGAAAGCCTGGTAAACCAGGATAAATACCATCGGCATTAAGGCCAATCGTAATGTGAACATCCCAACAGCATAATCCGCTTAATCCTGCTTCCCCGGAAAATACCTCGGCCTTATCCAGCACCTCATTGATCAACTTCGGGATAATATCCTCCTGCCAGCGATCTGTATCACAGCAGGCGATCGTAATATCCGCGCCAGTGCGTGGGTCGGTTCCTGAGAGCTTAATCGTTAGTTCAATAGCGGGTTCCATGATGATGACTTTCCTTGTAATGCTGGATACAGCGGCACATAGCCCACATCCTGCACCAGTTGCTGCCCCTGCGGGCTTAAAAACCACGCCACCAGCTTTTGCGTCTCCGGCGTTGGGTGCTCGCGGGTGACCATATAGACATCTACCGTATAGGGGTAAGAACCATTGCGAATATTTTCTACCGTCGGTGCAATACCATTAATGGCTAAGAGTTTGACGTTTTTATTGGCGTTCATTTGCGTCGCGTAATAGCGGAAGGTGTAGCCAATAGCGGGCAGGTTATTCTGATACTCAGCAACTTTATGGATCACCCCATCCATTACTGTAGCGACTTCCGTTTCTTGCGCTGGCAGCATGGGCGTGTCTTTCATAACCTTCGCCAGCATCACGGTCTGGCTGCCTGAATCTGCCGGGCGCTGCCAGATCTGAATGTTACGCTGTTGGCCGCCCACCTCGTCCCAGCGATGTATTTTGCCGCTAAAAATATCACGCACTTGCTGTTCGGTTAACGAACTTACCGGGTTATTTCTATTGGCGATGAACACAAACGCTTCGCGGGCGAAAGGGGTATAAATCAGTGTTACGCCTTCATCCTGCGCATGTTTTTTCTGCGCGGCTGAAGGTTGGGCGACGAAGATAATATCGGCTCTGCTGGCAATAAGATTTTTATATGCCTGCGGCGTGCGGGAATTATTCAGATAGTTAGCTTCAATTTCATACGATTTCATTTCCGGGGGGAAGCTATTTAGCGCATAAAAAGCGGAGGCATACAGAGGGTATGCAGCTGTCGCTCCATCCAGACGTGGCCAACGTTCACTGATGTGCAAAGCTGGCTCCCCCTGCAATTTGACCAGCGCGCTATTAGCTATATAAGGGTCAAAATCACGGGTATCGATGGTTTCAGCAACGCTTTTTTGTGGGTCCTGAGTGGGATATTTATCCGCGCGTAACTTTCCCTGCCACGCCGCATAGCAACCTGATAGTACCAGTATTAACAGGATTACATTTCCAGCCAGCAATAAACATGGCAGCCCCTGCGAGAATTAACACCATGCCATTCGCGAGATAATGCATAAATACAGGGGCATTCGTGATATCAAGGATAAGTGCCAGGAATGCAGCGACGACG
The DNA here is from genome assembly GCF_002915575.1 of Superficieibacter electus. Taxonomy (GTDB): domain Bacteria; phylum Pseudomonadota; class Gammaproteobacteria; order Enterobacterales; family Enterobacteriaceae; genus Superficieibacter; species Superficieibacter electus. Next base: position 92,055 of record NZ_PQGD01000019.1, read on the forward strand.
CCAGCGGCAAAAGCCATAATCTGCGCCAGCGCTGGCACGCCAAAGAATGCCAGAAGTAGCGACAACCCCATTAGTTTTGCTTTTTTCATGCCAGGCCTGCTGAGTCCGTTCAGAGGGCTGAATTATAAAATAAGCAGGCAGGATCGGGCCGGGCACTTTTCTGAAATAATGTAATTACCGCAATTAAACCGCAGGCCGGGTAAGCACCACACCATACCGCCTGTAGGCCCGGTGGCGCTACGCTTACCGGGCCTACAGGCGGTGGGTAACTTACTGATAATGCGATATTTTGTGTAGGCCGGGTAAGGCGAAGCCGCCACCCGGCATTAGGGGTACAGAGGCATTTTCATGCCCCATACCACCAGAGTCACCGTTACAGCCTGACCGGCGTAATACCCCAAATCTGATCCGCATACTCCTGAATCGTCCTGTCGGAAGAGAAATAGCCCATGTTGGCGATATTGCGCATCGCTTTATTGGTCCATTCTTCTGGCTGACGATAAAGATCATCGACCTTGTCCTGGCAATCCACATAACTGCGGTAATCTGCCAGCACCTGGTAGTGATCGCCAAAGTTAATCAGTGAGTCCACCAGATCGCGGTAGCGGCCCGGTTCATCGGGGCTGAATACACCGGTAGCGATTTGGGTCAGCACCTGACGCAGCTCTTCATCTTCTTCGTAATAATCGCGTGGTTTGTAGCCCTGCCGGCGCAGTTCCTCAACCTCCTCCGCAGTATTACCGAAAATAAAGATGTTTTCCGCGCCAACGTGCTCCAGCATCTCGACGTTTGCGCCATCCAGAGTGCCAATGGTCAGCGCGCCGTTAAGGGCAAATTTCATGTTACTGGTGCCGGAGGCTTCGGTTCCCGCCAGTGAGATCTGCTCGGAGAGATCCGCTGCCGGAATGATGACCTGGGCCAGGCTCACGCTGTAGTTAGGGATAAACACCACTTTCAGCTTGTCGCCGATTTGCGGATCGTTGTTGATCACCTTCGCCACGTCGTTGATCAGATGGATGATATGCTTCGCCATGTAATACGCCGACGCCGCTTTACCCGCAAAGATGTTGACGCGGGGAACCCACTCTGCCGTCGGATCGTCTTTGATACGGTTATAACGGGTAATAACGTGCAGCACATTCATCAACTGCCGTTTGTACTCGTGGATACGTTTGATTTGCACATCAAACAGCGCTCGCGGATTGACCACCACATTAAGCTGCTGAGCAATCACCGTCGCCAGACGTTTTTTATTCTCCAGCTTCGCCTGATGCACCGCCTGGTTAACCAGCGGATAGTCGATATGCTGTTCCAGCTCGCTAAGCTGACTGAGATCGGTGCGCCAGGTACGGCCAATATTTTCATCCAGCACGCCAGACAGTGACGGGTTCGCCAGCGCCAGCCAGCGGCGTGGCGTCACGCCATTCGTCACGTTAGTAAAGCGGGTAGGGAAAATTTTGGCAAAATCGGCAAACAGTGACTGCACCATCAGGTTGGAGTGCAGTTCAGAGACGCCGTTAACTTTATGACTCGCAACCACCGCCAGCCAGGCCATTCTTACCCGACGGCCATTTGACTCATCAATAATCGACGCGCGGCTCAGCAGGCCGATATCTTCCGGATACTGTTCCTGCACCGTCTTAAGGAAGTAATCGTTGATTTCAAAAATGATTTGCAGATGGCGCGGCAAAATTTTACCGAGCATGTCTACCGGCCAGGTTTCCAGCGCTTCGCTCATCAACGTATGGTTGGTGTAGGAGAAGATCTGGCAGGTCATCTCAAACGCTTCATCCCAGGCGAATTTATGCTCATCAATGAGCAGGCGCATCAGCTCCGGAATTGATAATACGGGATGCGTGTCGTTAAGGTGAATCGCAGTTTTTTCCGCCAGATTGGCATAGGTTTTATGCAGCTGATAATGGCGACTTAAAATATCCTGAATCGTCGAAGAGACGAGGAAATACTCCTGACGCAGGCGCAATTCGCGTCCGGAATAGGTGGAATCATCCGGGTAAAGCACACGCGATACGTTCTCCGAGTGGTTTTTGTCTTCTACCGCGGCAAAGTAGTCGCCCTGGTTAAATTTACCAAGGTTGATTTCACTACTGGCCTGCGCATTCCACAAACGCAGCGTGTTGGTGGCATCGGTGTCGTAGCCGGGGATGATCTGATCGTACGCCACGGCGAGGATCTCTTCGGTCTCAATCCAGCGGCTTTTTTTACCTTCCTGCTGAATACGCCCACCAAAACGCACTTTATAGCGCGTATTATGGCGTTTAAACTCCCACGGGTTGCCGTATTCCAGCCAGTAGTCCGGTGACTCTTTCTGCCGACCGTCGACAATGTTTTGTTTAAACATGCCGTAGTCATAACGAATACCGTAACCGCGGCCCGGTAAGCCAAGCGTTGCCAGCGAATCGAGGAAACAGGCTGCCAGACGCCCCAGCCCGCCGTTACCCAGTCCCGGGTCGTTCTCTTCGTCAATCAGTTCTTCAAGGTTAAGCCCCATCTCCTCCAGAGCTTTATTCACGTCGTCATAGACGCCTAACGATAACAGCGCGTTAGAAAGGGTACGCCCAATCAAAAACTCCATTGAGAGATAATAAACCTGGCGCGTTTCCTGGGAAAGCTGAGCCCGGTTTGAACGAAGCCAGCGTTCAACCAGACGGTCGCGTACCGCAAATAACGTTGCGTTAAGCCACTCATGCTTGTTCGCAATAGCCGGGTCCTTCCCAATAGTGAACATGAGTTTATAGGCAATGGAATGCTTTAACGCCTCAATACTGTGCACAGGAGAGGCATAAGTAAATGGTGCATTCATCAACATGATTCCTGTCATTACATCAAACGTTGATAGAGATCGCGATAGGACTGTGCCGCAACATGCCAGCTAAAATCCATATGCATCGCCTGGCGTTGAACATAACGCCAGAGCGACGGACGCGACCACAACACAAAAGCGCGCCGGATCGCCCGTAACAGGGACCAGGCATTACTGTCTTCAAAGACAAAGCCACTGGCGACTCCATCCGCCAGATTCTCCAGAGAACTATCCGCAACAGTATCAGCCAGCCCGCCGGTGCGTCGTACCAGCGGTAGCGTGCCGTACTTCAAGCCATAAAGCTGGGTCAAACCGCAGGGTTCAAAGCGGCTGGGCACCAGAATAACGTCAGCGCCGCCCATAATGCGATGCGAGAAGGCTTCATGATAGCCAATCTGCACGCCAACCTGACCAGAATGTTCAGCAGCAGCGGCCAGGAACCCCTCCTGAAGCACAGGATCGCCCGCGCCCAGCAATGCCAGTTGTCCCCCCTGCTCCAGCAGCCCCGGTAACGCCTCAAGCACTAAGTCCAGTCCTTTCTGACTGGTCAGGCGGCTTACCACCGCGAACAGCGGGACTTTATCATCTACCTTCAGGCCCATGGCTATTTGCAACTGCCGCTTGTTTTCAGCCTTATTTTCCAGTGTATCCCGGCCATAGCGCGAGTTAAGCAGTAAGTCCGTTTCCGGACTCCATATCTGTTCATCTACGCCGTTGAGGATGCCGGTCAGGCGTCCTTCCATCTGCCGCTGACGAAGCAAACCTTCCATGCCGTAGGCAAACTGCGGCTGCGTGATTTCAAGGGCATAAGTCGGGCTAACCGCCGTAATATGATCGGCATAAAACAGCCCTGCTTTCAGGAAAGAAATTTGCCCTTCGAACTCCAGCCCGTGCATGTTATAGAACGACCATGGCAGTTGGATGTCATTCATATGATGCGCATAAAACAGCCCTTGATAGGCCAGGTTATGCACGGTGAAAATGGATTTCGCAGGATGGCCGCGCGCAGCAAGATAGGCAGGAGCCAGCCCCGCATGCCAGTCATGCGCATGCACCACATCCGGACGCCAGAACGGGTCCAGCCCGCAGGCCATCTCGCAACCTACCCACCCCAGCAACGCAAACCGCAGTACGTTATCGGTATAAGCGTACAGGTTGGTGTCATGGTAGGGACTCCCCGGGCGGTCATAAAGATGGGGGGCATCAATCAGGTAGATGCCCACGCCATTATAGTGCCCAAACAGCAGCGTTATATGTCCGGCAAATGTGTCGCGCCGCGTGACCACTTGCGCGTCGGGAATACCCCGGCGAATATCAGGAAACGCAGGAAGCAGTACGCGTGCATCAATTCCTTCCGCTTTCTGTGCTGCGGGTAACGCGCCAATCACGTCTGCCAGGCCGCCGGTTTTTAACAGCGGGAACATCTCAGAACATACATGTAAAACCTGCATTATCGCTCCTGTCACCACCGCAAGGCCCCCTGGCGCTTGCGGTAAAACAGCGCGCGGACCCCTTCCGCGCAAGGTTATTATTCGTCTTTCTGACTTTTCAGTTTATTCAGCATGTCTCTTGTAACCAGCACAATGCCTTCTTCTGAACGGTAGAAACGACGTGCATCTTCTTCAGCATTTTCGCCGATCACCAGCCCTTCCGGGATCACGCAGGCGCGATCGATAACACATCGACGCAAGCGGCATGAACGCCCTACCCACACATCCGGTAATAGCACGGATGAATCAATATTGCAGAAGGAATTAACGCGAACGCGCGGGAATAGCACGGACTGCACAACCACCGAGCCGGAGATGATACAGCCACCGGAAACCAGTGAGTTCAGCGTCATGCCATGGCTACCGGAACGATCCTGAACAAACTTTGCTGGCGGTAGCGATTCCATATGCGTGCGGATCGGCCAGTTCTGATCGTACATATCCAGCTCTGGCGTGACAGAGGCCAGATCGAGGTTAGCTTTCCAGTAGGCTTCAATAGTACCGACATCACGCCAGTACGGTTCAGCTTCCGGGTCTGATTGCACGCAGGACAGCGGGAAAGGATGCGCGTAGGCCAGGCCTGCTTTGGTAATCTGCGGAATAATGTCTTTACCGAAATCGTGGCTTGAATTTTCGTTAAGATCGTCCTGCTCCAGCAGTTCATACAGGTAGTCAGCTTTGAAAATATAGATCCCCATGCTGGCAAGCGATTTGGTGTCGTCACCAGGCATGGTCGGCGGATTAGCTGGCTTCTCGACGAAATCGATGATTTTGTCGTCTTCGTCAACGTGCATCACCCCGAACGCTGTGGCTTCTTCCTTGGGTACCGGCAGGCAGGCCACAGTGCAGCGCGCCCCTTTTTTGACGTGGTCGATCAGCATCCGCGAGTAGTCCTGCTTGTAGATATGATCGCCTGCCAGAATAACCACGTACTCCGCTTTGTAGCGGCGAATAACGTCGAGGTTCTGCGTGACTGCATCAGCAGTACCGCGATACCAGTTTTCACCGTGCACACGTTGCTGAGCAGGTAACAAATCGACGAATTCGTTCATTTCTTCGCTGAAGAATGACCAGCCGCGCTGAATATGCTGTACCAGAGTATGCGACTGGTACTGCGTAATCACGCCAATCCGGCGAATACCGGAGTTAATACAGTTAGATAAAGCAAAATCAATAATACGGAATTTTCCGCCGAAGTGGACGGCGGGTTTTGCCCGCGTCACCGTTAAATCTTTTAAGCGGGTTCCGCGTCCTCCTGCCAGGATCAGGGCAACAGACTTCATTGGCAACTGGCGCGACAGCATCAGCAAATCATCGTTTTCAAGCCTAACCATGTCGAACTCCTTTTTTATGACCTTTCAAATACGCACACTCCATGTGCGGGCCCGTGCCAGATAGCCATGACAACCGGATTATCCTTTCCGGCAAACGGAGGAATGGCGTGCCATTCCCCATCAGGTAAAACCATATCTACAACGTTCTGCGTGGCATTGAGCGTAATGAGCCAGCGGTCGGAAAGCAGAATTTGCATCTGCCGGGTCCCGCCCTGCCATTCACTGGCGCTTAGCGGCTGCGCCTGTGCATTAAGCCAATACACGTTGCCGTCTCCTTCCTGCCACCAGCTATCGCGGGTCAATGCGGGGATGCGCTGGCGCAGATGGATTAACGCCGCAGTAAATGTCATCAATCCTTTATTCGCCTGATTCCAGTCAAGCCAGGTCAGGGCGCTGTCCTGACAATACGCATTATTATTACCATGCTGACTATGGCCATGTTCATCGCCGGCGAGCAGCATTGGCGTGCCCTGAGCAAGCAGTAACGAGGTTATCAGAGCATGGACGCTGGCCCGTCGACGCTCAATCACATCAAGAATGCCGTCAAGTCCTTCTATACCATGATTATTGCTGTAATTTTTGTTAGTGCCATCGCGATTTTCTTCACCGTTAGCTTCGTTATGCTTCTCATTGAAGCAAACACAGTCACGCAGGGTAAATCCATCGTGCGCGGTCACCAGATTAATGGTCGCTGACGGCAGGCGACCATTGTTGCGGAAGACATCGCTCGACGCGGCAAAACGGCAGGCAAAATCACCCGTCGTCAGATCCTGCTGTAACCAGAAACGGCGGATAGCATCGCGGAAATGGTCGTTCCATTCCGCAAACAGCGGCGGAAAATTCCCGACCTGATATCCTCCATGACCAATGTCCCACGGCTCTGCAATCAGCTTTAACGAGGCTAATTGCGGATCGTTTTTCATCATTTCAAAGAGCGGCGCATCCTGACGAAACTCAGGTGTACGTCCCATGACCGAGGCCAGGTCGAAGCGAAAACCGTCAATATGGCATTCGTCAGCCCAGAATCGCAGGCACTGGTGGGCGTACTCAACGGTGCCCGGCAAGCTCAAATTGAGCGTATTGCCACAGCCGGTCCAGTTTTCGTAGTCACCATCCTCTCTGATCCAATAATAGCTACGGTTGTCGATTCCGCGCAGGGAGAAGGTCGGTCCGTCGAGGTCGATCTCCGCGCTGTGATTCAGCACGATGTCGAGGATCACTTCGATACCCGCTTTATGCAGCGCTTTGACTGTATCGCGAAATTCAGTGAGCGCTTTTGCCGGCTCACTGGCATAGCGCGGATCAACGGCAAACATCGCCAGTGGGTTATAGCCCCAGTAATTGGTCAGGCCCATACGTTGCAGGCGCGGCTCGCTGCTAAAATGCGCCACCGGAAGCAGCTCCAGCGCAGTAATACCCAGCGTTTTGAAATAATGGAGCATCACCGGGTGCGCCAGCGCCTTATACGTACCGCGGATCTCCTCCGGGATCTCCGGGTGTAAATACGTCAGCCCCTTAACGTGCGCTTCGTAAATTACCGTATTGCCCCACGGCGTGTGTGGTCGGGCGTCGTCGTCCCACTCATAACGCAAATCCACCACGACGCTGCGCGGTGCAACCGGCGCGCTGTCATGGTGATCGGGTTCGTTATGACCCCCATGAAACAGCGGATCGTCCTTCGGATGACCGTCGACCAAAAGCGCGCAAGGGTCGAGCAGCAGTTTCGCCGGGTTGAAGCGATGTCCCTGCGCAGGCTCCCACGGCCCGTGGACGCGGTAACCGTAGCGCAAGCCAGGTTTGGCCTGCGGAAGATAGCCGTGCCAGATATCCCCGCTGCGAGCGGGTAAATCGAAACGCTGCTCAAAACCCGCCTCGTCGAATACACAGAGCTCAACCCGTTCGGCATGCGCCGAGAACAGGGTAAAGTTCACGCCTTTGCCGTCAAAACGTGCGCCGAGCGGGGCCGGTTGTCCCGTTGTCAGTGCAATCATTCCGCCTCCCGCACCAGCCAGATGGTGGCAAGCGGCGGCAATGTCAGGCTCAGTGAATGTGGACGCCCGTGACTTTCGATATCGTCACTTTGTACTGCGCCGCCGTTACCCTCATTGCTACCGTGATAGTGCATAGAGTCGGTATTGAGCACCTCACGCCACTGGCCCGCCTGATTAACGCCAAAGCGGTAATCGTGGCGCGGAACCGGGGTAAAGTTACTGGCGACGATGATTTCATTGCCTTGCTGGTCGCGACGAACAAAAATCAGCACCGAACGTTCTTTGTCGTCCACCACCAGCCATTCAAAGCCATACGGATCAAAGTCCAGCTCGTGCAAAGCCTTATGATGGCGATAGGTCAGGTTGAGATCGCGGACCAGCCGCTGAACGCCGTGGTGCCAGTTGTCTGCGCCTTCCAACAAATGCCAGTCGAGGCTGACATCGTGATTCCACTCGCGTCCCTGGGCAAATTCATTACCCATAAACAGCAGCTTTTTACCGGGGAAGGCCCACATCCAACCATAGTAGGCACGCAGGCTGGCAAATTTCTGCCACGCATCGCCTGGCATGCGGTCGAGAATCGATTTTTTGCCGTGCACCACTTCGTCGTGCGACAACGGCAGCACAAAGTTTTCGGTGTAGTTGTATAGCATGCCGAAGGTCAGCTTATCGTGATGATGCTGACGATAAACCGGGTCAAGCTTCATGTAATCCAGAGTGTCGTGCATCCAGCCGAGGTTCCATTTGTACCAGAAGCCAAGACCGCCAGTATCTGCCGGACGCGATACGCCCGCAAAATCGGTTGATTCCTCCGCCATGCTCACGGCACCGGGTACCTGCTCGCCTAAAATGCGGTTCGTGGTACGTAAAAATTCGATAGCTTCCAGATTTTCGCGACCACCGAATTCATTGGGTATCCATTCCCCTTGCTTGCGGCTGTAGTCGCGATAAATCATCGACGCCACCGCATCCACGCGCAGGGCATCGATGCCGAAACGCTCGATCCAGTACAGGGCATTGCCCACCAGATAATTGCGGACTTCACGGCGTCCATAGTTGTAGATCAGTGTGTTCCAGTCCTGGTGATAACCTTCGCGCGGGTCACTGTGCTCATAGAGGTCGGTGCCGTCAAACTCGGCCAGACCAAAATCATCTGCCGGGAAGTGTCCGGGCACCCAGTCGAGGATCACGTTAAGACCCGCCGCATGGGCGGCATCAACGAAATAGCGGAAATCGTCACGGGTTCCAAAACGACGCGTTGGCGCATACAGACCGGTAGGCTGATAGCCCCAGCTGCCATCAAACGGGTGTTCATTGACCGGCAGCAATTCGAGATGGGTGAACCCCATCCATTTGGCGTAGGGAACCAGTTGATCCGCCAGTTCGCGGTAGCTCAGCCAGAAGTTGTCATCAGTATGGCGACGCCAGGAGCCGAGGTGCACTTCATAGATGGAGACAGGCGCGTCAAACTGATTGGCTTTTTTGCGCTCGTCGCTCTGCACCACTTTTTCCGGCAGGCCGCAAATCAGCGAGGCGGTTTCCGGGCGCATCTGGGCTTCAAAAGCATAAGGGTCGGCTTTAATGCGCAATTGACCATGGGCGTCGATAATTTCGTATTTGTAGAGCTGGCCGTTGTGCGCACCGGGAACAAAGAGTTCCCAGACGCCGCTCTCTTTACGCAGGCGCATCGGATGGCGGCGACCGTCCCAGAAATTAAACTGGCCGACCACAGAGACGCGCTGGGCATTCGGTGCCCAGACGGCAAAACGCGTGCCGGTCACGCCGTCCATCGTGTCGCCATGCGCGCCGAGCGTTTCGTATGGACGCAGGTGCGTACCTTCCGACAGCAGCCAGGCATCCAGCTCCTGAAGCAGAGGGCCAAAACGGTAAGGATCGTCAATCAGATTCTGCTGACCGTGCCAGATCACGGCAAGCTGATAGCGAAATGCATTTTTACGGCGCGGTAGAATACCGCTGAAGAAGCCCCGGGAATCCAGGCATTCGAGTTTACCCACCTTGCGGCCCGTTTTCGGCTCAATGACCCACACCTCAGTGGCGTCGGGTAGCAAGGCCCGGACTTCCAGCCCGGCATCAGTTCGATGCATGCCCAGTACGGAAAAAGGGTCCGCAAAGTGCCCGGCAATTAGCGCGTTAATCACGTCTCTGTCTACATGATTCGACATGGATCTCATCCTGTTTTATTTGTGTCGCTTCATTCCTGCGGTATATACCCGTCTTAACGAATTATTCAGGGTATACGTACACCTGGTTGCGACTTTTTTTGACCTGAACGGGGCTGCATAATTGCGTCCATCTCCGCCGTTCGACCTTCAGCCAAAGTGTATAAGCACCTTGCTTAAGCATAGCCAACGCCTTATTGCTCTCCCGAAAAAAAATGAAACATTGCGTTACTCCTTGTTTAGCGCAAAAAAAGGGGTGTTATTACACCCCGTTGTTTATGCTACGTCATTAGGCCAGTTGGCGTAGAATCCGCCGTAGCGGCTCCGCTGCGCCCCACAGAAGCTGGTCGCCAACGGTAAATGCCGACAAATATTCTGGCCCCATATTCAGTTTACGCAGGCGGCCCACCGGTGTGGTCAGCGTACCGGTGACGGCAGCCGGGGTCAGCTCACGCATGGAAAGCTCGCGATCGTTAGGAATGACTTTAGCCCACGGATTATGCGCCGCCAGTAATTCCTCGATAGTCGGCACAGAAACATCTTTTTTCAGCTTGATGGTGAAAGCCTGGCTGTGGCAGCGTAGCGCCCCTACGCGCACGCACAGACCATCAACCGGAATGGTTGTGGTGGTGCCGAGGATTTTGTTGGTTTCCGCCTGCCCTTTCCACTCTTCACGGCTCTGGCCGTTATCAAGCTGTTTGTCGATCCACGGGATCAGGCTGCCCGCCAGCGGCACGCCGAAGTTGTCCATCGGCAGATCGCCGCTGCGGGTCAGGGTGGTGACTTTACGTTCGATATCCAGGATCGCAGATGCCGGGTTCGCCAGCTCATCGGCCACGTGATGATAAAGCTGCCCCATCTGCGCCAGCAGTTCGCGCATGTGACGCGCGCCGCCGCCAGAAGCCGCCTGATAGGTGGCAACAGAGACCCAGTCCACCAGATCGTTAGCAAACAGACCGCCAAGCGACATCAGCATCAGGCTGACGGTACAGTTACCCCCGACAAAAGTTTTCACGCCGTTATTCAGACCGTGGGTGATCACGTCCTGGTTGACCGGATCGAGGATAATGATCGCCTCATCTTTCATACGCAGTGAAGACGCCGCGTCGATCCAGTAGCCCTGCCAGCCGCTTTCACGAAGCTTTGGATAGATTTCATTGGTATAATCGCCGCCCTGGCAGGTGACGATAATGTCGAGCGCCTTCAGCGCCTCAAGATCAAAGGCATCCTGAAGCGTACCGCCCTGGCTGCCGCCGAACGTCGGCGCGGCCTGGCCCAATTGGGAAGTAGAGAAGAAGACGGGACGAATGGCGTCGAAATCGCGCTCTTCAACCATGCGTTGCATGAGGACAGAGCCGACCATTCCGCGCCAACCAATAAAACCAACATTTTTCATAGCGTTTTTCCTGCGAAGATGTGTGCTGTTGTGCAAGCCAGTCACCTGGTGTGTTATACCCTTCACCATACAAAAAGCAGGCAAAGTCGCAAGTGAAATTAATCAATGATGGTCATACCATCAGAAGAGCGACTTATCATGCTCACCATCGTTGTGAAAACGAAAAATAAATACACACTGATTATCAGGGAAATTAGTTAATGAATGACATCATTTCAGCCGCCGTTTTGTTGATCCTGATTATGGACCCACTGGGAAATTTACCGATTTTTATGTCGGTGCTGAAGCACACGGAACCAAAACGTCGGCGGGCGATTATGATCCGCGAGCTGTTTATCGCCCTGCTACTGATGCTGATTTTTCTGTTCGCGGGCGAAAAAATTCTCGCCTTCCTCAGCCTGCGCGCCGAGACGGTCTCTATCTCCGGCGGCATTATTCTGTTCCTGATCGCCATCAAAATGATTTTTCCCAGCGCCTCGGGCAACAGTACTGGATTACCTGCGGGCGAAGAGCCGTTTATCGTGCCGCTGGCGATCCCGCTGGTGGCCGGGCCGACGCTGCTGGCGACGCTGATGCTACTGTCGCATCAGTATCCTAATCAGATGGGTCACCTGGTGATCGCGCTGCTGCTGGCCTGGGGCGGCACGTTTGTGATCCTGCTGCAATCCTCGCTGTTCCTGCGTTTGCTGGGCGAGAAAGGGGTTAACGCGCTGGAGCGGCTGATGGGGCTAATCCTGGTAATGCTCGCTACCCAGATGTTCCTCGACGGCATCCGGATGTGGATGAAAGGCTAAGATGCAAACGCTGTCGATAGTGCCACGCCTGCTGCCGGAGGTCCGCGCCGGCCATAAGCGTCATACGATACGCTGGCGTGAGCGTACGATTTCACCGGGTCCGCTGTGCTATATCAACGCCGACGATCCGCAGGATATCGTCAACGTCCGGGTTACCGGCGTCGCACGTATGCCGCTTTCATCAGTGGCGGAATATCTCGGCAAATCCGACGAATGGCCTGATGCCGTATTGCTGGAAGGGATGCGAGAGCACTACCCGGAAATTCGGCTGGATTCAGAAGTGGAGGTTATTCACCATTCTGCGCCCCTGGGCAAGGAAACGGATTGCGCTGATTTGCTGGCGTTATTGACGCACCTGGAATGCAGCCTCCATCAGCAGCAGCGCCATGACCGCAACTGGCTTGAGGCACTCCTGCATCCGGATTTTAGCGAAATCACCCGGTCCGGCGTTCTGGTTAACCGCGAGGAGACCATCAACGCGCTTAGCCAGGAACCTCATGCGCCGGGGCCGATCGCGTCAGATTTTCGCCTTCTTATAACGGGCGACGACAGCGCCACGCTGATTTACCGCACCATTTTGCCTGACGGCACCCGCGCCGCGCTTCGTTCATCGTGCTGGGTGTTGTCGGCAAAGGGATGCTGGCAGATGATGTTTCATCAGGGTACGCCCGCGGAATCGTAAATCAAACGGCAACCGTATGGCTGACCAGCACACCATGATGATATCGGTGGATCATCAGCATAACGGGATCGTTGACCGGCGGCACCTTATCGCCGCCAAACCATAATGGGTTAGCTGGGCACACTGAGCCGCAGATATAAACGGGGATACCCGCAAAGCGGCTTGCCATTGGCCGGTGGACGTGTCCGGTTGCGATAGCCAACGGTTTATGCGGCAGGCGGAGGAGCATATCGGCCAGCGCTTCGCTACCATCACACATAATTTCATCCATCGTGGGAATGCCGCTCGCAAAAATATGATGATGCATAAAGATTATTGAGTCAGTCGCACCGCCAGTGGTCAGCGTATTCTCCAGCCAGTCAAGTTGGTGCTGAATACGTCCTGCGCCGTTGTGCGGGACCGTGGTATCCACACCGATTAAACGCAGTGCGCCGGTATCCATAACGAGATTTAACGCGCTATCCGGGGCATTGCTGACCCACATTCCCTTCCATATCTGATTCATTGCCTCGCGATCATCTGCGTTACCGGGAAGAATCAACACGGGATACGCCAGACGGTTGAACTGGCCGGCGAGCGTTGCGTAGCCCTTATGCCAGTCTTCATCTGTCAGATCGCCGGTAACGATCAGCACATCCGGCCCCACCGTTTCCAGCCATGCCAGAGCATGTTCAAGCCGTGCCAGATTGGCATTATTCGGCGACGCATGTATATCGGAAAGCTGGGCAATAATCATCATGACTCCTGATATGCCGACGGAAAAGTATCATGCTGAGTGTAGAGAATGATGGCAATGACGTCATGCTGGTAGCGGGTAAAGTGTCCAGGCATCTACAGGATTTAGTCATCTATTTTGCCGATACCCTGAAAGCGCTACGCTGGCTAAATTCCCCTTAAGGCCAGGTCGCGATCGTTCTGTAAAATGCATAAATTCATGTCGCTGTCTACTACCGGACTTATCGGCTAAAAATAATTCATACAGGCGAGTGAAACGATATGATTTGTTCCGGTAATATCCTCAACGGCAATGTATCAGGCGCATCTCTTCAGTAATGGAATGCACTTATTCACTAACGGAGTGACTTATGAAGTATGAACTCTCAAGCGAAGGCTCCTGCCCGCTGGTATTAATTTCTCTCGGCATGGGCGAACAGGTCAGTATTGAACGCGGTTCAATGGTTTTTCATAACGGTAAGGTGAACCTTGAAGGCCACATGAACCAGAATGGCTCAGGCATGCTGGGCGGGATCATCAAAGCTGCTGCGCGCTCGGTGGTCAGCGGCGAAAGTTTTTTTGTTACTACCGCCACCGGTACGGCCAATGACGGGCTACTGGCCATCTCTTCCGGCAGCATCGGTAATATCAAAGCGCTGGAAGTGGGGAAAAGTACCTGGCGACTGAACGACGGCGCTTTTCTGGCCTGCGACAGCAGCGTGACTTACAGCATGAAAAGCCAGTCCGCAGGCCGCGCCATTTTCGGCGGCACTGGTGGGCTTTTCGTAATGGAAACGGCCGGAACAGGCACGCTGCTGGTGAACGGTTTTGGTGAAATCGTCGAGCTGGAACTGGACGGCAACGATACGCTGGTGGTGGATAACCTCCACGTTGTCGCGTGGGAAAATACGCTCTCGTATAATATTAAGATGGCCTCCGGTATTTTTGGCTTTAAAACCGGCGAGGGCGTGGTGAATGAATTCTCCGGCAGGGGCAAACTGCTGGTGCAGTCGAAGAATATTAAGGAATTTGCTTCGACGCTGGCCCCTTATTTAATGAAGAAATAAGTGCCCTGCCGAAGTAAAACGTGTTAGCCCGGCTCGCGCGTAAACGCCGCCGGGCAGGCTACTTAACTCAACACACTAAACGCAATCGCACCGACAATCGCCCCAACGGTCCCGAGGATGGTTTCCATCATCGTCCAGGTCTTCAGCGTTTGTGCTTCGGTGGCCCCGGTAAATTTACCGAACAGCCAGAAACCAGCGTCATTGACGTGGCTGACCACAATCGAGCCGCCCGCGATGCAGATAGACAACGCGGCCATCTGTGCGCCGCTGTAGTGGAGCTGTTCGATGACGGGCATCACCAGGCCGACGGCCGTTAAGCACGCGACGGTGGCCGAGCCCTGGATAATACGCACCGCTGCTGCCAGCACGAAGCAGGTAATGGCAATCGGTAATCCCATACCGGTTAACGCTTCACCCAGCGCCGGGCCAACGCCGGAATCCACCAGTACCTGTTTGAATACGCCACCGGCACCGATCACCAGCAGAATGATGCCCGCCGGTTGCAGCGCGTGACCGCAAATTTCCATCACCCGGTCTTTCGCCATGCCCTGACGGATTGCCAGACCATAAATGGCGACCAGGCACGCCACGAGGATCGCGGTGAACGGATGACCAATAAACTCAAACCATTCATATGCCGTAGAGCCCTGCGGCACAAAACGGGCAGCGATGGTTTTTAACCCCACCAGCACCAGCGGCAGCAGGATCAGCGACAGGCTAAAGCCGAAGGACGGCATTTTGCCTTCGCCCAGGTGCGGCTCGGTAATGTCAGCCGGAACATGCAGTTCCACATAACGGCTGATAAAGTTGCCCCACAGCGGCCCGGCGATGATCATGCCAGGGATAGCCGCGCACAGGCCGATGAGGATCATCCAGCCAAAATCAGCGTGCATTTGCGAGGCCAGCAGCATCGGCGCAGGCCCCGGCAACAGAAAGGCTGCCGCAGCGGCAACGCCAGCGAACAGCGGGATCACCAGTTTCACCAGATTTGTGCCGGTATGGCGGGCCATGGAAAAGGCGACGCTTATCAGCAGCACTATCGCCACTTCAAAAAACAGCGGCAACGCACAAATCAGTCCCGCCAGACCAATCGCATAATGCGCCCGGCTGTGGCCGAACGATTTGAGCATTTTAACGGCGATCTGATCGACCGCGCCCGTTTCATGCAGGATCTTACCGAACATCGCGCCGAGCGCGACCACAATTGCCAGGAATCCCAGCGTACCGCCCATCCCTTTTTCCATAGTCGCCGCGATTTTGTCGAGCGGCATACCGGAAAAAAGCCCTGCACCAATGGAAACCACCATCAAAGCGACGAAGGCGTGCATACGCGCCTTCATCACTAAAAACAGCAGCAGCAATACCGAGCCGACTGCTGTTAACACAAGCGTTAATGTACTCACTGATTACTGCCTTTGTTGATTACCTCAATGGTGCTGGCGACCACGCCTTCCAGCGGCTGATCGATATCCACAACCAGCACATCGCGCTCGTCCGCGCCTGGCTCCTGCAGGGTTTCAAACTGGGTAACCAACATCTGCGTTTTGAAGAAGTGGCCTTTACGCGCTTTCAGGCGGCTTTCAATCACCGCAAAATCGCCCTTCAGGTAGATGAAAGAGAGATTCGGATTGCCTTCGCGTAACTGGTCGCGATAGTGCTTTTTCAACGCCGAGCAGACGATCAGCGACACTTTGTTAGTCCGCTGCATGGCGAAAGCGGCGTCGTTCAACGCCTGGAGCCACGGTCTGCGATCGTCGTCGTTCAGCGGTTCGCCGGAGGCCATTTTATTAATGTTGCTACGCGGGTGAAGAAAATCACCATCCAGAAACGCCGCGTGAAGCTGATGTGCGACTTCACTGGCAACTGCCGATTTACCGCTGCCGGAGACGCCCATCAGGACGTAGATGTGGTGATCATGATTAGTTGTGCTCAAAGCGCCCTCCCACAAGGACTGATTAGCCAATTCAATGAATTGTTACGGGTAACAGTTATCGGTAACATTGTCCTGTCGGACCATCAGAGAAGCAATAACCATCGATCCCAGAAGTGAATAAGTGTGAGCTACGTCAAATTTGTCAGACTAAATAGATCCACCCGGTGACAATGTGAAACCTAAATCTAACATTTTCGGCGTTACGGCCTCGCCACGGATACGCGCCAACAGACGTTCGGCACCGATGCGTCCCATCCGCTCACGCGGCGTCAGCACGCTGGCAAGCCTCGGCTCCATCACCTGACCGATATCGTGGCCGTGAAAACCGGCAATCGCGATATCGTGTGGAATATTCATCCCCAGGCGCTGGCACTCAAACGCTGCCCCTACCGCGAGGTCATCATTGGTACAGAAGATGCCATCAAGTTGCGGGTATTCGCGGCGCGCCTGACGCATCAGCTCAATGCCCGACGAGTAGGAGGAGGATTGCTCAACCATCACACTGTAAGGCACCAGCCCGGCATTCAGCATCGCCTGCTCGTAGCCCTTCTGTTTGATAATAGTACGTTCATCAAGACGTGCGCCCAGATAGGCGACGTGGCGATGACCACGGTCGATGATCGCGGCGGTCATCTGGCGGGCGGCCTCGAAGTTGTCAAAACCGACGGCGATATCCAGGCACGGTGACTGGCTGTCCATCAGTTCTACCACCGGGATGCCGGCGACTTCGATCATTTTCAGGGTGCGGGGGGTGTGGGTGCGCTCAGTGAGGATTAGCCCGTCAATGTTCCAGGAGAGCATCGACTCCAGCCGCTCCTGCTCCATCTCTGGTTTATAACCGTAGTGTGCCAGCATGGTCTGGTAGCCATGCGCGTCGGTCACGCTTTCGATACCGCGCAATACTTCGGCAAACACCTGGTTGGTCAATGACGGCAGGAGGACGCCCACCGCACGGCTGGTGGCGTTGGAAAGGATATCAGGGGCGCGGTTGGGAATATAACCCAGTTCGTCAAGGACGGCGGCAATCTTGCCACGCAGCGCCACGGAGACCTGCTCCGGGTTACGTAAAAACCGGCTGACCGTCATTTTGGTCACGCCGACGCGATCGGCCACATCCTGGAGTACGGGTCTTTTCTTTTTCATCGTCCGCAAAGAGTAAACAGGGAAACATTTCCTCAGTTTACCACGGACGACGCTCAACCTTTCCTGCCATCAGGAAAGGTTGAGCAAATTATTTATACCGGCGGCAAATCAAACAGCAGAATTTCACTGTTGCTGTTGGCATGTACGGAGATGGCCTGTTCGTCCCAAATCGCCAGGCCATCGGCGGTGGAGGCGTTGGTCCCGTTGATAGTCACTTCACCTTTCACGACCTGAACCCAGACGCGGCGGTCGGCGGCAATCTGATGAATCGACTGCTCATCTTTTGCCAGCGCCCAGCGGTACAGTTCCATATCCTGATTCACCTTCAGGGACCCGTCACGGGCATTCGGCGAAAGTACCAGCTGTTTACCCTGCGCGGCGTCAAAACGGCGCTGCTCATAACGCGGGGAGATGCCGTTTTTTTCCGGCATGATCCAGATTTGATACAGGTGCAGACGTTCGCTGTCACTCGGGTTGTACTCAGAGTGCCGTACACCGGTACCGGCGCTCATGATCTGGAATTCCCCGGCGGGCACCTGCTCTTTATTGCCCATGCTGTCCTGATGCTCCACCACGCCTTCCAGTACGTAGGTCAGGATTTCCATATCTTTATGCGGATGAGTACCGAACCCCTGCCCGGCGTCAATCACGTCATCGTTAATGACGCGCAGCGCTGAGAAGCCCATGAAATTAGCGTCGTAATAGTTGGCAAACGAGAACGTGTGCCAGGAATCCAGCCAGCCGTGATTAGCGTGTCCGCGATCGTGAGCGTTGCGTAAATAGATCATGTGTTTACTCCCGTATGCTGTCGATGGAGTAAGTCTGGACCGAAAGCAGACAGGATCATAGAGGGTGAAAATTGACTCCTCTGTTCAAAAAATATGAACAACTTTTGAGGAGTCGATTTACGTTATAAGGCGAGGGTGATCGTAGCCGGTGAAGCCTGCTCGAATCCGCGTTCGAGGATCTCCAGATTGGTCATTACCTCAGATTCTTTGACGAAATTCGCCGCGCCAGTGGTGATGGTGGCATAAAGCGCGTCATAGACCCGGCCATAGTCTCCTGTTTCTGGCACGATCTCTTCACGGACAGTTACCCCTTCATCATTTACGTATTCCAGTTGACCTACGCTTTGATCGGCGGCAAAGCCTTTATCACCCGGCATAATGTTTGCTTTCAGGCTGGTTTCCTGCTGGTCGATGCCGTATTTAATAAACGAGCCTTTAGTACCGTGGACGATAAATTTCGGGTAGTCGATTTTGACCAGATGACTGGTTTTAACAATCGCTTTCAGGTCGCCATAAAAGAGCTGCGCTTCAAAGGTATCGTCCGGATTTTCTTTATTACGCAGGCTGCGGATGTCATACGCGACATGATCGGGACGGCCAAACAGGGAAATAACCTGATCCATTGTATGTACGCCCAGGCCATAAAACATGCCGTCCTGGGGCAGGCCGGGCTTGGTTTCCGCCACCGGGCGGTAGTAATCAAAATGGCTTTCAAACTCAACGATGTCACCAAGTTTGCCGCTTTCAATCACTTTTTTAGCGGTCAGAAAGCAGGAGTCAAAGCGACGGTTCTGATACGGCGTTACCGTCAGGCCCTTGCTTTTCGCCAGTTCAAACAGCGTTTTTGCCTCGGCCATGGTCGGCGTAAACGGTTTTTCCACCAGCACATTTTTGCCGGCTTCCAGCGCGCGTTTTGCATAGTCGAAGTGGCTGTCAGCATGGGTACAGACGATCACCAGTTTGACCTTTTCATCGTTCAGGATTTCATTCAGATCGCTGGTGAAATGAATATGCGAATACTGCGGCTGCTGCTCTTCCGGCTTTGCATGACGGCGAAAAATATGCGCCACATGCCAGCTTTCTTTGCGGTTGAGCACATAGGGAAGATGGTACCGGGTGGTGCTTTTACCGAATCCGATAAATGCGCAATCCAGGGTCATTGCTGTATCCTTTTTTTGACGTCGAATAACATTAACCTTAATGCATTTTCGCGAGGGATGGCACGTTGATTATCCGGCGCAGCCACGGAATATGTGTAAAATAGCCCGGTCCGTCATGTACCTTTAAGGAAGCCCGGCATGAAACCCAAATCTGTCACGCTGTACGATGTCGCCGACTATGCCGGTGTCTCT
The DNA here is from genome assembly GCF_002915575.1 of Superficieibacter electus. GTDB lineage: Bacteria > Pseudomonadota > Gammaproteobacteria > Enterobacterales > Enterobacteriaceae > Superficieibacter > Superficieibacter electus. The sequence goes on from NZ_PQGD01000019.1 coordinate 111,740, forward strand.
TATCAGACCGTTTCACGGGTGATCAATCAGGCCAGCCACGTTTCTCAGAAAACCCGGCTTAAGGTTGAGCAAGCAATGCAGGCGCTGCATTACGTGCCCAACCGGGTGGCCCAGCAGTTAGCCGGAAAGCAGAGCCAGACTATCGGGCTGGCGATCACTAATCTTTCTCTACATGCGCCCTCGCAGATTGCTGCGGCGATCAAATCCAGAGCGGGAGAGCAGCAGTTTAATGTGGTGATTTCGATGGTTGAAAAGCCGGGGCTGGAGGCATGCAAAGCCGCCATAAATAGCCTGCTTTCTCAGCGCGTTGACGGTCTTATCGTGAATATTCCGCTGGAGGATGAGGATGCGCTGATGGTACAGGCTGCGTGTGGTGGCGTACCGGTGCTGTTTCTCGACGTTTCCCCCACGCTTCCGGCACCTCATATTATTTTCGATCCTTTTGCAGGCGCACGTCTTGGTGTCGATCATCTGGTCAGCCAGGGGCACCGGGATATCGCGTTACTGACCGGCCCGCTGGCGTCGGTTTCTGCTCGTCTGCGTTTTGAAGGCTGGCAGCAGCAGCTCGCGCATTATCAACTCCGCGCCGCAGCGGTCCTGCACGGTGACTGGAGCTCGCTGTCCGGGTATGAGCAAACCCTGCGTCTGCTACAGAGCAAGACGCCGTCCACTGCTATTCTGGTCGCCAACGATCAAATGGCGCTGGGGGCGCTGCGGGCATTTTCTGAGGCGGGCCTGCGGGTGCCAGAGGAGATGTCGGTGATTGGTTATGACGATACCGAAGACAGCGCCTGTTTTATTCCACCGTTGACCACCATTAAGCAGGATTTCAAAGTGCTGGGCCGGGCAAGCGTGGCCCGCCTGATGTCGTTGATTCACGTGGAGCATGACGATCCTGTCTCGCAGATCCTGCCAGTCGCTCTGGTGGAGCGCAGGACCACCCTCTCGCCGGGAAATACCTCGCCAACACCACACGCACTGGCAGAGGCGCTGACAAAGCTGGCATATCAGGTGGCTCGCCTGAGCTGACGCTTGATCACGTGGCACGGCAGCGCGGTGCTTGCTCGGGCCTGAGCTGAATTTAACCCGCCGAAAAAAATGACTTTTAAACCGTTAACCGGATAAGGTGCAGCCGCCATCCGGCAGGTCGCGCCGTATTGCCGGCAACAGGGGCAGCCTCCACATGGGGGGCGGGAAGTTAACGCTTTGCAGAAACGGGAAATGCTCTTCTGAAGATAAAAAAAAGCCAGCACGCGGCTGGCTAAGATAATACTGGAAGCAATGTGAGCAATGTCGTGCTTTCAGGTTCTCCGTGAAGGACTCCCTGAATGCATGACAATAATAATCATTATCATTCGCACTTGTCTACCCCTTTTTTGAAAATTTTAGCGGTTGACAGGCCTCTGAAAGTCATTGATGTTAAAGGGGACTTATAACTCACTGAGGATAAAAGGAATGAGCGAGATAGTGATACGCCACATTGAAACACGCGACGCAGAAGCATTACGTCAAATCAATGCGCATCCCGAGGTGTATCCTGATCTGCTACAACTTCCTCATCCTTCTGTTGAGCTATGGCAGGATCGCCTGAAACCCCAGCCCGGCCTCCGACATCTGGTGGCCTGCATTGACGATCGGGTTGTGGGACATCTGGCACTGCGCGTGGAACAAAATGCGCGGCGCGGCCACGTCGCCAGTATTGGTATCAGCACCGCGCCTGATTTCCGCAAACGAGGAGTGGGGTCGGCCCTGATGCGTGAAATGATTAGTCTTTGCGATAACTGGCTACGTATTGATCGAATCGAGTTAACGGTATTTACCAGTAACGCTGTGGCCGTAGCGCTATACCAGAAATTTGGTTTTGAGATTGAGGGAACCGGTAAGAACTATGCCCTGCGTAACGGTAAATACGTGGACGCGTATTTTATGGCGCGGGTGAAAGAGACAGTCGCTTCTGTTGATCACAAGAAGCAGTAATAAACTACTCGTCATTCAATAATGATAGCGAAAATGGTCAGGGGTTGCCCCCTGACCGGCTCCGGGCGCGTTGCCGGTGCGGCAGGCAGCCCGGTTAACCGCCCCCGGTATTTACGGCGGCGGGCGATATACAGCAGGATAAGACCGGATAACACACCCGCAAGGGTGCACACCGTCAGATCCTGCAACATCGCCATCAACACGTGCTGCATCGTATAGCCTTTTCTGATTGCACCGGCAACCGTTCGCGGCTATTCTTAACTTGTCTGGAGATAAGAATTGCCCTCGTCAGTTGCCTTAAAAACAACGTGCGAGGGTTTTTTCTTTCCAGCAGTCACGCCGCCAGGGTTAAAGCCCCCGCAACGTTGCGCCTGGTCAGCATGAATACTGACGTGACGCTATTCTACTCCCCCATTCCGCCGTCTGGCTTGAGCAACAAATGCTTAGCGGATTTCTCTTTTCCCGGCCTGTTACAGGGTAAGTTGATGCGTGGCAAAGTGTCTGGCAGAGCGCCATGGAAAAAACGGCCCTTCAGGCAGCGAAAATGGTCAGGGGTTGCCCCCTGACCGGCTCCGGGCGCGTTGCCGGTGCGGCAGGCAGCCCGGTTAACGGCCGCCGTTATTTACGGCGGCGGGCGATATACATCAGGAACAATCCGGATAACACACCCGCAAGAGTGCACACCGTCAGATCCTGCAACATCGCCATCAACACGTGCTGCATCGTATAGCCTTTTCTGATTGCACCGGCAACCGTTCGCGGCTAT
>NZ_PQGD01000001.1 GCF_002915575.1 Superficieibacter electus
CCGTAGGCCCGGTAAGCGCAGCGCCACCGGGCAGGTAGCCCAAAGCATCCATAGTGTGGTTGTGATGCCGGATGGCGACTTCGCCTTATCCGGCCTACCTGTTATCCAGACTGGACGTCCCCCGTAGGCCCGGTAAGCGCAGCGCCACCGGGCATTTCAGTCAGCCGGGCTGAATCCACGTATAATCACGTTGGGTGACTCATTCTCAACGGTAAACCCGGTTTTTCTTCTCTTTCGGCTTAACGCTTTCAACTTTCCCTGCCGCAGGCTTTGTCACTACCGGTTGAGCCGACAGCGGATTTTTTGCCAGATAATCCGCGCATTCCTGCGTCGGGCGGTCGACACGATGTAGCGTCATACCGGCATATTCCAGCTCTGCCCCGCTACGCTCCAGGTTGTAAACCTCAAGTTTATTGGTGACGTTATAATAATCATCTGACCGTTTCATCAACTTGCCTGGCAGCGCAATCACCCGTTGCCACTGGCGGCAGTCGAGGGTATCGCCCTCACGCGTCACAATCAGGCTGGCAATCGCTTCCGGGCTGACCAGCTTGCTCTGCGGACCGCTCGACTGCCAGTACCCCACCAGATCGCCAGGAGCAGGGGTTTTCACCACTTCCTCATAGTTATCGATCTGGGCACAGCCTGTCAGGGCCAGCAGCAGGCCGGCAAACGCTACTTTTTTCATCATCTATCCTGCAACCAACAAAAAAATCATTGTGGCATTAAAGCCCTGAGCCTGCCAGCCATTCCCCACGCGCGTTATAAATTGATCTCATCGACATTTTGTCTTTTTTTCATTAGTCATATTTATCATTTCGCGTAATATCCCCTCTTCTCCAGCACCCTCTCATCGTGCGTATTACATCCTTCTGAGTTCAGAGGCAATATTAATGACCTGGCAACACTTCAAACAGGCTTACCTGATTAAATTCTGGGCACCTGCTCCCGCCGTTATCGCAGCGGGTATCCTCTCCACCTATTATTTTGGTATTACCGGCACCTTCTGGGCCGTGACTGGCGAATTTACCCGCTGGGGCGGGCAATTACTCCAGTTGGCCGGGGTCCACACCGAAGAATGGGGATATTACAAAATCATTCATCTTGACGGTTCGCCCTTAACCCGCATCGACGGGATGATGATTATCGGCATGTTCGGCGGCTGTTTTGCCGCGGCACTGTGGGCCAATAACGTCAAATTACGTTTTCCGCGCAGCCGGATTCGCATTATACAGGCCATCGCGGGCGGTATTATTGCCGGTTTCGGCGCGCGCCTGGCAATGGGGTGTAATCTTGCTGCGTTCTTTACTGGTATTCCTCAGTTCTCCCTGCACGCCTGGTTTTTCGCGCTGGCCACAGCATTAGGATCGTGGTTTGGCGCACGTTTCACCCTTCTGCCTGTCTTCCGTATTCCGGTTAAGATGCAAAAAGTCTCCGCCGCGTCGCCATTGACGCAAAAACCGGAACAGGCGCGCCGCCGTTTCCGCCTCGGGATGCTGGTCTTTGTCGGCATGTTGGGCTGGGCAATCCTGACGGCGATGAATCAGCCGAAGCTGGGCCTGGCGATGCTGTTTGGCGTAGGCTTTGGCTTACTGATCGAACGCGCACAAATCTGTTTTACCTCAGCGTTCCGCGATATGTGGATCACCGGCCGCACCCATATGGCGAAGGCTATTATTTTCGGCATGGCGGTGAGCGCCATCGGTATTTTCAGCTACGTGCAACTGGGTGTTGCGCCGAAAATCATGTGGGCCGGTCCGAACGCGGTACTTGGCGGCCTGCTGTTTGGCTTTGGCATTGTACTGGCGGGCGGCTGCGAAACTGGCTGGATGTATCGCGCGGTGGAAGGCCAGGTTCACTACTGGTGGGTCGGGCTGGGTAACGTTATCGGCTCAACGATTCTGGCATTTTATTGGGACGATCTCGCCCCGACGCTCGCCACCAGCTGGGATAAGGTTAACTTACTCAACACCTTTGGTCCGCTCGGCGGCCTGCTGATGACCTACGCGATGCTGTTTATCGCGCTGATGCTGATTATCGGCTGGGAAAAACGCTTTTTCCGTCGTAAAGACCTCGCTACCACTACTCTCAAGGAGAGCGCATGAAAACGATTGTACCGGATTACCGTCTGGATATGGTCGGCGAACCCTGCCCTTATCCGGCAGTCGCCACCCTGGAAGCCCTGCCGCAGTTGAAAAAAGGGGAAATTCTTGAAGTGGTCAGCGACTGCCCGCAGTCCATTAATAATATTCCGCTGGACGCGCGTAACCACGGTTACACGGTGCTGGATATTCAGCAGGATGGCCCGACAATACGTTATTTGATTCAGAAATAAACCACCGGGCCGGAGATCCACTCCGGCCCTGATACCTTACAGGCTCTTTTTCTCCAGCGATTCCGCAATACGACGCAGGTACTCGTTATTTTTGAAAACTACAATAACGCACTCATAAAATACCCTCGAGAAAATAGCGGATATCACGCAACCCACCGCGCCGCCAATGCTGCCGTATACCAGACTAATCACTGCGCTGATAAGAAATAAAACAAGTGTTAAAATGTACAGTGCCGAAATTATTTTCGGGGTAATTAATTTTTCAAAACTAAACATGTAATTGCCTTATTAATTTATTTATCACCAGAGGCTGAAAATCAGCCTGCGAAGTGTATCATTGAGATAAGATTTTTCTGACCCCAAAAACTGGCAGGTTAAGAAAGGGGATCAAAGGAGTGGTGTAAAATGATTTACTTCAGAAGAAAAAGCATCCCGGAACTTAAAGGTTTACCCTCAGGATTACGAAATCGAAATTATCGCGATGCCTTTCGCATGGTACGTTCCCACTATCAATTTTGGTTAGGGATATTGATTTACATTGTGTTAATACTGTTTTTTACGCGCTTATTCGCCCATTTTTTTCCGGGAATAAATGCTTTCCTGAAAAGCTTTTTTTGCGTGCTACCAGCCGTGATCGTCTGGAATCAGATCAACATTTACCTGATGAGAAAGTACTACCGGCATATTCTGCAACGCAGAGAATGATGCAGGACGTTTTGCCCGGTGTAGCGCATAAATAACCGCCTGCCGTTACCACTCCACGGCAAAAGGATCGTTACCGGGGGCGTCATTCCAGACATATTCCATTCTGTGAGCGATATCCACAGCCTGCTCGCGGCCATGATAGTCAACCACTACCTGCAATGCCATATCAATACCTGCGCTGATGCCGGATGACGTATAAAACTTACCGTCCCTGACCCAGCGCGCGCGGGGCTGCCAGTGCACCTTGTGGTTCAGGGACGTAACCCATGAAAAGGCGCGTTTATTGCTGGTGGCGTTGTGGCCATTGAGTAAGTCAGTACCGGCCAGCAGCGCGGAGCCAGTGCAGACTGTCATGCAGAGTGGGACAGTCTCAATGAACACAGAAAGCCAGCGAAGAAAATCCGCGTCCTGTGTCAGCGCGCGGGTACCCTGGCCGCCGGGGATCAAAATGGCATCCGGTTGCCCGATAGCGTTCTCCGTTTTCACCACTACGCCCTGCGAACTGGTAATCTCGCCACCGTAGCGGGAAAGAAAACGTAGCTGACAGCCGGGCAAACAACCAAATACTTCTACCGGCCCCATCGCATCCAGGGTTTCGAAATCATCGAACAGTATGACGGCAACAGTCTTCAGGTCCATACGCACCTCCTGCGCAATGCATTTTCCTTACCCTAATGCAGAGGACCCCAAAAGACAAAATTTACACGCTCATCGCCATAATGTCCTGATAAGCCGCAATCAGCTTATTGCGTACCTGAATGCCCATTTGTAGGGACACCGAAGATTTTTGCAGATCGGTCATCACGTCATTGAGCGCCACGCCCGGCTCGCCGAGCGCAAATTTTTCTGCCTGTACGCGCGCGGCATTCTGCGTGTCGCTGATGCGATCGATGGCGGCATGAAGCTGCCCGGCGAAGCCAACGGTTGGCTCTTGCTGCACGCTTTGATTGCGCGCGGCACTGGCCGTTGCCTGTAGTGTGCTAAGCACCCCTTCAATACCCTGGATGGACATTATTTACCCCTGGTGAAATTCAACGCGGTGAGATTACCAGTTTGTCAATGGGATAAAGGCGTTAAATAACGTAGAAAAAACAGGTTATTTCGCCCATCGAAAATCGTAAATCGTCAAATAATGGCGGGGCTAACAGTATGCGTTTGCCGACCCGGGAGTCTGTTTTGTTTCACTACACGTTTACCGCCATCCACCAGAATTTACGAGGTGCGCAATGAGCGCGGCTGCAACGACAACGACACAAGCGAAAACCGCTGAGTGGATCAATCGCCTGCGTGCCAACCCCAAAATTCCACTGATGGTAATAAGCGCTGCTGCCGTGGCCGTTGTCGTCGCTATGGTGCTGTGGGCAAAAAGCCCTGATTACCGCACCCTGTTCAGCAATCTGTCCGATCAGGACGGCGGGGCCATCGTCCAGCAATTGACGCAGATGAATATCCCCTATCGCTTTGCCGATAACGGCGGCGCGCTTGAAGTCCCCGCCGATAAAGTGCATGAACTGCGTTTGCGTCTGGCGCAGCAGGGCCTGCCGAAAGGCGGCGCGGTCGGTTTCGAGCTACTGGATCAGGAAAAATTTGGCATTAGCCAGTTCAGCGAGCAGGTTAACTACCAGCGCGCGCTGGAAGGCGAGCTGGCACGGACTATTGAAACGCTCGGTCCGGTGAAAACCGCCCGCGTGCATCTGGCGATGCCGAAACCTTCTCTTTTTGTGCGCGAGCAAAAATCCCCTTCCGCCTCGGTCACGGTCAATCTGGAGCCGGGTCGCGCGCTGGATGAAGGTCAGATTAGCGCCGTTGTTCATCTGGTATCCAGCGCAGTGGCAGGCTTGCCGCCGGGTAATGTCACCCTGGTTGATCAGGGTGGTCATCTGTTAACCCAGTCAAATACCAGCGACCGTGCGCTCAACGATGCGCAACTAAAATATGCCTCCGATGTGGAAGGCCGCGTTCAGCGCCGCATTGAATCGATTCTTGGACCTATCGTGGGTATTGGCAACGTACATGCGCAGGTTACCGCGCAGATTGATTTCGCCGATAAAGAACAGACCGAAGAACAGTATCACCCGAACGGCGACAGCAGCCAGGCGGCGATGCGCTCCCGTCAGTTGAACATCAGTGAGCAAAACGGTAGCGGCATCGTGGGCGGCGTGCCGGGCGCGCTGTCAAACCAGCCAGCCCCCGCCAATACTGCGCCGATTGCCAATCCGCCGACCACCACGGCGCAAAACGGTCAACAAAATACGCAAACGGCCTCAACAGGCAGCAGCAATGCCGGTCCGCGTAATTCGCAACGTAATGAAACGACTAACTACGAAGTTGATCGCACTATTCGCCATACCAAATTAAACGTCGGGGACGTGCAGCGTCTCTCCGTCGCGGTGGTGGTCAACTACCGCACGCTGGCGGACGGTAAACCGCTGCCGCTGACGGCCGATCAGATGAAGCAAATTGAAGATCTCACCCGCGAGGCCATGGGCTTCTCCACTAACCGTGGCGATACCCTCAACGTGGTTAACTCGCCATTCAGCGCCGTGGATGAGACCGGTGGCGAGCTGCCGTTCTGGCAACAGCAGTCGTTTATCGATCAGTTGATGATTGCCGGACGCTGGTTGCTGGTGCTGCTGGTGGCATGGCTGCTGTGGCGCAAAGCGGTGCGTCCGCAACTGGTGCGCCGTCAGGAAGAGATCAAAGCCGTGCAGGAAGAAGCGCAGGCTCGTGTTGAAAGCAGCAGCAACGACGGGGTTGAGGTTCGTCTGACTAAAGATGAACTCACCCAGCAGCGTCGCGCCAACCAGCGCATGGGTGCCGAGGTGATGAGCCAGCGTATTCGTGAGATGTCAGATAACGATCCGCGCGTGGTCGCGCTGGTCATTCGCCAGTGGATGAATAACGAACATGAGTAGTCTTACCGGAACGGAAAAGAGCGTCATTTTACTGATGACCATCGGTGAAGATCGCGCGGCCGAGGTGTTTAAACATCTCTCCAACCGCGAGGTACAGCACCTGAGTTCGGCGATGGCCAATGTGCGGCAGATTTCCAATAAGCAATTGACCGAAGTGCTGGGGGAGTTTGAGCAGGAGGCGGAACAGTTCGCCGCCCTCAACGTCAACGCCAGCGAATACCTGCGCTCCGTGCTGGTCAAGGCGCTGGGCGAAGAGCGTGCCGCCAGCCTGCTGGAAGATATTCTGGAAACCCGCGAAACGTCCAGCGGTATCGAAACGCTCAACTTTATGGAGCCGCAGAGCGCCGCGGATCTTATTCGCGACGAGCATCCGCAGATTATCGCCACTATTCTGGTCCACCTCAAACGCGGCCAGGCGGCGGATATTCTGGCGCTGTTCGACGAGCGCCTGCGCCACGACGTGATGCTGCGAATTGCCACCTTCGGTGGCGTACAGCCTGCCGCGCTGGCAGAGCTGACTGAAGTGCTTAACAACCTGCTCGACGGCCAGAATCTCAAGCGCAGCAAAATGGGCGGCGTGAGAACGGCCGCCGAAATTATCAACCTGATGAAAACACAGCAGGAAGAAGCGGTCATCACCGCGGTGCGCGAATTCGACGGCGAGCTGGCACAAAAAATTATCGACGAGATGTTCTTGTTCGAAAATCTGGTGGAGGTCGACGACCGCAGCATCCAGCGTCTGTTGCAGGAAGTGGATTCCGAATCGCTGCTGGTGGCGCTCAAAGGTGCCGAACAGCCGCTGCGCGAGAAATTCCTGCGCAACATGTCGCAACGCGCCGCCGATATTTTGCGCGACGATCTCGCCAACCGTGGCCCGGTCCGTCTGTCGCAGGTGGAAAACGAGCAGAAAGCAATCCTGTTGATCGTCCGTCGTCTGGCGGAAACGGGCGAAATGGTGATTGGCAGCGGCGAGGATACCTATGTCTGATCAACTGCCGTGGAAAGTCTGGCAGCCTGACAGCCTGTTTGCACCGCTGACCGGAACGGCAACGATTGAGGTTGACGAACAACCGTCGCAGCCGCCCCAGGAAGAGGTTTCCGCTGAGCAGCAGTCACAACAGCAACTGGCGCAACTGCAAATGCAGGCCCATGAACAGGGCTATGCCGCCGGGATGGCCGAGGGCCGTCAGGCCGGTCACGCTCAGGGCTATCAGGAAGGACTGGCGCAGGGTCTGGAACAGGGGCAGCTTCAGGCGCGTCAGTTGCAGGAACCGCTGCATGCCCGAATGCAGCAACTGGTCAGTGAATTCCAGAATACGCTGGATGCACTCGACAGCGTTATTGCCTCACGCCTGACCCAGATGGCGCTGACGGCGGCGCGACAGATTATCGGCGACCTGAATGCGGTGGGTAACAACGGATTAATCCAACAAATTCAACAGTTGCTTGCGCAGGAGCCGTTATTCAGCGGCAAGCCACAACTGCGGGTCCACCCGGATGATTTGCAGCGCGTTGAAGATGTGCTTGGCGCAACCCTCAGCCTGCATGGCTGGCGGCTGCGTGGCGATACCACGTTGCATCCCGGGGGATGCAAAGTTTCCGCCGATGAAGGCGATCTGGATGCCAGCGTCGCCACGCGTTGGCAGGAACTTTGCCGCCTGGCGGCACCAGGAGCCTGCTAATGACGTCCCGCCTGAGCCGCTGGCTGACCACGCTGGATAACATTGAAGCGCGTATGGCTCAGCTTCCCACTGTGCGTCGCTACGGTCGGCTCACCCGCGCTACCGGGCTGGTACTGGAAGCTACCGGCTTACAGCTACCGCTGGGCGCAACCTGCATTATAGAACGTCAGGATCGGGGCGAAACCCAGGAAGTGGAAAGCGAAGTGGTCGGTTTTAATGGTCAGCGCCTTTTTTTAATGCCGCTTGAAGAGGTGGAAGGTATTCTGCCTGGCGCACGGGTTTATGCCCGTAATGGCAGCGGTGACGGTCTGCATAGCAGCAAACAACTGCCCCTGGGGCCGGCGCTGCTCGGGCGCGTGCTTGACGGTGGCGGTAAGCCGCTCGACGGCCTTCCTTCGCCGGATACCACCGAAACCGGGGCGTTGATCACCCAACCGTTTAACCCGCTGCAACGCACGCCTATTGAACACGTGCTGGATACCGGCGTGCGTCCGATTAATGCCCTGCTCACCGTGGGGCGCGGGCAGCGAATGGGGCTATTTGCCGGTTCGGGGGTCGGTAAAAGCGTTCTGCTCGGCATGATGGCGCGCTATACCGAAGCTGACGTGATTGTGGTCGGGCTTATCGGCGAACGTGGACGCGAAGTTAAAGACTTTATCGAAAATATTCTCGGTGCCGACGGGCGCGCCCGCTCGGTGGTGATTGCCGCCCCGGCTGACGTGTCTCCCCTGCTCAGGATGCAGGGTGCCGCCTACGCCACCCGGATCGCTGAAGATTTTCGCGACCGCGGCCAGCATGTCCTGCTGATCATGGATTCCCTGACCCGCTATGCCATGGCGCAGCGTGAGATTGCGCTGGCCATCGGCGAGCCGCCTGCCACTAAAGGCTATCCACCGTCGGTATTTGCCAAACTGCCCGCGCTGGTTGAGCGCGCCGGGAACGGGATCACCGGCGGCGGGTCGATTACCGCCTTTTATACGGTGCTCACCGAAGGTGATGACCAGCAGGACCCGATCGCCGACTCCGCGCGCGCCATTCTTGACGGTCATATTGTCTTGTCCCGCCGCCTGGCGGAAGCGGGACACTATCCGGCCATCGACATTGAGGCCTCAATCAGCCGTGCGATGACGGCGCTGATTGACGAACGCCACTATGCGCGGGTGCGCAATTTTAAACAGTTGCTTTCCAGTTTTCAGCGCAACCGCGATCTGGTGAGCGTCGGCGCTTATGCCAGAGGCAGCGATCCGCTGCTGGATCGGGCCATCGTGCTCTGGCCGCAACTGGAAGCTTTTTTACAACAGGGCATCTTTGAAAAAGCAGGCTGGGAAGAGTCGCTCCAGGCGCTGGAACTGATTTTCCCCACCGCGTAATAAAGCGGGAGAATGAACATGACGCAGAATAGCGCATTAGCCACCTTAAAAGACCTGGCGGAAAAAGATGTCGATACCGCCGCCCTGCGGCTGGGAGAAATGCGCCGTGGCTGTCAGCAGGCGCAGGAGCAATTGCAAATGTTGATGAACTACCAGGATGAGTACCAGTCCAGCCTCAATAACGACATGAGCCGGGGTATTGGCAGCCAGCGCTGGCAGAATTATCAACAATTCATTCAGACGCTGGAAAAAGCCATTGACCAGCATCGTCAGCAGTTAACGCAGTGGCATCAGAAAGTCGATCAGGCGCTGGGCGTCTGGCGAGAAAAAAAACAGCGCCTGCAGGCGTGGCAGACGCTTTCCGACCGACAGGCGTCCGCCGCCCTGCTGGCCGAAAACCGTCTTGATCAAAAACGAATGGATGAGTTTGCACAGCGTGCAACCCAAAGGAAATACGAGTGATTACATTGCCTAAAATCAGCATCAGCGATGCAGACACGACTCGCGTACTGTCCGACAACAGCACCGATGGCACGCAGGATTTTCTGACGCTACTGGCAGGCGTACTGGACGGCGAAAGGGGGCAAAGCACGCTCGCCAGTCTGCAACAGACGCTGGCGGATAGGCAATCCAATGGCAAAGACGTGTCGCTGCAGGGCGATTTGCAGGATGTCTTCAATCGCGAAACGCACAGGGATCTTACCGACCTTAGCGATATCCGTAACCTGCTTAGCGGCCTGGCCTCCGCCCAGAAGCCCGCGCTGAAAGATAACGCGCCAGCAAAAGAGCAACCGATAGCCGATGTTGCGCAAGACGAGCTGGTCGATCTCAGCCTATTGATGGCTATGCTGCCCTCTCCTGCCGCCCCGGTAGCGACGCCGGTAGCCCAGGGTGAAAGCAACGCGACACCTGCGACCGGTATTCAATTTAAAAGCACGCCTGGTAGCGATAAACCCGACTTTACCCGTGGAGACAGCGCGCTGACGGCCGACATGTCATCACGCGCACAGATGGCAGCAGCCGCGCCGTCTTTTGCCATAGCCCAGAATAGCGCCGCGGTCCGCGTCGAAACCGAAAGTACGCCATCTCCCGCCGCGACGCCAGCAAACGTTGCGCCAGTAATCAGTCCAACGATTACGCCATCCGCCGGACATGCGGCAGCCATCGCCAACGTGAGCGCACCGCTGGGCAGCCCGGACTGGCAGCAGACGGTCAGTCAGCACATTACGCTGTTTACCCGTCAGGGCCAGCAGACTGCCGAACTGCGTTTGCACCCGGACGATCTGGGCCAGGTGCAAATTACCCTCAAAATGGATGATAACCAGGCCCAGCTTCAGATGGTGTCGCCGCACAGCCACGTTCGCGCCGCGCTCGAAGCTGCCCTGCCCATGCTGCGTACCCAACTGGCTGAGAACGGCATCCAGCTGGGTCAGAGCAATATCAGCAGCGAAAGTTTTGCCGGTCAACAGCAGCCCTCCTCGCAGCAACAGTCCTCCCGCCATGCCCCGGCGGGCAGTGAGTTTGCGGCAGAAGACGATGAAGTCCTGGCAGCACCCGCGAGCCTGCACGCGTTGTCACGCGGGAGCAGCGCCGTCGATATCTTTGCTTAAACGCCAGAGGTAGCGTGATTATTCCCGTCTGTTCCACGCTTTGACAGGCAGCGGACACGGGATAATCACCCCATAAGCAGTACCGAAACAGGAAGCACGTATCAGATGACCGACTCCGCCATCACCACCAAAAAAAGCAAACGCGCCATATGGGTTCCGCTGCTGGTGTTAATCACCCTTGCCGCGTGCGCCACTGCTGGCTATAGCTACTGGCGTATGCAACAGCAGCCCGCAGCTCACGTTACCGCGGAAGCGCCGCCGCCCGCTGCGCCCGTCTTTTTTGCGCTGGATACTTTTACCGTTAATCTGGGTGATGCGGATCGGGTACTGTACATCGGCATTACGCTGCGCCTGAAAGACGAAGCCACCCGTGCTCGTCTTAACGAATACCTGCCGGAAGTCCGCAGCCGCCTGCTGCTGCTGTTCTCACGTCAGGACGCCAGCCAGCTTGCCAGTAATGATGGTAAGCAAAAACTGGTGGCGGACATTAAGTCCACGCTGGCCCAGCCGCTGATCGCCGGGCAAAAGGGTCAGGAAGTGACCGACGTTCTCTATACAGCCTTTATATTGCGGTAACGGCATGGGCGATAGCATTCTTTCTCAGGCCGAAATTGACGCGCTGTTGAACGGCGACAGCGACAAAACGGATGAACCGCAACCGGGGAAATCCAGCGACAGCGACATTCGTCCTTACGATCCTAATACCCAGCGTCGCGTGGTGCGCGAGCGGTTACAGGCGCTGGAGATCATTAACGAACGTTTTGCCCGTCAGTTCCGGATGGGGTTGTTTAACCTGCTGCGGCGTAGCCCGGATATTACCGTGGGTGCCATTCGTATTCAGCCTTATCATGAATTCGCGCGCAACCTGCCGGTGCCAACCAACCTGAACCTGATCCATCTGAAACCGCTGCGCGGCACCGGGCTGTTTGTTTTCTCGCCGGGCCTGGTGTTTATCGCAGTGGACAACCTGTTCGGCGGCGATGGTCGTTTCCCCACTAAGGTGGAAGGTCGCGAGTTTACCCATACCGAGCAGCGGGTAATTAACCGGATGCTGAAACTGGCGCTGGAGTCTTACAGCGACGCGTGGAAAGCTATTCATCCGCTGGACGTGGAATATGTGCGTTCGGAAATGCAGGTCAAATTTACCAATATCACTACCTCGCCAAACGATATCGTGGTCAACACGCCGTTCCATGTGGAGATTGGCAACCTGACCGGCGAGTTTAATATCTGCCTGCCCTTCAGCATGATTGAGCCGCTGCGCGAAGTGCTGGTCAACCCGCCGCTGGAAAACTCCCGCAGTGAAGATCAGAACTGGCGGGAAAACCTGGTGCGCCAGGTACAGCACTCCGAACTGGAGCTGGTGGCCAACTTTGCCGATATTTCGCTGCGCCTGTCGCAGATCCTGAAACTAAAACCCGGCGACGTGCTACCGATTGACAAGCCCGATCGCATCATTGCTCATGTGGACGGTGTGCCCGTGCTGACCAGCCAGTATGGCACGGTTAACGGTCAATACGCGCTACGCGTTGAGCATCTGATCAACCCGATTTTGAATTCGCTGAATGAGGAACAGCCCTAATGAGTGACATGAATAATTCGTCTGATGACAACAGCGGAGCAATGGACGATCTGTGGGCTGAAGCGTTGAATGAACAAAAGAATACCAGCGGCAAAAGCGCGGCAGATGCGGTCTTCCAGCAACTGGGCGGCGGTGATGTGAGCGGCACGTTACAGGATATCGATTTGATTATGGATATTCCGGTCAAGCTGACCGTCGAGCTGGGCCGGACCCGGATGACCATCAAAGAGCTGCTGCGCCTGACGCAGGGTTCGGTGGTGTCGCTCGATGGTCTGGCCGGCGAGCCGCTGGATATTCTGATTAACGGTTATCTGATCGCGCAGGGTGAAGTGGTCGTCGTGGCCGATAAATACGGCGTGCGTATTACCGATATCATTACGCCGTCAGAACGTATGCGTCGTCTGAGCAAATAAAATGAAAACCCAGGCTACGGTCGTCCAGCCGGTCGTCTCTCCCGCCTCGTCGCTGATGCAGGTCAGCGGCGCACTACTGGGAATTATCTTTTTGATCCTGGTGGTAGCATGGGTAGTCAAACGCACAGGGTTTGGCGGGAAAGGTAGCGCAGCGCGTGGCCTGAAAGTCAGCGCCGGTGCCACCCTCGGCCCACGGGAGCGGATTGTAATTGTTGAGGTTGAAGACGCGCGGCTGGTGCTGGGCGTGACCGCCGCACAGATTTCGTTATTGCATACGCTGCCACCCGCCGCGCCGGATACTCCGCAGGCGACACCAGCCACAGCGGATTTTTCGTCAATCATGAAAAACCTCCTTACGCGTTCCGGGAGATCCTGATGCGCCGCGTACTTCCCTTTTTGTTTGCCGGATTGTGGCTGGCAGCCCCTGCGGCCATGGCACAGCTTCCTGGTCTGGTCAGCCAGCCGATTGCCAACGGTGGCCAGAGCTGGTCTTTGCCGGTGCAGACGCTGGTATTTATTACCTCGCTGACTTTTTTGCCCGCGCTGTTACTGATGACCACCAGCTTTACCCGCATTATTATTGTCTTCGGCCTGTTACGTAACGCGCTTGGTACGCCTTCTGCACCGCCGAATCAGGTTATGCTGGGGCTGGCGCTATTTTTGACCTTTTTTATTATGTCGCCGGTGATCGACAAAATTTACACCGACGCGTATCAACCGTTCAGCGAAAATAAAATCTCGCTGGATGTGGCGATGGAGAAAGGCGCTCAGCCGTTGCGCGAGTTTATGCTGCGCCAGACGCGCGAAGCTGACCTCGCTTTGTTTGCCCGGCTGGCAAACAGCGGCCCGATTGCCGGGCCGGAAGCGGTGCCGCTACGCATTCTGCTGCCAGCCTATGTGACCAGCGAGCTGAAAACCGCCTTTCAGATTGGCTTCACCATTTTTATTCCGTTTCTGATTATCGACCTGGTGATCGCCAGCGTACTGATGGCACTGGGGATGATGATGGTGCCGCCGGCCACCATTGCCCTGCCGTTTAAGCTCATGCTGTTTGTGCTGGTGGATGGCTGGCAATTGCTGGTCGGCTCGCTGGCGCAGAGCTTTTACAGTTAGGGAGCGCAAAATGACACCTGAATCAGTCATGATGATGGGCACTGAGGCGATGAAGGTCGCCCTGGCCTTGGCCGCTCCCCTTTTGCTGGTCGCACTGGTAACCGGTCTTATCATCAGCATTTTGCAGGCGGCCACCCAGATTAACGAAATGACGCTCTCCTTCATCCCGAAAATCGTCGCGGTGTTTATCGCTATTATTGTTGCCGGGCCGTGGATGCTGAATCTGCTGCTGGATTATATGCGCACCCTGTTCAGCAATATTCCTTACATCATCGGATAACGCCGATGGTGCAGGTCACAAGCGATCAATGGCTCTGCTGGCTGAGCCTCTATTTCTGGCCGCTGCTGCGCGTGCTGGCACTGGTTTCGACTGCGCCCATCCTGAGTGAAAAAAGCGTTCCAAAGCGGGTTAAGATCGGATTGGCGGTATTGATTACGCTGATTATCGCGCCGACGTTACCTGCGACAAAGGTCCCGCTGTTCTCGGTTGAGGCATTGGGGCTGGGGCTGGAACAAATCCTGATTGGTATCGCGCTCGGGTTTACCATGCAGTTCGCCTTCGCCGCCATACGTACCGCCGGTGAAGTTATTGGCCTGCAAATGGGGCTCTCCTTTGCCACCTTCGTTGATCCGGCCAGTAATCTCAACATGCCGGTGCTGGCACGGCTGATGGACATGCTCGCGCTACTGCTTTTTTTGACCTTTAATGGTCATCTGTGGCTGATTTCCATGCTGTCAGATACTTTCCATACCCTACCCATCGGCGGTGTACCGCTTAACAGTAATGCCTTCCTGGCGCTTACCCGGGCCGGTGGACTCATTTTCCTCAACGGCCTGATGCTGGCGCTGCCGGTGATCACTCTGTTGCTAACCCTCAACCTCGCGCTGGGCATGCTCAATCGGATGGCCCCCCAGCTCTCCGTGTTTGTCATTGGCTTTCCACTGACGCTCAGCGTGGGGATTTTGCTGATGTCGGTATTAATGCCGCTGATTGCACCTTTCTGTGAACATTTATTTAGCGAAATTTTTAATTTACTTGCTGACATTATCAGTGAGTTACCCAAAATAACGTCCCGATAATTAATAAGTGTTATCTGAGGATAATCCTAAAATAAAAATCAACCATTACCCTCCACGTTATACCAATTGGCGAATCATTGTTTTAATTCCCATCACATAATCTTATCTGTAATTTAGTTTAAGATGATTCCTGGCAACTTATACGCAAGTTTACGGGATAGTGCTCTGGCCTGAAAAACTCTGCCTGTCTTATTAATCTGAAAAATTATTACCACAGGACGTTGTGACATCAACAAGGCAATGGGTTAATTATCGTTATGCATTGAGTGAGGGTATGCCATGTCAACGATTATTATGGACTTGTGCAGTTACACCCGATTAGGATTAATCGGATATCTGGCAAGTCGGGGGGTTAAACGACGCGAGATTGGGGATGCAAAGGATGCTAAAGCGCTTGCGGCGGCCTGCGAAGAGAGCCGGCCTGACGTGGTGTTTATTAATGAGGACTGTTTTATCCACGACCCTGAAAGTAGTCAACAAATCAGGCAGATCATTAATCAACACCCCGACACATTATTCATCGTATTTATGGCGATTGCGAATCTCCATTTCGATGAGTATTTGCTGGTAAGAAAAAACTTATTAATTAGTTCGAAGTCAATCAAACCAGAATCTCTGGACGACATTTTGGGTAATTGTCTGAAAAAAGGGAGTGAACATTTTAGCGCCAATAATATGCCGACACTGTCGTTAAGTCGGACTGAATCTTTTATGTTGCGAATGTGGATGTCAGGACAAGGAACGATTCAAATCTCAGATCAAATGAATATCAAAGCGAAAACCGTATCGTCACACAAAGGTAATATTAAAAGAAAGATAAAAACGCATAATAAACAGGTTATTTATCATGTTGTCCGATTGACAGACAACGTTACTACCGGGATTTATGTCAATATGCGCTAAAACTCATGCTGGCGGGGCTACCCGCCAGCTCACCTGAATCAGGCTTCCACCTTTTCGACAAAAATGCCGTCATGATGCCCCAATTCATTAAAGAACCAGATCCCTAACGGATAATCCTCCAGCGACACCAGATACATCGTGCCTTCACTGAACTCCTCAATCGCCAGTACCACGCCCGGTCGGCGCGGGCCGCCGTCGGTTTTAACCGTCACCCGATCGTTAATCTGCATAGTGTCACCTCCACATGTTTTTGTGCCAGTGTAGAACAAAACCGCCGCGCTGGCTGCGTCTGACGTGATGAATGCTGCTTTTCTGGACGGTCTATACTTAGACAGTGCGGCAGCCTGTGAGGAAATGATGATGAAAACCGCAAAAGAGTATGATGACACGGCAAAACGTGAGGTGGACGTTGACGTAGATGCCCTGCTGGCGGCGATTAATGAAATTTGTGAAAGTGAAGTCACCCGTGCCGATGATGGCGACCCACATCACGCAAGCGTGAACGGGCATGATTACCACACCTGGCGGGAACTGGCGGAAGCGTTCGAACTGGATATCCATGATTTCAGTATTAGTGAAGTGAATCGCTAGCCGGAGGCGAAAAAAAACCCGGCCCTCAGGGTCGGGTTGAAGCTTGCGAATGCAAGAAGCACTTTAAAATTCGTTACACCAGGAAATCTGATGTGATAGTCAACATATCCGCAATTTTTTTGCATGACAAGATATATTAATGATATGAATCGAATCCAGAGCACCCTTTTTGGGCAGTTAAACAGTGGTGAATGGCGTCGCGCCTCGTTTTTTGGGTTCGTTCCCAACGCAGGCGCAAAAACGCTTTATCGTTATTTAGGAATTATCTCAGGCCAATCATTGCGGACCAAAGGAGAACGTTATGCCCGACCTGCGTGAACCGTTACTGGTATTTACCGATTTGGAAGGAACGCTTCTGGAAAGTCACACCTGGGACTGGCAGCCTGCGGCACCGTGGCTTGACCGGCTGAAGGAAGCCGGAATACCCGTCATTTTATGCAGCAGCAAAACCTCCGCTGAAATGCTACAAATTCAGAAGGAACTCAATCTGGAAGGTCTGCCTTTTATTGCGGAAAACGGAGCCGTGATCCAGCTTGATGCTCACTGGCAGGACGAAGCGCATTTTCCCCGGCTAATTGCAGGTTCTCCTCAGCAGGAGATCATCCGTATATTGAATCAACTTCGCGAGAAGGAAGGATTTAAGTTCACCACGTTTTCTGATGTTGATGAGCAGGTGATTAGTGACTGGACGGGCCTGAATAATGTCCATGCTACGCTCGCCCGCCAGCAGGAAGCCTCAGAGACCCTTATCTGGCGTGACAGCGATGAACGGATGGCGGATTTTGCGGCAACGTTGACATCGCTTGGAATGCACTTTGTACAGGGGGCGCGGTTCTGGCATGTGCACGACAGGTCCGCTGATAAAGCGCAGGCGGTAAGTTTTTTACTCAATCTTTATCAACAACGTGAAGGTAAACGCCGTACAACGCTGGGATTGGGTGATGGACCTAATGATGCTCCTTTACTGGACGTCGTTGACTACGCCGTCGTGGTGAAGGGATTAACTCGCGATGGCATTAAACTTCAACGTAATGATCCTCAACGCGTTTATCACACGGCGCAGGAAGGCCCGGCAGGCTGGAGTGAAGGCATGGCGCATTTTTTTCCTTCGCATCATCCTGCGCAATAAACACAGTTCCGTCCGTTTTGCTTGGCCAGATAGAGACGACCATCGGCAACGGATTGCAGATGTTCAAAGTCATAGCGCCCGCTCTCTTCTGAACTACTGACACCTAATGACGCACTGACCCGTAGCGTCGTATTTTTACGTATCAGCAATTCTTTTGCGCTGATACGTTTGCGAATACGTTCTGCGACTTTTACAGCCATGTCCAGGGAAGTATTTGGCAGGACAATGCAAAACTCCTCGCCTCCGACGCGACCCGCGACATCATTCTCGCGCAGGGCATTCGCAATAAGGGTACCGACGTGTGAGAGCACCCGATCCCCGGCCTGATGACCGAAACGATCATTTATGCTTTTGAAATGGTCCAGGTCGAGCTGGATGACGCACAACGGCTGTTGCGCCTGCTGACATACTCTGGCTGCTTCTGCCGCTCGTTCAAATAATGCCCCGCGATTGGGAAGCCGCGTCAATGTGTCATACCAGGCTCGCCACTCAAGCGATTCTTGCATTGCAATCATATTGCGGACCATGCGCCGAATGACGATCCATGACAAAATCAGGATTAACGTGAATACCAACCATAATAGCGTCAGGGCGATGATAATATTGCCAAATGCACCACCAAGCCCTTCGCGCAAGGTATGCACATGCAATAAAATCCCGTCGAAATTCTTGAGCTTTTGCCAGCTGATATAACTGCTGGCGGTCAGAAATCCTCCACGCGTATCGTGCTCCATGGCATCAAGAATGTGCTGACGGTCGGCCGCGGTAAGCGTGGGTCCATTTTCCGCGCCCGCCACGCTCGATGCCAGCCAGAGTAGATGGCTATCATAGAGCTGCCAGGTGCCTTCATGTTGCCCGCCAATGGCTTCCATCAGCAAACGCTGAAGCGCGCTGACCTCCACATCCATTGCCAGCACGCCGTACCAGTATTCGTTGAGATCAAGCGGGATACTGGCGGTGATCACCTGCACGCCCCGCTCTTTTCCCTGCTCGGTGTACCAGCGAATGCCACGTCCCCGATTGTCGCGGGCCGACTGGGTAAAAAACCATGGCTTGCCAATCAGTCCGGCATAGTACGAGATGATGTCCGACATTTCTGCCGGGTCGCTGGTGACAAAAAAACCGGCGCGTGAAACATATTGCGTGCGCTGTTCAATACTACTGCTACTGGAAGAAAGATGCAGGAGATAACCCAGCTCCAGTGCCGCCGTCAACTCATTATGCAAAAGCGCGTCATCCCGGTTTAAGTCTGCGCCATGCGCGACGAATTCATCCGATACGCCGTTCACGGTCAGCAAAAGCCGGCTGCCAGAATAAAGTGACCAGGCGTCCTGCTGCCGTTTCCAGTCAAACTGACGACGGGCGGTAACCATACTCTCCAGTTGTAGGGGTGTTTTCAGCGCGGCTTGCATACCGTTACGCAGAAAAAATAGCCGGTCCATATTGAACTGCAGCTGCATATCCATCCCATGCGACACACTTTCAAGACGGTTACGCTGGCTGCTGACATAGCTATCTTCCAGTACCCTAACTTCTCGCCAGGTCAAAAAAGAGGAGCAAATCAGGACCACGATAAAACAAAGGCTGACCACCTGACCGGGAGTAAAGCGCAGGCCAGGTTTGCCTGGCCACTGACGTTTTTCCACTAATATCTCGCGCTATGTGCAAACTCCAGGCGTCGCCTTCTCTGACCAGGATCTTGCCGGGATGAGTAAAATACCCGGCTTATGGCAAACCGGGCTTCATGGGGGAGACACAGAACCTTCTTATGCGTCTGAGCGATAGCGAAAATTGCCATTACCGGGTAACAATTCCTCTTCCCGGAACGCCTCACGTTTTACGCCAAAACCATCATACCAGCGGCACTCTACCATTCCGCTGGCATAGCCCGTGACAACCATTCGCCGCTCACCGTTTTTTGTCATAACTTCATCGCTGACCTTAAAGACCATTTTTGCCTCCGGTATCAGAGTGAAACTTTTTCACCTTAGACGAATTTCTGACGTTTTGCATACCCAAAAAGGATATTTAATGAGCAGGCTGACGCAAGCGCGACACCGTTTTCACCAGCGCCACGACAATCAGCCCGAGCACAAAACCGAGCAGCAGATTCGCCAGTGACGGGATCGCCCACTGGATTGCCGCGCTTTGATGCTCGCTAAAATGCTCAATGGCATGATGCAACGGCGCAATACCATGCACCACAATGCCCCCGCCGACCAGAAACATGGCCAGCGTGCCGACAACGGAGAGAATTTTCATCAGCCACGGGGCAATAAACAACAGCGCTTTGCCGGCGGCCTGCGCCAGTGCATTGGTTTTTTCCGCCAGCCAGTAGCCCATATCATCCAGCTTAACAATAATGGCAACAATTCCATATACGCCGATTGTCACAAGAACGGCGATCCCGGAGAGGATCAGCACCTGACTAAGCAGCGGCGCTTCGGCAACGATGCCAAGGGTGATCGCCACAATCTCTGCGGAGAGAATAAAATCGGTACGGATTGCGCCTTTGACTTTATCACGCTCGAAGGTTTTCGGGTCCTGTTTGGCAAGGGTGGCCAGGCGCTGCTGACGCGCTTCCGGGCTTTCTTTATGTTTACGGGCATGCAAACTGTGCAGGATTTTCTCTGCGCCTTCAAAACACAAAAATGCTCCGCCAATCATCAGCAACGGCGTAATCGCCCACGGCAGAAACGCGCTGATGAGTAACGCCAGCGGCACCAGGATCACTTTATTGAGAAGCGAGCCTTTTGCCACTCCCCAGACGACCGGTAACTCCCGATTGGCGCGGACGCCGGAAACCTGCTGGGCGTTAAGCGATAAATCATCACCCAGTACGCCAGCTGTTTTCTTTGCCGCCAGTTTTCCCATCATTGAGATATCATCAAGCAACGTGGCAATATCATCTAAAAGCGTTAACAAACTCGTTCCGGCCAAAATATCTTCCTTCGTTTAAAAACTTATCAAGTCAATAGTATGGAATAAAAGTGCCGACTCGGGTATAGCAGAATAATGTCAACATTTAATTAACACCCAAATTAAGATTAACTGTTCGCCAGGCGGATAGTTTTCACGTTTACTCTATGTGTCCTTTCTTTATTTCTGCGAGGCAGTATGCGTTTCAGGCAACTTTTACCGCTAATTAGTGCACTTTTTGCACTTTATATTATCTGGGGGTCCACCTACTTTGCGATCGGTATCGGGGTGAAAAGCTGGCCCCCCTTGCTGATGGCAGGCGTGCGTTTTTCCGCCGCTGGCGTGCTGCTAATGGCGTATTTAGCAATCAGCGGGCATCAACTGCCCGCGCTACGGCCCATTCTTAACGCCGCGTTAATTGGCGTGCTGTTACTCGCCGTAGGCAACGGTTTTGTTACCATCGCTGAGCATCAGCATGTGCCTTCCGGAATTGCGGCCGTCATGGTTGCTACCGTCCCACTATTTACGTTGTGTTTTAGTCGTTTCTTTGGCATTGCCACCCGTAAGCTGGAATGGCTGGGCATCGCAATTGGTCTGGCAGGGATCGTCCTGCTTAACAGTGGCGGAAACCTGAGCGGCAATCCCTGGGGCGCGATTTTAATCCTGATAGGTTCGGTAAGCTGGGCATTTGGCTCGGTCTATGGTTCGCGTATTGAACTGCCTGTCGGCATGATGGCTGGGGCGATTGAAATGCTGGCGGCAGGCATTGTGCTGTTGACTGCATCGTTCTTAACCGGTGAAAAATTAACCGCAATGCCGACATTGTCCGGTTTTCTGGCGGTCGGTTACCTTGCGATTTTCGGCTCGTTAATCGCCATTAATGCTTATATGTATTTAATTCGTAACGTCTCACCTGCCATTGCTACCAGCTATGCCTACGTTAACCCGGTTGTCGCTGTTTTACTGGGTACCGGTTTTGGTGGAGAAAGTCTGTCGGCGGTCGAATGGCTGGCGCTGGGCGTTATTATCTTTGCGGTGGTGCTGGTCACGCTGGGTAAATATCTCTTCCCGGCGCGCCCGGTAGTCACACCCTGCGAGATCAAGAAATAACGCAAAGTGGATGAATACCCTGAGTGTCGATCTGCGCGGCGTCACCACCACCGCAGATCCACTCTTCCAGCCGTTCACTCAGGGCGCTGTCGCTGAGTTTTTCGCGTCCGCGAAGTGCACACTCCCAGACGATTAACACTCGCCATCCCTGCTCTCTGAGGCGTATAACATCGCGTTTGTCACGTTCAACGTTTTTACCAATTTTTTCCAGCCAGAATTGCGTCCGCGTCGCCGGAACCTTAAATAAATAGCAGTCATGGTGATGCCAGAAACACCCGTGAGTAAAGATAACGCAACGGTAGTCGGCAATCACAAAATCCGGACGACCCGGTAAGCTGGCATCCTGTACGGTGAAAGTAAAACCGGGCGGCTCCAGCAACAGCGCCAGCCGTTTTTCAATAGCCGTGTCACGGGTGCCAATTGCCCGCATATTCTTACTGCGCGTGGCTTTATTATGGACGTCCACCTGACCCGGCCCTTTCTTTACGCAGCGCGACCGCCTGAAGAATACGCGGCTTGAGTAATTTTGCCACCGCGGCAAAAGCCGGGACCACGACCGAATTACCAAACTGGCGATAAGCCTGGGTATCGGATACCGGAATGCGGAACTGATAGCCCTGAGGCGCTTCAAACCCCATCAGGCGGGCGCACTCGCGGGGAGTCAGGCGACGCGGGCGACGCTGCTGATTTACCGCATCATCGAAATTCACCTCGCCTAAGGCCCGATCCCAGCCGCGATCCACGAGGATCTCCGCCCCGTCTTTGTAATAGCGGGCAGAAAGCGTGCGGGCAACACTGTGTGGGTTTGTCGGGTCAACCAGTCCAAAACCAAAGCCGTTGCCGCGCGCCTGATGCTTTTTCGCATAGCGGTAAAGATATTTCCACAGCACGGGCGTAAGAATAAATTTGGCATCCACGGTGGGTTCCAACAGCTCCGCAAAACTCAGGCGTCGCTCAGGGTAGAGCGCGGGCAGATCGCGCAAAGTAAATCCTTTGTGCAGATTAAGATCGCGGCGAAAACCCACCAGCACAATCCGCTCGCGGTGCTGGGGCAGAAAATGTTGACCATCAATAATTTTTGGATCGTCCGCCCCCATCTCTGCAGCATCTGAGACTTCATAGCCCAGTTCATCGAGCGTTTGCATGATGATACGGAACGTTTTCCCGCCGTCATGACTCTTCAGATTTTTAACGTTTTCCAGCACGAAGACAGGCGGGCGACGGGCGTCGATAATCCGCACCACATCAAAGAACAGCGTGCCCTGCGTATCGCAGGCAAAACCATGGGCGCGGCCCAACGCATTTTTCTTCGACACGCCAGCCAGTGAAAAAGGCTGGCAGGGAAAGCCCGCCAATAACACGTCATGCTGAGGAATGACGCGACGGATGTGTTCTGCGGCCTGCTGATCGCTAATCTGAGGCTGATGGCTTAGCGTAACGTCACGAATATCCTCGTTAAAATGATGCTGCTCCGGGTCACAGTACCAGTTCGCTTTATAGGTACGCACTGCATGTTTATTCCACTCGCTGGTAAAAATGCATTGCCCGCCAATGGCTTCGAAACCGTGACGGATGCCGCCAATACCGGCGAACAGGTCGATAAAACGAAACGCATAATGCGGATGGTGGGCCGGAGGCGGTGGAAGCAGCGCGGCCAAATGAGCCTGCTCATTTTCGCTCAGTCGCAGCCAGGCCCGCTCACTGGTTGCCACTCGTTTGAGAATGGCTGGACTCCAGTGGTTTTCCCCCAACGCACTTAGTTCGGCGACCAGCGTTTTCACGTCATAAATCGCCATCACCTGGCGCAGCAACGCATGGACGCGGGAAGATGGCGTTTGCGCGTCGGGCTCTGCTGGTGCCAGGAGAGAAAGGTTTTCCTGCATAACATTAACCGGAGAAGACAAATATTTCTCAGAGTATCATAAATTTGCCGCCAGCGTTTCAGCCCTTCGGCGTAAAACGCGCAAGCACCTGCTCATCCAGCGAATCATGGCTCCCCTGTAACTCAGCGCTAAGCTTTGCCATATAGTGTACGAGAAAACGGGCATTCTCCCGTGCCAGCGCCCTGCCCTTTACCGTTTGCATTGTTGCAGGCAGACGCAATAGCTTCTGCTGAAAATGATCCAGCGCGAAGGCCCGGTCATCCAGCACCCGAGTTTCGGCAAAGGGATCGTCCGCGTCAAAAAGCGCAACGTTGAGGGAACCCGCCACGGCAAAAACTCGCGCCAGCCCGATCGCCCCCAACGCCTCCAGCCGATCGGCGTCCTGCACAATTCGTGCTTCCTCCGTGCGTGGTCCAATTGCGGCACTATAGCTATGGGCTTCAATCGCATGCATCACCATTGAATAGCGCTCTGCAGGAAAATCG
This sequence comes from Superficieibacter electus, assembly GCF_002915575.1. GTDB lineage: Bacteria > Pseudomonadota > Gammaproteobacteria > Enterobacterales > Enterobacteriaceae > Superficieibacter > Superficieibacter electus. The sequence continues at coordinate 23,826 of NZ_PQGD01000001.1, forward strand.
GCAAAGTCTGTCGCCAAAATGCGCCGGGTTTTCTCTGCCGCCAGTTGCGACGAGCGGTGACGCTGCGGGTCATTCTTCGGCAGGCTGACGATATCATGGAAATAGCAGGCGGTAAGGATAACCAGTTCATCCACCACAAGCCCTTGCGCAAGCTGACGGGCCGTGCTCCATACCCGACGAAAATGTGCCAGATCGTGAGCAGCATCTGCGCTGTGATAATGCTGTTGAAACCAGCGTTCATAACGTTGCTGCCAGAAGATAAGGTCCATAACATTCCTGCAAATAAGTCATTAAAGGTCCGGCTGACGAGCACGCGTATACCATGCCAGCCCACCTAAAAGCAGTGTAATCGAACTTAATACCAAAAATCCCAGCAGTGCACCAAGCCATTTACCGGTTGCCGTTCCCCAGTCTCCGTCTACTGTCGCGCCGGGAATGCTCTGCACGTGGCTCACCACCCAGCAATAGCGCACCATGGCCCAGGCAAAGTAGCCGCAAAAGCCATAAAATAGCCAGAGTGCCAACTTTCCACCCGGGCTACGGCTCATTTTTTCGTCCATAAAATTATCTCTTGTGATCATCGTTTCTTTATCTGGCAACCAATACGGTTTCACTACATCTGTGACAGCGTTCACAGTATAGTCAGGTTCTTGAGTCGGCCAGGGTAAATTAATTAAAAATATATATGAAAATATATTTAAAATTCATCAAACAAATACAAATAATATAAAAAATCGCTTTATTTAGAAAATTAACTATGTAACTATTAGCCCGTTATTAGCCTTTTGTTGTTACCACTGCACTTGTTATTATTCTATGTATTGTTGTCATCGACAAGCCTGACTACGCCGTCAGGCTTTTTTTTTGGTGGCTCATAATTCATACGCATTATCTATATAAAAACCATTTCAATCATCAACATGAATTAAATTTACATTTGATATACTTAAATGTTCAACATAAATTAAATAAATGCCAATTTATCAATAAGTTAAATGACAAGAGATGCATTCATAACAAGTGTGAATTCCAGAGTCTTTAGAAACACTTTGTAATGTTAGATATAATTTACTTACATCTTTCCTTGCAATTATAATGAACTTAATAGAATAGTATCAGATGTGTGATCCAGATCGGATTACATATATTCATAAAAATTATCCCTGGAAGGAAATATATAATGAAAAGAAAAGTACTGGCGATTATTGTGCCTGCCTTATTAATGGCAGGTGCTGCAAATGCGGCCGAAATCTATAACAATAATGGCAATAAATTTGATATTAATGCCAAAGTTGATGCCCGTCATACCTTCTCAGATGACACAGGTAATGATGGCGATGAAACGTATATTGAAGTAGGTTTCAGAGGCGAAACGCAGATCACCAATGACACCGATGGCAACAATGCATTGACCGGCTTCGGCGAGGCGTTGGGTAAAGTTATCGCCAGCGATACTGAAAATAGCGGCGGTAACGGTTATATGAAACTGGCGTATGCTGGTCTGAAATTCGGCCAGGCAGGCTCTTTCGATTATGGCCGTAACTACGGCGTGATTTATGACGTTGAAGCCTATACCGATATGCTGCCCGTCTTCGGTGGGGATTCCTACACCTGGACCGATAACTATATGGTTGGCCGTGCTAACGGCGTTGCCACCTACCGTAATACCGACTTCTTCGGTATGGTGGACGGCTGGAATTTTGCGCTGCAATATCAGGGCAACAACGAAAACGGCGGCACCGATGACGGCCTGAATGAAGGAACCAAAAACCGTCATGATGGCGACGACTTCCGCCTCGACAACGGTGACGGTTTCGGGATGTCCACCAGCTACGACTTTGACTTTGGCCTGAGCCTGGGTGCAGCCTACTCCAGTTCTGACCGTACTGACGAGCAGGTTGCTGCTGGCCTTCATCATAATAACCGTTACAGCAAATACGCAGGCGGTGATACTGCTGAAGCCTGGACGGTGGGTGCGAGATACAGCGCCAGCGTTATGGGCAATGACGAACTGTATTTGGCAATGATGTACGCTGAAACCCGTAATATGACGCCTTACGGAACTGATGGTATCGCCAACCAGACCCAGAACTTCGAAGCTGTAGCACAGTATCAATTCGATTTTGGTCTGCGTCCAACGTTAGCCTGGGTTTACTCCAAAGGCAAAGACATGGGCGGCTATAAAGGCAGACACGATAACCGTTCTGTCATCGAATATACCGATAAAGCGCTGGTTAACTATATCGACATTGGCGCAACCTACTACTTTAATAAAAACTTCTCCACCTACGTTGATTACAAAATCAACCTGCTGGACGAAGATGTTAACTTCTATGATGAAAACGGTATTTCCACCGATGATATCGTGGGTGTAGGTCTGGTCTATCAGTTCTGATTTTCACGCTTCAACGAAGCCCGCCGCGTGCGGGCTTTTTTGTTTTAATAAAAGAGCATTCCGATCGCGCCAGGCCGTAAGCGGTTATAAAATAATCATTGGTGGGTAAAAAAAGCAACTGTGACGAGTGTCGTTGAAAGCGAAGCGGGTAAGTGTTTGAATAATGGCGGAGAGAGGGGGATTTGAACCCCCGGTAGAGTTGCCCCTACTCCGGTTTTCGAGACCGGTCCGTTCAGCCGCTCCGGCATCTCTCCGTTTTGATGGTTGCAATAATGCCAGGAAATTTGGCATTTTAACAGTCCCAGTCCCTTCAATTATGTTCAAGTGATGAGTTTGCGAGCAAAACGATGATTAAGTGGCCCTGGAAAGCACATGAATCACCCCGTAGCCCTGATTTCCCGTGGGAGCAGGCCCTTGCGATCCCTGTTTTAGCCAGCTTATCAATAGATGAGCAGGCGAAACTTATCCAGCTTGCCGAGCGTTTTGTTCAGCATAAACGCATTGTCGCCCTACAAGGTCTTGAGCTGGATACACTACAAAACTGTCGCATCGCCCTGCTCTTCTGCCTGCCGGTACTGTCGTTGGGCATCGAGTGGCTGGATGGTTTTCATGAGGTTCTGATTTACCCGGCACCTTTTGTGGTTGATGACGAATGGGAAGATGATATCGGGCTGGTGCATAATCAGCGTCAGGTGCAATCGGGGCAAAGCTGGCAGCAAGGGCCAGTCATACTTAACTGGCTGGATATTCAGGACTCCTTTGACGCCTCAGGCTTTAATCTGATTGTGCATGAAGTGGCACATAAACTGGATACCCGTAATGGCGATCGTGCCAGCGGTGTCCCTTTTATCCCCCTGCGTGAAGTCGCTGGCTGGGAGCATGACCTGCACGCGGCAATGAACAATATTCAGGATGAGATTGATATGGTGGGGGAAAGTGCCTCCAGCATTGATGCCTATGCGGCAACCGATCCAGCAGAGTGTTTTGCCGTGCTTTCAGAGTATTTTTTCAGTGCGCCAGAGCTTTTCGCTCCGCGCTTTCCGGCGTTGTGGCAACGTTTTTGTCGCTTCTATCAGCAGGACCCGCTTCAACGTCTTCGGGAAAACAGCGAACCGGAAAGCCGGCACTCGCTGGTACATTAAAAACGCAGTCTGAATCATTATTAACCAGTTGAATTAAGTGGTTAAATTTACCGTTGACATGAAACAAGGGGGCCAGTAATATGCGCCCCGTTCACACGATTCCTCTGTAGTTCAGTCGGTAGAACGGCGGACTGTTAATCCGTATGTCACTGGTTCGAGTCCAGTCAGAGGAGCCAAATTTTTATTTTCATGCCGCTTTATGAATTCCTGTCTACTGTCTGTTCAACAAGTTAGCGTGAAAATCCTTCCCGGTGCATTTTGATTTATCCTCCGTATCAGAAAAAATGCTGGTCAACTACGGGGACTGGTTAATGTGATAATGGCGTGACCCCATATGCCTCTTACCGACGCAAACATCCGCATTCGCAAGTCTTCTGATAACCCCTTTAAAGTCTCCGATTCTCACAGTTCCGGGTACCCCTCGCGCTATCTTTAGTTGGCTACGTTCCTGATGAGACGAGCGACCACGGTCTTCAGCAGTTATGTATCAGATCCAATAGCGGGATAAGGTGCCCTTATCGGCACCATTTTTATAGCAACAGCCTGATTCTCCACTCACTCCGCCAGTCTCGCTGTTATCTGAAGGCGTTGCCCCCCTTTTCTATTTTTTCTGAAACGATTATCAACTTTAGCGCTCCTTTAAACGTAGTTTCGTACCGCCACTCCATATCAAAAACAGATTAATCGTTTACATCACAATTGTTATGTTATAACGTTGCAAATAGTAACTAATTATATGGAATGGATGTCATGCACGATTTCTCTTTACGTTTTACAAATCTGGCGCTGGGCTATGAGGGTTTACCGGCGATACAAAATATTACCGGAACGATACAAAAAGGCACCCTTACTGCAATCATTGGCCCTAACGGTTCTGGTAAGTCAACTCTACTTAAAGGGATCGCAGGGATTCTCGCTCCGTTAAGTGGCTCCTGTACCATAGACCCAAATGCGCGCATTGCCTATCTGCCGCAGATAGCAGAATTGGATCGTACCTTCCCTGCCACCGTTGCCGATTTAGTTTCCCTCGGATTGTGGCCAGAAAGAGGATTGTTGCGTTCACACAGAGAGGAGGATCGAAAACGCCTTAACGATGCGCTGGTTTCCGTAGGATTAGCCGGATTTGAAAAAAGGCCACTCAGTGCATTATCCGGAGGACAACTTCAACGTGCGCTGTTTGCCAGGGTCATTCTGCAACAGGCAGATATCATCCTGCTTGATGAGCCGTTTAACGCGATCGACGCCTCTACAATCAATGATTTGCTCACCCTGATTAAAGCCTGGCACGCCGCAAAACGCACGGTACTGGCGGTGATGCACGATCTCAGCCTGGTCAGAAATCATTTCACACAGGCCATTTTCGTCAATGGAGAATTAATTGCCTGTGGCAGCACAGAACAGGTCTTAAACCATCGTGCGCTTTTACTGATGCAAGGGATGGATACTGCCGGTACGTTACCTGTACAGCATGAGACAGTGCACCAATGAACTCACTTTATGAATGGTTTCTGGCACCGTTTATGGAGTTCGGTTTTATGCGCCGGGCACTTTACGGCTCCTCTCTGCTTTGTTTAAGTGCCTGTCCGGTTGGTGTCTTTTTGACGTTACGAAGGATGAGCCTGGTGGGCGATGCGATGTCGCACGCAATCTTGCCTGGTGCGGCAATCGGCTTTTTGCTGTATGGATTAGATATCTTACCGATGACTCTTGGCGGGCTTGCCGCCGGCCTGATCGTCGCTATTTTTGCAGGTATGGTTTCGCGCTTAACCATTCAGAAAGAAGACGCATCAATGGCGGCTTTTTATTTAATCTCACTGGCGCTCGGCGTGCTTATTGTCTCGCTACGTGGGTCAAGCGTCGATCTTATGCATGTCCTGTTTGGCACTGTCCTTGCGCTTAATCAGGAAGCACTTATCTTAATCCTCTCCGTCTCCTTGCTGACTATTTCGCTGATATGGCTTTTCTGGCGCGCACTGATTGCAGAATGTCTTGACCCTTTATTTCTTCGCTCAGTTTCACGTCTGGGATCGTCAGTACATTTTATTTTCCTCTCCCTGGTGGTGCTTAATCTTGTCGCCGGTTTTCAGGCGCTGGGCACGTTACTTTCCGTTGGGGTAATGATCCTGCCAGCCGTAACGGCTCGGTTCTGGACGCAACGCGTCGTGACTCTGTGCATCGCGTCTATTCTGACCGGTTTGCTTTCCTGTGTAAGCGGCCTGTTATTTTCATTTCATTTTTCACTGCCTTCAGGACCCTCGATCATATTATCCGCAGGGTGTATGTATCTTTTTTCTGCTGCCGCAGTGATGGCGAAAGACATTCGCTTAAAGAAAATCCATTAATTTTTATTCACACCGAAGGGGGACATATTTAATGAGAAAATCAGGCATTATTCTTTTATATCAGTTAATGACATCACTACTATTTTTATTTGCTGCTATTCCGGCGACAGCAAAATTAAACGTCATCGCCAGTTTTTCAATTATTGGTGATATGGCGAAAAATATCGGTCAGGATCGCATTGAATTGCGTACCATTGTCGGCCCTAACGGAGATGCTCATGTTTATGAACCCTCTCCGTCTGATGCCATCGCTATGTCGAAAGCAGATGTTATTCTGGTCAATGGATTACAACTTGAAGGTTTCATTTCGCGCTTGATTGAGGCAAGCGAAACCTCCGCTCCGGTTATCGAAACGACAAAAGGCGCAGATATCCTTAGAGACCCGGCTGGCGGCCATTATCATTTTTACGATGGCAAAGCAGTTTTTCATGCTGCGCCATTTGATCCCCATGCATGGCAATCAGTAAGCAACGCCAGAATTTACGTGAAAAATATTACCGTGGCATTTTGCGCAAAAGATAAAAATAATTGTGATTTTTATCAGGCTAATGCCCGTGCCTATGATGAAAAGCTTGCTGCGCTGGAAAACGAAGTCATTAACGTTGTCGCGACCATCCCTGAAAAGAAACGGACGATAGTTGTCGGTCATAACGCATTCAAATACTTTGAGCGGGCCTATGGAATACGTTTCTTATCCCCCCAGGGCATATCCACAGAATCAGAAGCCTCTGCAGCGGATGTTGCAGGCATTCTGAAGCAAATAAAAGAAAATAACGCATCAGCAGTATTTTCCGAAAATATTTCTAATCCCCGCCTGGTTGAACAAATCGCCAGAGAAGCAGGCCTTGAGGTAGCGGGTGTTCTGTATACAGACGCCTTATCTGAGCCAGAAGGCCCGGCATCTTCATATATTGCGATGATGCAACATAACGTCACGACGATTGCTGCGGCAAGTCATCGTCGTAATTCCCAGCCATAAAAACTACACGATCATTTTATACCTATGGAGATAACGATGAAGAAACGCATACTGTCGACATCTATTTCGGCACTACTGTTGAGCTTTTCGGTGATGCCCGCGTTTGCAGATGAAGACGTCACCGCATGGCGACTGTTTGTGGCCGATCATGATAAACCTGTGGTCAATGTGATTGATGCACTGGATGGGGACAGGCTCGCAACATTTAACGTCAAAGGGCCTGCCAATTTATATCGCAGCGAAAGTGGCGCGACAGTGTTCGCCATTCAGGGAAGTGCCAACGTAGTATCAACCATTTCTTCCGGTATTGCCTTCCACGATCACGGAGATCATGCCGATATTGATATTGACGATGCCAAATTATTACCGCTCGAACTTACGGGTAAAAAGCCGGGTCACTTTGTTGAACGCCAGGGCAAAATTGCCCAGTGGTTCGACGGGGAAGACAACGCGCAGATCCTTGGAGAAAGCGCTGTCCTTAAAGGCCAAAAGGACATAACGAAAGTCAATGTTGTGGCACCGCATCACGGTGTGGCGGTTCCTTACGACAACTATGCGGTCGTTTCCATTCCCAACCCTGACGATGCCTCAAAACGTCCTGTTGGCGCTCGGGTGGTTGACCTGCAAGGTAAAAAAGTGGGTGAAGATGCCTTATGTCCTGGTCTGCACGGTTCCGCAGGGTCGGGTGACACTTTTGCCCTGTCATGCGAGACCGGTCTGTTGCTGATTACGCAGAAAAATGCGGCCCCCGTGATCAGGCACCTGCCCTATGCAAAAACATTGCCGGAAGGAAGCACCTCGACCCTGATTGGCGGTAAGGGAATGCAATATTTCATCGGTAATTATGGGCCAGACCGAATTATTCTGGTGGACCCGGCCGAAGCAAATAGCTTCCGCCTGGTTCAATTGCCGACCCGCCGTGTCCATTTTGTGGTTGATCCGATACGCGCCAGGTTCGCCTATGTATTTACAGAAGATGGCAAACTAAACCAGATAGATATCCTCAAAGGGGAAATTACCCGGTCTGTGCGCGTGACAGACCCATACTCCATGGATGGCCACTGGAACGATCCTCGTCCGAGAATTGCCGTTGCTGACAATAAAATTTTTGTGACCGATCCGCTGAAAAGCAACATCATCGTGCTGGATGCCGTGTCCTTTAAAAAGATCAGCGACATTAGCGTCGAAGGGCAACCATTTAATATTGTTGCGGTGGGTGGTTCAGGAAAAGTTCATGGAGAGCATAACGGTCAGGAAGGACACGATCACGCTGCTCATCAGTAATTCAGTTTATTCAGTAGATCTGCCTGGTGCGGGTCTACTGACTTAATTTGATACCTCTGTTTTAAATATATTTTTGGGATGATATCAATGAATATCAAAGTATCTTTATTTGTACTCACCTCTTTGTGCAGTACGCAGGCTTTTGCGTTTAGCATCGACTATCGCCATGAAGTTCAGGATCGCGCTGAAAATAGCCATAAAGACAGGCTGCTGATCTCCCATCGTTTTAATAACGGCTTTGGCTTATCATCCGAAGTGAAGTGGAAAACCGGCGACAAAGAAGCAAGTAATAATAAGCTTTATCATGAAAATACCAGCGATGGTTTTGAAGTCACTCCCAGCTACCTGTATGGTTTTAACAAAATATTTTCACTTGAGGGTGGACTTAACCTGGTGTCTGATAGTGGTTATACTAATTACCGCCCCTACATAAAAAGTATCGTCAATATCACCGATAATGTTAACTGGTCATTACGCTATCGTCCTTTTTATAAACGATACAGTTCGAATATCCATACCGAAAAAGAAACCTCTGAGGATGGCGTAACCATTACCTCAGTGGTGGGATACCGTTTTCTGGAAAACTGGGGGCTGGACTACGAACTGGAATACCATAAAACAAATACTGCCTATTATGCACCGGTTGCCGACGGAAAGAGCTACCAGTGGACACATGATTTGAAACTGGCCTGGTCAGTGGATAAAAACTGGAAACCCTACTTTGCACTGGGCAATGTGGCAGGGAATAAATATACCGATGAGCGCCAGACCCGCTACCGCGTCGGTGTAACCTATAACTTTTAATAAGTTGATGCTGATGCATTTTATTCTCTGATAACGTGCATCAGCATTTTCAGGACAGGTTTGCCGCAGCAATAATGAGGATGACGTAGCCCTTAAACCTTCTGACTGCGCAACATTGAACAGAAGGGGCAACCGCATCCGGCCACCGGTACGGCGGCACAGGTGCCCGTGGCCAGGTTAATGGCCTGGTTTTGTGCACCATAATGATGGTAAAAATTGCCGATGACGTTTTCTTCAACGGCGCGTAAGGGTTGCTTTGCACGATCTGCGTCAAAGGCGTCTTTTGCCTGAAAGGCCAGAGCCTGAGTAGAGGCCATGGTCAGAGACAACGCAATTATCTTACTGATTTTCATATCAACCTCTGTTTTTCAGGCAAAAACATTTGCAGTTACTTTTCATATAGCCATCATCATACGCCATGAAGTTATGAAATAACATCACATTTCCATCCAAGCAAAATAGGATATGAAGGTAAAAGACCGACCTGACTTCCCCTTACCCGTCACACCAGGACCTGTCCATAGCGGGCAGGCCTGGGGTCACAACTCATCAACTAAATCACCACGCAACACTATTGAGCGGCAGGAAAGTGTAATGTTGAAAATCCAGGAAAATCCTCAGCCCTTTTGCCAAGTAATCGTTGAGGAGAAAAATCACTCATAAGTGAGGAACGATTATCCTGAATAATCTCATCCGCACATAGCCTGCCCAGCAAGGGTGCCAGCGTCATTCCACTGTGCGTGACCATCAGGTAAACGCGCCGTCGGTCTGAGAGATAACCGATTCCCGGAAGGCCATCCGCCGGACGACAACGCTGCCCCACCGCGATATGTTCCAGCTGTGCTGGCTCCATATTATTGAACAGTTTTCGCAGCCGTCTGAGCATTTCATGACCGATATAGCTATCAACCTGTGCCGGGCTTGCCGGATTAGCAAAACTGTCCAGGTCTGGAGACTGAAGCAACAGACGCCCTCCACCTTCTGGCCGGACATTTAATCCCGGGGTAATCAGATTCGCCTGTAACTGGGTTAATACCGGACGCGTATAAGCTAAAAAACCACAGGCGATTTTATTGGGCTGATTCGGATCGATCATCGCCAGTTGCTGACCCACAAGCGCGGTCAATTCAGCAGACCATCTCCCCGCCGCAATGACCACACAGTCCCCCTGCCAGCGTTCACCGTCCGCAAGAACGATCCCTGCCCCGTTTTCGGTTTCGGTTAAATCAATTACTTCGCTTTGGGTTCTGAGTAAGGCATTGTAAACGTGAAGTTCAGAAATCAGCCATGCCATAAAAGCGGAAGGAATCAGTAAGCATTCACCAGGGAAATGCCAGATATCGCTGGCATGAGGGTCGACACGGATTTCAGGGACGCTGCGCTTAAGCGCATCCCTGGAAAGATGCTTAACCGGATAGTTTAGTGCCGCAAGGCGACTGACGCGCTCCTGCAACCGCTTCTGATCTGATGGCGCAACAGCCCATTCGTACGTCCCTGTCCTTTTAAGCCACTGACCTTCTGTCGTCCGCTCCTGCTGTAATCGGATATGCTCTGCTATAGCCAGCGCATTGAGGTGATGATAGCTTTCCGGCGCTTTGCCATTTGAATTAATCCACGCAAACGTCGTGCTGCTTGTCCCCGCCCCCACATGGCTGCGCTCAAAAACCGTCACGTCTGCTCCCTGTTGCGCCAGGGAGCGGGCCACAGAGAGCCCCAGCACACCGGCACCGATAACTGCTATTTTTTTGACCGACATTCCCGGCTCCTTTATATCAGTTGCCCGACACCATACTGTCTTGTGATTCTCCACCCAATACATTTAATACGACGTGCTTCAAGGGTGCGGAAACAAACGTGCTGGTTTTAACCATAATAACGTCCTCATCGTTGTTTTGCTGATAGCCATGATTCAGTGTCATTCACCATCAGCATGAGCAATAAAGTATAGAATTTTCCCGGCTCATCACGTGTGTACTGTGTTGTTATCATGCCGGGCAGTGAAGAGTTTTACTGATTACAAAATCAGTATTCTCCTTTATGTTGCTTAAGCCATTGCGCAACCTGACCGGCAAAATAAGTCAGTACGCCGCTTGCTCCGGCACGTTTGAAGCAAATAAGGGATTCAAACACTGTTTTTTCTTTGTCCAGCCAGCCTTGTCGAAAAGCGGCCATGTGCATCGCGTATTCGCCAGAAACCTGATAGGCAAAAACAGGGGCAGCAAAGGTGTTGCTGGCTTCCCGGATAATATCCAGATAAGGCATACCCGGTTTAACCATCACCATATCTGCCCCTTCCTGTATATCCTGGGCAATTTCATGCAGGGCTTCCCTCGCATTTGCCGGGTCCATCTGATAGTTTTTTTGTCGCGTTTACCAAGAGCCGCCGCAGACTGAGTGGCCTCGCGAAAGGGACCGTAATAATTCGAAGCATATTTCGCTGAATACGCCATGATTTGGGTATTAAACAGGCCCTGCGTTTCTAATGCCTGGCGAATATGTCCGATGCGGCCATCCATCATATCGCTGGGTGCGACGATATCGGCTCCCGCTTCGGCATGCGCCAGCGCCTGCCGGGTAAGAACGTCTTTTGTCGGCTCGTTCAAAACATAACCCGTCGCATCCACGAGGCCGTCCTGACCGTGGGACGTATACCCAGGCGTTTCTTTCACATCGTCTCGCAGTACTTGAAGATCCTAAAAACCAGGAGACCCGACACTTCGCCTCGCTCTACGGCCACCTTCATCTTGAGAGTATTATTGGCTGGTTAAAAAAGGCACAAGAAGAACTTTCGCAAGAATGACCGCACTTGATACCCGGCACGGGCCGGGTATCTTTCATTTAATTGTCAAACCAGGGTTCAATGGGGTCAGGATAGAGACACCAGTTTTGTGGCCCCTCAGTCATCTCTTCATCCGTTAACAGTGCTGCATTCAACCTGGAACGCAGCGCAGGTTCGTCCATGTTCATCCCGATAAAGACCAGCTCCTGTCTGGCATCACCAATACCTTCGACCCAGTTGGACATGATAAATTTCAGAGATTCATCATCCTCTGGCCAGCGCTCTTTTGGAACACTCGCCCACCACATCCCTCCCAGCCCCTGCCTTGCCACACCCCCCGCCTGAGACCATGACCCGGCGAAAGCGGAACGGCTTGCCAGCCAGAAGTAACCTTTGGATCTGACAACGCCCTTCAGGTCATTTTCCATCACCTGCCAGAATCGGGTTGGATGGAAGGGGCGACGGGCACGAAATACAAAACTGGTGATCCCATACTCCTCAGTTTCCGGGGTATGCTCGCCACGCAGTTCTTTAAGCCATCCTGGTGCCTCGGCCGCTTTATCAAAATCGAACAGTCGGGTATTCAATACCTCATCCAGAGGAACCTGACCGAACTGTGAAACAACAATTTTTGCGCGCGGATTAAGTGAGCGCAAAATTGCCATCAGCTGTGCTTTTTGCGCTTCACTGATCAGGTCAGCCTTATTAAGTATCAGCACATCACAAAATTCGATTTGATCGATTAACAGATCAACCACATTACGCTCATCGCCCTCCCCCAGAGATTCTCCCCGTGACTGAATACTGTCCTCCGAGCCATAATCATTCAGAAAATTGAAGGCATCAACAACGGTGACCATCGTATCAAGGCGAGCGACGGTTGAAAGGCTTTCGCCATCGTCACCCGCAAAAGTAAACGTTTCAGCGACAGGCAGCGGCTCAGAAATACCGGTAGACTCAATAACAAGTTGATCAAAACGGCCTTCTTTCGCCAGACGGTTAACTTCAAGCAGGAGATCTTCACGAAGCGTGCAACAAATACACCCATTACTCATTTCGACCAGTTTTTCATCGGTACGGGAAAGTTCAGCGCCCCCTTCTCTGACCAGAGCGGCGTCAATATTCACTTCCGACATATCATTGACGATCACGGCGACACGTCTGCCTTCCCGATTATTAAGGATGTGATTAAGTAAGGTTGTTTTCCCTGCGCCCAGAAAACCTGATAATACAGTGACGGGCAGGCGATTATCCTTTGTTAGGGTTTCAATTATTTCTGACATCTTTTCACATCTCCTCGAAATATTACGTCTCTGAAGTGGGCTTACCTGGATTAGTGAGCACAACTATCTCTTTTCCACGAATAGCGTTGTAGAAACAGCTACGCCGTCCCGTGTGGCAGGCTCCGCCAGTCTGATCAACCAACAGCAGTAATGCGTCACCATCACAGTCAAGTCGGATGTCATGTATTTTTTGCCTGCATCCTGATGTCGCACCTTTACGCCATAATGTTTGTCGTGACCTGGACCAGTAACACGCAAACCCCGTGGCGATCGTTTCTTCCAGCGCCTGTCGGCTCATCCAGGCCAGCATCAGTACCTCGCCGGTGTTATATTGCTGAGCGACCGCTGCAATAAGCCTTGTATTGCCCCAGGGAATAACCGGCATTATTTGATCTAAAGGGAAAAACTGCCCCGCATTCGCCTTTTCAAGTCTGTCAAACATTCGCGCCTCACACCCCTTTATGTTATGTTATAACGTAACATAAACACATTAGCCTTGCTATGCCTGTTCAGTAATGATTTAACACTGCCAGAGGTTTTGGTTACGAACAGATGGGGTGAGGATTCGGCCTGCATGGCGAGGGAAAACAAGTAAGATGACTGAAAAAACAACGACACCAGCCTGGCTGCATGCAAAAACCGGGGTTATTATTTCTGCATCAGAGCGTAGTATGCTGGATCAACTCAAGCCGGTACAAAGCGGTCAGCGCTTTCGTTTTACACCTCTGCGTCAGCTTGTTTATCTTTTTGTTTACCGCGCAAAGGATCAAGGTATTGGTGCCTACCAGATACTCGATATGATGAAGCGTCACAACCCGCAGGCACAGCCAGCAACCATCTATCGCTCCCTCAATTTTTTGCTAGAAACCCGACTCATTATTAAAATTGAAAGTAAAAGTAAATTTATCGTTAAAAAAGAAAGTATCAATGAAAAAACGAGTATCTATATGGTCTGTTCTGATTGCGGTTCTGTGAAAGAAATTTCTGACAGTACTTTTAAAGACATTTTAAAAAAAATCACAGATAAATCAGGATATATGATAAAGAATGATCACATTGAAATGAGTGTTATCTGCCCCCACTGCCAGTCCAGTTTAAAAACCTCACACGAGTGTTAGAGCAGTGCATGAAAACAATGATAGTGGATGACATCACGTACGTGGCAAAACCGGGTGTGCTAACAGCACTGCAGTACTCTATTGCAGCGTTCACACATTACCATTTAAACCACTCGCACGGTGCCCTGGAATATCATTCTCCGGGAAAATACCGGCAACTGCGCGCATCGTTAATTTAATCTACAAAAGCTGCACGGAGATAGTGCGCCAGGATCACTTGTGGTTGCCTCCCATACGGCAGGCATCGCTGAATGTCGGCCGTATATGATGAAAGCGCCTTGACCGTTAATGGCGTAATTTGCAGTTACTCTGCCTGACATTCATCAGGCAAAGACCCTGGTCTAGCGACTGTTTGCCCCGATACATGATATTTATAAAACCTTCATGAACCTGATTTGGTGAGCAAGGTAATAATAAACAACCCACCAATCCCTGCGGTAATGATGCCAATAGGCAGCTCCTGGGGAGCCAGTATTGTACGGCTCACAATATCACCACCGCATAACAGAACAGCGCCCCAGATGCCACACAGAGGTAGTAACCGCAGATGCTTAACACCCGAAAAATGCCGACATACATGTGGCACCATCAACCCGACAAAACCAATTACGCCAGTTAATGCCACCAGAAAAGACGTTGCCAGCGCACAGCAAAGGAAGATTTCCATACGCAGGCGACTGACGTTGATCCCCAGAGACACGGCAGTCTGTTCACCGGCCAGGACACCATCCAGCGAACGCCAGCGCAGGAGCACAAAGACACTCAGCAGTACCAGACTGAATAAGGCAAAAGGCAGATTTCCCCAGTTGGCAAGTCCCAGACCGCCAAGTGACCAGAATAGCACTGAGCTGGCCGCGCGTTGATCGCCTGAAAAAATCAGATAACTTGTTAACGCACCAAATAAAAAAGAGATCGCGAGTCCGCAAAGGACCAGATGCTCAGCACCACGCTGCTTCTTAAAATGGAACAACAATATCACTGCTATCGCGGAGCAGATCCCGCCGACAAATGCCGATACAGGAAGCGTTAATGGACCCAATCTGTCACCAAAACGCGTAATTACCAGTACCGCCCCGGCAGACGCACCGGATGACAAACCGAAGAGAAAAGGATCGGCTAAATCATTACGCGTGGTGGTTTGCAGGAGCGCACCAACCATCGCCAGACCTGCGCCCGTCAGGACGGCAAGAAGCGTCCTCGGGACACGTAAATCAGTCACAATCTTGCCGATCATCTCTGACACAGGAACATCCACCAGCTTTAATGCGCCCAGCACCTGCATTAGTGATAATGAAACTGTTCCAGTGGCAATGCTGAACAGCATCAGCCCGATCAGCACCACCACAGCAACCCACATCGCCCAGTGGTAACGGCACCATTTTGACATTATTGGTCTGCCTGCGGATACATCGCCTGAGCCAGTTTCTCAATGGCATGAATATTGGCCGGGCCAGGCGTCAGTTCCGTGTACTGCAGCTTCAGATAACGCTGATGTTTAACAGCTGGCGTCAGTTTCATCAATGGATGATTTTCCAGAAAATGACGCAGCGCATCTGCCCCGCTTCCTGTCTGATAGTCCAGCAGAATGATAAAATCCGGTTCAGTAGCAGCCACACTTTCCCATGAAGTGGTTCCCCAACTGGTATCCAGACTCTCCATTGCATTCTTACCGCCAGCCGCTTCTATAATGGCAGTAGGCATTGCATATTTACCGCTGGTAAACGGTTTGTCCTCGCCTGAATCATAGACAAAGACTTTCAGCGGATGGCTTCCTTTAGTGGGTTGGGGGAGCTCGCTCAGGGTTTTCTTCCAGCCACTTACCAGTGCCTGAGCGTCACTTCGTTTGCCAAAGATTTTTCCCAGGGTCAGTTCGTCGTTATAAAGCAGGTCCATCGTGGCTTTTTGTTTGTGTGCAGCGGTATGCACGCAACTTTCACTCAGGACAAAAGTTTTGATACCATATTTGCTAAGTGAGGACGGTGTCACCTCGCCACCCACTTTCATACCGTAATTCCAGCCAGCAAAGAAGAAATCAGGCTCAGCCTCCAGTAATGTTTCCAGTGAGGGATACTTCGGTGCCAGTTCAGGGATCGTCCCCATCGCCTGTTTAAATTCCGGCGTCATTTTGTACCAGCCGCTGATTCCGGTCAGCCCAACGATATGATCCTGCAAATTCAGCGCGAACGCCATTTCTGACATATTAAGATCGTTAATAATGGCTCTTTTCGGTGGTTCAGTGAATGTCACTGGAGTTCCACAACTTTCAATGGTGACAGGAAAATCAGCCGCGCTGGCGGCAGAAACGGATATCAACAACATTAAACTTACTACGATTTTTTTCATTATGGTTTCTCAGCCATTTAATTTAGGCACAGTGAGGAACTTCAAAAATACGCAACGCCTTGCCGGTATCGGGATGGGGCACGGTAAAGCTGGTTAAGCCAAAAACAGGATAAAGATATTCGGATATCAATACCCGCTCAGGGGCGTCACAGACAATCAACCGGCCTTGCGACAACAGAAGAATCCGGTCAGCAAATGACTCTGCCAGTGAAAGCTCATGCAGTACCGCCACTGCCGTGATCCCCTTATTTTTCACCAACGAAAGTAATTCCACTCGCGCAAGAGGATCGAGATGGTTGGTAGGTTCATCAAGCAGCACCAGCTCAGGTGTCTGAGCCAGTACCCGCGCAAGCGCTGCCCGCTGTTTTTCTCCGCCGGAAAGCGCAGACAGCGATCGCCTGCGTAACGGTTGTAATCCGGTTTCATTTATCGCTTTGGCTACAATTTCATCATGCACATGGCGCGGCAGATCCCGTGCGTAGGGGATTCGCCCCAAAGTCACATAATCCTCCAGGGTCAGCCTTATATCGGGGGTGTCACTTTGTGCCAGAACAGCAACCAGCCTGGCTCGCTGCTGGCGGGATAGCGCTGAAATGTCGTGACCCATTAACCGAATTTCGCCATTCAGAAGCGTTAGCTCCTGGCTTATTGCCCGAAGTAAAGAGGTTTTACCACTACCGTTAGGACCGACGATGGCCAGACACTCTCCCGCCCGGACCTCAAAATGAATATCTGAAAGGAGTTCACCGCCATCCGGGTGCGGTAAAGACTGAATATTGACGCTGAGGACGATCTCGTCAGAACCCGAGGCATCTTTTATCACCGGACTATTTACTGTAGTACGCTTCACATTGTTCCTGCCTGATATTGTTTTTACTACTCAGTCCTGCCGTCAGTCTCAGCATCAGATGCCGGATACCTATAGGATTGTCCGTTCCCTGGCAGTAAACGAATCCATTCTGCATAATTGCGCCATTCGTCTTGTCTCAACGCTGATTGCTCAGCCGCAGCAATTTAACCGTTTCGTCCGCAAAACCTGCTGGCAGACCCACTCAAGATGTCTCCCCTTGGTTAATATTGAATGTTATAACATAACAATTACTGAATCAACATACCGGATAGCGCAGTAAAAGAGTTGGGCTGGTGCATAACCATCATACTGCCCACAGATGGGCGCTATCTGTCAGCCGGAGTATTTTGATGACCGCATTATTGATCTTGTCCATGATAAATATGACATCGCGTTCAGAGGCGGTCAGATTACCGATTCTTCCCTCATCTCCCGGCAGGTTTGTCAGCTTCATCGGATTCTGGTTGCCTCCCCTGCTTATCTTGCACAATATGGTGTACCGAAATTACCCACTGATCTTATGTACCACAAACTCTTGACACGGCGTTTCCTGGGGGGAAAAACCGTTCCCTGGATTTTCAATACTGAGAATGGAAGCAGTCTCACCCTGGATACTCAGTCGGCACTAATGACGCTTTCCTCACCGGAAATCTTGACGCAAATGGCGGTTTCTGGTGTTGGTGTAGCGAATGTGGGCGTGCACCTGGCCTGGAAATATCTGGTGACCGGGCAACTAAAGGTGCTGCTATACGATATCCATAATCCCGGAAGTTTTGCAATGACATTGCAATACCCGCATCGTGCCCTTATTGCCCCACGTGTACGCGTTGTTGTTGATTATTTGCTGGATGCTTTTTCTCAGCAAGAGGAATTGCATGTGGAATTATCAGAACTGCAAGCGTTCAAAGCCTGATATTAAAAATCACATAAAATAATCAAGTCGATATTTAAGATATAAGATGTCAGTGCACCATTCTTACTGATGCCTTTTGATTTGACCCTCGGCATCAGGAAAACGGATGGTTGAATCTGAGCTCAGTAGCCATCTTCAGCACAGCTTACGTACAAGATAGCCGGTAATCCTTACTCACTTATCCCTGCCCAATGCATCATCAATCATGTAACTTTTGTTATTGCATGAAAGGAAGCATATCATATATCTTATGTTATTACATGAAATCTATGCAGAGAGAGTTTTCTATGTCATTCGCTTACGTTTTAGAACAGTTCTGGCTTTGTCTGGTCATTGCCCTGGTGTCCAGCTGTATTTCCATCACCGTTACGCAACAGGAAATGTTCCGTCCGCTACGGGAATGGGTAGTCAAAAAAAATGCCATGGCGGGCTATCTTTTCAGTTGTTTTTATTGTTTCAGCCACTGGGTCGTTTTTGCCGGTGTAGCCCTCTACCGACCCGTTCTTGTTCATTCAGAATTCTGGTTAGTAGACCTTACGGTCACGGCTTTCTTTACCATCGGTTTAACGGCTATGTTCAGCGGTATCATTCTGAAGGTCATGAGAAATGCCATCGCTAAAGCGATTGAAGAAAAGCACATGAAGGACCAACTCGGTTTATAGCATGTATAACGCTGTGCAATATGCCTCATTAAAGGCAGTACACTGCGCAAATCAGTTTTATATGGTCAGCGCGGGTAAAAATCCTCAGAGAGTAGGTCAGGATTTAATTATTATATCGTTAAGAACTAAGACGCACCCGGGCACCTCAGACTGATGGCCAACCTGATTTTGCTTTTTTTACGCCGTATGGCCGGGTGGTGGCTTCGCCTTACCCGGCCAACCAAACATTGAATATCAATGCGTTATGCTCTATCCACAGGCCTGTGCAAGCGAAGCGCCGCCAGGCATAATTCCATGGTATAACGCCTTAATTCAACCGCAGCCCGCTGGTTGCATCAAAAAGATGGGCATGGCGGGCGTCAGGCGCAATTTTCAGCGTTTCACCAGGCGTGGCTGTCACGCGCTGGTGAAACAGCGTAGTCACTTTTTGCTGACCGATGTTGAGCAGGATCTGGGTTTCGGAGCCGGTCGGTTCGACCACGTTAACCTGCGCATCAATCGCCGCCTCCGCCGTCAGGATAAAATGCTGCGGGCGGACACCGTAAACAACGCGCTGCCCGATATCCACGCCCGCGCCTTGCCTCACCGGCAGCGCTATGCCGTCATCCGTTACAACAACGCCCTGCTGCTCAACGCGTCCACTGAACAGATTCATCGAAGGCGATCCGATAAAACTTGCCACGAATGCATTGGCCGGACGGTCATACAGCTCCAGCGGAGTGCCGACCTGCTCGATATGCCCGTCACGTAAAACCACAATCCGGTCTGCCATGGTCATGGCTTCGATTTGATCGTGAGTGACATAAATCATGGTCGTATTCAGCCGCTGGTGAAGCGCTTTGATTTCGCTGCGCAGCTCCACACGCAGCTTCGCGTCGAGGTTTGATAACGGCTCATCGAAAAGAAACACGCGCGGGTGGCGCAATATCGCCCGTCCCATCGCAACCCGCTGGCGCTGTCCGCCGGAAAGCTGGGCGGGTTTACGGGTCAGCAAGGCTGTCAGTCCCAGCGTCTCCGCCGCCTGCCGCACCTGTTGATCAATTTGCGAGGCGGGCACACGCTGCATTTTAAGCGAGAAGCCGAGGTTTTCGGCGACCGTCATATGCGGATACAGCGCATAGTTCTGAAACACCATCGCCATATTGCGATCCTGCGGTGAGAGATCGTTAATCACCTCGCCTTCCAGCACCATCTCTCCGCCGTCAACGCTTTCCAGCCCGGCAATCATCCGTAACAACGTCGATTTTCCACAGCCGGAAGGGCCGACCAGAGCGATAAACTCGCCGCCTTGAATGGTCAGGTTCAGATCCGGGATGATGGTCTGACCGTTAAAGGTTTTACTGATATTATGTAGTTTCAGCGTTGCCATAGTTAATCCTTAATGCCTCCGGCAGTTAAGCCGTGTACCAGATAGCGGCGCACCAGCAGTGTGAATGCCACGACCGGCAGCATCACCAGCGTGCCGCTGGCGGCGATTTTGCTCCATTCCCAACCCTCGTATTGCAGGAAATTCACAATCGCGACCGGTGCGGTAATGGCGTTGGTACGCGTGAGGATCAGCGCAAAGAAGAAGTCATTCCACGAAAAGATGAAACACAGGATGGCCGTCGCCGCGAGGCCCGGTTTGACCAGCGGCAGCGAGATATGCCAGAAACTGCGCCACAGCGGGCAGCCGTCCATCCAGGCCGCTTCTTCCAGCACCACCGGAATGGCAGAAAAGAAGGTTTGCATCAGCCAGATGACGATTGCCAGATTAAACGTCAGATAAACAATAGCCAGCCCGGCGATGGTGTCCTGCAAGCCCAGCCAGCGCCAGGCAAGGAAAAACGGGATGGTAAAAGCGATAGGCGGTGCCATGCGGGTAACCAGTATCCACTGCGCCACGTAGCGGCGCGCGCGAAAACGCCAGCGCGTCAGTACCCATGCGGCAGGCACGCCCAGCAGCAGTGAAAACACCGTCGATACAACGCTGACCATCAGGCTGTTAGCAAACGGCTGAAGGAAGTTACCGGCGATAAGCGCGCGATAAGCCTCAAGCGTTGGCGTAAACCACAGCGTCAGTTCAAAGGCATCCAGGGCTGGTCGCACAGACATAATGACCATCCACAAAAACGGGGCGAGCAAGACGATTAACACCACCAGCGCCAGAAACGTTCGCGTACCCTTCAGCCGCCATTTTTTACGCCGCGCGGTGACCTTGGCCTGTGGCCGCACATCAGTGTGTTGCACTGTCATCATTCCACCCCGCCCGGCCAATCAGCCAGCTTAAAATGAAAACACCGACCAGAATAACAACCGCGATCGCGCTGCCGTATCCCCACCAGGAAAAGTTAAAGGCCTGAATGAAGCCGTAGTAGTTAGTCACTTCCGTCACCGAACCTGGCCCGCCATCGGTCAGAATATAAATCAGCGGAAATGCCTTAAAACTGTCGATCAGGCGGAATAAAACACAGACGGCCAGAACCGGCTTGAGGTGTGGCAGGACGATAAAACGAAAAATGTTAAACGCTGAGGCCCCGTCCAGGCTCGCCGCTTCCTGCGGATCTTTAGGGACCATTTGCAGTGCCGCCAGCACCATTAACATGGTAAAAGGAAACCATTGCCAGATATCGGCAAGCGCAATGGCCCACAGCGCCGTGTCAGGATTGGCAATCAGCGAGTCCAGCGGCAAGTTAAGGCGATCCAGTACCTGATGCAGGGGACTGATATCCGGGGTATAAATGATTTTCCAGATCAGCGCCACGATGATGGGCGGCAGAACCATTGGGATCAGCAGCAGGGTTCGCACGCCGT
This sequence comes from Superficieibacter electus, assembly GCF_002915575.1. Classification (GTDB taxonomy): domain Bacteria; phylum Pseudomonadota; class Gammaproteobacteria; order Enterobacterales; family Enterobacteriaceae; genus Superficieibacter; species Superficieibacter electus. The sequence continues at coordinate 45,513 of NZ_PQGD01000001.1, forward strand.
TAAGCCAGCGTGACGTCCCGTTCAGCAGCAGCGCGAGCAGCAAACCTATCAGCACCTGGAAAAAAACGCTGACCACCGACAACTTGAGTTGTGTCACCAGCGAACCGAGAAAACGTTCATCGTGCAGTAGTTGCTGATAGTTAACCAGCGGGTTGGTAAAGGTGAACGTGGTCACAGGATCTGTCAGACTGAACGGCGTCAGACTGGTCACCAGCAGCGCCGTGGCAGGCACCAGGGTGAGCAGCGTCAGTACGATCAACGATGGCGCGAGACCCAGTAACCAGGCATTACGCTGGCGCACCCGCCAGCTTAGTGATGACGCCATTTTCGCCCCCTCACAATTTCACGCCCGCGCGTCGTAAATCGGCCACTGTGCCCGCCTGCGCTTTAGCCATTGCCGCTTTGGCAGATAGCTGGCCGGAGACGATAAGCGCAATGGCTTTGTTCAGTTGCTGATCGACCTGCGGGTAAAATTCCACGGTACGGTATTTCATGTAGCCACCCTGTCCTGCCCGATCAATCGCGTCGATGGACAACTGCGCCAAATCCACGCCGTTGATCACCTGCTTGCTGCGAAACACCTGAGAATCAATATCGCTGCGACGGGTCGGCGAGCCGTAACCTGCCGCCAGCGCGCGAGCTGTCATCGCTTTTGACAGTGACCACTGGATAAAGGCCCAAGCAGCTTCCTTATTTTTCGCCCCCGCCGGTATCCCCAGCGCATGTGTTGCCATGCCGGGAAACGCGCCTTCAGGTCCCCTTACCATCGGGCCAAAGTGCGAGGTCTTAACGGTGCGTGAGCTTTGCACATTACCGAGCTGCGCCAGATACGTCTGACTGGCATCAGAGAAGTTAACCCGCCCCTGTTTAAGCGCCTGTAGCGACTGATCGGCGGTGTAGGTAATGCCGCCGTTAGGTCCGAAATCACGGATAAGCCGGGCAAAATAATCCGCCGCCGCAATGGCTTGCGGCGTATCCAGCGTGGGAAACAAATCGTCCGGTGGCGCACGGAAGACATTGCCGCCAAACGCCTGGAGATAAGGAATAAAAGTCCAGCCATAGTGGTTATCGGTGACGTAACCCGCCACGCGTTGTTTCTTATTCACCGCCTGTAAGACGTTGACCAGTTCATCGGTGGTTGTTGGAAATTCCAGCCCCGCCTGCTGGATCAAATCGTAGCGCGAGGCCCCCGCCAGCATGGCTTCCACAACATAGGGAATACCATAGAGTTGTCCGTCGCGCCCGGTTTCTGCGGCAAGCGTAGCGGGCAGGAAATCCTGTAAGCCCCAGTCCGGGGGGGTCAGATTGGGATTAGCGATAAAGTCATTCAGCGGCGTCAGCCAGCCTGCATTGATCCAGCGGCTGGTGTAAATAAAGGTGACATTTACTACATCGTAGGCGGACCCGCGGGTCGATAACTCCAGGTCGGCGCGCTGGTTATAGACCGGAAAAGCAGGCGTATCCAGTTGTACCCGCGCGCCGGTCAGGGCTTCGAATTCCGGTAGCCATTGTCGGATAAGCTGCGGCCAGGCGGTACTGAAGGTGGAAACATTGAGCGTGACGCCCGCATATTTGCGCGCCGTATTCGCGCCACGGGCGATGGCAGGCACCATGCTATACACACCGAATGCCGCCATCGCTTTTAACAAATCACGACGCTGCATATTTCACATCCGCAGTCAGGTTGTCAGAAGGCACTTCATTAACCGCATCCTGTGGACGCGCCACCGTGCGACTACGGCTACCGTCAATTCCTACAGCGGGTTCACCTTCCACCGTTACCCGACGCACCACGCGAGGCTGCGTGCCGTAATCGTTAACAGCGTAGTGCTGCGTGCTGCGGTTATCCCAGATAACCACGTCATCTTGCTGCCACTGCCAGCGCACGGTATTTTCCAGACGGATGATTCGGTTTTGCAATAGCTCAAAAAGCTGCGCGGATTCACGACTACTGAATCCCACCAGGTTTTTCACAAAATGGCCGAGTAATAACACCCGCTCCCCGCTCAGCGGATGAACATGAACAACAGGGTGTTCCGCTTCCCATACTGAAGAGACAAAGACCTTTTTATGATGATGCAAACGCTTTTCATCGGTTTCCAGGCGCTCAGCAGCATAATCATAATTATTCGTGTGCACCGCGCGTAATGTCCCGACAAATTGTTTTAGGGCTTCAGGCAATAATTCATAAGCCCGCGCGGTATTTGCCCAGACGGTATCCCCACCATATTCCGGGATGGTCACACCGCGCAGGATCGATATTTTGGGGAAGGCTTCAACGAAAGTCACGTCGGTGTGCCAGGAGTCAGCGCGCCCGCCGCCTTTGGAGGCATCCAGCTCAAATAATTTAGTGCCTTCTGGCGAGGGAACCGTTGGATGCGCAACGATTTTTCCAAAACGAGCACCAAATGCCTGATGCGCTTCATCCGTTAACTGATGCTGACGACGGAAAAATAAAACCTTATATTTTACCAGTGCATTTTCTATCTGCTGAATAACGTCATCACTCAGGTCGGCAGACAGGGAAATATTACGAACCTCCGCACCAATGTTTCCGGCTACGGGATGAACATCTAATTGATCAAAGTCGCCATGGGCAACAGTAATGGCTGAGGTCATTGTTGATTTCCTTCATGATTAACAGAAAATCAACTCTATGAATAAAATCCCATGGCGAAAAAGACTTTTTGGTAATAAATATATTAAGTGGTTTTGCATAAGCTAAGTTAAAAAATAAAAATATACCGTAGTGGGTATATTTCCGGGTGAATATTTCATAAAAAAGCCCGCGATTATGCGGGCACAGATTGCTGACCAACGTTATACCATTGGAATCATGCCTGGCGGCGCTTCGCTTGCACAGGCCTACGGTAACACATAACGTATTGATATTTGTGATTTTTGTAGGCCGGGTAAGGCAAAGCCGCCACCCGGCAAACGGCGAACACAGTAGCAAAACAGATTTGTCATTCCTCTCAACCCGCGATTACGCGGGCAGTATTCAGATCTGGTAATCAATCACCACTTCATCAGGCTCCATCGCCTGACGCTTGATTTCCGCCAGCGACAGTCCCGCATTACACAGCTCGATAAACTGCCAGACGTAATTACGCTGAAGCTGGCCACGTTTAAGGCCCAGCCAGACCGTGCTGGCATCAAAAAGATGACGGGTATCAAGACGCACCAGCCGGCCGTTCTCCTGTTCTCCGGCGGACTGCTCCGCCACCAGGCCAATACCCAGTCCCAAATCCACATAGGTTTTGATGACGTCAGAGTCCTGCGCGCTCAGCACGATATCCGGCGTAAGTCCCTTACGACTAAACGCTTCATCAATACGTGAGCGCCCGGTGATCCCCTGCCGGTAGGTAATCAGCGGCCAGCGGGCTATTTCTTCCAGCGTTAATGCAGGGATCTGCGTCAGAGGATGATCGTGGGGCAACAGCAGACTGTGATGCCAGCGAAACCACGGAAATGCCACCAGCGAGGGATCGTTGCTAAGACGTTCACTGGCGATACCAATATCAGCGCCGCCATTGTGCAGCAGCGCTTCAATTTCCTGCGGGGTACCCTGAACCAGTTCGAGACGCACCTCTTTGAACAGTTCGCGAAAAGCTTTAATCACCGGCGGCAGGCTGTAACGGGCCTGCGTATGCGTCGTCGCAATAGTGAGAACGCCAGAGGCATCGTTAGTGAATAAGTCAGCCAGGCGACGCACATTGCTGGCCTCATTAAGAATTCTTTCCGCAATAACTAACAGCGCTTTTCCCGGTTCCGTCATTCCCAGCAGCCGCTTGCCGCGGCGGATGAAAATCTCAATCCCAAGCTCCTCTTCCAGCTCACGGATATGACGGCTGACACCCGATTGCGAGGTGTAAAGCATATTAGCGACTTCGGTCAGATTAAAATCCTGACGTGCCGCCTCACGAATAATTTTCAGTTGCTGGAAATTCACCCTACCCTCCGGGGCCATATGACATAACACTATTGTTAAAGTCCCGGGCCTGGCAGAACAAATAATAAAAACCAGCAACTTATGCTTTTTTGTTATATGTCTAGCTAACGAGCAACAATTCGCGATTTTCCAGCGCCGGCCGGGTGACCAGCGACATCAGAATTTCCCTGACCGCCTGTGCCTGTGGCGATAAAGCGCCACGTGCAGAGACATTAAGCGAAAGCGGCAGACTCATTGACGGGGTAGAAATTCGCGCCATCCAGCCGTTAGCCGCCCCGGAAAGAGAACGCGCAGCCGATTCCGGAAGCACAGTCACCCCCATTCCGCTGGCTATCGCGGCAGTCAGGGTGGTGATAGAATCAATCTCGCCAACGATTTTTGCTGTCAGACGACGCAGCGAAAACGCTTCATCCACCCGCAGACGTACCGCACTGTAGTCGCGCGGCAAAAACAGATTCATTTCCGCTACCGCAGCGAGATCGACACTTTGCCCTGGGCAGTCGCGCGTCCCGACAAGATACAGATCTTCTTTCAGCAACGGCTGGCTGGTAATGCCCGCAACCGGCGAACGCTCATACAGCACTGCCATATCAAGCTGACCGCTCAATAATTTATCATTCAGTACCGACCCGCTATTCTCATGCAAATACACCTGTACGTCCGGCAGCTCAGCGCGTACCGCCTGTAACAACGGCATGGTAACGGAAGAGGCTGCTGTTCCGGGTGCCAGGCCAATCGATACCTGTCCGCGCAGCGTTTGCCCGACATTATTGACCGCCAGTTGCGCCTGCTCACACTGGCGCAGGATGGTACGGGCGTGAGCATAGAGAATTTTTCCCGCTTCGGTCGGCGTCACGCCGCGTTTGGTGCGGATCAATAACTGTTGATTCAGTTCCCCTTCCAGGGTGGCAACCTGCTGACTCAGCGCGGGCTGCGCAATATGCAGCACTTCCGCCGCCTGCGTCAGACTGCCAATATCGACGATTTTTACGAAATACTTCAGCCGTCTTAAGTTCATTTTGCCTCCGGTCAGGAACGCCAGTATCACTGCTGGCAATAGTCTTACCGGGACTACTGCAAAATAGTTGCCAGTTTTTTTAAATGTATTTTTCTGGATGCTAAGCGGCTGGATAATAAGACATTCTGATTTAAAACGGTGTTTTCATCATCCAGTCAGTGGAAATGGCTATGCCCCATAAAGGGGTAGATTGCACCAGCGAAGTGCGTCAGACGTTTTGTAAGCGGCGCGAAAGACGACAGATTGTTGATTTTGCCAGCAGTTGAACGTTGCGCCTGCATCCTTCCTTTGACAAGGTGAAAAACCATCGCTACTATTCGCCCCGTTCACACGATTCCTCTGTAGTTCAGTCGGTAGAACGGCGGACTGTTAATCCGTATGTCACTGGTTCGAGTCCAGTCAGAGGAGCCAGATTTAAAGAAGCCCGCTTTTTAGCGGGCTTTTTGCTTTTCTGCCCCGCCAAAAAATCCCATACTTAACCCTCCGCATCTTTTAATGGACAGGCACGTTTGTGCGCCGTGTTAACCGAAGGAGCCGTCACCTTGAAATCACGTCTTCTGCTCTCCATCGCCATAGCGTCTTTCCCCCTTTGCGCGCTTGCCAGCGACTGCACGCTCAGCGATCCAGCGCTCACCGTTCAAAGCTATAAGGTGAATCCATCGCAGGAACGCATTGTTATGTACTGGAAAAAAACCGACGGTACTGCCTGGGGTTCACTGCAAAATCTGCTGGCAGACATCAATACCGACGGGCGAGTAAAGATGGTGATGAACGGCGGAATTTATGCCAAATCTTACGTGCCACTGGGGCTGTATATTGAACAAGGAAAGCGTTTAGCTTCGTTAAACCGTGCCTCCGGCGGCGGGAACTTTTTTATTCGCCCCGGCGGGGTGTTTTATGTAAAGGGTCAGCAGGCCGGGATCGTCAGTCTTGATAAATTTAAAACGTCGAGAGGGATGGATTACGCGGTGCAATCTGGGCCACTGATGATCGAGAACGGGATTATCAATCGACGGCTACTTCCCTCTGCCAGCTCGCGTAAAATTCGCAATGCGGTGGGCATTACGGCACAAGGTCAGGCGGTGTTTATGTTGAGTGACCGCGAAACTAACTTCTATGATTTCGCCTGCTACGCCCGCATAAAACTCAATGTACGCAATATGCTTTATCTCGACGGCACCATTTCCCGGATGTACCAAAAGGGCAACGGCGTGCCATGGCAGTATCATCCTTTTGTTACCATGATCGCCGTGGAATCCCGCCATCCCGATCAATAGCGTCTTATTACCTTCGGTTTTATCTGCTGGCTTTCGTTTCACATTCCTGTGACATACTATCGGGTATATTCAGTTTATCTGACACAAGGAGCGAATGATGAACAATACGGGTACCGGTCTTAACCCGGAACAGGCGCTGGATCGGCTGGAAGCGCTTTATGAACAGTCGGTTAGCGCTTTGCGGGACGCCATCAGCCGTTATGTCGCCGACGGCACATTGCCCGACAGCAAGACCCGCGCCGATGGACTGTTTGTCTATCCGCAAATTTCGGTCACCTGGGATGGAAACGCGCACAAGGCGCAAAAGACCCGTGCTTATGGTCGTTTTACCCACGCGGGCTGCTATACTACAACGGTCACCCGCCCCGCTCTGTTCCGCAGTTATCTCGCCGAGCAACTCACGCTACTTTATGAGGATTATGATGCCGACATTACCGTTAGCCTGTCGCAGCATGAAATTCCTTTTCCGTATGTGATTGATGGTTCCGAAATCACTCTTGATCGCTCCATGAGTGCCGGACTGACCCGCTATTTCCCGACTACCGAGCTGGCACAAATTGGTGATGAAACGGCGGATGGGCTGTTTCACCCGACGGAGTTTTACCCGCTGTCACACTTCGACGCCCGCCGCGTTGATTTTTCCCTCGCCCGCCTGCGCCACTACACCGGCACGCCGGTCGAGCATTTTCAACCATTTGTGTTGTTCACCAACTACACCCGTTACGTAGATGAGTTTGTGCGTTGGGGATGCAGTCAGATCCTCGATCCTGACAGTCCGTATATTGCCCTCTCGTGTGCGGGCGGGATCTGGATCACCGCTGAAACCGAAGCGCCGGAGGCGGCGATTTCCGACCTGGCATGGAAGAAACATCAGATGCCTGCCTGGCATTTGATCACCGCCGACGGTCAGGGGATCACGCTGGTGAATATTGGCGTCGGGCCGTCAAATGCCAAAACCATTTGCGATCATCTTGCCGTCCTGCGCCCGGACGTCTGGCTGATGATTGGTCACTGTGGTGGCCTGCGTGAAAGCCAGTCGATTGGCGATTACGTGCTGGCTCATGCCTATCTGCGCGACGATCACGTGCTGGATGCGGTACTGCCGCCGGACATCCCGATCCCCAGTATCGCCGAAGTGCAGCGTGCGCTGTATGACGCCACCAAGCAAGTCAGCGGTATGCCCGGTGAAGAGGTTAAACAGCGACTGCGCACCGGCACGGTAGTGACCACCGATGACCGAAACTGGGAGCTACGTTACTCTGCGTCAGCCCTGCGTTTTAACCTCAGCCGTGCGGTGGCGATTGATATGGAAAGCGCTACCATTGCCGCGCAAGGGTATCGATTCCGCGTACCTTACGGCACGTTGCTGTGCGTCTCCGATAAACCTCTGCACGGCGAAATCAAGCTGCCGGGCCAGGCCAACCGTTTTTATGAAGGGGCGATTTCTGAGCACTTGCAGATAGGCATCCGCGCCATTGATTTGCTCCGCGCTGAGGGTGAACGCCTGCATTCGCGCAAGTTGCGTACATTCAACGAACCGCCATTCCGCTAATCGCAATAAGGACTCTTTATGGACAATGCTCTTTCAGCACTCCGCGACCTGCTTATTACGCAGTCGCTGGACGGTATTATTGTCCCTCGTGCGGACGCCCACCAAAGCGAAGACTGTGCACCGCACGATGATAAACTGGCGTGGCTGACCGGCTTTACCGGTTCTGCCGGGCTGGCGCTGGTACTGCGCGACCGTGCTCTGCTGTTTGTCGACGGGCGTTATCAGGTACAAGCACGTAATGAGGTAGATCTTAGCGCCTGGGAAATCCATCATCTGCATAATGAACCGCTTGCACAGTGGCTGGCCCAGGAACTTGCTGCAGATAGCCGTATTGCATTTGAGCCAATGTTGATCGTTAACAGCCAATTTGAGGCACTCGACGCCACGCACTGCGAGCTGGTCCCCCTGCCGTATGACCCGTTCGATACAATCTGGACGTCGCGCCCGGCCCCACCGGATGGACTTATCCGCCTCATGCCCGATGATATTGCGGGTGAACGCAGCGAAGTGAAACGCCAGCGGGTTGCCGCTCTGCTGCGCGAACAAGCGGTGGATTATCTCGTCATTACCCAGCCGGATAATATTGCCTGGCTGCTGAATGTGCGCGGTGCGGACGTGGCGATGAGTCCGGTACCACTTTCTTTTGCGCTGTTAAGCCAATCCGGTGAGGTGGAGTGGTTTGTGGCGGCAGGCAAAACGGCCGCGCTGCCGGAGGCGCTTCTCAGCTCGCTGACGCGCTCAGCACCGCAAGCATTGCTTCCTCGTCTCCAGCAGCTTGCAGCGGGTAAGCGTATTCAGCTTGATGCGGATAACGCACCGGTTGCGCTGCGTTTCGCGGTTGAACAGTCGGGCGGCGCTATCGCCTGGCAGGCCGATCCGGTGACGTTAATGAAAGCCAACAAAAATCCAACTGAGCTGGAAGGCTATCGACAATGTCATCGTTATGATGGTGCGGCATGGGTTAACTTTCTGGCCTGGCTGGCGCATGAGGTCTCTGCCCGTGAAGCCGCTCACCATCCCCTTACGGAACTGGAAGCTCAGGAGAAACAGCTGGCCTTTCGTCAGCAGCAACCGGGATTTATTGAGCAGAGCTTCAGCACCATCTCAGCCGCAGGCAGCAACGCTGCGATGTGTCATTATCATGCCAGTGAGAAAACCAACGCGGCCATCACTGGCGCTAATTTTTATCTCAATGACTCTGGCGGGCAGTACGCGAACGGCACGACGGACGCGACCCGTACACTGGCGTTCGGCACGCTCGATCCCCAGCGTCGCCTGCACTATACCGCCGTACTAAAAGGCTTTCTGGCGCTAATCACCCTGCAATTTCCTGCCGGAACCCAGGGACACCAGATTGACGCCTTCGCGCGACGTCCGCTGTGGGAGTTGGGTCTGGATTATGATCACGGTACTGGCCACGGTGTTGGGCATCAGTTGCTGATCCATGAGCAGCCGCACCGCATGGCAAAGAAAGCTAACCCATGGCCGCTGGTCGCCGGCAATATCATCACCATCGAACCGGGGCTGTATCTGGAAGATCGCTACGGTATCCGCATCGAAAACCAGGTTGAAGTGGTGGAAAGCCAACCGGGATTTTGCCGTTTTTCCTCCCTGACGCTGATCCCGATTGATTTGAGTCAGGTTGAACTGGCCATGCTGAGCGAACAGGAAAAACAGTGGCTTGACGACTATCACCAGCGGGTGCGGGAAGCCCTTTCACCGCTGGTTGACAGTGATGCCCGCCCCTGGCTGTTTGCAGCCACTGCGCCTCTGCGCGTGCTGGCGGGGTAAAACGCTAAAGCCCGCGTCTCGCGGGCTTTACTGGCTATTCGTGGGTAGTACTTTTCATCGCTATTGCGCCAGCGTATTTCTGTTTGAAATACAGCTCCACCTCTTCGAGGCTTTTGCCTTTCGTTTCCGGAACGAAGAAACTGAAGAGCGTAAACGCCACGCATATTATTGAAAACAGCCAGAACGTGGCGGAAGCCCCCATCCCGTTCAGCATCGGCAGTGACAACAATGCAATCACCAGGTTAGTCGCAAAAATAATAAATATCGACAGACTGGTCACTTTCGCCCTTGCCCTGAGCGGAGAGATCTCCGAGATCATCAGAAATCCCAACATCCCCGGACTTACCGCATACATCACGATATAAAAGACCAGCGACCCTAAAGCCAGCCAGTTACTACCGGGAAAAACCGGTACCGAAAAGAGGACCGCCAGGATAACAAGACTGATGGTCAATCCGACGGCCCCCAAAATCAGTAATGGTCGCCGTCCGACACGGTCAACAATCAGCATCCCCACGACAGTAAAAGCGACGTTGGTGATACCAAGCCCGACGGTACCAATCCATGATGCGGAAGAGGTAAATCCACTGGACTGTAAAATCTGTGGTGCAAAGTAAATCACCAGGTTAATACCACAGGCATTGGAAAAGAACGCCACCAGCACGCCAATCACGATCATTGGCCGCACATGCCCACGAAAAAGATCGCGCCAGCGCATGTTATCCTGCTCAATAGCGTTCAGGCGTTCTGTTTCTTTAATTTCAGCATCAACATGCTGATGGCCCCGCAGCCTGATTAACGTACGCCTGGCCAAATCGTGCCGATTTACAGCGATAAGCCAGCGGGGAGATTCCGTCACAAAAATCACGCCGGCCGCCAGTAGCACACCGAAAATTCCGGCTATTCCTACAGGCAAACGCCATTCCCCATGACTTTCAGCCATCGTATTAACGCCATAGGCCATTACGATACCAACCGTGATCATTAACTGAAATGACGTGACCAGCACCCCGCGAATTCTGGCTGGCGATAATTCGGCAATGTATACCGGCACCAGGACTGAAGACGCACCTACGCCGATCCCCTGGAGAATTCGCGCCAGGGTTAGTATTTCGATGTGATGACTAAATCCTGAAATTGCTGCGCCGAAAGTAAAACAAAGCCCGGCGATGAACAAATTCACTTTGCGTCCATATTTGTCAGCAAGCGGCCCTGCTGCCAACGCCCCGATCATCGCCCCTAATAATGACATACTGACGATAACGCCCTGCACCAAATCGTTAATCTGGAATTCTTTCCCAATAAAGACAATAGCTCCGCCAATAATCCCGGTATCATAGCCGAATATAATACCACCAACGGAAGAGATCAGAATAGAAAGAATAATAAAAACGGTAATTTTTACGGTTGCAGGTTTACCCTGCCCGTTTCTGTGCTCTGCATTCACCATTATATTAACCTGCCGTTAAAATATTATCGTTAATTTAACTCTGGAATTACCGTAGCCCCCAGAGCACCAGCAATATCGCCTAATTCAGACGGTACAATCCGATTATTAATGGCATAAGCATCGGCGCGCATCAGCGATTCATTAAGGCCATTTTTAAATAGCGGATAATAATGAGCTGCACTGCCGCTAAGAATAGTCAGGTCAGGGCCATATAATGTCAGTAAGGTCACCAGACCACGACCAAGATAATTACCATAGCGATGAAATAATGCAGCTACCTCCTCCCGCTCGGTTACCATCGTCTGATAAAAGCGTAAATCCTGCTTTTCGAAAGGCGTTTGAGGTAGCAGCGCCTCAAGATTTTGCTGTAACCAGCTCCTTGAGGCCAGCATTTCCCAGCAACCTCTGAGTCCGCAATAACAGATCGCAGGATTACCAGAGATGGGAATATGACCCGCTTCCGGATGCTGGTTATCGCTGGTACGAAAAGGAATGCCCTCATTTAATAGCGCTACTCCAATTCCGGTTCCTAACGTTACCATCAGTAGCCGCTTACTGTTTTTACCTGCGCCAAAATGATATTCCCCGAGTACCGCAGCGACAGCATCGTTATCTATAGCGACGTCAACGCCGAGAATCTCCTTTAATTCATCGGCAAGTGAGAAAAAAGAAAAACATTCCAGCGTGTCTTTATTTTTAATTATTCCCGACACCGTATCTACCGGGCCGCTGGCCCCAATTCCCAGGCTCACAAGCTCCATCCCTTGCGGGATGAGAGCGCGTACATGAAATGCCAGTAATTTTGCACGTTCGTTTTGATCAACACGACAAAACTCGGCTGTGGCAAGGGTTATTGAGTTAATGACTCCGCCCTTTCCGGTGATAATGATCCGGGTTCCGGTCCCGCCTAAATCAATACCCGCTCTTACCAGCGTTGATGAGCCTGTCATATCGCCACCGTTATTTTTTGCCCGTAAAGAAACTGACCCGGAACAAAACCATTTTTCCTCGCGAACGCTACCGTCAAATGTTCGATATAAATAAACCCGCATAATAGCTGGCAAAGTTCATCGCCAGACGGCACGGCAAGTAGCGCAGAATCTGCATATGGGATTTCACCAATGGTGACGACATCCGTGCCATTCGCCAGCAGTTCCGCTGCCAGCCTTTCCAGCGTTTCATCCCCAGGTTTGCCGCAAAGAAAAGCCAGCATCCCTTTGCCAGAGGTTTCCATTGGCCCATGCCGAAACTCACCGCCAATAAACCCTTCCGCGCTGACTTTAGACGCTTCTTTCGTAATCAATGCTGCGGTCATGGCATTTGCAGCAAATGCACCGGTACCAATCCAGGCAACGCGTGGGCGGGAATCGGAAAAAAGATGCCCGGCCAGCCTGGAGGCAAACGGGGTATCGTTTATCAGGCGACGGATTTCCGGAAGATTATTTTCCAGCGCCCGGCCAATAGCACTTTCATCTTCTGCCAGTAAAACGGCCAGCGTCCGCTGGCTGGCAATCAGTGTATTGAGGTAGCTTTTCGAACTAACTGTCGCTTCTTCACCGCTTTCCAGGGCAATCATGATATCGGCTTCTTGCGCCAGCACGCTCTGCCGATCGTTAGTCATGCCAATAAGCGTACGCGGACGTGTCCCTTTTTTAAGTAACGCCACAACCTCCCCGCTCATGCCCGATTGTGACGTCGCCCATAGTAGCGTGTTAGCAGTGATAAGTGACGGCATATCCAGTAAACGTCCGGCATCCACCCGCCAGACCGGATAACCTCTGGCAACCAGTGCGCGTTCCACCGGGATCAGCGCATAATCAGATGACCCCATCCCGGTCAGGATAATCCGGTCATAGCTTTCCAGCTGTACGGTAGCCAGATTTTCCGGTAACGGTGTATTCAGTTGCGCTGCGATCGCAGCTGGTTGCATTGCAATATCGTTCTCATAGGGAGTCAACATCATTTCCTCGATAGTTGTTGTGAAGATGCTTACACGATATATGCACGAATTCGTGCATTCAATTGCACGAATCCGCTTATGTGATGAGTTCGACACTTTTTTTCGGCGCGTGAATTTAAGCGTTTGAAAGTTATGCGTTTATGATTTTTTCTGTTTTAAAGCATGGTACTATCAGCCGGAGTGAAGGATGAGGAGGCGAAATATGCTGGCACATGAGAGAAGGAAAAAGATCCTTTCCATGCTCGTTTCAACGGGTTATCTGAATGCTAATCAACTCGCTGAAGCGTTTGAGGTAGACAGCTCAACAATTAGAAGAGATCTCATTCATCTCGAAAAAACGCAGCAGATCGTCAGAACGCACGGTGGCGTGCTGCCTGTGCTGACGACGGAAAGGCAGGACACCCCCTATACCATCCGTAAAAGTCGCAATCACGAGCAAAAAGTCGCGATCGGGCAATACGCCGCCTCATTAATCGCTGATGGTGACTCGGTGATCCTGGATAACGGCTCAACCGTCTATGAACTGGCGGTACAGCTTGCCAGCAAAAAAGACCTGACTGTTATCACCAACGATCTCAACATTGCCCTGCTGCTGAGTCAGTATCCGGCAATTAATCTCAACATTACCGGCGGCGTGGTTATCGGCAATTCATTAACTCTGGTCGGTCCGGATGCGACGCGCAAATTCACTGAAGTTTATGCCGACTGGGCATTTCTTGGCGCAGAAGGTGTGCATCCGCAGGCCGGCATCACGAATGTTAATGCTATTGAATTACCGACCAAAAAAGAAATTCTGAAATCTGCAAAAACGCGAGTGGTGCTGGCGGATACGTCGAAGCTGGGGTACCGGGCGCTTTCTCATGTCTGCGATATTGCTGATATCGATATGATCATCACCGATAAGAAGAAAAATGATAAATCTTCTACAGGCTATGACGACAAGCTGCGTTTTGCCCGTCACGAATAGGTAAGCCCGCGTCTCGCGGGCGTTTTTGCTCGTTATTTGTAAAGCGGAAGATCCCCTGTCATTTTTGTGACTTTCTTTTTCGGCCCTGCCAGCCCAATAGCCACCAGCGCGATGGCATCACTGTTCACAGCGGATATTCTTTCGCCGTACTCATCATAGGTTTTGCACGACTGTGCCAGCGCACTGAAAGGCATGACATACATCTCGTTGTCGGCTTCAGCCACAGACAAAAAGTGCCGCAGCGCCTCGCCTGACGCGCGCAGAACCGGTAGCGGTGCGGAGATCACCCCGGGGTAATTCACCGCGTCCAGGCTTTGCCTGTCGGGTCCCACCAGCCCGGCGATAGTGCGGCCAAAACTAATGCCAATGACGCTTGCCGCATTGATGGCAAGACCCGCAGGGAGAGCGTTATCAATAATGATCGTACAGCGATGCTGGCTGGCATCAAATTTCATCTGGCGTCCTTAAAAGTCGTTGGTGAGATAAATATTATGCCGCCATGGAACAGAAATGAGCTTTCTGTTTTGTTTACCTGCACGTCATTATTCGGTAAAAATATCCCCGGAATACGCAAATAAAGAAAGGAATAACCTTAAATGCCGCTTGATACGACTGAAATCAAATTACTCAGGCTGTTACAGGATGATGGCCGGGTCACCAACCAGCAGCTTGCCGATAAGGCAGGGATGTCCGCCTCGCCTTGCTGGCGTAAAGTTCGCAGGCTGGAAGATGATAATGTTATTCAGGGCTATCGCGCCGTTCTGAACCGGAAAAAAATTGGGCTGGGAGTAATGGTGTTTATTCGGGTAACCATTGATAGCCACAGTGAAGCGGAAGCGAGAAAATTTGAAGAGGAGGTTACGGCGCTGGAAGATGTGGTAGCCTGCTACAGTATCGGCGGCGATGCTGATTTTCTGCTACAGGTGGTAGCATCCAGTCTGGATACCTATGCTGACTTTGCGATGTCCGTGGTGCGCAGGCTACCGGGCATAAAAGAGATGCAAAGTATGTTTGTGCTAAAAGAGATTAAACCGTTGACCGCTTACCCGGTCAAAAAGCAGGTCTGATGGCAAAAAGCAAAAAGCCCGCTAAAAAGCGGGCTTCTTTAAATCTGGCTCCTCTGACTGGACTCGAACCAGTGACATACGGATTAACAGTCCGCCGTTCTACCGACTGAACTACAGAGGAATCGTTTGAACGGGGCGAATATTAACGGGCCACTCGCCCCTTGTCAAAGCCTGTTTGTACAAATTCAACCGTTTGCTGATTTATTCTTCGTAATGCGCAGAAACAGCGCAATAGCGTTTAATTAATCAACAATTTTCTTCTGTCGGGGATACTTCCATAGCCAGCGACCGCTGATCATTCGCCAGTAGAAACAGGCACCACGTACGGCCCAGTCGAAGAACATTCCCAACCAGACACCCACCACGCCCATACCTAGCATGATGCCCAGTACGTAACCTGCCACTACACGACAACCCCACATACTGAGCATTGACACCCACATTGAAAAGCGTGCATCGCGTGCGCCCTTTTGCCCGGCAGGCAGCACCCACGACGCAGCCCAGATAGGCATAAAGGCGGCGTTCAGCCAGATAAGAATTTTAACCACCTCCTTCACGTCCTCCTCTCGGGTATAGAACGAGGCCATCAGCCCGGCAAACGGCGCACTAAGCCAGGCGATAATCGTCAGACCAATCGTTGAAAGCCAGAAAACATGGCGCAACTGACGCTCGGCCTGGGCAATCTGCCCTTTCCCCAGCCGTTTCCCGGTGATAATCGTTGACGCGGAACCGAGGGCGTTACCAGGCAGGTTAATCAGCGAGGCGATAGAAAAGGCAATGAAGTTACCGGCAATCACATCAGTGCCCATTCCGGCCACAAACATCTGGGTCAGCAGCTTACCGCCGTTAAACAGCACCGATTCAATACTCGCCGGAATACCAATCCCCAGTACTTCCCACAGAATACTGAAATTAAGTGGCGCAAAGTAACTCTTCAATGAGATACGCAGCGCCGGGTTAAAGCCGATCATCAGCACCACAATAATCGCCACCGCGCCGATATAACGCGCAATGGTCAACCCCAGCCCCGCACCCACAAAACCCAGCCCGTCCCAGGAGAACACGCCATAAATCAGTGCGCTGCTGATAATAATATTGAGGATGTTCATCCCGCCGTTGATCATCAGCGGAATTTTAGTATTTCCCGCACCGCGTAGCGCACCGCTGCCGATGAGAGTAATTGCTGCCGCCGGATAGCTCAGCGCGGTCAACTCAAGATAGGTTAGCGCCAGTGCTTTCACCTGCGGCGTGGCTTCTCCGGCAACGAAATCAATAATCTGGCTGCCGAACGCATGAATCAACACCGTCAGCGCAATGGCAAACAGCGTCATGATCACCAGCGACTGTCGCGCCGCCGCCCTCGCCCGATTCGGATCAAGCTTTCCGAGGCTAAAGGCCACCACCACCGTGGTACCCAGATCGACCGCGGCGAAAAAGGCCATGATGACCATATTAAAACTGTCGGCCAGCCCCACACCTGCCATCGCCTCTTTGCCCAACCAACTGACGAGGAACGTGCTGAGCACCCCCATCAACAGGACGCAGGTATTTTCCAGAAAGATAGGAATGGCAAGTGGAGTGATCTCACGCCAGAAGAGAACCCGGTAACTCTTTCGTTTTGCGTACCAGGGCGTGCGAGTAACGACCCGGCGCAGAGAAGCAGTAACGTCCAAAATTGACCTTAACAAAGAATGTTGAAACTACATTTCAAATGATGGGGGAGAAAAACCAAACCTGCAAAGTATTTTCCCACAAAAATTTGTCGGCAAATACATCAATTTGTTGCAAAAAGAGCCACCTGGACTGAAAGGTCAGGATTGGGGTTTGACAAAATTTTTTACGCCGCTAAGATAAGCCTCCAACCGATTCCTCTGTAGTTCAGTCGGTAGAACGGCGGACTGTTAATCCGTATGTCACTGGTTCGAGTCCAGTCAGAGGAGCCAATTTCCTGCTTTCATACATCCTTGCGAATCCTTATCTAATTATGATTCAACAGGTTAGCGTGAAAACTCTTCCCGGTGCATTTTGATTTTACCCTCCGCATCGGGAAAAATTGGTGGTCAAATCTGGGGTCAGGTTAGTTCGATAATGGAGTGCCCCCCCATATGTCTCTGAACGACACTAAAATCCGCAGCTTAAAACCATCCGCCAGACCTTACAAAGTTTCCGGTTCTCATGGCCTGTACCTTTTAGTCAATCCAGCGGTTCACGTCTCTGGTATCTCAAATATCGTATCAATGGTAAAGAATCCCGCCTCGGCTTAGGTGCATATCCCGATGTTTCTCTGGCTTACGCCTGACAGCAACGTGATGGCATACGCAAGCTACTGACGCAGAATATCAATCCAGCACAGCAATGTACCGCAGATAAAGCTGCCCGCTAACCGGAAAAAACGTTTAAGCACGTTGCATTGAGCTGGCATAAAAGCAATCGAAACTGGTCAGAGAACCACTCTGCCCGCCTGCTTGCCTGCATGAACAATCATATATTTCCCGTGATTGGACATTTTCCAGTAGCTGAACTGAAACCTCGTCACTTTATCGACCCGCTGAAAGGCATTGAGCAAAAAGGTCTGTTGGAAGTCGCAGCACGTACCCGGCAGCATATGTGCAACATCATGCGGCATGCCGTACATCAGGGAATGATTGAGAGCAATCCGGCATCGAATCTCGAAGGTATCATCGCAGCACCGGTTAAAAGACACTATCCCGCCCTTCCCCTTGAACGACTACCCGAACTGTTGAGCCGAATTGATGGTAATCGTCAGGGATGGAAATTAACCCGGCTGGCTGTTTCTCTTACCTTGCATGTCTTTATTCGCTCCAGCGAACTGAGGTTTGCCCGCTGGACGGAAATAAGTTTCAAAAACAAAATCTGGACTATCCCCGCCACACGAAAGTCGATCCCCGGAATTAGGTCCGCTGTGAGTGAAAAGCTGAACATCGTGGCGTTAAGCAACGGAAATGACTAACCACTAAGCCAGCTAATCCAGATAAAAATTTACGATTGTAATTCACGCTGAAATTAAGCGTTTGATTAAGATAATACGCATATCTGATTACCTTACGTGCTTCGCTGACAGACGACTTCCAGATTATTGCCATCAGGATCAAAAACATACGCAGCATAGTATTGTGAATGATATTGCTTACGAACTCCCGGTGCTCCGTTATCTTTTCCACCCGCCTGAATAGCCCGTTTCCAGAATTCATCCACTATGCGGCGCTCATCAGCAGAAAAAGCCAGATGCAACGGCGCACCGTTTTCCTCATTGTCATGCAGCCACAGCCGGGGATAGCCCTGTGGCCCAAGTCCATAACGAAAACCACCGGTTCGCGTTTTGGCTGGTTCCTGAGTAATAACCAGTCTGAAGCCCAATGGCTCAAGTGCCTGCAGATAGAAGCGCAGCGATAACGGCGCATTTTTCACTGAAATCTCAAGGTGGTCGATGACAGTCATAAAAGCTCCCGTTATGTGTCAGAATTCAGACTCAGTAATGCAGCAAAAGCCTGCCCGTTCATACGTGCCACTTTCAACAAACGGGGACGCGATAAGCCCGTTACAGCCGCAGCTGAAAACCCGCGTAAGGTTGTGACGACGAAATCGCCCAGTTCTTTCGCTCTTTCAGGTTCTGACTGACGAATGTAATCCTCTATAAACTGCATTCCTGGTTTTGCGTACTGGTTTGCCAGTTCCCGCGCCTGTTCATCATTCGCGCGCATTCCCTCTGCGGCCAGACAGCCGCGCCGCAGTGTTGATTTCACATATAGCCGTGCTGCTGTGATAAATAATTCCTCAATCGCTTTGGCAAGAGGGCGCCCGGGGGTAAGGATTCTGTCAGCAGGCAGATTACCTTCATCAACATAGCGGGCAAGGCAGCGACCAAACAGACCCGCTTTGCTGCCATAGGCGGCGTAAAGACTGGGCGGATTGATATTCAATGCCTTTGTCAGCTCCGAGATTCCTACTGCATCATAACCCCGCTGATGAAACAGGGCCTGAGCAATCTCAATTCCCGCCTCACGGTCAAAGGCTGGCCTGCGCGTTCTGACATTATCTTGTGCCTTACTCATATGCTTATAAACCTGGCGTGTCATTAAATCCTGATGACTATTCTACGTCATGTATATAGTGATCGCTATATTGTATCGTGACAAATTAATCACCCTTATTTATAGTGACCACTACAATAGAGTGAGGAGTATGTACATGAATAAGCTACTCAAGGATAAAGTCGCTGTGGTTACCGGCGGCAGTAGTGGTATCGGCCTGGCTATAGCAAAACGCCTGATTAATGACGGTGCGAACGTGGTGATCACCGGCAGAAATACAGAAAAACTGAACCAGGCAGTGATAGCGCTGGGCGATAGCGCAAGTGGAATTGTGACGGACGTCAGCTGCAGAGCGAGTCTTGATGATCTCTACCAGCAGATCAAAACAGCAACCGGGCATATCGATATCCTGGTAGCTAATGCCGGTGGCGGTGTTCATGCGCCTCTCGGCCAGATAACAGAACAGCAAATCGATGAGCAGTTTGCGACCAATGTGAAAGGTGTGGTGCTGACCGTTCAGCAAGCCCTGCCTTTACTTCAAAACGGTTCCAGTGTAGTCATTATCGGTTCTACCGCTTCGGTTGATCCCGGCCCGGCAATGAGTATCTACGGTGCAACCAAAGCCGCAGTGCGCAACATGGTCAGGAGCTGGGTGGCTGAACTGCATGGCTCGGGTATTCGGCTCAATATTGTCAGTCCGGGGCCGACCAACACGGCCTCTTTGCGGACCGCTTTTGGCGATAAGGCTGAGGAAGGGCTTGCCTTACTTACTGCAAAATGCCCACTGGGACGTATTGGCGAGCCTGAAGAAATTGCGGCTGCTGTGGCATTCCTGGCCGGTGATGAGTCGGGATATGTAAACGGCATTGAGTTGTTCGCCGATGGTGGCGCCTCCCAGACCTGACAGGCCCAGCCAGATATTACTTCGTTGGTACGGGAGCACAATACTACTGTTGCCATCCCTGTATTTCTCCGTTAAACAACAGGAAACGCTGCTATGCATTCGCAAAATGAAACAGAGCTGGTCCGTATACTACAGGCTGAACGTGACATTATCCGTCTCATCAACTCTTACCCTTATTTGCTCGACAGTGGGAAATTCGAGAAAGTCGCAGAACTGTTACGTTATGCCACGCTGGAAGCGCCTGGTCATCAGGTCACGGGCAGGGACGAGATTAAAAAATTTCTGACCTCAGGTATTCAGCGCCACCAGGACGGCACGCCTCGAACCTGGCATGCTGTCAGCAATATTCTTATTGAAGGGTATCCGCTCAGCGGTGAGGCTTCAACGAGCAGTTATTTTATCGTTCATCAGGAGCTGCCTGGCTTCCCCCTGCAACCGATATGCACGGGCCATTACAAAGACCGCTTTGCGCTGATTGACGGTGAATGGCAGTTTGTACATCGTGCCGTTGTACCTCATCTGATCGGGGATCTCCGTTTTCATGTCAGCGGCACGAATGCAGAGGCGAACCTATGACGGTGAACACATCGGGTAACCGCACGGCGCTGGTCACAGGAGCAAATAAAGGTATTGGCCTTGCGATCGCAAAAGGTCTGGCGCAACGGGGATTTCATGTCTGGATCACTGCTCGTAATCAGCTGCGCGGTGAAGAGGCTGTTAAGCAATTACAGGCGGAAGGGTTCTCCGTACAATTGCTGATAATGGATGTGGCAGACGACGTGAGCGTACAGCAGGCAGCGGCCGCGTTATCTGCGGCCACCGACAGGCTGGATGTACTGGTCAACAACGCGGGCGTGCTACTTGATGTCTCAGCGACTCCGACTCAGACACGCTTATCCGATATGAAAGCGACGTTTGAAGTTAATCTGTTCGGCCCGGTACGGGTAACCCAGGCGTTTCTTCCACTGCTTCGGGCAGCAAAACAGGCCAGGGTTGTTATGTTGGGGAGCGGTGTGGGATCGCTGGCGCTGATTACGGATGAGTCATCAATCTATTCAAGCGTAAATCTGCTCAGCTACAGTGCCTCGAAAGTGGCCCTTAGTGCGGTTACGGTGTGTTTTGCAAAGGAGTTAGCGGCGCAGGGCATTAAGGTTAATGTGGTCGAACCGGGGCACGTGAAAACCGATCTCAATGGCAATACCGGCCATCTTACGCCAGAAGAGGGTGCGATGCCGGCGATCAGAATGGCGCTGGCTGAAGCCGATGGCCCAACGGGAAAATTCTTTGGCCCGCAAGGCCAACAACCCTGGTAAGGAATATTTGTAAGCTCCCTCCTGTAAGCGAGTGGAGCTTATTATTTTTTATTCAACGCGAATTGTCAGCTACCGTAATCCGTGTGTCGGCGATGGTTTCGGCGAAGTGTTTGCCGAATATTGTCGCCGGGGTCTGGAAGCCTGGAAGGCACTCTCCCGCCAGTACTCTGCGCCCGGCTTCCGCTGCCGCCTGCGCGGTAAAGCTGTATCCATTCACCGTATCCAGCAACATACGCAGGGTATCGCCATCTGCATTCACGACTTCCGCAACGGCCTGATAACGGCTGGCTTCACGCTCCTGATCTGTCGGGCCATCGGGCAGATCAGCCAAATCACCCTGCGGAAACCCTTCGCCGGAAACATATACGAAAGTCTCGATATCAGGTATCTCCATTGCTTTCCAGATGGTAATGACATCGGGAAGCGTTACGGGAAAACAGGCTTGCGGCCCTTTGCCAAAATCAAAGTTTTGCAAATCAGTTGACTCACGCTGCATCAACTGACCGTTACGGCGCAGCAGACATACAGTTGATAAATTCTCACTTGCGCTTACCGCTGAGCCACGCGACATAGTTCCGGTGACATGCAGTGCCAGCGAGATACGGGCCGGATTTTTGATCTCCGCAGCAGCGTGGGCTGCCAGACATCCAAGCATTGCCACGCTTCCGCCACAGCCTGGCAGCAACATCACCCCCGCCGCTGCGGCGGTTTCGTCGAAGACTTCAGCAAGCTGGTAACTGTCCAGTTCAGCGGCCACATCAAGGTAATGGACCTTCTGGCGGATTGCCGCACTTATTAGCGGTCTTGCGGTATACATAAACGGACCGGCGCAATTTATGAGTACGTCAATATCCTCCAGGGCACTATCAATTGTGTCAGGATCATCCAGGCTGAAAGCCCGAAAAGCGACATCCATTTTCAAAGCCATCGCTGCCAGTTTTTCCCGATCGCGACCGGCAACGATTATCTGCAGGCCAGCTTCCTGCGCGTGATGTGTAATCATCGCCCCGGTATAGCCTGACGCACCGTAAATCATGAGTTTTTTCATAAAGGTATTGCATCTTTAAAAGGTAATGAACGTTGGCATTGCCAGGGTCACACCCCAGCTCTGACCTTGCAGCAGCATGTTTTCAGCGTCCGTGCTGCCAACTTTTATAGACAAACTCCAGACTGTATCCATCCGGGTCTCTGACCTGAGCGGCGTAATAGCGCGGATCATAATGCAGTTGCGCCCCTGGCGAGTGAATCTCCGTGGCACCCGCGGCGATGGCCTCAGCATAAGCCTGGTTAACCATGATTTCGGAATCTGCCACAAACCCGACATGTACGGCCTGAGGAGAAGGCGTGCCCGATCTTAGCCAGAAAAATACGCGTCCATTGGCACCAAATCCCTTGAGGTCAGGATGGCCTGATGGGCCATTGCTGCCGTCATAATCGTGACGACTGGTGATGCCAAGAAGAGGCAGAACACGCTCATAAAAAACGATTGAACGCTCAGTATCGCTTACGGTAATAAAGATATGATCCAGCATGAAAGCTCCCCGATTAGATGTTATAACCACCCGCGACTTCTATCGTCTGGGCATTAATCCAGCCATAGTCGGCAGACAGTAAACCGGCGATAACACGAGCAACTTCGTCAGGCTCGCCAATTCGGCCAAGGGCTGTTTGCCCGGCCAGCAATGCTTCGAATTCATCACTTAAACCGCCACCCAGCTCAGTACGAATTGGACCAGGTGACACGGCATTGACCCGGATCTTCCTTTCACCAAACTCTTTCGCCATATAGCGCGTCAATACCTCAAGGCCACCTTTAAATGTTGCATACGGCGCTACACCGGCGGTTGCCACGCGGGTGGTGGCGCTGGTGAGATTAACAATTGCAGCATTCGGTTGTAGAAGTGGTAGCAGCGTCTGGGTAAGGAAGAAAGGCCCTTTCAAATGGACGTTCATTAAGCTGTCGAACTGTGCTTCAGTGACTGTCTCTATGGGATTATAAAGACCATATCCTGCATTGTTGACCAGCCCGTGAAGTCCTCTGGCTCCCCAGTGTGATTCCATTGCGTCTTCGAGATTTGAACGAAAGTGACTAAAACTACTAGTATCTTCTACGTTTAGCTGCAACGCTAACGCATGCCCCCCGTCGGCCTGAATACGCTCAACCACCTGGCTGGCGGCTTCCGGCTTGCTGTTCCAGGTAAGGATAACGCCAAATCCACGACGCGCACACTCAATCGCCGTGCTGGCCCCAATGCCGCGGCTTCCGCCGGTAATCAGAACATGCTCCATAAAAACTCCTGACAGAAATAATAACCTATTCAAGGTTACGCATTGCGTCGGCTCCTGACTCCTGTAATCCTCTCTGATATTTGCCTAATCCTGCTTTAATCTTGTAGCCGATCCCATGCCGTGTTATTTAAACAGGATGGAAAAAAAATTAGCTGAACTGCGCCTGTTGGCTTCAAAAGCCGGGAATAAAATCACCGAAACCGTTATACCGCGTGTCGCGATGGTACAGGGGGAAATTCCTGAGCACCGGCTTACTGCTGTCTATGAGCCGATGATTAATCTGATACTCACGGGCTCCAAGAGCATGACGGTGGGAGATAAAACCTGGCAATACAATCCTGCCACTTATTTTGTGATGTCGGTGGATCTGCCCGCAGCCGGCAAAGTCTTTGCCGATGAGCGAACCGGGGCGCCCTATCTTGCGGTGAGTCTGACACCGAAGCCTGAGATTATTGCTGAATTACTGGATGGCATGCCGGGTTCAGGTAAAACACATCTTTATAACGCCGGATTTTCTGTCGCCCCGGTTACGTCCGAATTGCTCGATGCCTGGCTGAGAATGCTGCGACTGCTCAGTAAGCCAGAGGAAATTTCTGCTTTAGCTCCTGCGTATGAACGAGAGATTTTATTCCGGGTTCTTCAGGGGCCGCAGGGCTGGATGTTGCGTGATATTGCCACGCCGGAATCGCATCTTGCCCGCATCTATAAGGTGATTAACTGGCTGAAACAACACTATATGCAAGCCGTGCGGGTAGAAGAGCTGGCCGCCATGGCGGCATTAAGCGTTTCCGCATTTCATCGCCACTTTCAGGCGATCACCGCGCTCAGCCCAGTCCAGTACCAAAAACGTCTTCGCCTGATGCAGGCACGGTTGAAGTTAGCCACGACTGGCGACAGCATCACGGCCATAGCACATGCTGTTGGCTACCAAAGCCATACGCAATTCAGTCGGGAATATGGACGCCATTTCGGCCTCTCGCCTTCATCAGATCAAAAAAATATTACACTGCTCAGAAACATATAAACCTGCCGGTGCCCAGGACGTTTTATGAAATAAAAAGCACCAGACCTCTACAGCACTCTGTTTACAAGCCAACTCAATTGGCAGTAACTTCCGCTTCTGACACTGAGCTGACTTTTAGATCTCTTTGAACATAGTTTAACTTAGGCAGACTCTTCGATGCCCGCTCTAACTACGTTTTCCTTTCATGTAACGATCATCACCTATAGTAGAGTGCTCAAATCAGTTTTGCGAACCCCACAAATATTGGTGGTCACTCTGGTGGTCTTGACAGAAAGAGAATTCAGGTTTAGCTTACTTATTAGCCAGTTACTGGTAAAGGTGATCCCAGTCAGAGGAGCCAGATTTAAAAAAGCCCGCTTTTTAGCGGGCTTTTTGCTTTTGTGTCCGTTGAGTTTAGCTCAGAATGGCGTCCAGTCTCGCCAGCACTTCATTCACAACAGCATCAGGTATACGTTTCAGCCGCTTACCGTTCCGGGCTCGCATATTAATGGTTCTGGGCTGGTCACAGCGAATAACGCCCGTTGTTTTGGTTCCCGCGTCGTTCAGTGATACGGTAAAACCCGCTGCACGGGCAAAGTTTCCGCCGCTGGTAACGGGAACGACAATGGGTAGCCGGGTCAGCTTGTTAAACGATGCCTTCGATACGATAAGCACCGGACGTTTTCCACTTTGCTCGTGGCCGGTAATCGGGTCGCCAAATTTCTCCTCTGTCCATTTACAGCAGCTCCTTGCCCACCGCAGGCGCATCAATCCATTCCCGATCTTCCTCGCTCATTTCGGCGTTCGGATCGCATTGCGCCAGCAGTTCCTCAAGCGAATAACGGGGCCGTTTCTGCGGTTCAATAATCAGGCAGCCATTATCAATGGTCATACCCACTTCGCTGTCCGTCGACAGCGCCAGCGTTTTCAACACGGCGGGAGGAACCGCCAGCATGACCGACCCTCCAACCTTTTTCAGGCGTGTTGTAAACATAGAACACCTCCGGATATTATATTTTAATATAATATTTACGGCAGGCGATGCACAATTATTCATCAGATTCACTGTGATTCCCTTAGCGTAGCGGGAAGAAAGCCTTAATAACAGATCCGGCAGTTTTCAAAGGCGGCATTGCCAGTAAAACAGCGACCATCCTGATACATCAGGCGCTTCTTTCAGGTCATGAAGCATTTGTGCAGGCAGGAGCTTAATTCGTGGTAAGAAAGCCGATAATAGAAAACTGTTTTTGCAGTTCAAAGGATTGTGACGGATCAGATAAACGAAATGCGGCGCAGCTTCCATATCCGGGCTGCGCCGGGGGATGCCACCAGGTAATTAGCCCGGCGCAATCATAGTGGTCAAACGCACTTTATGGCTTCATAACGATGCGGCCAAGCGGTTTCGCTGTCTCGGCGAATTCGTGGGCTTTGGCAGCGTTGGCCAGGGGGAAGATGCGGTCAATGACCACCCTGATGCGCCCTGCGGCTACAGCCTGCAACATGTCGTCCACACTAGCCCGGACTTCAGGCTTTTCAAAAAGGGGTCCCATGAATACCCCCATGAGTGTCTGGTTAGACTGCATTGGCGGCCACAAGTCGACAGTCAGGCTGCCACCACCCGCATTACCGACGAAGACAAGACGTCCTTGCGGAGCGAGTGCAGAAAGCGAAGCAGGCAACGTTGTCCCCACCGGATCGATGACGAGATCAACCCCGGTGCCATGAGTGTACTGGCGGACACTGTCCACAACGTTATTCCCGGTACGATCCACGACATGATCGGCACCAAGCTCCAGCAACCGGCTTCTTCGCTGCGTTCCGCTTGCCACGGCGATGACCGTCGCGCCAGCTTGTGAGGCAAGCTGAACGGCCGCCAGTCCCACGCCACCGGCGGCTGCCTGAATAAGGACGGTTTCTCCGCGCCGGAGCATGCCTCGAGTGAAAAGGCAATGGTGTGCGGTTCCAAAGGAAATCGGTAACGCCGCCGCTTCTGCCGTATCCACCCCATCGGGTATAAGCCAGGTTCGTTCCGCTGGCACACCCCAGCGTTCTGCGTGTGAACCCTGCATGCTAAAAGCAGTGACTCTGTCCCCAACTGCACGGCTACGGACGTTCGATCCGACTGCGACAACCGTGCCCGCGGCCGCGTAGCCGACGATCCATAAAGGACGAGGCGGCGGTGTAGAACGACGATTGATCAGATCACCCCCTTCAATCGAGATAGCCTCGACAGCAATCAGGATGTCATCAGGCCCTGTGACCGGATCGGGCATATCGACATATTTCAGGACGTCGGGTGCGCCTTCCACGTCATAAACCGCTGCTTTCATAAATTTTCCTCTGTCTCATCAGTCAATCCGGACCAGTCTACAAACCATCCCAATCCGGCACTTAGTACGTCAGAAATTTCTCTGTTACCTCTACAGGCCGCGCGGGCGAGCTGGCAATCACCTTCTTAAGCGCGGGCGTTTTGCTTTTATAACGCCTCCATCGTGACACATTCCACACCGCGAAGCGATTAAACGCTATGCCGCGATCGCAGCGACGCTTTGCATAAAGGTATTCCATTGCTGCTGAAGCGCCGCCACATGGGACGAGGTGATATCCTTAAAAAAGTCCGCATCGTCGCTGGTGCGGCTCATCTGCCGCAAGCCTGAAAACCAGGCCGCGCTGTCGCTGGTGCTTCTGGTCAGAGAGAGCATATCGCGTCTTTCATTCTGGCTGGCATGCTGGCCTGCGTTGAGCAAATCCAGCTGCTGACTGAAGCCCGTCTCCCCCTCTTTGTCGCCCGTCTGTTTGGCGATGGCCAGTGACGCGCTGGTGAGATCCTTTAATACCGCATCCTGGGCACTGGCTTTTTGCGCGATATAATTGTTGATCTCACTAAATCCCGCTGCCTGCTGTTCGGCAGGAGTGAATTTTTGCACCAGATAATTCAGTTTTGCCTGAGTCAGAGAAAGATCCATGGACATGGTGGTTGAATTCCCTTGTCCGCCTGGCGTCTGGAGCGCTTCAGAAATAAGCCCGCCCATGTCGAGTGAAGACAGAGAAGAGTGCGAAAGCATGCCGGAAAAATAAGTATCAATATCGTTAACGACAGCGTTAGTTTTATTTTGATTGAGTTCGATAATGCTGTTTCTTGCCTGCAGCACTTCCTTCTGGCTTTGCTCCATCGCTTGCTGGCTCAGTTGTGTCGAGGCTGCCGGTTCCTCTCCTGCCAGCAGGCGATTAATTTTATCCTGAGAGAGGGGGATCGAGGTGGGAAGATAACTGCTTTTTTTAAACACATCGGTTGGCGTTTGATTACGTTCCGTCACGCTCACGCTGCTCATGCAAGTGTCCTTGTGGTCGTTTAAAAAGGATGCAGTAGTTATCGGAAAGGCAAAGGAGAAACTTTAGCGGCAAGTCAGGATGAGAGAGGGGCCCCGCTATTCTGGACCCATTGAATACCAGAGCCCGCTTGTTCGGCAGGCTTTCTTTCGCGTTTGCGGACGATGGCGCGAAAAATCAACCCGCCCGCTTCACTGGATTACTTCCGCTACGCCCGCCACCCCATCTCAGGAGCCACGTACTTCAAAATCGACTCAATGACATGCACGTTGTACTCCACGCCAAGTTGGTTTGGCACGGTCAGCAGCAGCGTGTCCGCTTCGGCAATGGCTTCATCCTGTTTTAACTGTGCAATCAGCTTGTCCGGTTCGGCGGCGTAGCTCCTCCCGAAGATAGCGCGGGTCTGGTCGTCGATAAAACCGACCTTATCGCTGTCATCGCCGCTGGCACCGAAATACGCCCGGTCCCGATCGTTCATCAGCGCAAAAATGCTGCGGCTGACCGATACGCGCGGAGTACGGGTATGACCTGCCTGGGTCCACGCGGCGCGGTACGCGCGGATCTGCTTCGCCTGTTGAATATGGAACGGCTCGCCAGTTTCGTCATTTTTTAGCGTCGAGCTTTGCAGATGCATTCCCAGCGTTGCCGCCCAGACCGCCGTTGCATCAGAGGAAGCTCCCCACCAGATCCGCTCACGCAAACCGTCGGAATACGGTTCCGGGCGCAGCATTCCCGGCGGGTTCGGGAACATCGGCTGGGGGTTGGGTTTGGCAAAACCTTCGCCGCGCAGCACATCCAGCAGCACTTCAGTGTGCTGAAGCGCCATATCGGCATCGGTCTGCCCTTCAGCAGGCTGATAGCCAAAATAACGCCAGCCGTCGATGACCTGTTCAGGCGAACCACGGCTGATACCAAGCTGCAAACGGCCCCCGGCGATCAGATCCGCCGCCCCGGCACTTTCGGCCATGTAAAGCGGGTTCTCATAACGCATGTCGATAACACCAGTGCCAATCTCAATACGTTGCGTTTTCGCACCGATGGCGGCCAGCAATGGAAACGGCGAGGCGAGCTGGCGGGCAAAATGGTGGACACGAAAATACGCGCCGTCGGCACCCAGCTCTTCCGCGGCGACCGCTAAGTCGATGGATTGCAACAGTGCATCGGCGGCGGAACGCGTTGCCGAGTGCGACGATGGCGTCCAGTGACCAAATGACAAAAAGCCGATCTTTTTCATGAGTGATTGTCCTGTTGGGGTAAATCATCAGCAGGTTGCCTACTTTACGCATCACCGGAAAAGAATAAATAGCGTTTGTTTCACAGACACGGTCAAATAAATTGACCGATCCGGCTTAACGTTTTGCGGTCTCTTCGCTTTGCCTGACCGGAAAAAGTTGCTCAACAAACAAAGCAAATAATTCTCGCTGGCTGGAAATATTCAGTCGCCGGTAAATATTTTGCCGGTGTAATTTAATCGTGCCTTCCGTCACCGAAAGAATCTGTCCTATGGCATAATTACTGTGCCCGCGCAAAATAAGCTGCACGATACGACGTTGCTGCCAGGTCAGGACTTCCTGACAGAAAGAAGCAAATGCCGTTTCCATTAAATCGTCGAAACGCATTTGCCGGTTAATTATCCGCACATCGCGCCAATGGGTGCGTATAGTTTCCCGTACGAACGGTTCGAGGCGGGTTAAGGCCGCCATTTCCTGCGGGGAAAATTTGTCGCCATGCAAACGCATCAGGGAATAAATGGCGTTGACTTCCCCTTCAAGCGGGACCAGAAAACCAATTTCCTCAACGATCGAACCCACCTGCATTGAGATGCACGGATGGACGTCACTGGCGCTATAAAATGCGGAATCATAAAATGCATCAGGGGCCAGCTCGCTCATTCGCCACAGCCCGGAAGCATGGTTTTCCGCGCAGGCGGTATAGAAAGGATCGAACAGGTAAGTACCCTGCAAATAATTTTCAAGTGCGACAGCGGTCACAGAATGCCGATATTGATTATCGTGCAGAATTATCGGCTTTGCATCAAACGGAAAGCCAAAAATAACCGACAGGTCGAAAGCCACGCTACCGGCCAGAAGATCATCGAGCGCCCCCGGCAGCGTGGGTTTGCCAATATGCCCGACCACCGATGCCAGAGCCTGAATATCAGGTAATTCCCAGTCCACATTATACCTCCTGTCTTTACCCCTTTTCCCACCTTACACGGGACACATTACTTTTGGGATATTTTTCGGTCTCTGGGCGCATTGTAGTATCCGGTTCATCAAATAATCAAAGAGACGCCACCCGTTATTCGGGCGGGATCTAAAAATGCCCAAAGAGGCATTTTACCATCGCAGACGTTAGCACGGTGTTGATGAGTCCATACCGCACCTGACGCCAGAAATGTATTACCTGCCAGTGTCTGAGATAAAGGCCTGTGCCTGGTATTAATTATCCGAATGGCCGTTATGGCCCCTGTACCTTGAGGAAAAATCATGAACTTTGACGGTATTTTTACCCCAGCCATTACTCCCCTGAATGCTGCAAATGAAATCGACAAAGCGGCGTTTGCTGAGGTGCTTGAGCACCTGATTGCCGGTGGTGTACACGGCATTATCATCGGCGGCTCGACCGGCGAATATTATTCCCATACGCCACAGGAGCGCCTGGAACTGGCCTCACTGGCAAAACAGGTGATCGGTAACCGCCTGCCGCTGGTGATCGGTACCGGCGCGACGCGTACCGAAGACTCCGTGAAATACGCTCAGGCGGCGAAAGAGATTAAAGCCGATGCCATTCTGGTGACCACCCCGCCTTACGCACTGCCCACCGAACAAGAGAATGCGGAGCATGCGCTGACCATTGACCGGGCCGCTGACCTGCCGATCATGCTTTATAACTATCCAGGCCGTATGGGCGTCCAGATGGGCCGCGAGTATTTCGATATCGTCACTAAAAAATCCACGAACATCGCCGCCATTAAAGAAAGTACCGGGCTTACCTCACAACTGCATCTGCTGGCGTGCGAATACCCGTCTATCCAGCTGGCCTGCGGTTGGGACGATCAGGCGCTGGAGTTTTTTGCCTGGGGCGCACGGAGCTGGGTCTGCGCTGGCTCGAACTTTGTGCCGCAAGAGCATGTCGCGCTGTACGAGGCCTGCGTGGTGGAAAAAGACTTCGACAAGGGACGCCGGATCATGGCCGCCATGTTGCCGCTGATGGATTTCCTCGAAGGCGGGAAGTTTGTGCAATGTATCAAATCAGGCTGCAAACAGGCGGGCCTGCGCCCCGGCGGCGTCCGCGCACCGTTGCAGCCGCTGAACGAGGCTGAAGAGGAGGCGCTGAATACTATCGTCGCTGAGTTAAAACGTAACGTCGCAGCGGTGACGGGCCGTCAGGCATAACCTCACCCTGCGTAACCGGAGTCAGCCTTGTCTTACCGTCGCGCACGGCGGCGGTATCCCCACTCTCCGGTACTTATTCTGTCCTCTGGAGAAATCATCTCATGAAAGATATCAATTATTATATTCCCACCCGGGTCGTTTTTGGTGCAGGCAGACTCGACGAACTGGCCACTGTGCCCCTGCCGGGAAAAAAAGCGTTGATCTGCGTGACCAGCGACGGCCTGATGGACAAGCTTGGCATTCAGCAACGGGTCATCACGCTGTTGCAACAAAATCATACTGAATCGGTGGTGTTTGATCGGGTCATGCCAAACCCGACGCGGGAAGGCGTCATGGCGGCGCGGGAAGTGGCGCGTGCCGCGGGCGGTGATTTCGTAATCGGTCTTGGCGGCGGCAGCAGTATCGACACGGCAAAAGCCGTTGCCATCATGATGGTCAACCGCGGCGATCTATGGGAATACGCGTCGGTAGGCAGCGGTGGTCGTAAACAGGTAAACGGAGCCTGCCCGATTGTGACGATTTCCACTACCGCCGGTACCGGGACGGAAACCGATCCTTTTTCGGTTATCACCAATGAACAGACCGGCGAGAAACTCGATTTTACGCTGGACGCGATTTTCCCGCAGATCGCTTTTATTGATCCTGAACTAACCCTTAGCCTGCCCCGTTCGCTCACGATGTATCAGGGCTTTGACGCCCTGTTCCACGCCGCCGAATGCTACGTCAATAACCGGGGGCAGAATCGCCTTCTCGATATTTTTGCCATCGAAGCCGTTGCGACGATCGCAGAAAATCTGCCGCGGGTGCTTAATGACGGTAGCGACCTTGAAGCACGCAGCAATGTGTCTTACGTGGCGAATATTCTCAGTGGTTTTACCCAGGCGCTGGGGTCCTGTACCTCACACCATATTATCGCCCAGGCGATCGGCGGTCTGTTCCCACAGGTAGCGCACGGTGCCACCCTGCTGCTGATTGCCAAAGCCTACTACCAGCGCGTGCAATCCCTGCTGCCGCAGGAGTTTGACGCCATTGGCGCGGTGATGGGTGAGAAAATCGATCCTGCTCGTCCGGGCGGCGCGTTTCTCGCCGGTCTTTCCCGCCTGATGGATGCTACCGGAGCGTCGGATCTTACGATGTCCGGTCAGGGCATTACTCATGACGGGCTGGCAAAGGTAGCGGATATTGCCGCCAACCTTGTTGGCTTCGAGTGTGATAGCTATGACCACCCTCTGACTGAACAAGATGCGCTTGAAATCCTTGAAAAATCCTGGCGATAACCGCCAGCCACAATGGCCACCATTTTTATAACAATAATTGCTATTGAGAGGGAAGAATGTCTTACACCTATGACTCTGTATCGATAGAAGAAGTTCCCATTAACCGCTTTCATCAATTGCTTACCGTGCGCTCAAGCGGCGGCTGGCTGATGGATGGCTATGTCCTGAGTATTATTGGCGTGGCCCTGACGCCGCTCGCCGCCGGCCTGGCGCTGGACAGCTACTGGCAGGGGCTTATCGCCATCTCTGCGCTGATCGGCATCTGTATCGGTAGTCCGGTCGGCGGCTGGCTGACGGACCGACTGGGGCGTAAAAAGCTTTATTTTGCCGGTCCGGCGTTGTGTCTTGTCTGCTCACTGGCGCAGTTCTGGGTGGAAACAGGGACAACGCTGTTTATCCTGCGACTGCTGATCGGGGTCGGTATCGGCATTGAATATCCGGTGTCATCATCGCTGCTGGTGGAGTTCATGCCGCAAAAACAGCGGGGCCCCCGGCTGGCAATGCTGACGCTGGTCTATTTCCTCGGCGCGGCGCTGGCTTACGTGGTCGGCAATTTGCTGATGGCGCACGCCGGGCCTGAGGGCTGGCGGTTTATCCTCGCAAGCCCGGCGGTCATTGGTGCCGCATTTCTGCTGCTGCGTCTGGGGTCGCCCGAATCACCGCGCTGGCTCCTCAGTAAGGGGCGCGATGCTGAGGCTGAGCAGGTCATTCAGCAGGTGTACGGTCCGACGTTTTCACTGCGTAATCTGCCAGAACAGCCTGCCGTGCGTAAAAGCTCGTTCGGCGCGGCCATCAAAGCGGGATACGGTAAGCGACTGCTATTCACCTATGTTTTCTGGATCTGTTCGGCAGCCCCCGTGGTGGCGATTTACTCCTTTGCGCCACGCCTGCTCGCGGAGTACGGGCTGAACGGTAACTGGCTGGCGTGGGGATCGGTGACGATTACGGTAATGTTCGTGATCGGCTGCGCCGGGGCGATGCAGCTTATCAATGCAATGGGCCGACGCAGCATGGTGATCCACAGCTTCCTGTGGTCGGGGCTGGTTCTGATCGCGCTGGGTTTAATCTCCGGTCTCTCACCGTTATTGATCGTCGCTCTGTTTAGTGCCTACGCCATTGTGATTGGCGGTACCCAGGCGTTGCAGATGGTTTATCCCAACGAGCTGTTCCCCACCGAAATTCGCGCTTTTGCGGTGGGGCTTGGCTCGGCGCTGGCGCGCGTGGGCGGTGCTGTTGCCGCCTGGCTGGTGCCGGTTTCACTCCAGACCATCGGGGTGCACGGCACCACGCTTGGCATCGCGCTGTTTTCAGTCGTGGGCTGCGCAGTCGCTTTCGCCCTGGCCCCTGAGACCGGATCGATGAGTTTACAGGACGCCGCATCGATTCAACGTTAAATACCGTCCGCCATACCTTACGTCACAGGAGAACGGCGCATCGCGGCGTCGTTCCCTGCGGAAAATATCACCTGCAACCGGTTTTTATCTGGAGAAGAACTGATGTCTGATTTACTCACCGCTCAGGATTATGCCGAACTGGCAAAAAACTGCGTTTTACCTACCCAGGCATTTATTAATGGTGCTTACCGGCCCTCGGTGTCAGGAAAAACCTTTCCAACCACTAACCCCGCTACCGGTGAGACGCTGGCACATATTGCAGCCTGTAACAGTGAGGATGTGGACATTGCTGTAGCCGCTGCCGGAGCGGCTTTTGAGGACGGGCGCTGGCATCATCAACCGCCTGCGGCGCGAAAGGCGGTCCTGTTGCAATTTGCCCGGCTACTGGAAGCGGATGCGACTGCGCTGGCGGTGATGGAAAGCCTCGACAGCGGCAAGCCGGTATCCGAATGTCAGAACACTGACCTGCCGGAGGCAATTCATACCCTGCGCTGGCATGCGGAACTGATCGACAAAATTTATGACAACACCGCCCCGGTCGGTAGCGGCGCGACGGCACTGGTGGTGCGCGAACCGGTGGGCATTGTCGGGCTTGTCCTGCCGTGGAACTTTCCACTACTGATGCTGGCATGGAAGCTTGGGCCAGCTCTGGCCGCGGGCTGTTCACTCGTGGTCAAGCCCGCCATGGAAACCAGCATGACAGCGCTGCGGGTCGCTGAGCTGGCCCATCAGGCTGGCCTGCCCGCCGGGGTGCGCAATGCTCTGCCAGGAAGCGGACGAGAAGTGGGCGAACCGATTGGTCGCCATCCCGATATCCGCATGATCAGCTTTACCGGCTCTACCGAGACCGGACGGCTATTCTTACGCTACGCGGCGGAATCCAATCTGAAAAATGTGACGCTGGAGTGCGGCGGTAAAAACCCGGCGGTAGTGATGGACGATGCCGGGGATCTGGATGCCGTGGCACAACAACTGGTCAACGGTGCCTTCTGGAATATGGGTGAAAACTGCTCCGCCTCGTCGCGGCTGCTCGTACACCAACACTGTAAAGAAGCGCTGCTGGAACGTATTGGCGAGCAGTTAACGCACTGGAAGATGGGTAATCCTCTCGATCCGGTGAATAATCTCGGCGCACTGGTAAGCCGTGCGCATTTTGACAAAGTGAGCCGTTATATTGCGCAGGCGAAACGCGAAGGGTTACGCATCGTATTCGGCGGCGCTACACACGACGGGGCATTTGTCGAACCGACGGTGGTGGATGGCGTGACGGCTGACTCAGCGCTGTTTCGCGAAGAAATCTTCGGTCCGGTACTGACGGTCACCACCTTTACCACACTTGATGAAGCGATTGCGCTGGCTAACGATACCCCGTATGGCCTCGCCGCCTCGGTCTATACGCAAAACCTGAATACCGCCTTCCGTCTGAGCCGGGAAATTCGCGCCGGTATCGTGACGGTGAACGGATTTGGCGAAGGGGACACCACCACGCCGTTTGGCGGCTATAAGGAATCCGGTTTTGGCGGGCGGGACAAGTCGCTCTGGGCACACGATCAGTACACTGAAATCAAAACTATCTGGATTAATACCCTGGACCCGCAGGCCGGAAAATAATACGGTCACGTTTACCGCCCTGCCCGATGCTGTCGTCGGCGCAGGGTTACTTCATTTTAGCGGATTAAACATTGTCATGGCACACCTGAAAGACAAGCACACTACAATGACCCTTATTGGCCTGTTGGCCATCCTGCTGTGGGGCTCCATCGTCGGCCTGATCCGCAGCGTCAGCGAAAACTTTGGCGCGACCGGCGGGGCTGCCCTGATCTATAGCGTGGCCTCCGTCATCTTGCTGTTTACCGTGGGTTTTCCCCGCCTCAGCGCCTTTCCGCGTCGTTATCTGATATGGGGCAGCCTGCTGTTTGTGACCTACGAATTATGCCTTTCGCTCTCCATTGGCTATGCCCATACCGGGCGGCAGGCGATTGAAGTAAGCATGGTAAATTACCTGTGGCCGACGTTCACCCTGGTCGCGGCAATCGCGTTCAACGGCCAGCGCGCCAATGTTCTAATTTTTCCCGGCGTACTGGTATCAATGCTGGGCATTATTTGGGTCCTGGGAGGCGATAAAGGACTCAATATCGCAGAAATGGCGGCGAATATTAAAGACAATCCCCTGAGCTATGGTCTGGCCTTTGCCGGAGCGGTCATCTGGGCGACCTACTCGATTGTAACGGCCAAATTCGCGCGCGGCGAAAACGGAATTACCTTTTTCTTTATGCTGGTGGCGCTCGCCCTGTGGACTAAATACCTGTTGGGCGGTGGGGGCGCGATGAACGTCAGCATTAGCTCGATAGTTACGCTGGTGCTCGCCGCTTCGGCGATGGGCTTCGGCTATGCCGCATGGAATATCGGTATTTTACATGGCAACGTCACGGTACTGGCCGGAGCATCTTACTTTACGCCCATTCTCTCTGCCGCGCTGGCAACGCTTATCCTGCACGCGCCGCTCTCGCTTTCCTTCTGGCAGGGAACGGCGATGGTCTGCGGCGGCTCTATCCTGTGCTGGGCGGCGACCCGGGCAAAGAAACGCCGCCTCCAGTCTACTTGAGAACAATTTGCAACATACCAAAAGTATATTATAGTAAGCGTAGCTGACGGGCGTGAGCAACTCTCCGCCCTTCTGCCCATTATCTCTTTGCTGAAAGGAGCGCTTATGCATACGCTTATTGTGGTTGCTCATCCGGATAAAAATTCCTTCACCCACGCCGTCGCAGCGGAAATTAACAAAGCAATAACGACCAGCGCGGATCATAGCGTTGAGATGGCCGACCTGGTGGCCGAGCACTTTGATCCACGCTACGAGCTGGCCGACCACACGCTGTTTACCCGTCGCACTCCGGTACCTGCTGATGTTATCGCGGAACAGCAACGTATTGACCGCGCTGAAGCGCTGGTGCTGGTTTATCCTGTCTACTGGTGGTCATTCCCGGGCATACTCAAAGGCTGGATAGATCGTGTCTTTACCAACGGCTGGGCCTACGATGATAATGCGCAAGGTAAGGTAGTGAAAAAGCTGGGTCGTCTGAAAGTACACCTGGTGGCAATCGGTGGGGCCGACCTTCGCACTTACGCCCGGCACGGTTATTTTGGGGCCATGAAAACGCAGATTGACCATGGTATCTTCGATTACGTCGGAGCCAACGTGGTAACCTCTGAACTGCTGCTGGTACCGGAGGCGGGCTTTCCGGCATCGCAACTGGCCGTGGCACAACGGATAGGCAATAATATCGCCACCGCAAAACAGTCGCCTGCAGAGGATGATGCATGTCAAACACCCCCGGAGCCAGCCCCCGTAAGCGCCATCGCTTATCACGAGAAGCACGATTTTCCCAGCTGATTGCGGTGGCCTGGCAATTGATTCGCCAGGAAGGTACCGACACCCTGAGCCTTGGCAGGCTGGCTGAAGCAGCTGGCATTACTAAGCCTACTGTGTATGAGCATTTCGGGACGCGCCAGGGTCTGCTGGAAGCGCTGTACCGCGACTTCGACCTTCGCCAGAATAAAATGATTGATGACGCCATCGCCGCCAGCAAACCACTGCTGGCGGAAAGAACACACGTGGTTGCCACCAGCTACATTGCCTGTGCCCTGGCGGAAGGCCGTGAGATACCCGGTGTACTGGCCGCCTTAAGCGGGTCGCCGGAACTGGCGCGATTACGTAAACAGTGCCAGCTTGACTACCTCGAAAAATGTCGCCAGGCGTTTGCCCCTTTTGTGGGGCCTGCAGGATTAGCGGATGCCGCATTATGGGCGATGCTCGGCGCAGCGGACGGTCTGGCAGCGGTTGCACTAAGCGGCGACATTAGCGAGCAACAAGCCTGCGATGAACTGTACGCGGTGATCCTGGCCATGCTCCAGCGCAGCCAGTAATGTTTACACGAGCGGCTCAGTGATATTGGCAACGAGCCGCACTTCCCTCGTTGGTGTTTCCCCTCCTCTTCCGTCTTGATCCACTTCACATTCGCAGCTTTAGACACAAATCCCGATTGACGCTGTTTACCGTGGTGGAGTATTTTATTCACAAAGAATATACAAAAGATAGACAATGAAAAAACATAAAGAATACATCCAGGAAAACAGTGAATTACCGCAATCTGACGGTAAGATCGCAGGCGATCGCAAAACCCTGCTCGCCGATACCCTGCGTCAGCGGATCATGAGTATGGAACTGGCCCCGGGCGCGGTAGTGGATGAAGTCACGCTCAGCGCCGAGTTTGGTCTGTCGCGTCCGCCAGTGCGCGAACTGATGCGCCAGCTGGCGGCGGAGGGCTATATTGAACTGGAGGCTAACCGCCCGGCCCGCGTTTCTGCCATGAACTATCACTCGCTGCGGAGTTTTTTTCTTGCCGCGCCACTCATTTACACCGCGACATCCCAACTGGCGGCAACCCATGCCACGCCGGACGATGTTGCGCGCCTGAAAGAGATTCAGGAACGCTTCCGGGCCGCCATGGATCAAAACGATGCCTGGGGGCGGGTCTTTTATAACGATCAGTTTCATTATGAAATTGGCCTTATTGCCCGCAATGATTATTTGCTACCCAGCCTGCGCCGCCTGCAAATTGATCATGCGCGCATCGCGAAAACCTTTTATCGCGCGCAGCCCAGCGACGATATGCAACAAGACATGAATGAAGCGGTGCATCAACACGATCTGATCATTGATGCCATTGCCTGCCATGACGTGGCAGCTATTGACGAGCTGATTCGTGCCCACTGGGAATTATCACGCCGGCGTCTCGCGGACTATGTCATGCCTGAAGGTGTGGTTATTCCTCTCTCGTTTTAAGGTGCAGTTATCACAGTAAACCGACATCCAGGCACCGCTGTGGTGCCTGGCAGGAATAACTCGTTCGGTAAATCAGGTGAGCAATAACTAACTCATTATTAATAAAAAGGTTTCTCATGGCTATTTCACGAAGAAAATTGCTCGTTGGCACGGGCGTGGGTGCAGGCGTTATTGCTGTTGGCGGCGGCGCGACGCTGCTAAGCGACGGGCTGCCGTCCGATCCAGATACGTTGTTACGCATTGATGCCCTTCCCTCTGACGATCCGACGCCGGGCTGGTTCCACACCAGCCAGAAACGGCAACCTCAGCCGCCGCTGAACGGCGATGCCGAAGCCCCCTGGGTGGTGATTGGCGGCGGATTCACCGGGCTGGCGGCCGCGCGGCAGTTAGCGTTGAATTTCCCGAACGACCAGGTGATCCTGGTAGAAGCTCAACAGGTCGGCTTTGGTACCTCCGGGCGCAACGCTGGTTTCCTGATTGATGTCCCCCACGATATCGGTGCGCCGGATTACATCGGCGATCAGAAAATTGCCCGCAATATTCTGCATTTGAATCAGACCGGACAGCGCATCCTTCACGATTTAGTTGAGCAATACGACATTACCGGGGCACAACTACGCCACGTGGGGAAATACCAGGCGGCGGTTGAAGACAGCGGTATTGCCGTGCTGGAAGCCTACCACGGTGGTCTGCAAAAGCTGGGACAGCCTGCCACGCTGATTGACGGTAAAGATTTGCCCGATCACATCGGCACCAAATTTTACCGCAAAGCGCTCTACACGCCGGGCACCATGCTGGCTCAGCCCTCCGGGCTGGTTAAAGGTCTGGCGGATCATTTACCGGAAAACGTCACCCTGTATGAAGATACGCCGATCACCGCCGTTGAATACGAGCCACAAATCGTGCTGCATCATCCCACGGGGCGGATTATTGCCCGCAAGCTGGTGCTGGCAAATAACGCCTTTGGTACGCATTTTGGTTTTCTGCAGCACCGTATCATCCCGATCTTTACCTATGGTAGCCTGACCCGCCCGTTAACGAAGGCCGAGCAGGACAGTATCGGTGGCAAAGATTTCTGGGGGGTGATCCCGGCAGATCCGTTTGGCACCACGTTGCGTCGCACCCACGATAACCGCATTCTGGTGCGCAACAGTTTTACGTTTAATGAGGATGGCCGTCACAAGCCTAATGCCACCGCCAAATTCCGTCAGTCGCACCGTCTCTCTTTCGAACGACGTTTCCCGACGCTGAAGGATGTGGAGTTTAACTACACCTGGGGCGGCGGTCTGGGCATGTCGCGCAACGGCTCAAGCTTCTTTGGTGAGCTGCGCAAAAATGTGTACGGCTCGCTGGGCTGTAACGGCCTGGGGACGGTACGCGGAACGGCGATGGGTACCTTGCTGGCGGACTGGCTGGCGGGTAAACATCACGAGCTCATTGATTTCCTGCTGGCGATGGAAACCCCGAGCTTTAACCCGCCAGACCCGTTCCTGACTATGGGCGTTAACTTTACCTTAAGACAGGGCATGGCCAGCGCCGGGCTTGAGGCGTAAAGAGGATATCTGAAGCCTGCATAATGCAGGCTTCAGATTGCAGACAAACGTCACAGAACAATGCCTGGTGGCGCTTCGCTTGCACGGCCTTTGGCGTCCACATAACTTCTTATTATTAAATATGTCGCAGGCCGGGTAAGGTTAAGCCGCCACCCGTCAATACGTCCTCACCGGTTATCATCAACGTTAACCCTAATCATTCGGCTTTCCTCCTGCACCACAAAAGTGAAAAACGTCACATTTCTCTGTCGCTTTCATGCAATACCAAAATCAAAAACCGGGCAGCAGTCTGAGGCGTTTATAACAGGCTATTAGATGTTATCAGTAAGGGGTAATGCCTTTCCCCACCAGGAGGAAATTATTTATTTGTTTCCCCGTTTGTCTTTGTGGTGAACTGCACTAAATGATTTATAGCTCTCATTTTCGCCAACCGGAGCAAGTTTGTTTCCGGAGTAATCATGGCGATATTCACAGTATAGCGAGATAACCGATGGATAAAAGCGAACAAATTAATACCGTGGCAATGAATATTATTATGGACGCCGGAGATGCCCGGTCGCTCATAACGGATGCCTTAGTTGCTATTGAAAAAAACCAGTTCACCGTGGCTGATGAAAAAATCATGCAAGCCCAGCTAAAAATAAAAGCTGCCCACGGTAATCAGACGGATATTATTCAGAGTGAAATCCACGGTGAGGCATTCCCATTTTCATTGTTATTTATTCATGCCCAGGACACGCTGATGACCATTAACAGTGAATTATTAATGAGCCGTCATTTGTTGAAGGTTTTTCGCCTGCTGGACCAGCGCATCAGTGCGCTTGAGCAGTAAAACTCACTGGCTTTTAACCGATACCAAACCGTTACCCGACGACAGGATATTTTAATGGAACAATTTCACTACACCATTCGTGACGATCTGGGTCTCCATGCACGCCCGGCAGGGTTACTGGTTCGCCTGGCCATGGGTTATCACTGTGAACTCCAACTGGCCAAAAACGATCGTCAGGCCAGCCTGAAAAAGATTTTCACCGTGATGGGGCTGAATGTGAAATGTGGCGATACCGTCACCGTCATTGCCAGCGGAGACGACGAACAGCAGGCCATCGCGGTACTGCACGATTTTTTTCGTCAGCATCTCTGAGCATGGGAGGAGATACTATGCAAATTATTACAGGTAACGTTGTTTCGCCAGGGTATGCCTGCGGCCCCGTCTGGATTTGGCAGCCGGTGAAAAATGACATTTCCTTATCTCCGGTCGCTGATCCCTCGCAGGAACTAAACCGTCTGGAACGGGCCTGTGACACTGCCCTCGCGCAGCTTCAGGCGCTGGAAGACACCGTCAGAGCGGCAACCGGTGAAGACGCGGCCCAGTTGTTTTTCGCGCACCAGCTCATGCTCCAGGATGACGATTTTCAGCAGGAAATCCGCGAGGCAATCCGTCAACAGCATTGCAATGCAGCCTGGGCTGTCGAACGGGCGGGCGAACAATTCGCCGCGCAAATGGCAGCCATGGAAGACGTCTATTTTCAGGCCAGAGCAGCGGATGTACTGGATGTGGCCGGACGGCTGGTGGCGATCCTTGGCGGTCATTCTCCGACAACGATCCCCGTACCAGCCGGCAAGGTCATTTTATTTGCCGACGCCCTGTCACCCAGTGAAACCGTACAGCTTGACAGGCAACGCGTTGCCGCGGTGGTCACCCGTCAGGGGTCGGCGCTGTCGCACAGTGCGATCCTCGCACGGGCTATGGGTATTGTCGCTATCATGGGTCTGCACTCGCCCGCGCTATCAGCCGAGTGGCAAAATCTTGAGGCGCTGGTTGATGGCGAAACGGGTCAGATTTATTTGTCGCCTGATAGCGAAACACAAAAACGTTATCACCCTAAGCTCATATAGGTGAAATAAGCAGATATTTTATTGTGA
The DNA here is from genome assembly GCF_002915575.1 of Superficieibacter electus. GTDB lineage: Bacteria > Pseudomonadota > Gammaproteobacteria > Enterobacterales > Enterobacteriaceae > Superficieibacter > Superficieibacter electus. The sequence goes on from NZ_PQGD01000001.1 coordinate 87,832, forward strand.
TGAAGATCTATTATTTTTTCTTATGCTTCATATCAGTAAATATTTTCACTTTAGCAGTGAAATAGTGTATTTGAGATGTTATGTGTGAAACAGCAATAATAAAATTACCCTACAGACAAACATTAATACAAAGGTCCACATGCAAATGAAAAAATTAAATATCTTGTTAATCTGCGGCTCAGGCGCATCCAGCGGGTTTCTGGCGGCCAATATTCGTAAAGAGGCAGCCCGCCGGGAACTCGACTGCACCGTTGTTGCCCGTAGTGAGGCGGAAGTCGAAAGTTATCTTCAGGAAATAGATTGCCTGATGGTTGGCCCGCATCTGAAATATTTAATCCCCGAGCTTGAGGAGAAAGTCGCCACGATGAATATCAAGGTCATTTTAATGGAAAAATCCTATTACTCGCTGTTGGATGGCGGCATGGCGCTGGATCATCTGCTGGCAGAATTAAATAAAGATTAAGCGGGGCTGGTCATCATGCAGAAATTTATCGACTGGATGGAGGTGCATTTCGCACCGCCCATGAACAAGATCAACCGCAACGTGTGGGTTCTGACACTGAAAGACTCGATTATGCAGGTATTACCGATGATCCTGGTAGGTTCACTGGTCACCGTGCTGTCGATCCTGAAAAATTTTCTCCCCTGGTTCCCCAATCTTTCGACGTTATCCAGCTATACCATGGGGCTAATCTCTATCTTTATTGCTTTTCTGATCCCGTTTAACTACATGGAAAAAAAGAAAATCAATAAAATGCGCCTGATTGCGGGGATGTCCGGAATCGCCCTGTTTATGATCATCGTTAAGCTCCAGGAAATCCCGGTTCTGCAATTCAAATATTTTGGTGCTGGCGGAATGTTCGTCGCCATCATTGCCGGAATTTACGTTGCCTTTGTGATGGGTATTGCCGGGAAGTATTCCTTCTTTAAACAGGACAGCGCGATCCCGGATTTTGTACGGGTATGGTTTGACGCCATTATTCCTATTCTGGTGGTGACGGCCACCGGCTGGCTGGCAGTCTATATCCTGAAGCTTGACCTCTATCAGATCCTGATTAACATTTTCATGCCGATCACCGCCTTCGCACAAACGCTACCGGGCTTCTTATTAATAACGTTCCTCGGCGTTTTCCTCTACTCCATGGGGATCAGCGGATGGGTATTATTCCCGATTACCAAGCCGATTTTTCTCGCCGGGATCACCGCAAATATGGCGGCGGTTGCCGCAGGTGGCGTGGCGAAAAATATCGTCACGGCGGAAGTGCTGTATTCCGGATGGGTGGCAATTGGCGGGATTGGTGCCACACTGCCGCTGGTTATTATGCTGGTGCGCTCTAAATCCCGTCGGCTGAAAGCGCTGGGTTCTGCCTCCCTGATACCCGGTATTTTTAATATCAATGAGCCAGTGATTTTCGGTGCGGTGGCATGGAACCCCATATTAATGGTGCCGCTGTGGCTGCAGGGCATTATTTTACCGTTAATCACATATGTGGTGCTGAGCATGGGAGCCGTTAATATTCCCGCCGCGGTCTTTGACATGTGGTACTGCCCGTTCCCGATTTCGACGTGGATCGTCTCACAGGATCTGAATGGCCTGATCCTGCTGGCCGTGGTCGCCACCGTCAGCACCCTGATTTGGTATCCCTTCTTCAAAATGTATGAAAAACAGCAGGTTGCCGCAGAAGCCGCCTCTGTCTGAATTCTGTCCCTCAACTGTGGCCTGCGGGCCACTGAACAAAAGGAGTCACTATTTTGACCAGTAAACGTATTCCTGATGGTTTTCCCGATCGTTTTTTATGGGGCGGCGCGGTGGCTGCTAATCAATGTGAAGGCGCATGGCAGGAGGATGGAAAAGGCTGGTGCGTGGCGGATATTAACCTGTTCCGCAACGATGTCGCGCTGGATAAAAAATACAACGAAGAAATCACCACCAGGGATATTCTGAGCGCGATGCAGGATACCCAGGGCGTATATCCTAAACGCAATGCCATCGACTTTTATCATACCTATAAACAAGATCTGAAGTTATTAGCTGACACCGGGATGAATTCGTTTCGTACCTCAATTAACTGGTCGCGCATTTACCCGAATGGCGACGAGCAGGAGCCGAATGAAGCAGGTTTGCGTTTTTATGACAACCTGATCGATGAAATCATTGCCAACGGCATGGAGCCGGTGATCACCCTCTCCCACTACGAAATGCCGCTGCATTTGACTACCGCATACAGCGGCTGGTATTCGCGCGAGCTTGTTGATTTCTTTGTCCGCTATTGTGAAACCGTATTTACCCGCTATCAGCATAAAGTGAAATACTGGATCATCGTTAATCAGATCAACCTGATAATTCATGAATCCTTTAACCACCTCGGCATTGCGGAAGATAAAGTGACCAATCTGGACGAGGCAAAATATCAGGGCGTACACAATGAGATGGTGGCGTGTGCAAAAGCGACGGCCATTGCACGGCGGATTAACCCGGAATTTCGCATCGGCATGATGTTCGCCGACGGTATTAGTTACCCTGCCACCTGCAAGCCCGAAGATGTATTGGCTACCGTGCGTCGTAACCAGATGGAATATTTTTATGGTGACGTTCTGTTACGCGGGCGCTATCCGGGGTATGCCTTCCGCTATTTCGCCGAGCATAATATTCAGGTGCAGTTCTTCCCTGGGGATGAAGAGGCACTGCGTAATACTGCCGACTTTATGGCAATTTCATACTATTACACCCGTATTAGCGACGCAGAGAGCGTGTTGAAACACAAAACGTCGTACGCCAATCCGCATATTCAGGCCAGCGACTGGGGATGGGGAATCGATCCCATCGGGCTGCGTACTAAGCTAAATCTGTACTGGGATCGCTATCAGGTGCCGATTATGATCGCCGAAAACGGCATCGGGGCGTTCGACAAAAAAGAGGAAAATGGTGAGGTTCGGGATGATTATCGTATTGATTATTTACGCTCACATCTGGCACAAGTGAAGGAAGCCATTCGTGACGGCGTGGATATGATTGGCTACTTCCCATGGGGCCCTATCGATATCGTGAGCTGTTCATCGTCGGAAATGAGCAAACGTTACGGCTTTATCTACGTCGATCTGGATGACTACGGTCAGGGAAGCGGCGCGCGCAGCCTTAAGAAAAGCTACGGCTGGTATCAGCGGGTGATCGCCAGCCATGGCGAAGAGCTTTGAGGCTGGCAAATAACCCCGCTCTACTGGCCATCAGCGCCGGGATATGCTGGGGAACCTCAGGGCTGGTGATGCGCTTTCTCGGCGCGTACGGCTTTGAGGCGGTTGAGATCGCAACATTGCGCCTGCTGATCGCAGCAGGCGTAGTCAGCACACTGGCTCTGCGTCACGCGAAGGGAATGCGTATTCCCGTGCGGCAACTTCCGTGGCTGGCGATGATGGGGGCAGGCTGTCTGTTTCTGTATTCGCTCTGCTATGTCCGCGCGGTAGAGGAGATATCGCTGTCGCTCACTGCGGTGTTGATCTATACCTCTCCGGCAATGGTAATGCTCCTGTCAGCAGCGTTCTTTCAGGAGCCATTGACACGGCCAAAGCTGCTGGCCCTGACGTTGACCTTTTGCGGCTGTAGTCTGGCAGCGGGCCTTTTTCCTGCCACGCTGCACTACTCGTGGCGGGGCATTGGTTTTGCCCTGCTGGCCGCGTTACTGTATGCGCTGTATGCCGTGCTGGCGAAACAACGGGCGCAGCAATGTGATGCCCTGACCATCACCGCCTGGAGTATGGTATTTGGTGCCGTCGCCGCGCTGTTGATAGTTGATATACCTCACGGCCTGAGCCTGGTACGTGCTTCGCCTGGCTCACTGATTTGGATCGTTATCATTGGCCTTTTGAATACGGCGCTGCCTTATCTGCTTTATACCCGGGCGGTGAGCCTGGGTGAGGCCAGTCAGGCAGCGATGATGGCCTCTGTTGAACCGATAGTTGCGACGCTATTGGGTATGGCTGTGTTTCATGAAGTCCCCGGCATCTGGGCCTGGCTGGGTATATTCCTGGTTATCAGTGGGTTACGGATTTCAGTAGCGCATTCCGCCAGAGTCAGCAAAAAGGAAGGATAATGCAAAGTAAGCATCTGAAATTGCTGCGGCTATTTCTCGACAGCACTGACGCGCTTACCGCGCAGGTTCTGGCGACCAATATGGCCGTCAGCGATCGCAGCGTGAAGAACTATATCGCCGAGATTAATAATCGAGAGCCCGGGCTTATTCTCTCTTCCCATCGCGGCTATGTCGTGGATAAAGCACGCGCCATGCGCGTGCTCACAAGCCACGTGCATAAAATGCCTCAGACACCAGAAGAGCGGGTTAACTATCTGCTGACACAGCTGCTTAACAGTCGCCAGCCAGCAAACCAGTTACCCGATCTTTATGGCCTGAGCGACATCCTGTGTGTCAGCTATGAAACGGTAAAAAAAGATTTATTGCTGGTCAGAAAAAAACTGAAGGATTTTAATCTCTACCTGACGGTAACCAACGATTGTCTGCATATTGAAGGGCTGGAGCGCGATAAACGACGCATGTTTTCCAGCCTGCTGTATGCGGAATTCAGCGCCAATATTCTCAGCCTGGCAGAAATTGGACGGATTTTCCCGCAGTACGACATCGATCATCTGGTGTCGATTCTCGTGGAATCCTGCAAAGCCTGGCATTATTTTATTAACGAATATGCCTTGTTAAGCCTGGTGCTGGATGTGGTGATCAGCATTGACCGTATTCGTAATGACCACACTTATCACCCAGGCGCAGCTACCTCCTCTTGCGGCGAAAGAAAATATGACGAGCATGAAACGACGCTGGCGCGCAAAGTCATTTATGATATCGAGCAACATTTTGCGGTGGTTTATAACGAGCTTGAAGCCGAAGCATTAACTGTTGTTCTGCTGAGCAGTTTGATCAGAATCGACATGGATGAAATCCACGCCGGCAATATCGAGGCGCTGGCGGGTAAAAAGTGTATGGAGCTGGTCGCCATTCTGCGCAAAGAGATGCAGCGCTATGATTTTATTGACGGCGACAGCACACAGTTTCTCATTCGCTTCACCATCCATATCAAAAACTTACTTGTGCGCCTGCAACATGGCCATGTTACGCGAAATCCGCTGACCGAACATATCAAAACGTCCTGCCCGTTGATTTTTGAATGTGCAGTAGCCATTTCCGAGAAAATCCGCCAGGCGACCGGCTTTACGGTTGATGAGCATGAAATCGCTTATATTGCCCTGCATATCGGCAGCATTCTCGGCAACCAGATTGCTGAGCAGAATAAAGTGAGCTGCGTGCTGCTGGTGCCGCATTACCACAATCATACCAACCGGCTGATTTCACAAATCGACAGTTTGTTTGGTCAGCAACTGATCATTCGTGCCATTGTTACCTCTTACGAAGAGTTCGCCAATCTGCCCGCGCCCGATTTCCTTATTTCTACCCTGCGCATCCCGCAAACGATGATGGAATGGGTTTATATCAATCCGTTTCTCACCGACCGCGATATTTCCGCGCTGCAATATAAGATGGAGCGGATCAGACAAAAAAAGAAACGCGCCAGACTGCTGGAGAATTTGCAGCTTATCTCTAATGAAAACCTGTTCTTCTATAACCCGTCGCTGGTCGATGAGAATGACGCCATCCCCTTTATGGCGGACGCGCTGCACCGCCACGGTTATGTTGATGCTGCGTTTGTCGAGGATGTTTTTGAGCGTGAGCACAGCTATTCCACTACGTTTGGCAATATCGCTGTGCCCCATTCGATGAAAATGAACGCCACCAAAACCGGGCTGTGCGTGGTGATTAGCGAAAAACCGTTTCCGTGGGGCAATAATATGGTCAACGTGGTGCTGCTGTTTTCCATTAATCAGGCAGAACGGGCTCTGTTCTACGACATCTTTGATAATCTGATCGTGCTGCTGCTGGAGCCACCGAATCTGAAAAAAGCCAGCGAGTGCCGGACCTGGGAAGCGTTTGTTTCAACAATGATTGACTGTTTTTGAGTCAGAGCAGGCGCAAATGACAATGGCGGTAAGCGCAATGCTCACCGCCCGCCCCGCTTACTCAGCTTTAGGCTCAGCCTCGTGCACTTTCAGCTCGCCCATCACCTTAAGCTTTTTAGAAATCTCACGGCGCTCTTTGGAGATTTCCGCATTTTTGATGATGTAGTCATCAACGCGATCTTCATAGTCGCTTTTCATATTGGCGATGATGCCCTGAATCGCCTCTACGCTCATCCCCGGCTTGATATAGTCGCTGAGGTTATCAAGCAGCAGGACGCGCTTCTGGTTATCACGGATCTTTTTCTCAACGTCCTGGATTTCACGCTGCAGTTTGTTTTTACGACGGAACAGGCGAACAAACTCCAGAACATCCTGAAATGAAGGTTTGGTGGTTTCCATTGCTATACCTCTGATAATTGAGATTCGGATTCGTTAACGCGACAGCCATAGGGTAAACAGTACTGAGAGCTATCGCTGAAGACAATCATTTTTAGTCTGCTCATCATAACGCTAAATGCTGCTGAATCGAAACACCTGGCACAAAACCGCCGCCGTTTGCAGCTTATTTGCGCAGCGCCCGGCAGATCAAATGCGACAGCAGCTCAAGCTGGCGGGCCAGCTCCATACTCAGCCATACATAGCCGTGCATCGGTGTCTCAGCCAGATCGTCACCCTCGTATTCTTTAATGAGCTGACGCAGCTCGGCGACGATTTCATTAAGCTTTTCACTGTTTGCCAGAATGGGCTGTGGATTTCCTTCATACAACGCATGCGCGATGGTCAGCAGCGTTTGCTGCGTCATCTGCTGGGTTTCACGCAGCGTATGCGCGTTGAGCATGATGAAGTGGCTGGCCCGCGACGCCCAGAAGGCATTGATTTGCAGTTCCAGAATACACACCAGATTGCGGTTAATGGTCTGAATGGCTTCGAAAATCGACTTCTGGATATGAGTTTCTTTGCTGGCCGGGGTGATTAATCCACGCATTTTCACCACGTCGTTAAGCACCTTCTGCTGATGCTTTTCAATACGCGGACGCTCCACCAGGTTGGGCGAGAATCCTGCCTGATACAGACGGTTAAACGTAGTGACATAGTTCGCCATTTGAATGCGCCAGTGCAAAAACGCCCGCTGCGGCCAGATGCCAGTGAACAGCATCGCCAGCAGGGAACCGAAGATCACGTCACCGCTTCGCCACAGCGCGGTATGCATATCGCCCGCAGGCGACCCTACGACTACCGCGAGGGTAATGCCGATAAGCAGCGCCTGATAAGGCCGTTTGCCGAGGGTCAGCCAGGCGCACAAAAACATCGCCGCCGCGCACCAGACCAGCATCACAGGCAGCGAGTAACGCTCAAGCTGGAGCGCCACCAGCCCCAGTGCCGAACCGAGGATAGTGCCGCCAATACGCTCGAAGGCACGCGGCACCACGTTTCCCCAGAACGAAATCGGCCCCATGATCACCACCAGGGTAATCAGCGGCCACGTTCCTTCCGGGATATCAAACAGTCTGACCAGCAAAAAAGTCAGAATAAACGCCAGCGCGACACGCACCCCGTGCACTATCCGGTAGTGACGGTACAGACGGATCTCAAATGGACTTAAGGACTTATCAGCGCGCAAACCCGCTCTCCGGCAACACGTTCAAAAACGTGATTGTAGCGTTTTTTGCTGGCCGTCCGCATCCTATGCGTGCGAATTCACCTGCGATTACTGCGGACACTTTCAGGCACTGGCGAGCGGAATATACATATCAATATCCCAGTAGCCGTCCGCTTTGCCGTCGTTATGATAAATTTCAATGCAGGGGCGCGGCGCAATCTGGCGGCTACCGTCCTGGAGTAAACGGTCAAAAAATTCCCGCCACGGGGTTTCAAAATCGTCATTTTCGACCCGCACACTGGCGATGGCATACTCCCCGCTTTCAATTTCAGTCAGGATGATACCGGCGCTGTTATCAGGCACGGTGAAATCATCATCCACCCGCACAACCGTTGCACAGCGTAATTTCTCAGCCGGGGTGTTGTCCGGGTTGTCATAGTAAACGGCCAGCCACTCCAGCGGCTGAACGTGGAGGCTATCGACCCACAGCGTTAGCTGTTCAAAGCCCTGTTTCACGGTTTTGTCCCACGGGCCAACGAGGTGAAAACCAGCCACTTTACGCGTATCAACCTGTTCAATGTGATAATCCATGCTCTCTCCCGATGAATGACCAGAATGAAATTTATAGGATCAGTATGTCTGCTGAAGTGAGGAGATGCAAAAAGCGCCCCCGACGGGAGCGCCTGCGATCAGGATTTATGGTGCAGATAATCACTCATACGGGAGAATAAGCCGCCTTTACCGACGCTTTCCAGGGTCGTCAGCGGTATATGCGCCACCACCTTGTCGCGATCATAAAGCTGAATTTCACCAATTTGTTGATGTGCGGCAATCGGCGCATCCAGCTCTTTGCCATTCAACACATAGCGCGCTTTAATATGCGGAATTTCGGTTTTCGGTAGCGCCATCCAGAAATCGCGATCCGGTCCCACGGCAACATGTTCTTTATCGCCGTACCAAATGCGCTCATTACCAATAGATTTACCGTCCGTCAGGATCTGCACGGTGGCAAAATTCTGCTGGCCCCAGACCAGCAGTTTACGCGCCTCATCTTCACGCCCTTTTGAACTGGCCGCGCCCATAATGACCGCTATCAGCCGCTGATTCCCCTCTACCGCAGAGGCGATGAGGTTAAACCCGGCTCCCGAGGTATGCCCGGTTTTCAGACCGTCGATTTTCAGCGTTTTATCCCATAGCAGACCGTTACGGTTTTGCTGAGTAATGCCGTTCCACGTCAGGCTTTTCTCACTGTACATGTGATAGAACTCCGGCTCGCCATGAATAATGGCGCGCGACAGCACCGCCAGGTCGTAAGCCGAACTGTGCTGACCTGGCGCATCCAGGCCGTGCACGGTTTCAAAATGGGTATCGCGCAGATTGAGCTTCTGCACATAGCTGTTCATCATTGCGACAAACTGCGGCTGCCCGCCGGCGACATAATCTGCCAGCGCCACGCAGGCATCGTTACCGGAATCGACAATCAATCCCCGACTCAGGTCGTGAACCGTCAGGCGATCGCCTGGCTTGAGAAACATCAGCGACGAACCGTCAAATACCGGGTTGCCCTTTGCCCATGCATCTTTACCGACTGTTACCACATCATCTGCGCTGATACGATGGCTATCAATGGCGCGGTCAATGACATAACCGGTCATCAGTTTGGTCAGGCTGGCGGGGTTGCGCTGCTGATGTTCGTTCCCGGCGGTCAGTACCTGACCGGTGGTGTAATCCATAAGTACCCACGCGCCCGCCTGAACGGCAGGAGGCTGGGGCGAGACGGCAAACGTATCGGCAGCCAGCGCGGAAGAAATACCCGAAGCGAGTAAAGAAACAGCAATAAACAAACGGCGTTTCAACAGCATATCCTCATTTTATCATTCGGCGTTCTTTTTACGGGAGATTGGCAAAGCGTGCCCGGCTAAAGTGCAAGAAAATATGACATTCGCTATGGACAGAAACCTGGCGCAGGCGGTTACGATGACCGGCTAAATGGTTTACCATACCTGCGTACCTCTCTCGCAGCCCATCACGGATTAACCAAACTCATGCAAGATACGCCGCATCAGCCAGGATTTTTGTTCCACGATTACGAGACCTTCGGCACCAGCCCGGCGCTGGACCGACCGGCGCAGTTCGCCGCCCTGCGTACCGATGCTGATTTTACAGTGACTGGCGAACCTGAGGTGTTTTACTGCAAGCCTGCCGATGATTACCTCCCACAGCCGGAAGCCGTGATGATCACCGGCATCACACCGCAGGAGGCACTGGCAAAAGGCGATAACGAAGCCACGTTTGCGCGGCGTATTCACGAGCTATTTACCGTGCCGAAGACCTGCGTAGTGGGCTATAACAATGTGCGCTTTGATGACGAGGTCACGCGCAACATTTTCTATCGCAACTTTTATGACCCCTACGCCTGGAGCTGGCAGCACGATAATTCGCGCTGGGACCTGCTGGATGCGATGCGCGCCTGCTACGCCCTGCGTCCGGAGGGGATTACCTGGCCGGAGAATGACGATGGTCTGCCGAGCTTTCGTCTTGAGCATCTGACCCGCGCCAACGGCATTGAGCACAGTAATGCCCATGATGCGATGGCCGATGTCCACGCCACCATTGCAATGGCGAAGCTGCTGAAAACCCGACAGCCGCGCCTGTTTGATTACCTGTATACGTATCGCGGTAAAAATAAGCTGATGACACTTATCGACGTGCCGCAAATGAAACCACTGGTACATGTCTCCGGGATGTTTGGCGCATGGCGCGGCAATACCAGTTGGGTCGCGCCGCTGGCGTGGCACCCGGAAAACCGTAACGCGGTGATTATGGTGGATCTGGCGGAAGATGTGTCGGTGCTGCTGGATCTGGATGCCGATGCCCTGCGCGAACGGCTTTATACCGCCAAAGCCGATCTGGGCGATGCCTTGCCAGTGCCAGTGAAGCTGGTACACCTTAATAAATGTCCGGTGCTGGCCCAGGCCAATACGCTGCGGGCAGAAGATGCCGACCGGCTGGGGATCAATCGTCAGCGCTGTCTGGATAACCTGAAAATCCTGCGTGAGAACCCGCAGGTGCGCGAGAAAGTGGTGGCGATTTTTGCTGACGCCGAACCGTTTGTACCCTCGGATAATGTAGATACCCAGCTTTATAACGGCTTTTTCAGCGATGCCGATCGCGCGGCGATGAAAATCGTGCTGGAAACCGACCCGCGCAACCTGCCTGCGCTGGATATTACCTTTGCCGATAAGCGTATTGAACGGCTGCTGTTCAACTATCGGGCGCGCAATTTCCCCGGTACGCTGGATGAGGCAGAGCAACAGCGCTGGCTGCAGCATCGTCGAAATGTCTTTACGCCTGAGTTTCTACAGACCTACGCGCAGGAGCTGGAAGCATTGTGGGGGCAGTACGAAGGAAACAGTGAGAAGCAGGCGCTGCTGAAAGCCCTCTATCAGTATGCGCAGGAGACGGTGTAAGCCGCCTCCTGCCTCACTCAACCTCAGGCTTTTTTGACGGTAATGGACCACGCCGCATCGCCGACCTGCTGATAGTCGGTGATGCTGTGCCCTTCTTCTGCGGCCCACTGCGGGATTGCCTCTGTCGCCTGCGTGCAGTCGAAGTCGATCACCAGTTCATCACCGCTGTGCATTTCTGCCAGTGCGGCTTTCGCTTCAATCAGCGGGAACGGGCAAACCTGAGTGACAACGTCCAGTTTTTTAATAGCCATAAATACACCAGTCAATCATTACGCTGCCGCAGCGGCAAGCTTCGCTTTACGTTGCGGACGAACATACAGGAACCAGGACGCGGTCCAGACGCCAAGGATCATAAATATCAGGCCAATCCAGCCCTGCCAGGTGAGCATGGCGGTCATGACCAGCCCGTTGCCAATTGAGCAGCCACCCGCCATGCTGGCACCCACTCCCATTAACACGCCGCCGGACGCGCTGCGCAGCGTGGTGCCCACGTCAGCAGCACGCACGCGAAACTCGCGGCTGGCCTTCGCGGCGATGAACGATCCGAGGAAAATCCCCAGCACCAGGAATACCCCCCAGTTAAGGAATTTACTGTCGCCCGCCACCAGGAACTGCAAAATATTGGCCGTCGGCGAAGTGATGCCGAGGCCGAACATGCGCCCGGCCGCTTCGCTGCGCGGCCACGCCAGTAGCGCAATCAGCCCGATCAGGGTCGCGGTGAAGAACGGATGCCAGCGTTTTTCAAACAGCAGGTGCGCCAGTCCCGTGCGGCGCGGCGGCAGGGTCGCTACGTTCAGCTTTGGTTTACGCAGCTCTTTTACTACCAGCCACGCGGTAATCACCAGCAGGAGCGCAATCAACGGCCAGACGGAGATGTTCAGCGTTTCAGCAATCGAGTTATGCGCGGTGCTCTGGCTTTTGAGGAACTGGTTCAGCCCGGCGGCATGCGCAGAGCGCATCACCGCACTCATCAGCATATAGGTGAACAGCGCAATCCAGCTGCCGATGAGCCCTTCGCCCGCGCGATACCAGGTCCCGGTGGCGCAGCCGCCCGCGTAGACGATACCGAGGCCGAAAATAAACCCGCCGATCACCGTGCCGAGCCACGGGAATGCGCCCGCGTCATAGTGCAGAACGCCCATCTGAATAAGAGCAAAAACGCCTACGCTCTGAACAGAGATGGCAATCAGCAGGGCATAAAACATGCGGTTGTTTTTGGCAATATACATGTCGCGAAAGCCGCCGGTCAGGCAAAAACGACCGCGCTGCATCACAAATCCTAATAGCGCGCCGCAAACCAGGCCGCTTAAAATCATCTGTAGCATAAGGGGTGAGTTATCCGGAAGATATCAGTCGGTAAATTATTCCTGACCTGTCCGGTGCAAACCAATAACCAAAGCCTCTAAACCATAACCATGAGTTATAAGACATAAAAAAACCGGAGAACGAGATCTCCGGTTTCGGGGAATTGTGCCGCCTTGCCCGGCTGCGCTGCTTGCACGGGCCTACGGTCATGGCGTCCGTTGGCCGGGTCAGGCAAAGCCGTCACCCGGCACTACGCCTAATGATCAGGCAACATCTTCGTACTGCGGTACGGGGCTGCGGAACACACGCGTAACGCAGGCCAGGTAAACCAGACCCACTGCGCCCCAAATCAGGCCAAGGATCATCGAGCTTTCTTCAAGGTTGACCCACAGTGCGCCCACGGTCAGCGCGCCACAGACCGGCAGAACCAGATAGTTAACGTGGTCTTTCAGCGTTTTATTACGCTTTTCACGTATCCAGAACTGGGAAATCACCGACAGGTTAACGAAGGTAAAAGCGACCAGCGCACCAAAGTTAATCAGCGCGGTAGCCGTCACCAGGTCGAATTTAATCGCCAGCAGGGCAATGGCCCCCACCAGCAGCACGTTCCATGCCGGGGTACGCCATTTCGGGTGCACATAGCCAAAGAAACGGCTCGGGAACACGCCGTCACGACCCATCACGTACATCAGACGAGACACGCCCGCGTGCGCCGCCATCCCGGAAGCCAGTACGGTGACGCTGGAGAAAATCAGCACGCCCCACTGGAAGGTTTTCCCTGCCACGTACAGCATGATTTCAGGCTGCGACGCATCCGGATCTTTAAAGCGCGAGATGTCCGGGAAATAGAGTTGCAGGAAGTATGACGCAACGATAAACACCAGCCCGCCAATCAGCGCGGTAAGGAAAATCGCTTTCGGGATCACGCGCTCGGCGTCTTTGGTCTCTTCTGAGAGCGAAGAAATACCGTCAAAGCCCAGGAACGAGAAGCACAGAATGGTCGCCCCGGTGATCATCGGCACCACGTGCGCGCCTTCAGACCAGAACGGACGGGTGCTGGTCAGGGTACCCGCGCCTTCGCCGTGATCAACGCCATAAATGATAAGCCCGACAATCACCGCCACGATGCCCATTTGCAGGATCACAATCAGGGTATTGAAGTTAGCAACGGTTTTGATGCTGCGCAGGTTAGAGATGGTCATAAAGGCCACCAGCGCGACAACGAAAATCCACGACGGCACGGAGGGCACCAGCGCTTCAAAATAGATTTTTGCCAGCAGAATGTTGATCATCGGCATGAACAGATAGTCCAGCAGCGACGACCAGCCGACCATAAAGCCTACGACCGGGCTAATGGATTTCTGGGCATAAGTATAGGCAGAGCCAGCGGACGGGAAACGACGAACTAGTTTACCGTAGCTCAGCGCCGTAAAGAGGATCGCCACCAGCGCGAAGGCATACGCCGTCGCCACATGACCATCCGTCAAACCAGAGACAATGCCGAACGTATCGAACAGCGTCATCGGCTGCATATAGGCAAGACCCATCATAACAACCGGAATCAGCGTAAGCGTTTTACGCAATTCCACGCGAGAGGTGTTTGGAGTAACGTTATGCGACATGGTCATTCCCCTTTTCGGCGAATGCCGTCGCGTAAACAAAAAATTGCCCCATTTTCAGGATTCCTCAGCGACAACAACTGTCGGTTTTTAGTAAATATCTATCCGGAACGAAGCCCGGCCTCTTGGTATTGAATGAGTGTCTTTATGCAAAAAAATAACCGACGCGTTTAACGTCGGTTAGTTTCATTTTTTGCAGGCGGCGTATTTTGCCCCAACTTAAGGCGCGATGACAAGAGAATGTGAGGCAGATCATCCATTAACGTTAATTAACTGGCTGATTTTTAAGCCCTCACTACATTATTAGAAGTATTAATAGCACTATTTGCTAAAAACACTCTATTCCATCGGCATGATCAGCGGATCGGGGAACTGATAGTCAAAGCCCAGCTCGTGGCAAATGCGGCTTCCATCAATCAGTTTTCCTTTATTCTCCTCAGGCCCCGGGGTAAACACTGGCGGCTCCAGTCCCAGTTCACGGGCCATTTGCGGATAAAACACCGCACGGGACGGGTGCTGCGGCGCGCAGATATTATATATATGCCCGCCTTTAGGTGTCTGGAGCAGTAAGGTAATGGCGGCGACCACGTCTTCCAGATGCACAAGGTTTACGCCCTGCTGCCCGTCTGGCGCGGTTTTCCCGGCAAAGAAACGTCCTGGATGCCGCCCCGGCCCCACTAACCCGGCAAGACGAAGGATATCAACCGAGGTACCCGGCAGATGATGCAGCCAGTCCTCCAGCTCTTTCAGCACCCGCCCGCTGGCGGTGACGGGTTCGCGCGGTGCATTTTCCTTCATTAATCCCTGGGCGTTACCGTAGACTGATGTGGAGCTGGTAAAAATAATGCGCTTCACCTGATATGCCAGCGCGCTGTCAACGATCTCCTGTACCGCCTGGAAATAAAAATCTTCCCCCGGTCCACTGCGCCGTGCTGGCAGCGTGATCACCAGCGCGTCAACGTTCATTAACGCTTCCAGATCGTCAGTCTCGCAGACCAGTTCCGGCTCCAGACGCAGCAGATAACTGTCGATCCCGCACATCCGCGCGGCCTCAACCCCATCGGGCGTGGTTTTACTGCCAGCGATCTGCCATCCTCGCACCGTGAGTGAAAGCGCCAGCGGCATCCCCAGCCATCCTAAACCGACAATTGCGATCTTTTTCACGGCTTCTCTCCTTAACGTAAGCGGTTTTTATAAGGCTACGCCACCCTGACGGAACTGACAATTCAGCGGATGAATATGAAATGCGTTAAAGTTGAAAAAAAGGGCTTGCCATTCTCAGGTGAAGTAGTTTAGGTTTAAAGCAACACATGAATAAGCATTCATCGGAATTACTATGATCAGCGTTCAATTTAAACACCACCATCATCACCATCATCCTGACTAGTCTTTCAGGCGATGTGTGCTGGAAGACATTCAGATCTTCCAGTGGTGCATGAACGCAAGAAAAAGCCCCCGGAAGATCGCCTTCCGGGGGCTTTTTTTTGGACAGAATTCAGACAGGATAATGAGGACCACAGAATGTTAGATAACACCCGTTTACGCATAGCTATTCAGAAGTCAGGCCGTCTCAGCGATGATTCACGCGAATTACTGGCCCGCAGCGGCATTAAAATTAACCTGCACACTCAGCGTCTGATTGCGCTGGCGGAAAATATGCCCATCGATATTCTGCGCGTGCGTGATGACGATATTCCGGGGCTGGTGATGGATGGCGTGGTGGACCTCGGTATTATCGGTGAGAACGTTCTGGAAGAAGAGCTACTGACCCGCCGCGCGCAGGGCGAAGATCCGCGTTACTTTACCCTGCGACGCCTGGATTTTGGCGGCTGCCGCCTGTCGCTAGCGACCCCGGCCGATGAAGCCTGGGACGGCCCGGCGATGCTGAACGGCAAACGTATTGCGACCTCGTATCCGCACCTGCTGAAGCGTTATCTCGACCAGAAAGGCATCGCCTTTAAATCCTGTCTGCTGAACGGCTCGGTTGAAGTGGCTCCCCGCGCTGGTCTGGCGGATGCGATTTGCGATCTGGTCTCAACCGGCGCGACGCTTGAAGCAAACGGCCTGCGTGAAGTCGAGGTGATTTACCGCTCGAAAGCCTGTTTGATCCAGCGCGACGGCGAGATGGACGACAGCAAACAACAGTTGATTGACAAACTGCTGACCCGAATTCAGGGCGTGATCCAGGCGCGTGAATCGAAATACATCATGATGCATGCGCCAACCGAGCGTCTGGAAGAAGTGGTCGCCCTGCTACCCGGTGCGGAACGTCCGACCATTCTGCCGCTGGCGGGCGATCAGCAGCGCGTGGCGATGCACATGGTGAGTAGCGAAACCCTGTTCTGGGAGACGATGGAAAAACTGAAGGCGCTGGGGGCTGGTTCGATTCTGGTGCTGCCGATTGAGAAGATGATGGAATAAGCGGCGTCGGCAAACCTGCCCGGTGGCGCTGCGCTTACCGGGCCTACAACAGGCAGGCAAAACGGTAGTCCATACAAACCGGCAAACAGCCGCAAAGTCGGATATCCATCCACAGGCCGGATAAGCGCAGCGTCACCCGGCAGGCAGGCGCAAAGACGGATATCCATCCACAGGCCGGGTAAGCAAAGCGCCACCCGGCAAACAGCCGCATAGTCGGATATCCATCCGTAGGCCGGGTAAGCGTAGCGCCACCCGGCAGGCAGGCGCAAAGACGTATATCCATCCACAGGCCGGGTAAGCGTAGCGCCACCCGGCAGGCAGGCGCAAAAACGGATATTCATCCGTAGGCCGGGTAAGCGCAGCGCCACCCGGCAGGCAGCCGCAAAGTCGGATATCCATCCGTAGGCCGGGTAAGCGTAGCGCCACCCGGCAGGCAGGCGCAAAGACTGGCGTTCAGCACAAACAGACAGGGTAATCATATGAGCTTTAACACCATCATCGACTGGAACAGCAGTACCCCGCAGCAGCAGCGTGAACTGCTGATGCGCCCGGCGATTTCCGCCTCCGACAGCATTACCCGCACGGTAGTGGAAATCCTCGACAACGTTAAAACCCGGGGCGACGCCGCGCTACGCGAGTACAGCGCCAGATTCGATAAAACCGACGTCAACGCGCTGAAAGTGACCGCGCAGGACATCGCCGACGCCAGCGCGCGTCTGGGTGATGACATCAAACAGGCGATGGCGGTAGCGGTGAAGAACATCACCACCTTCCACAATGCACAGATCCTGCCGCCCGTGGATGTCGAAACGCAGCCCGGCGTGCGCTGTCAGCAGGTCACTCGCCCGGTAGATTCCGTGGGCCTGTACATTCCCGGCGGTTCAGCGCCGCTGTTCTCTACCGTGCTGATGCTGGCGACCCCGGCACGCATCGCGGGATGTCATAACGTCATACTGTGCTCGCCGCCGCCGATCGCCGACGAAATTCTCTATGCCGCTCAACTGTGCGGTGTCCAGAACATCTTCAACGTGGGCGGCGCGCAGGCCATCGCGGCGCTGGCGTTCGGCACCGAATCCGTGCCCAAAGTGGATAAAATTTTTGGTCCCGGTAACGCGTTTGTCACCGAGGCCAAACGCCAGGTCAGTCAGCGTCTGGACGGCGCGGCCATCGATATGCCTGCCGGCCCCTCTGAGGTGCTGGTGATTGCCGACAGCGGCGCAACCCCGGATTTCGTCGCCTCCGACCTGCTTTCACAGGCCGAACACGGCCCGGACTCACAGGTGATCCTGCTGACGCCGGACGCCGACATGGCGAGTCGCGTGGCGCAGGCCGTTGAACGTCAGCTTACCACCCTGCCACGTGCAGACACTGCGCGTCAGGCACTCTCCGCCAGCCGCCTGATCGTGGCACAGGATTTAGCCCAGTGCGTCGCCATCTCCAACCAGTACGGCCCGGAGCACCTGATTATTCAGACCCGCAACGCCCGCGATCTGGTCGACAGCATCACCAGTGCGGGATCGGTTTTCCTTGGCGACTGGTCGCCGGAATCCGCCGGTGATTACGCCTCCGGCACCAACCACGTATTACCGACTTACGGTTATACCCGCACCTGCTCAAGCCTCGGGCTGGCTGATTTTCAGAAGCGGATGACCGTCCAGGAGCTGTCGCGCGAAGGCTTTGCGGCGCTGGCGTCGACCATTGAAACGCTGGCGGCGGCTGAAAGGCTGACCGCGCATAAAAACGCCGTCACGTTGCGCATGAACGCGCTGAAGGAGCAAGAAGCATGAGCATTGAAGAATTAGCCCGCGCTAACGTCCGTGAACTGGTTCCTTATCAGTCCGCCCGCCGCCTTGGCGGTAAAGGGGACGTCTGGCTGAACGCCAATGAATATCCGCAAGCGGTGGAGTTCCAGTTGACCGCGCAGACGTTAAACCGTTACCCGGAATGTCAGCCGAAAGCGGTGATTGAAAACTACGCGCGTTATGCTAGCGTCACACCACAACAGGTGCTGGTCAGCCGCGGGGCGGATGAAGGCATTGAACTGCTGATCCGCGCGTTTTGCGAACCGGGTCAGGACGCGGTGCTGTTCTGCCCACCGACCTATGGCATGTACAGCGTCAGCGCCGAGACCATCGGCGTGGAATATCGCACTGTTCCGGCACTGGAAGACTGGCAACTGGATCTCCAGGGCATCGCCGACACGCTGGACGGCGTGAAAGTGATTTACGTGTGTAGCCCCAACAACCCGACCGGACAAATTATTAATCCACAGGATCTGCGCGTGCTGCTGGAGATGACGCGCGGCAAGGCAATTGTCGTCGCCGACGAAGCCTATATTGAGTTTTGCCCGCAGGCTTCGCTGGTTGGCTGGCTGAGCGAATATCCGCACCTGGTTATTTTGCGCACCCTGTCGAAAGCCTTTGCGCTGGCCGGGCTGCGCTGCGGCTTTACGCTGGCGAATGAAGAGGTGATTAACCTGCTGATGAAAGTGATCGCCCCCTACCCGCTTTCTACGCCGGTGGCGGATATCGCAGCCCAGGCGCTCAGCACGCCGGGTATCCTCGCCATGCGCGAGCGCGTACAGCAAATCCTTGATGAGCGTCAGCGCCTGGTTGAGGCGCTGCAAAATATCCCCTGTGTGGAGCAGGTATTCCCGTCAGAAACCAACTATATTCTGGTGAGGATCACCGCATCGAGTGCGGTATTTAAATCTTTGTGGGATCAGGGCATTATCTTACGGGATCAGAATAAACAACCCTCTTTAAGCGGCTGCCTGCGTATTACGGTCGGCACCCGGGAAGAGTCTCAGCGCGTCATTGACGCCTTAAGTGCGGAGAAGGTATGACACAGAAGTATCTGTTTATCGATCGCGATGGAACGCTGATTGCCGAGCCACCCAGCGATTTTCAGGTCGATCGTTTCGACAAACTGGCCTTCGAGCCAGAGGCAATCCCGGCGCTGTTAACACTCCAGAAAGCCGGATTTAAGCTGGTGATGATCACCAATCAGGACGGGCTGGGAACTGACAGCCTGCCGCAGGCCGACTTTGACGGCCCGCATAATCTGATGATGCAGATTTTCTCTTCGCAGGGCGTTCAGTTTGAAGAGGTGCTGATTTGTCCGCACCTGCCTGCCGATAACTGTGACTGCCGCAAGCCGAAAACCCGGCTGGTGGAAGCCTGGCTGGCGGATGGCGTGATGGATAAGGCGCAAAGTTATGTGATTGGCGATCGCGCGACCGACATTCAGCTGGCGGATAACATGGGCATTACCGGGCTGCTTTATAACCGCGACACCCTGAACTGGCCGGCGATTAGCGAACAGCTCACCCGCCGCGACCGCTATGCGCACGTTGAACGCAACACCAAAGAGACGCAGATCGACGTTAAAGTCTGGCTGGACCGCGAAGGCGGCAGCAAAATGAACACGGGCGTCGGCTTTTTCGACCATATGCTCGATCAAATCGCCACCCACGGCGGCTTTCGCATGGAAGTGCAGGTGAAAGGTGATTTATACATCGACGATCACCATACCGTCGAAGATACCGGTCTGGCGCTCGGCGAAGCGCTGAAACTGGCGCTCGGCGACAAGCGCGGCATTAACCGCTTTGGTTTTGTTTTGCCAATGGATGAATGCCTGGCCCGCTGCGCGCTGGATATTTCCGGTCGTCCACATCTGGAGTATCGCGCCGAGTTTACCTATCAGCGCGTGGGTGATTTAAGCACTGAGATGGTCGAGCACTTCTTCCGCTCACTCTCCTATACCATGGGCGTGACCCTGCACCTGAAAACCAAGGGCAAAAACGATCACCATCGTGTCGAGAGCCTGTTTAAAGCCTTTGGCCGAACACTGCGTCAGGCGATCCGCGTTGAAGGCGATACTCTTCCCTCCTCTAAAGGGGTGCTGTAATGAACGTCGCGATTCTGGATACCGGCTGTGCCAACCTGAATTCGGTTAAGTCCGCGATACTGCGCCACGGCTATGAGCCGGTGGTCAGCCGCGATCCGGATGTGGTGCTTCGTGCCGACAAACTGTTCCTGCCGGGCGTCGGCACCGCGCAGGCGGCGATGGATCAAATCCGCGAGCGTGAGCTGTACGACCTGATCAGAACCTGTACCCAGCCGGTGCTGGGGATTTGCCTGGGTATGCAGTTGCTCGGCAGCCGCAGCGAAGAGAATAACGGCGTCGAACTGCTGAATATCATCGATCAGGACGTGCCGAAGATGACCGATTTCGGTCTGCCGCTGCCGCACATGGGCTGGAACCAGATTTATCCGCAGGCGGGCAATCGTTTATTTCGCGGCATTGAAGACGGGGAATGGTTCTATTTCGTACACAGCTACGCCATGCCGGTGAATACCTGGACTATAGCCCAGTGCCACTACGGTGAGCCGTTTACTGCCGCCATTCAAAAAGATAACTTCTACGGCGTGCAATTTCATCCGGAGCGCTCCGGTGCGGCGGGTGCGCAACTGCTGAAAAATTTCCTGGAGATGTGATGATCATTCCGGCTTTGGATTTAATTGACGGCACGGTTGTGCGACTACATCAGGGCGACTACGCGCAGCAGCGTGATTACGGTAGCGACCCGCTGCCCCGGCTACAGGATTATGCCACGCAAGGTGCTGAGGTCCTGCATCTGGTGGATTTGACCGGGGCGAAAGATCCGTCGATGCGCCAGATTTCGCTGTTCAAAACGCTGGTCGCGGGCGTCACTGTCCCGGTGCAGGTCGGCGGCGGCGTGCGAAGCGAAGAAGACGTGGCAGCGCTACTGGCGGCGGGCGTCGCCCGCGTAGTGGTTGGCTCCACGGCAGTCAAATCGCCGGAGATCGTCAAAGGCTGGTTTGAACGCTTTGGCGCGGACGCGCTGGTGCTGGCGCTGGATGTTCGTATTAATGAGCAGGGTAACAAACAGGTGGCGGTGAGCGGCTGGCAGGAAGATTCCGGCGTCTCCCTTGAAGCGCTGGTGGAAACCTATCTGCCGATGGGGTTAAAACACGTCTTGTGTACTGATATCTCCCGCGACGGTACGCTGGCAGGCTCCAACGTCTCGCTGTATGAGGAAATTTGCAGCCGCTATCCGCAGGTGGCATTTCAGTCCTCCGGCGGCATTGGCGATCTTAACGATATTGCCGCATTACGCGGCACCGGCGTGCGCGGCGTGATTGTCGGACGCGCGCTGCTGGAAGATAAATTTACCGTGAAGGAGGCCATCAAATGCTGGCAAAACGGATAATCCCCTGTCTTGACGTGCGCGATGGTCAGGTGGTGAAAGGCGTACAGTTTCGCAACCATGAGATCATTGGCGATATCGTGCCGCTGGCCCAGCGCTATGCGGCAGAAGGCGCGGATGAACTGGTTTTCTATGACATTACCGCCTCCAGCGACGGGCGCGTGGTCGATAAAAGCTGGGTCTCCCGAGTCGCAGAAGTGATTGATATCCCCTTTTGCGTGGCGGGCGGGATTAAATCCCCCGAAGACGCGGCGCAGATCCTCTCCTTCGGCGCGGATAAGATTTCCATTAACTCCCCTGCCCTGGCCGACCCGGAATTGATTACCCGGCTGGCGGATCGCTTTGGCGTGCAGTGTATTGTGGTTGGCATTGATACCTGGCGTGATGAAAAAACCGGCAAGTACCATGTGAATCAGTATACCGGCGACGAAAGCCGCACCCGCATGACCCAGTGGGAGACCCTCGACTGGGTGCAGGAAGTGCAAACGCGCGGCGCGGGCGAAATCGTGCTGAACATGATGAATCAGGACGGCGTACGTAACGGTTACGATCTTGAACAGCTGAAGAAGGTGCGTGACGTCTGCCGCGTGCCACTGATCGCCTCCGGCGGCGCGGGTACGATGGAACACTTCCATGAAGCCTTCCGTGATGCCGACGTCGATGGCGCGCTGGCCGCGTCCGTCTTCCACAAACAGATCATTAATATTGGTGAATTAAAAGCGTTTCTGGTGACACAGGGCGTGGAGATACGAGTATGTTAACTGAGGAACAACGCGCAGCGCTGGACTGGGAAAAAACCGACGGGCTGCTGCCGGTGGTGGTACAGCACGCGGTGTCCGGCGAGGTGTTAATGCTGGGCTATATGAACCAGGATGCACTGGCAAAGACCGAAGAAAGCGGCAAGGTCACCTTTTACTCCCGCACAAAGCAGCGCTTATGGACCAAGGGCGAAACCTCCGGTCATTTTTTAAAGGTGGTGAGCATTACGCCGGATTGCGATAACGACACCCTGCTGGCGCTGGTGAACCCCATCGGGCCGACCTGCCATAAAGGCACCTCCAGCTGCTTCGGCAAGGCCAGCCATCAATGGCTGTTTCTGTATCAGCTTGAGCAGTTGCTGGCCGAGAGAAAGACCGCCGATCCTGTGAGTTCCTATACGGCAAAACTGTACGCCAGCGGGACTAAGCGTATTGCGCAGAAGGTGGGAGAAGAAGGCGTGGAAACCGCGCTGGCTGCCACGGTGCATGACCGCTTTGAGCTGACTAACGAGGCGTCGGATTTGATGTATCACCTGCTGGTGCTGCTGCAGGATCAGGAGCTGGATTTGACGGCGGTGATTGAGAATTTGCGGGGAAGGCATCAGTAAAAAATACAGCGGTCAACATAACGTATGTTGACCGCCAGTGTTTTACCGATTCATTTGCGTATAAAAGTAACGTTTACGATAAAACAGATCGATATGCTTTCTTAGACTACCGGTTTTATCAAACTCAATGCCATTGGTTTTGATAAACATCAGCAGATAAAAAATGATAACGACGCTCGTTTCTGCCCTTGCCATGATCGCCTCTGTAAATCCATAACAGATCAGCGAAAAGACCAGCACGATAAAGTACTTATTAGGGTTATTGAGGATGGCCTGGTAAAGCATCCAGGTAAAAGGAATGATAAAAAATAAGCCGAGCGCACTCATTAGTATCAGATAGGAGTTATCGAGAGCATAATCCGGAAGCGCCGATCCAAATACATAATTGTAGGAATTAAGCGAGCTAAGATAATCATAAAAATAACTTAATCTTCCACTCAACATATAATCTAAATCGCCACCATGGTAATCCCACGGCAAAAACAAGGATATCGCCAGTAAAGTGACAGGCACCAGGGGCAAGTAGAAAACCACCAAATAGCGAAACAAGCCAATAGAAATGGCGACGTAAAAAATTAATGAAACAATCATCGCATAACCCGGCGTACGGGAATCTGCCAGGAAAGGTACACAGATGAAGAATACCAGAAGTATATTAGTAAACCAGCGAATAACGGAAGGTATTCTACCAGAAAGATATCCTTTACAGGCAAACAGAGTCATAAAGCAGGAATAAGCAATCATCCCCGGATAGTTTGCCGACCAGAAGCCCATATTATTTCTATAGCGTCCAGTCTCAGGGATATAGACGATATCGGGATGGATGATGCCTTTGATGACTAACGCGGTGAAAAGCAGCGAAAACATTAATGTTGAATAATAAACAACTTCAATACTTTTAACCGCGCCTTTACGCCTTAACAGATAAATAAACCATAGTGTAAAAATCAGGTTGATACAGGATTGGTTAAAGTTAAAGAGGAAAAAAACGGCAAGTACCACGCTACCGACGATCAGATTTAACTCTATATCAAGGTTTTTGATATAATAAATAACTATAATTATACCAATAGTGGCTCTTAATAACATTCCTGTTCGGTCGTCTATCACTTCCAGACCACTAATCAACAGCGAATTTGTTTGCATTAAAAACAATAAGAGTGCTGTCATATTATACGAAAATAGTTAATGTCATTAGAATATTTACCGGCATAAGATACGTCGTTAAAACTGTATCTGCCAGAAAACAATATACGTTACACCACCCTCCCTGGTAGTGTAATGGCTGGTCCGGCAAGCATCAATAAAATGATTGCAATACTTACCAGGAATCTTACTGCCTGTCATACATTTGCTTTATAATCACGCAATGCATTACGGGTTAATACAACACCAGCACCGATCATCAGCCCCAGGAATAAGCCAATAGCTACTGTTAAAGCACGTTTCGGACTGTCGCGGCGCACCGGCAATTTTGGCTTCATAACGTAACGATAAGAATGCAATTCAGAATCATCAATCTTAAGCGTATTGATTGCCATCAACGTCTGACGAGTCGCATAATAATCATCTGACAGTGCTAACGGGCGCGACTCTTCGTTTTTAACCATAGAAGCTAACGCATCGCTACCGAGCAAGAACATTGTATCCTGAGAAACTTGTTCAGCTTGTTGTGCCTGAGGCAATTTAATATTCGCCTGATTCGCCACGGTAAGCGCCTGATTAATTTGCGCCATCCGCTGATCCTTTTGCTCCTTAGCAATAGTCTCCTGGCGGGTTGAGGTTTGTTGTAGCTCTGCTGAACGAGCTTTAATATTCATCTGGAGATCGGCGCGTAGCTCTTTCGCTACTTCATCATCGACCTGTTGAATAGTCTCAGCTAACATTCTCTGCGCCAGTGCTGGTCCCTGATCAACATAAGATACTTTTATTGGGAGTCCCTGATCTTTCACGGCCGGTACGATATCAATAATTTTTTTATCTTCCCGATCGTTAACCGTCTCGGCAAGTGCTGAGAACGCAGCATTAAAGCGCTGAATAAAGTCCTGCTGAATGTTGGCCAGACCTGGGGCAGCAGGTCCGTACATGATATTCATTGCATTGCTATAAGCATTGATTTGACCAGCATCAGGTGCCGTAATAATTGACGTAGAGGTCCATTTCTCCTTCGCAATAAAAATATAACCCACCGATAAGACAATGCCGATAATAACCCAGATGGCAATTGTTTTTTTACCATGCCAAAGCTGCACCAGAAGGTCTATTAAATTAACCTGCTGGCGCTTTTTTGTGCGATTAACGTAACGCGTACTGGACTGATTCATATTAACCTTAAATGGAAATAATCATTCAAACTGATCGGAACGTAAATATTACTACGTGATATATCCTGCAAAGGAAGGTAATAACAACAGCCTGAAAATATCCAGGCTGTTGAGAAATTAATTAGTAGCCACTAATTTGATAAGGTACTTACCATAGTTATTTTTCGCCAGCGGTTCCGCCAGTTTGTGAACCTGTTCAGCGTTAATAAACCCCTTGCGGTAAGCAATTTCTTCCGGGCACGCTACTTTCAGGCCCTGACGTTCTTCGATAGTCGCAATAAAGTTGCTGGCCTCGATCAGGCTCTGGTGCGTACCCGTATCCAGCCAGGCATAGCCACGCCCCATCATCTCGACGGAAAGCTTACCCTGCTCCAGATAAAGCTGGTTGATATCAGTGATCTCAAGCTCACCGCGCGCTGACGGCTTCAGATTTTTTGCGAGAGAGACAACTTCGTTGTCATAGAAATACAGACCAGTAACAGCATAATTGCTCTTCGGTTTGACTGGCTTCTCTTCCAGTGAAATAGCCTTACCATTTTCATCAAACTCCGCCACGCCGTAGCGCTCCGGATCGTTGACATGATATGCAAATACGGTTGCGCCAGACGGTTGGTTCACGGCATTAGAAAGCAATTTAGGCAGGTCGTGACCGTAGAAAATATTGTCACCCAGTACCAGAGCGCAGCTATCGTTACCGATAAACTCCTCACCAATAATGAAAGCCTGGGCAAGGCCGTCCGGACTTTCCTGCACTTTATATTGCAGGTTGAGGCCCCACTGGCTGCCATCGCCGAGCAACTGCTCAAAACGCGGCGTATCCTGCGGCGTACTGATAATCAGAATATCGCGAATACCGGCGAGCATCAGGGTGGTCAGTGGATAGTAAATCATCGGTTTGTCATAAATTGGCAGCAATTGTTTACTCACCGCCATAGTGACCGGGTAAAGACGCGTGCCCGAGCCACCAGCCAGAATAATACCTTTACGAGTTGTCATTGTTTTATCTCTGTTGTTCTTGTATTAAAGCGCAGCTGTGAACAGTTCCGCCAGCATTCGTTCAACGCCAGCCTGCCACTGCGGCAACTGGAGATTAAACGTGCTCTGGAATTTTTCTGTCGACAAGCGGGAGTTATTCGGGCGACGAGCCGGGGTCGGATAAGCGCTGGTCGGCACTTTCTTCACTTCCTGAACGGCAAGCTCAATACCTGCCTCACGCGCCTTTGCAAAAACCAGCTCAGCATAGTCAGCCCAGGTGGTAATACCGGAGGCGACAAGATGATACAGCCCGGCGATGTCAGGCTTAACCAGTGCGGTACGAATAGCATGAGCGGTACAGTCAGCCAGCAGCTCTGCCCCGGTCGGCGCACCATATTGATCGCTGATAATAGAAAGCGTGTCGCGGGTTTTCGCCAGATTCAGCATTGTTTTGGCAAAGTTATTTCCCTTACCGGCATAAACCCAACTGGTGCGGAGAATAAGATGTTTATCGCAATGCTGCTGCAATGCCTGCTCACCAGCAAGCTTTGTCTCACCATAGACGTTAAGTGGTCCGGTCGCATCTGTCTCTTTCCACGGCGTTTCACCATCACCAGGGAAAACGTAATCGGTAGAGTAGTGAACAACCCAGGCACCCAGCTTCTGTGCTTCACGGGCGATAGCTTCCACGCTCTGCGCATTCAGCAGGTACGCCAGATCTGGCTCGGATTCCGCTTTATCCACAGCGGTATGCGCCGCCGCGTTAACGATCACGTCCGGGCGTAAACGGCGCACGGTTTCCGCTACACCTTCCGGTTTGGTAAAATCGCCGCAAAAATCCGTAGAGTTAAAATCCAGCGCCGTCAGGTTTCCCAGCGGCGCTAACGCACGCTGCAGTTCCCAACCTACCTGACCACTCTTACCGAATAACAAAATATTCATTACGCGCGATCCTTATAGTTCTGATCGATCCAGTTGGCATAGGCACCACTTTTCACGTTATTCACCCACGCCTGATTATCCAGATACCATTGCACCGTTTTGCGGATGCCGGTTTCAAAACTTTCCTGCGGTGACCAGTTAAGTTCACGCTGAATTTTATCGGCATCAATCGCATAACGGCGATCGTGGCCCGGACGGTCAGCCACCCAGGTAATGAGATCGCGATACGACGTTGCGGATGGAGCCAATTCGTTGAGCAGATCGCAAATGGTATGCACCACTTCGATATTTTTCTTCTCGTTATGGCCGCCGATATTATACGTCTCACCCGGCTTGCCCCGGGTCAGTACGCAATAAAGCGCGCGAGCGTGATCTTCAACGTACAGCCAGTCGCGGATCTGATCGCCTTTACCATAAATCGGCAGCGGCTTACCTTCCAGCGCGTTCAGGATCACCAGTGGGATCAGTTTTTCCGGAAAGTGGAACGGGCCATAATTGTTAGAGCAGTTGGTCACAATAGTTGGCAAACCGTAAGTACGTTTCCAGGCGCGAACCAGGTGGTCGCTGGAGGCTTTGGATGCAGAATACGGGCTGCTCGGCGCGTAAGCTGTCGTTTCGGTAAACAGCGGCAGTGGTTCATTGCCGGTCCACTCATCCGGATGCGGCAAATCACCATACACTTCATCAGTAGAGATATGATGGAAACGAAACGCCGCTTTGCGTGCGGCATCCAGTTGATTCCAGTAAGCTCGCGCAGCTTCTAACAGCGTGTAAGTCCCGACCACGTTGGTTTCGATAAAATCAGCAGGCCCGGTAATAGAGCGATCCACGTGACTTTCGGCCGCCAGGTGCATCACCAGATCAGGCTGGTGATCGGCAAAAATACGCTCCATGGCTGCTTTATCACAGATATCTGCTTTCTCAAAAGCGTAGCGCTCACTCTCTGCCACGCTCTCCAGTGACTCAAGGTTACCGGCGTAGGTTAATTTATCAACATTAACAACGTGATCGGTTGTGTTCTCAATAATATGACGAACCACCGCAGAACCAATAAAACCCGCGCCACCCGTTACCAGAATTTTCATCAAATGAGCCTTAATGTCGTAATTATTTAAAGTTGAGCAACGTATTCTTTGAAAGTCATTCCCTTCATATCTTTCTCAGACAGAATAGGGTTGGTGACCTGCCAGTCGATATTCAGATCGGCATCATTCCACAGGATGCATTTTTCACTTTGCGGATCGTAGTAATTAGTACATTTGTATTCGAAATCGACGGTATCGGAGAGAACGACAAAACCGTGCGCCAGTCCCGGCGGGATCCAGAATTGCTTTTTGTTGCTTTCGCTGAGAATGACGGATTCCCATACGCCAAAGGTGGGGGAATCTTTGCGGATGTCAACCGCGACGTCCAGCACTTCGCCCTGCACTACGCGGACCAGCTTGCCCTGTGGGTTGTTAGTTTGGAGATGCAAACCACGCAGGACGTTCTTCACGGAACGAGAATGGTTATCCTGAATAAAATCGAGATCGATATTCAGCATTTCCTTGTAACGCTGGGCATTAAAGGTTTCCAGAAAAAAACCGCGCGCATCTTCAAAAACGCGGGGCTCGATAATTTTCACACCCGCGATTTTGGTGTCAATAACGTTCATCATCATTCCTTTCGTACTTTTAATATGCGCCGTCACGTTTCAGAACGACGCCGACAGTTTTAAATAATATAACGATATCGTTCCACAAAGACCAGTTCTTGACGTACCACGAATCAAAGTAGACGCGTTTTTCATAATCAACGTCATTACGTCCGCTGACCTGCCACAGCCCGGTCATACCGGGTTTAGCCATGCGGTAGTAGTCCGCATCATCACAATAGCGCAGCAGTTCTTCGGCAATTACCGGTCTGGGCCCGACCAGGCTCATCTCGCCTTTCAAGACGTTAAACAGCTGCGGGAGTTCATCAAGACTGGTACGGCGGATAAACTTACCGATTGGAGTAATACGTGGATCGTCGCGTAACTTAAAGTCTTTATCCCACTCAGCCCGTGCCACCGGATCGTTTTCCAGTAAGTTTTGCAAAACCTCCTGAGAATTCATGACCATTGAACGAAACTTAAGGCATTTAAACAGTCGGCCTTTGCGACCTACGCGTTCATGGCCATAGATGGCATAGCCACCATCTTTTTTCACCTGCAGGCTAAGATAGATAAACAGCGGCGAAAGCATGATAAGCAGCAGGCTGGAAACCACAATATCAAACGTGCGTTTAACAAAGCGGGAACTGCGTTTTGCCAGGTTATTGTTGACGCGTAATAACAGGACTTCGTGACTGAAAATAAATGCCATGTCCGTGCCGTACAGGGGTACGCCGCGAATAGTCGGGATGACGGAGATAGAACGGCATTTTTTCTTAGTCAGGTTTTTAAGCCATATCTCCAGCTGCTGAGCATCGCTTTCATCGAAAGCAAGTATGTACTGAATATTTTTATAATCTCTGAGGCGATAAATCTCTTCCTCGGAACTCAGTACCTTAATGTCTCCGTTAATCGGGACATCGTGCCCATTAACAGAATAAAAATACTGAATATCATATCCCAGGTTTTTTTCACTCATTAATGCCTGATAAGCATCATAAGCATTGATACCGCCGCCAAGAATGATGGTTTTTTTCTTCCACATGCCCAGTTTGTTGAGCAACAGCTTGATAAGTTTCCTGCCCACGGGTATGAAAACAAAAATACCGCTCCATGTGAATACCCAGAGATAACGGGAAAAATGCCATTTTGAGAATGCCACCATCGCCAAATCGATGATCGCAAAAATGACAATGGTACGTAGTATCTCTTTAAGTTCATTCCAGAAAGGCTTACGGTATGTATAATGTCGTAAGCGTATCCCAAACCATGCTACCGCAATAAAGCCCAGGGCAAAATGCGAAAGCACGCGGAAATTATAATCTTCCTGCGGCAAAAATGGGGAAAGGTCACCACCAAAAAACTGCTTTGTCAGCCACATTGCCACAAATAAACACGAAATATAGATACCAAAATCCATTAATGCAAAAAGGTATTTAGGTATAAAATGACGAACGCTATTACTCATTATACTCACCTGTTGTAAGCGCTACTGTCCCAGTACCTTCTGTGCATACTCATTTTCTTAACGAGCGAGAACGGTAGAGACTTATATTTCAAACCAAGTTTATAGCCAAGTAATTTAGCAGCATTATTAGCAAACGCTTTAGGCAATAATAATGGATTGTGTTTAATTAAATAGCTTATTTCTGATTTAATGAATTTACTACCCTCTGAAGAAACACCGTTGAACTCTTTTTGAATCCAGGGTTCATCATAATGAAACACACCGATGTCAAAATAGCGTTTAAACTCCTCAGTCGTAGAGTAGTTATGTGAGTGACGAGCTGCAGCATCGGCGCAATAGCCCGTTTTTAAATTTTGCTGGAGTGCCCTGGCGGCAAAATACATGTCTTCACACAGGATAGTATCAACAGGAAAGCCGCCGATACGCTGAAAATCAGCCACCTTGTAAGCTGAAAATGAGTTCGACATGAAGACCGTTTTAATACCGCGTAATGAAATGTCCTGCCGCTGATTTACCAGTGAGCGATCGCCGTAGTTAAAGTAACGCGCATGCGCCGCCACCGCGTTGGCATCTAAATGCGGCAGCTGTTTACCATAGGCGGCACTGAGATCGTGCTCGATCATATAATTGACCAGAGTAGTAACGGCATCACTCGTGTGCAGGATTGCATCCTGTGTAAGCAGCACGACGTAGTCTTTATCGTGGAAAATGTCCATTGCCACATTTCGTGTACCGCCGTGATTAAATTCACTCTGAGCGATCTCATGGACAGCAAAACCGTATTGTTTTGCAACCTGCTGGGTGTTGTCCCGGCTTTGAGAATCAATCACGACAACATCAATACCGGCCTGGCAATTCTGGTGAATAGCGTGCGCTGCCTGCTCCCAGATTTTTCCGCCATTATAAGTTACGACAGCAATACCTATTTTTACAGGAGAACTCATTATTTTGTTTCCAGAGAATCAAGAATATTTTTTACTAAAGCATCCCAGCTATGGCTAACTAAATATGCCGGATCATCAACAAAACTTGTTGTACTAAAAATATTTTTTCCTTCACAGAGAGCTGTTAACTTTTCTGCCAGGTGCGTTACATCATCCGGTGGGAAAAAGGCAACCTTACCGTAATCACCTAATGTCTCATGAGCATAGGGTAATTCAGCGCAAAGGATCGGCAAATTGAACGCCTTTGCTTCAGAAAGCGGCAACCCCCATGTCTCAAGTTTAGAAGGAAAGATCAGGGCATCTGTTTCGTTACGATACATCTCATCCAACCGCTGTTTACTCTGGAGGCCGATAAAGCAAATATTATCAAGCTGACGTCTTTCGCATTCTTCAATAATGTAATCACCAAATTTAGTCATTCCCTTGTCAAACGTCAGTCGGATCTGGATCCGATTGTAAACCTCACGCTGTTGCTGCTTAAGAAGGTCCATCGCTTCAACCAGCACAGAAAAATTCTTAAAAGTACGGGGAAAAGCAGGATAAAGTAATCTTTTGAAGCTGTCGGGTTCTACAGTGGTACGCCTGTGCTCATCGTCTTTTCTGATATTAGCCACCGGACGCGCAACCATAATGTTATTAATGCCGTAGGTTTTCTGAAAATAGCGCGCAATCCACTGTTGCTGAACAATCACATAGCGGTTCGCTTTAATATTAATACCATACAAAAACTTATAGAACTTAGTAAATAAGTAAAATGTGCGGTCATACTTTAAATCAACACTGCTGGACTGATAAAAAGGTGATGGATTATGGCAATAAACAAACTGATTCGGGACTGCCACGCGAGCTGACATATCGTGCAAAGAAATCCATGCGTCAGGTTTAAGCTCTTTGCTTAACGCATAGCTGGTCACATATTCAAATTTTATGCGTTTAAACCAGCTGGTTTTAATTTCTTTGTACTCACGAAACTCAACGTTGGGTAAGCCAACATAGTCATTAAACAGTGCAATATCATGAACCAGACAAATGAGTTTAACACCATGTACTTTACTAAAAGTGTCAATCATGGAGCGATACACGGTCAAAATCCCGCCCTCAACCATATTGACACCTGAAAGAACAATTAACTTATCCATGAATCAACCAAAATATTGAAAAAATAATAGTGTACGTCATTCTCTCTTTATAGTAAGGCAGGATGTTATTTTTAATAAATAATACCTTATCCTTTAACGAGATTCGACTTTGTGCATCTTTATGATGGAACATGAGATACATAAGACGAGCGGATACCACCGATCGTTTGATTCCATTCAGGGTCTTCCTGAACCTTTTAATTCGAGCCAGTAAACCGCGCTGATGAGCACCAACAACATTGGCTGAGTGCTGACGATATTTTATTAATGCCTGAGGTACGTAAAATATTTTACCATGTAACGCAGCCTGGAAAGCGTACCAGTGATCGTGCATAGCGATGTTCGCGGGGACGTTACCAGCCATATTCAATAAAAGCCGGTTCATTATTGTCGTACAACCGTATACCGACGAACGCCAAAGTAGATAATTTATATTAAGATTGTTTTCAGGCGTAAGCTGCGAAAAACGGTAAAAATCATGGTGAATGGTGTGTAAATGCTCGTCTACCACATGCAGATTGGAAAAACCGAGACACGGATTCATTGTGCCATTGACGTTTTCAGTTTCGCATATCCGTGCAAGCATCACTTCAATTTTATTATTTTCCCACACATCATCTTGATCGCTAAACAAAATGTAGTCTGCATCGCTATATTGCAATCCATAATTAAAATTGCTTACCACACCTGTTGAATCAGGACAAATATGCAGGCTAACCCGCGCATCCGTTGCAGCAATGCGCTTTACAATAGCTACAGTGGAATCTGTAGAACCGTCATCCGTGACAATTAGCCTTAGTGCAATGTGTGTTTGCCCCAGAATAGATTCAATTTGTTCTTGTATATATTTTTCGCCATTGTGCGTGGCGAGAATGACGTCAACAACCCTATTACCCATAGTATTCATTGGCCTTGAACAATGCAAAATTGTCTTAATCAGATAACATCATTTGTAGGAAATATTTTGTTATGACTATCAGTAACTGAGCCACAGAGACTTTAACTAAAACAAACCTAATATTTTAGCTTTACTATTTTTCGTGAGAAATAGATCAATACCAAAGCATCAAATGTCATACGTGCCGTCCACGCAATCGCAGTACCCAGCAAACCATAGTGAAGGGTTAAAAGATAAAGCGCCAGTAAGTAAGGCACAATCTCGCACATATGAATAAATGCGGTGATTTTAGCACGACCTAACGCTTGAATAGAGGAATAAGGTATTTGCGCTATCGAGTTCATATAGAATCCGATAATCAACACCCGCAGAATATTTGCTGAGTGTTCACCGAGTTCCGCCCCCATCCATAATGTCATAAGTTGTTGTGCAAGAAGAAGGCATACAATAACAACCGGTAAACATGCAACCGTCATTAGTACAAAGCTTTGCTTTTCAAGTTTTGTTCTTTCTTCAAGTGTCTTAGCGTAACTAAGCTTAGGAAACAACGCTCTTGACAGTGCAGCCGGAATATTTAATAACCGCCCTACCCCCTCGGAAGGTGCAGTATAGTAAGCTATTTTGTTTGCCCCGAGAAGATTGGAAATAATAAAACGATCGCAATAAACCATTAGTGGACTAATAATATTGCTAACGGTCAGCCATCCGCCAAATTTTACCAAACGGTAGAATGTTTCTTTATAAAACTTAACGCCGCTGCTAATGATAATTTCACGACATATCACCAGCGTAATAAGAAATGAAATGACTCGCCCTACGACTAACCCAAGAATAGCGGATTTTAACGACGCATCAAAAAGACAAAACAATGCGGGAAAACCAGCAATAGCAGAGTTACTGATGGTCTTTTGAATGTTGATATTGAAGAACTTTTCATGACCTTCAAGCCAACCCAGCCATACCTGATTTAACAAATATATGGGTATTACCAGTGACAGAAATGCAAACGATTGTCGCACCTCCTGCGTATTACTCACCGAAACCTTCAGGAGGGTACCAAGATGTGGTGTGCTGATATAAAGGAGGAGAGCCGCAACAACACCAAGGATAAAAACAACGGTACTGGCAGTAGAAATGATTTTTTGTTGCTCCCCTTGGTCAGCGCGATACATCGAAATTTCTCTGATGACTGCCCGACTAAGGCCAGCATCAAATATGCTGGCATAACCTACAATAGCAAAAGCTAGCGTAAAAATACCGAATGCTTCAACGCCAATTGCACGCGCCAGGAAGCCCAGCGCTGGTACCGCGATCAAAGTGGGAATCGCAAACCCGGCCAAATTGTAAACGCTATTCTTTATTAAACTCATAATTTTTCTGTAATAGATAAAAAAGCAAGATGCGTGGGAACAGCCAGGCACGCTACCGCCCCTGGCTTAACAGCTACCAGTGCACTGATCTGTAACCCAATTGGCCAGACTGACCTTGCGCAGGTCTGGAGTGATACCTACAGGCCAAAATTCTGCGATATTGTCGTTTGTATCATTACCAGATACAAGTAGCATTTTTGGTTATAATTTAACCCAACCATATAAAAAAAGACGTAGTCACACGTCAGATTTCAACTGAACAGGGCCATAGTAAGGGCAATATTTATACTATTCATAGCGCAGGTACCAGATACGAATGTGAATGCATCTCAAACTTTTTCCCATAGCCAGTGTGTTCATACCGCCCTTCTTCCCTCATACGCTGCCAGGCAATCCAGGAACGCTTAACCGCCTGAAAAAATGAGTAAAGTAATCTAATATGATGTGACATTATAGCCACTTCCGGTCACACCGCCAGCGAATGTCCATGCTTCGTCATGGGATTTGGGCCAACGGTATACCTTTTAAGCGTTCTGAGCGCTAAGAATCTTCGCAAAACCTATCGGTGCTGACATATGTAAAAAAACCCCAGGGATTAGCTGGGGCTTTGAAGGCTATTACGTGCTTTATGTATTAAGACGTATAGTAATATTTGTCTTGCTTAATCACCGCCAAACAGATCTCGCGTATAAACTTTATCCGCCACATCCAACAACTCATCAGCCATACGGTTCGAGACAATCACATCCGCTTCGTTTTTAAACGCAGCCAGATCGCGCACTACGCGTGAGTGGAAAAATTCATCTTCCGCCATTACTGGCTCATAAACGATAACCTCGACACCCTTTGCCTTGATGCGTTTCATGATTAAACGGAGAATGCTGATGCCTTGCAGCATGAATCCTGTTGCAGTGTGAACTCATAGCATGCTATTGGACTAGACATATAAGATTTGGCCTATCAAAAAAATGTGTATCAGTTAGCCAACTCATACTTTTTTAGTAGTTGATAAGCCAAACCTAAATTAATGATTAGAAACCAATATAAATCAAGGTAAGATAAAGCCAGATAAGAAAAAACTCATATAAGGAGAAATACATGAAGTTTTTGATCACTGGTGCGGCAGGGTTTATCGGCTTTCACGTATCTCAGCGCCTTCTTGAAGCAGGTCACGAAGTCACTGGGATCGACAATCTTAATGATTACTATGAAGTTACGCTGAAAGAAGCTCGTCTGGCGCAGATAACGTCACCACATTTCGTCTTCAAAAAAATTGATCTCGCCGACCGGATAGCAATGGAACAACTCTTTTCTGAGGGTAAGTTCGACCGGGTCATCCATCTTGCGGCACAAGCGGGAGTTCGCTATTCAATCGAAAACCCACATGCCTATGCTGAGTCTAATCTGATGGGGCATTTAAATATCCTTGAAGGATGCAGGCATAACAAAGTAAAACATCTACTTTATGCTTCCTCAAGCTCAGTATATGGTTTGAACCGTAAGATGCCATTTTCAACCGAAGATTCAGTTGATCATCCGGTGTCTTTATATGCAGCGACAAAAAAAGCCAATGAGCTAATGTCACATACTTATTCGCATCTGTATGGGTTACCTACCACCGGGCTGCGCTTCTTCACCGTCTACGGTCCATGGGGAAGACCTGACATGGCTCTTTTCAAATTTACTAAAGCCATGATTGCGGGTAAAAGTATTGATGTTTATAACTATGGTAAAATGAAACGTGACTTTACCTATATTGATGATATAGCTGAAGCAATTGTTCGCCTTCAGGATGTCATCCCTCGGGAAGATGCTGAATGGACCGTCGAAAATGGCTCACCTGCAACAAGCTCTGCACCTTATCGAGTCTACAATATCGGTAATAGTTCTCCTGTTGAATTAATGGACTACATCACTGCACTCGAAGAAGCTCTTGGAATTGAAGCAGAAAAAAATATGATGCCGATTCAGGCGGGGGATGTGTTAGAAACAAGCGCTGATACTCAGGCTCTGTATGAAGTGATTGGATTCAAACCTGAGACTAGCGTCAAGAAAGGCGTCGCTAATTTCGTAGAGTGGTATAAGCAATATTATAATGTGTAAAAATAAAAGCCCTCAGAACGAGGGCTCGTTTCTTTTTTTGCAAATATAAATTATTTAGTCAATCGCCACCAAAGAGATCGCGCGTGTAAACTTTCGACGCGACATCTGTTAGCTCTTCAGCCATACGATTCGAGATGATAACGTCAGCCTCTTTTTTAAAAGCTTCAATATCTCGAATCACGCGAGAATGAAAAAATTCATCTTCGGCCATTACCGGCTCATAAACAATAACTTCTACGCCCTTCGCCTTAATGCGTTTCATGATCCCCTGGATGGACGAGGCGCGGAAGTTATCTGAGCCACTTTTCATAATCAGGCGATACACCCCTACCACTTTTGGTTTCCGCGCAAGAATAGAATCCGCAATGAAGTCTTTACGAGTGCGGTTAGCATCAACAATGGCTGAAATGAGATTATTGGGAACTGCTTCATAGTTCGCTAGTAATTGCTTAGTATCTTTTGGCAGACAGTAGCCGCCATAGCCAAAGGAAGGATTGTTATAGTGGCTGCCGATACGTGGATCCAGACAAACGCCTTCGATAATTTGTCTCGTATTGAGGCCCAGGCTCTCAGCGTAGCTGTCCAGCTCGTTAAAGTACGCCACGCGCATTGCCAGGTAGGTATTAGCAAAGAGTTTAATGGCTTCGGCTTCCGTTGAGTCAGTAAATAGCACTGGCACATCTTTCTTAATAGCTCCCTCCTGAAGCAGTGCCGCGAAACGTTCAGCACGTTCTGAGCGTTCACCAATCACAATGCGTGACGGATGCAAGTTGTCATAGAGCGCCCTGCCCTCACGCAAAAATTCAGGAGAGAATATAATGTTATCAACGTTCAGTTCTTTTTTAATCGCTTCTGTAAATCCCACCGGGATGGTTGACTTGATGACCATCACCGCCGAAGGATTGATTGCAGTGACATCGCGGATAACGCTTTCTACAGACGAGGTGTTGAAGTAATTGGTCTTAGGATCATAGTCGGTTGGCGTCGCGATGATGACATAATCGGCATCGCGATAAGCTTCGTGCTTATCAGTCGTAGCCCGAAAATTCAGGTCCTTATCAGCCAAATATTGCTGGATCTCTTTATCGATAATAGGAGACTTTTTCTGATTTAACATATCCACTTTAGCCGGGACGATATCTAATGCCACGACCTCATGATTTTGAGCAATCAAAATGCCATTTGATAAACCAACGTAGCCTGTACCAGAAATTGTTATTTTCATTAGAGAGCAACTTTAGTGAGTTTAAATGTGGAGGAGATGACTATACAGCCACCACGATATTCATCAGCTGTGAGAGTTTTTAACCCCGGAACTTATGGGCTGTCAAGAGGGGTATTTTAGGGCGCATAAGTTGTACCAACGGGAAACAGTGAGGTTTTTCTTAAAATTATTATAAATCGAGCGTGTGTATAAAGGAATGCAAGCAAAAAAGCCCGGTATTTTATTTACCCGGGCTTTATTCTGACGATTTTCTAAATCAGATTAATCCAGCCATTCAGTGTGGAACACACCGTCTTTATCAGTACGCTTGTAAGTATGCGCACCAAAGTAATCACGCTGCGCCTGAATCAGGTTGGCAGGCAGTACAGCAGAGCGATAGCTGTCATAGTAAGCGACAGCAGCCGAGAAGGTCGGAACCGGGATACCGTTCTGCACCGCATAGGCAACCACATCACGCAACGCCTGCTGGTAGTCATCAGCAATTTGCTTAAAGTATGGCGCTAAAAGCAGGTTGGCGATGCCGGCATTTTCGGCGTAAGCGTCGGTGATCTTCTGCAGGAACTGCGCACGAATGATACAGCCCGCACGAAAGATCTTCGCGATCTCGCCGTAGTTGAGATCCCAGTTATGTTCATCAGACGCGGCACGAAGCTGTGAGAAGCCCTGCGCATAGGAGACAATCTTGCCCAGATAGAGCGCACGGCGCACTTTCTCAACAAACTCAGCTTTATCAGCAGCGGGTTTCGCCTGAGGACCACTCAGCACTTTCGACGCGGCTACGCGCTGTTCTTTAAGAGATGATATATAGCGAGCAAACACAGACTCAGTGATCAGCGACAGCGGCTCGCCCAGATCAAGTGAACTCTGGCTGGTCCATTTACCGGTACCTTTGTTAGCCGCTTCATCCAGAATCACATCAACCAGGTATTTACCTTCTTCATCTTTCTTAGTGAAGATATCTTTGGTGATGTCGATCAGATAGCTGCTCAACTCGCCTTCGTTCCACTCAGTAAAGATGGACGCCAGCTCATCATTAGACAGGTTCAGCCCACCTTTCAGCAGCGCGTAGGCTTCTGCGATCAGCTGCATGTCACCATATTCGATACCGTTATGCACCATTTTAACATAGTGACCTGCACCGTCCGGACCGATATACGTCACGCAAGGTTCGCCATCTTCCGCAACGGCAGCGATTTTGGTCAGGATTGGCGCAACGAGCTCGTAAGCATCTTTCTGACCGCCGGGCATGATTGACGGCCCTTTAAGCGCGCCCTCTTCGCCACCGGACACGCCAGTGCCGATAAAGTTAAAGCCTTCTTCAGACAGCTCACGGTTACGGCGAATGGTGTCCTGGAAGAAAGTGTTGCCACCATCAATGATGATGTCGCCTTTATCCAGATACGGTTTCAGGGAATCAATGGCGCTGTCAGTACCCGCGCCCGCTTTCACCATTAACAGGATACGACGCGGCGTTTCAAGAGACTCAACGAACTCCTGCACCGTGTAGTAAGGAACCAGTTTCTTACCGGGGTTCTCGGCGATAACCTCTTCGGTCTTTTCACGGGAGCGGTTGAAAACGGAGACGGTATAACCACGGCTCTCGATGTTGAGCGCCAGGTTGCGCCCCATCACTGCCATACCGACGACGCCGATCTGTTGCTTGGACATTGTTTACTCCTGTCAGGACTATATTCAGCTTTGTATGTGCTGCTTAGAATATAGTCTATATTACTAAAGAATGTATTGAAGCACTAGAGAATTTACCACACTTGAGACTAATAGCGTTAAGATTCTTAAAAACAAGAATCACCTTATTATTTTAAAGTTTCTACTTTTCGCTTTCTGAAAAAATGAAAAAGATAAGTAATACCAAAAAGGTATACAAGGTATTTTGAAGATGTATATTGATTATTGATAATTTGATAAACCAATGGGAAATATAAGATTGAGCTAAAGATTATTATCAAAGAATTTTTTCGTCTTTTAGCAATCTTATGTAATCCATTATGTAAAAAACCAATCACAAACATTGTTAAAATATACGCTATGTAGCCTACATCAAAAAAGTCGTATATAATGGTATAAACATTTGTATGAAAATAACCAATGTCATAGAATGGCATTATAATACAATCTAGCCCCTCATTTATACAATAGGAAGAGGATATGGTCGTGAAATTTAGGCTATCTAATGCATATAGATTAGCTATTGTATAATTACCTATGTTTGATAAAATAACTTCTATTATCCCATTTCCTTCTGATAATTTATTAAGTGCGAGCAAAGAAAGGAAAAAAACTGCCATAAACCCTAAACAGGAAAATATTATTAACCGAGTGCTATTTTTTTTATAATATGCTCTAATACATATCCATGTGATAAATATTATTAAAAGTTTAACTTTAGCTGTTGCCATAATCGCATAAGCAATTGAGAATAAGAAGTTAAAAATAAATCGCCTTTTCGCTTCTTTATTTAAAGAGTCGTTGTAATATGCTGCAGCGGAAATAAAGAAAACAGGGTAAATTAAGTAATACATATAACCAAAAGCAATAAAAAATGCATCTGGATCACCATAATTAATTATGATTCTCAATCCAATATAAAAGTTGGAATTAACTGCAAGCCCTTCTTTAATCATATTTATAGCCAAAAAAGCCGTTATAATATATATTGGTATTACAAACAACTGGCGTACAGGGCGGACCTGAGTTGAAGGAACTTTAAAATCCACAAATATTTTGGAGAATAATCCCCCGACAAAAAATGAGAAACATCCTGAGCAAATCCATAAAAGAGTCAGATTAGAGATAGTATAAAAATATGTTTCATAAAAGCTTGCTAAAAAAAGTACAGTTGCCCACAATATA
This sequence comes from Superficieibacter electus, assembly GCF_002915575.1. Classification (GTDB taxonomy): domain Bacteria; phylum Pseudomonadota; class Gammaproteobacteria; order Enterobacterales; family Enterobacteriaceae; genus Superficieibacter; species Superficieibacter electus. The sequence continues at coordinate 128,754 of NZ_PQGD01000001.1, forward strand.
AGTGTTACAAAGGTGGGGGAACCTTTACCATTACTTATTAATTTTTCACCTATGGCCAATGCGATAAGGAATGCTATAGCTAAATAAATCATATGAGCAACCGGTGTAGTTGAAATGATGCAATTTCGTGTTGATGTATTTTATTTCAAGTATTAATAAATACACAAAATAATAGTTACAGGCTTTACAAGAGCTAACTATATTTTATTTATGACATCAATATACTTTTCAATAATTATCTTTTCATCAAAGCTATTCATAATTTTTACTCTACTTTGCATACCCATTTCCGCCCTTTTATCGTCGGGAAGCTCAATAAATTTTTCAATACAATCAAATAAACTTTTTGTAGATCGCATTTCGCAAAGAAAACCATTAATAGTATCATCTACAACTTCTCTACAACCTATATTATCAGTAGTAATGATTGGTTTTCCCATTGCAGCCGCTTCAAGAAGCGATTTTGGAACTCCTTCTCTATAGTATGAAGGTAGGACCACGCAATCCATATCTTTAATATCGTGCTCGACGCAATCGCTGAAACCAAGATATTTAACAACATTAATTCGTTCCCATTCCTTTATGTCAGCATTTGAAATTCCTGATGGATTATTTAAATCGAGTGGTCCTAAAAGGTAAAACTCTACATAATTATACTTTTCCAATATTAATTTTGCAGCTTCAATATAATGATAGATCCCCTTCTCTGCGATTAATCTTGCGACTAAAATAAACTTTAATTCGGTGGATTTATTTTTAGGCGAAACTTGAAACCGAGAAAGATCAACACCAGAACCGGGCAATCTATCACTTTTATTAATATCTATAATTTTAAGGTTTAAAAACAAATTTCGATCTTCTTCATTTTGAAAGAAAATGAAATCTGCTTTTGATTGACTAATTTTGTACAGCAACGATACAAGTTTAGAGAAAAAATTATTTTTGGTAAAGATTACTCCAAGTCCTGCAATATTGTTAACTATTTTTATTCTATTTAACCAAGCTGCTAGAGTTGAATATATATTATTTTTAGGGGTAAAATTTAAAACGATTGAGATGTTTTCTCTTCTAAATATACGATAGAAGTCAAAAAATGTTTTAAAGTCTTTATAAAGATTTTTCCCACTTCTATCTATTTTAATATCACTAAATTTACATCCTAGCTTCATTAATCGAGAACTATATTCATCGAGAGGCGCGATGGCGTATACTTCATGATTTTGTTTAATTAATTCTAAGATTGTATTTTTTCTAAAATTATATAAATACCAGCTAGTGTTAGCTGTGATAGCTATTTTCATAATGCATTATTCCCCATTGAGGGAATGATTTTTTTTAAGGCCATCACTTATCCCTTTCAATATATAAGACATTCTTTTTCTTTTAGGTGAAATCATCGAAAATATTAAAAATTTAATAGGCATCATCGAGATAAGCTTGATTTTATATTTAAATGGAAAGTGGGGTTCTCTTAATGAGAAGATCCAATTTCGATAAACATAATATAATCTTATTGGGGACCCCACGTTGATAGATTTGCCAAAAAAAAGGCTAATATCTTTAGCGCCAAGGTTATGTTTCATAGCTACCTTCGTCGTCATTAATATATGATATCCAAGGTATCTTGCCCTATAACACCATTCAATATCAATTGAATCTATAAACCATTCAGCTTTATTTAGGCCAACTATAGAAAAGATTTCTGTATTATATAATGTGCCCGAAGAAATGATTGATTTTACGCTATATATAGTAGGTAACAAGCAAACACTATTTTTGAAATATTTTTCATAACGGACATTATCTCTCTCATTTATAACTGAGGGACCAATGCACGCCACTTTATTTCCAAGGGATTGTTTTGCTAAATTATATTCTTCATATAAACAATTAATCAACCCCTCTTGTACCGATGAATCTTGGTCAAACGTTATGACGAAATCTGAGTTTTCTTTGATCGCTCGCATGATAGCCAGATTTTGAGCATAAGCAATGCCAAGATTTTTTTTGAGCTGTATAATAATAATATCTTCGTCTTTTTTAAATAAATTAGCAACACCTTCCTGAATAGAAAAGGAATCACTGTTATCCACTAGAATAATTTTGTCAACCTGAGATTTTATTGAGATGATATTTTTATATAACAACTCTAAAGAAGGATTATAAGAAACTACCAATGCTGTGATTTTTACACTTGATTGCATATATAACATCTCTTTCTAAATATAAACATCAATATCGAAGCCATTGTTTCTGTAAGCAAAACAGACAAAGCTGCACCCAGAGCACCATAAATATGTACAAGTAATGGCATATAAGCTAAATGTAAGACCGAAACTACTAAATAAATTGTTCGAAGAATTTTTGTTTGACCGCGAACTAAATATAAATTTTGTGCAAAAGCTATCCCAAATGATATAGAAATTATGCTTAACGACAAGGCGTAATAGACACTTATTCCGGAAATAAATTCCGCACCTAGAAAAATTTTATATACATAATCACTTAAGAGTATTAAAATCATTACTAATACAATAGCAAAAGATACTAAAATACATGAAGATTTAAACCATAATTTAAAGAAATCTTTTGAATCAACTTTTGATATTCTCGGAAAAAATGCCTGCGCAATTGGATAGAGAACACCTTGTGCAGCACCTTTTAATTTATCAGCACTAGAATAATAACCAGATTCGATCGGATTTTTTGCAAAACCTAAATAAACCAATGTTAATGAACTATAGATATTAGTAAAAACATTAGAGATAAATATATCGAAACCACTTTTAAATCTTTTTTTAATTTCAATAGAGGTAGTTCTAATGAACAATGAAAAGTTTAATTTGCAAACCATATATAATATTGAAAGTATATTGGGGATAATAATATTAAAACTATAAGCCAACATTGCAAAGTCAATATCATTTTTATTTTTTACAAAAAACAACACAAATATAATTGAAAGTATACGAGATATTGTTGATGAAATAACAATAAATCCTGTTTTTTCTTTTCCGATAAAGAAATAGCTTTGATTGAATATAGTTGAAAATATTGAAACAATCATAATAAAATAACAAACAGTATTTTCATTATATTTTGTAAGAATAGCTCCCGCCCCGACACATATAACACATAACAAAAACATTAAAGATCTACAATAGATGATTTCAGTAACTACATTTTGCTCTTGTTTTTTGTTCTCAGCTCTTGCTATGTCTCTTGAACCCGTTAAAGTAAAGCCATATTCTACAAGCATAATCATATACTGCTGAGCAGCCAAGAATATCGATAATATGCCAAAGTTTGATACTCCCAAACTTTTAGTTATCACAGGCAATGTTATGAATGGAAACAAATATATACTACCGCGAACCAGAAAAAGGTGAAAAATAGACCTGATAGGTATATCCTTAATTAATTTTCTCATTTATATATCTTATACCTATTTTATTTTACCCAAGTTAATTTATTAACAATAATAGTATTAAAAGAAAATAAAATTTTTTAGCCAAAAAAATAATTTATTTTAGAGATAGTGTAAGAATATACTAAATCACGCTACCGCCCCTGGCTCGACAGCTACCAGTCCACTGTAACCACTTCACGTTTCATCTGCGCGCACGATCCCCGGGCACACAAAATGCATACTAAATCCTTCATCAACGACAACATCATTGTTATATGAATTTAACTCAGAGACAAGAAAATTCTTAATCTACATAATAAAAAATGTGTCTAAGCCTACCATTTTTAGTTGTTGATAGATAAGACAAAAACAAAACGGCAGTGGAATCATGATATGAGTAAAAACTCAAACATCATAATTCCACTGCCGTTGTCAGTATGGATTAACCGCGCCCCTAGAAGGGGTATTTGTTATCCTGCGCTAAGCAATTTTTTAATACTTTCGCGGAATTTTGCACCCTCATTCAGGTTACGCAGACCATAATTAACAAAGGCCTTCATATACCCCATTTTTTTACCGCAGTCGTAGCTGTCACCCGTCATTAGCATGGCATCAACGGACTGCTTTTTAGCAAGTTCAGCGATAGCATCAGTAAGCTGGATACGGCCCCAGGCACCGGCTTTAGTACGCTCCAGTTCTGGCCAGATGTCGGCGGAAAGCACATAGCGACCGACGGCCATCAGATCGGAATCCAGCGTTTGCGGCTGATCCGGCTTTTCAATAAATTCAACGATACGGCTAACGTTACCTGCATTATCAATAGGCTCTTTAATCTGAATAACAGAATATTCAGAGAGATCGCCTTCCATTCTTTTCGCCAGCACCTGGCTGCGTCCCGTCTCCTTAAAGCGAGCGACCATTGCCGCCAGGTTATAGCGCAATGGGTCTGCGGTCGCGGTATCGAGGATAATATCGGGCAGCACAACGATGAAAGGATTATCGCCGATAATTGGTTGAGCGCAAAGAATCGAATGGCCGAGGCCAAGTGGCTGAGCTTGACGCACGTTCATAATGGTGACACCCGGAGGGCAGATGGATTGCACTTCAGCCAGCAGCTGACGCTTAACGCGCTGCTCCAGGAGCGCTTCCAGCTCATAGGACGTGTCAAAATGGTTTTCAACGGCGTTTTTGGAAGAGTGAGTGACCAGAACGATCTCTTTGATCCCTGCAGCAACAATCTCGTCGACGATGTACTGAATCATAGGCTTGTCGACAATCGGTAGCATCTCTTTCGGAATGGCCTTCGTGGCAGGCAACATGTGCATCCCTAAGCCCGCTACCGGTATAACCGCTTTCAAATTAATCATTATTTCTTCCACCTATAAATGATTTGTGAATTATAGACTCTAAAAATGTTTTATCCAGCCAGTTTTGGGATGATACGCCTTATCGCTGCTGAAAACCCGGGTTGAATTCTGAAGCGAGGCGTTTGATGTCCAGGAATCGTCGTAAAATTAGCGTCCCGGCAAATGAAAATTCACCCCTTCCACCCTCGCCACCTTCTGATCCAACCTATCGATGTCAACCGAACTCTCCCCTTTCTCGTTGACGGCTTTGATATTTGCCATTGAGAGCAACGTGTCGTCGCGGGCCATAAACTTACCGCGGACATCCTTACGCAGGTCGAAGTTGAGCTTTAAGGCCGGGCCGCGACGCGCCTCCTGCATGACGTTGATGTTACGCATGAAAAGGTGCTGCGGTTTGTTATGAAACTCCAGCGAGGCGCGGGTGGTGGTGAGATTGGTGATGGAGACGAACGAGGTGGCGTTGCCTGAAGAGATTTGAATGCCGCGCAGTTTCCACGGCAGATCGCCGTTATTGATGTGGATATTATTCAGGCGAAAGTTCTGCGGAATGGAGAGATAATTGCCTTTAATCACGCCGTAACCAATTAACATTCCGGCGCTGTTTTCCATATCGATATTATCAATGACGAAATTATCACAGCCATAAATAGCTACCGTGGCGTTATCAATGCCGGCGTTTTTGCTGTATTTCGGGGTAATATCCCGCGCTTTAACGTTGCGGATAATAAAATGTTTGCCGTTCTCAACGTGCACCAGCTGGCGGCAGTGGCTGCCGGTGATGTTAGCGACGACAAAGTTTTTTACCGTCATCTGTTCCGGATAATCGTTATCGTAGGTGCTGCCCGCGAGGCCAATGCCGATGCCCCAGTTGATTTTACCGTTGGTGCAGTCGATGTGCTCAATCACATGGTCGGAGATCAGAATATCGCGGTCGTTGATGGCGACGTTCCACTCAATCGCATCGCCCTGCAGGTAGCTGAAGTGGCTGCGCGTGATTTTTGCATTCTCCACCGCGTCGTGGAACCCCTGGCGCAGAATGCCGTAGTTGGCTTTGGTGACGGTGATGTTATCAATCGTCAGGTTGTGCATGGTCTGCTTTTTTTTGGTGCCGATGAAGATCTGCGCCACCGGCCCGTAGCCACTCAATGTTACTCCCTGGATAACGCAATCCGAGCCGCGCACGTCGAGCATGATGTTATACAGGCTGGAGCCGGGCTTGCCGAGGATCTGACAGCCATCGCTAAGGTTAAACCGTCCACGACCATTGCCCTTTAGCGCACCCAGTACGCGCAGGGTTTTACCCGGCGGCATCGTGATACTGGTATTGATGTTATCGCATACCACGCCTTTGGGGACTTCAACGGTGTCCGCCGCCGCAAACGCCAGTCTGAAGGCGCGGATCCAGTCGTTGCCGGTATTGAAATCACGAATATCTACCGCCTTCTTACCCTCAAGGGCACGCGCCAGCGGGCTGTGAAGCAGTGGAAGTACGGCTAGCGCGGAGCTTGCCGACAGGAAATGACGGCGGGAGAGTTCTTGCGGATGTTTACCCATGGGACCTCGTTTTAAAGCGTTGGCAGCAGGCTGGCGAGGCGCTGGTTAATCACCTGCTGATTGAATTCAGTTTCGACTTTTTGCCGCGCGCGGTTGAGGACGGGAGCCAGCGTGTCCTCGTCCAGCGTTGTGCATAAGGCCAGCCGTGACGCCAGCGCGGCGGCGTCATTCTCGGCCACCAGCCAGCCGGATTTCCCGTTATCGATAAGTTCAGGGATACCGCTGTGGACGGTTGAAACCACCGGAATGCCAACCGCCATTGCTTCCATCAGCGCAACCGGAATGCCTTCCATGTCGCCATCCTCGCCGGTGATCGACGGCAGAAGGAACACATCGGCCTCATCCAGCAGCGTTTTGACTTCATGACCGGGACGGAAGCCGCACATCTCCACCACGTCCTCCAGTTGATATTGTTCGATCAGCGTGCGCAGCCGCCGCTCCCACGGGCCGAGGCCGAGAATGCGGTAGTGGAAGCTGACGCCCTGCGCTTTAAGCTGACGGCAGGCCTCGATGGCGACGTGCAGCCCTTTTTTCTCGGTCAGGCGCGCGACGGAGATGATCTTCAGCGTTTCGCCCGGTGCTTTGAGCGGGCGACGGGAGAAGCGCTGCATATCGACGCCCATCCGGGAGACCACCACCTTCTCCGGCGGGCATCCCATCCCGCGCAGTCGTTCCCCCCACAGTTCACTGATCGGCAGCATCGCATCTCCGGTGCGAAAGAGCTGCTGATACTGCGGGGTATAGCGGGCGAGGACCTCTCGGCTGGAGATATCAATACCGTGAAAAATGGTGGCAATTTTGCCTTTGATAACGCCCAGTTCGCGCAGGCGGCTGGCGGTAACCCCCGCCGGGCCGAAATGCGCGAGGTAGACGTCGGCGCTAAACGTGTGCGGTGCCGTCGCACAGATCGCCGGCAGGATCAGGTTACGCGCTTCATCACCGTAGCGGCCGACGTTCAGCGCCCGCCACACGGCGGGCTTGTATGCTCCTTTCAACATACTGAAGGCGCGGTAACGCAGTTTTGCCAGTTTGTTCTGCGGCTCGTCCTGCAACCAGTGGGTTTTTTCTGCCAGTCGATACTCGTGAAAGGCAGGATGCGTGTTCTGCAAATCGCCTTTTTGCAGCGCGACGATCTCCACCTCATAGCCCATGTCGATAAACGCGACGATCTGGTTGAGCACGAAGGTCTCCGACGACAGCGGGAATTTCAGCAGAAAGAAGCCGACCTTCATTTGGCCTCCCGGATCCTGTCCAGCACGGAGCCAATCATGGCGAAGCCTTTTTCACGTTCGGCGGTGACTGCCTCATTCACTTTTGCGCTGAGCGCGGGCAGCTGGTTGAGGATATCGGCGACAACGCCCTTTAACGAGCCATCGAGCAGATGGCGGATGTCGATCGCCATCTCCGGCATCCCCACCTGCTGCATGATCCCGGCGGATTTGTGCTCGTAGTTGATGGCGACAGCTGGGGTGCCGAAGTTCATCGAGATGATCGCCGAGTGCAGGCGCGTACCGATGGTCAGCACACATTCGGCGAGGATTTTGCCGAGCTCTACGTCGTTCAGTTCATCCATCGCAATATGCAGTTGCTCAGGATATTTCACGTACTGCGCCATACGCAGCGCGACCATCCGGTCATCGCGGTTATAGCGGTCGATACTGGTACAGGTGGAAAGCACCAGCACCTGATAGCCGTCTTCCATCAGGCGATTCACCACTTCGGCAAAGGCTTGCTCGTAAGCCTGCTGGGTGGTGCCGAGGCGTTTGTCGAACGGTTCGAGATCGCGCAGGGTGATGGCGACGGTTTTCTGGCGGCGCGCCACCTCCAGCCAGTGCTGTACCGCATAGCTGGGAGTAAAGGTGTCGTGGCGGCGATCCACCAGCCAGGCGGTATCCACGCCCTGCTCGACTTTACTGGTATCAATATTGCTCTTTTCCATCAGATCGCGGCTGACGGTTTCGCGCAGGATCAGCGCATTGGTACGGGCAAACACATAATTTGCCAGCTGATTAAAGTCCGGGTTCTGGAACGGCCCGACGCTGTGGCCGACCATATAGATCGGCTTGTTGGCCATAAAGGCGCAGAACGGATATTCGAAGTGGGTCAGGCCGTAGAGATCGACATAGTTCGATCCGCCTACCTGGATGATCGCGTCGTAGTTTTTCAGGAACTCGGCGAAGCGGTTGAATTCCGGGGCGATGCGAAAATTACGCAGGCGGCCTTCGCCAGTGACTTTCGCCAGTAAAATGCGGTGCTGGTAGCGGCGACGCAGGACTTTTTTCACCCGTCCGCTCATGCCTGCCGCCGCCTGTTGCTTCTGGCTGAGCTGATACAGCGGATCGGCCATGATAGCGCGGCCCTGTAGCCAGGACGAACTCACCGGGAAGCGACTCATCACATCCAGTTCCGCCTCAGGCTCCTGACGAGTGATAGCGTCAATCAGTCCACGCATAATGGCGCTGTCGCCACGGTTTCCACAGGTGTGATTACCCAAAATTAATAATTTCATTATCGCCTCTGAAAGGTGTTTATTAATGCGCCCGCAGCAGCGTTTTTAACTTATCGCTGCGGCAAAACGGCTTTTTCATTTCCACTACCAGGCTGTTGCGCGAAAGCACCAGCACCAGCCCAAAACTGATAACGCCTGCGGCGACCTGCGCGGCAAACAGCAGCGGCAGAGAGATACGTCCCGCCAGCAGGTCGCCCAACGCATAGCTGATGATCAGCGTCGGCAATGAAAGCCGCAGCGGCAGCCACAGACTCTGCAAATACTGTTTATAGCTTGGCCCGACTACCGGTTTGATCATCACGAAATAGCTCAGAATGGTGTTGAGGATCTGTACCAGCAGGAAGCCCAGCGTCACGCCAATGACGCCCGCCAGATGTCCGCCGATCAGGATCGCCGGGATAAACAGGAAGGTTTTAAAGACGTTGAATTTAAAACTCAGATCCACCCGCGCCCGCGCCATCAGCAGCGAACCGATGGGATTGCCCACCGAGCGCAGCAGGCCGACGACGCACAGCAGTTGCAGTACGGGCACGATGGCCATCCACTTTTCGCCAAACACCAGCAGGACGAAATTATTCGAGACCACCATCAGCCCCAGCAGCGCCGGAAAGTTAATGATCCCCACCACCGACAGCAGTTTGTAGAAGTTAGTCCGCAGCTTCGCGGTGTCGTCCTGAATTTTGGCGAACGCCGGAAACAGCACGCGGGTAATGATCGGGTTCAGCTTCATCGGCGGCACCACTGCAACGTTCCACGCGAGGTTATAGCCCCCCGCCGCGCTGGCCCCGAGAATACGCGCCAGCGCCAGCGTCGACAGGTTGGTGTTGACGTAGTTGATGATGCTGTCCGCCGTCAGCCATGCGCCGAAGCGCAGGTTCGGCGCGACGGAACGCAGGGAAAAGTGCAGGCCGGGACGGTAAATCTTGCGGCCAAACCAGCCGAACAGCAGGGTGCGCACCGCGCTGTTGACCAGGTAACCGAGGATCGCGGTCATGGCGACAGGCCAGTAGCGCGCGCTGATCACCGTGAAGGTAAATCCCGCCAGCACGGAAAGCGTTTCAATGGCACCAATCTTGTTAAATTCCAGCTCTTTTTGCATCAGCGCACGGAACTGCTGGCCGTGCGGCGTCACCACAAAGGCCAGCGACAGGGTTTTAATCAGCGGAGCCAGATCCGGGTTATGCAGCAGCCCGGCAATGATATCGCTGAGTAAATAAATGGCGACGAACACCAGCACGCCCAGCCCGACGTTCAGCCAGTACAGGGTTGTCAACTCGCCGTAGCTGATTTCTTTACGCTGGATGATCGAATTGGCGATGCCAAAATCACACAGCGTATCGGCCAGGGCGATGATCACCAGCGAGATGGTCAGCAGGCCAAACTGATGACCGTCGAAAAGGCGTGCCAGAAGGGTCATCTGAATCAGCCCCAGACCGATGATGATCACCGTGGCGATGGCTGACCATTTTGCGCCGCTAAGGGTTTTTTCACGTAAACTCATCGACGTTCCCTCAGTAGGCCGCTTTATTGACGAAGCCTTTGAACACCGTCAGGAAAACGATCTTGATGTCGAACCACAGGCTCCATTCACGGATGTATTCCAGGTCGAATTCAATGCGTTTTTCCATCTTTTCAAGGGTGTCCGTTTCGCCGCGCCAGCCGTTGATCTGCGCCCAGCCGGTGATGCCCGGTTTGACTTTGTGACGCAGCATGTAGCCTTCAATCAGCGCCCGGTACTGTTCGTTATGCGCCACCGCATGTGGCCGCGGGCCAACGATGGACATACCGCCGGTGAGGACGTTGATAAACTGCGGCAGTTCATCCAGCGAGGTGCGGCGCAGGAAGTTGCCAACCGGCGTCACGCGCGGATCGTTCTGGGTGGCCTGAGTCACTACGGCGTCGTTTTCCATTACCCGCATGGAGCGGAATTTCCAGACCATGATCGGCTTACCGTCCATGCCGTAGCGGGTCTGGCGGAAAATGACCGGCCCCGGCGACGTGAGTTTTACCGCCAGCGCGATGCAGCACAGCGCCGGGGAAATCAGCAGCAGGATCAGCGTGGCCAGCACGATATCCTCCAGCCGTTTGAGGATGCGGTTAATACCGGACAGCGGCGTGTCGTACAGCGGCACTACCGGTACGCCATTCACCTCTTCCACCCGTGAGTGCAGGATGTTGAAGGTAAAAAGATCGGGGATCAGGATCACCGAGCAGGTGGTGTCCGCCAGATCGCGCACCAGTTTTTTGATACAGGCTTCGTCCTGCATCGCCATCGCGATGTAGATATTATGAATTCTGCCGTCGCGCGCATCGTCAACCAGCTGCGTGATGTCGCCAACCCGTTCGTTTTTATCGTTATCGTGGTAAACCCCCACCACCTCATAGCCCAGCCACGGCTGGTTACGGAAACTTTGCAGCAGCGCCTGTCCGGCAGGCAGTTCTCCCGCAACGGCTACCCGGCGGGAGTTATAGCCAAGATTGCGCAGCCAGCCCGCGCCAAAGCGGATCATCGTCCGGCACGAGACCATGCCGAAGGTGCTCAGCAGATACCATGCCATCAGCGTCATAAAGCTGTGGTCAAAATCGTCGTTGAAGGCCATTAACCCGGTGCCGAAAATCAGGCTCAGGGTCCAGTTCTGGATCAGCAGCAGCAGTTCGGTGGTCATCCTGACGCCGCGCCACGAGCGGTAGAAGTCCGTCATTCCACCAATCATCTGAAAGACGACCAGGGTGATCAGCGCCATGAGCAGATGCATATATAAAAACGGCAGCGCGCTGACCTGACAAACCACCCATAGTCCACCGAACATGATGGTGATGTCAGAAAATCGCTGCACCATTGAGATTAACGATGCATTCGTTTTGGCTCGCTCGCGCTTTTTTAGAGTCGTCATCGTTGTTCCTTTGTTTTCCCTTGCTTTGCGTTGGTCAGCTTCCCCTCACCCCCAGGGAGAGGGAGAAATCACTTCCACCTCTCCAGGGGGTAGCGGCCATTCCCTCTCCCTGAGGGAGAGGGTTAGGGTGAGGGGGAAACCACCTGGCCCAAAGCCTGTTACTGGTTAAGCAGCGCCAGAATCGCCTCAGTCTGTGCCTGCATCAGCGCAGTATCGGCGCGCGACTCCACGTTCAGGCGCACTACCGGCTCGGTGTTGGACGAGCGCAGGTTAAAGCGCCAGTCGGCAAAGGCGAGACTGATGCCATCTGTGCGGTCGGTCTCCAGCGCCTGCGGCGCAAAATGCGCCTCCACCCGGGCGATGGCCGTCGCCGGATCGGCCAGTTTGCTGTTGATCTCACCGCTCGCCGGGAACGCCGCCATCCGGTCGCGTACCAGTTCGCCCAGCGACTGCCCTTTCAGGCACAGCAGTTCCGTCACCAGCAGCCACGGGATCATCCCGCTGTCGCAGTAGGCGAAATCGCGGAAGTAGTGATGCGCGCTCATTTCGCCGCCGTAGATGGCGTCTTCTTCGCGCATCCGCTCCTTGATGAACGCATGGCCGGTTTTCGACATCACCGGCACCCCGCCCGCCGCGCTCACCACATCTACGGTGTTCCAGGAAAGACGCGGGTCGTGGATGATCTTCGCGCCAGGGTGTTTTTCGAGGAACGCTTCCGCCAGCAGGCCGACGATGTAGTAGCCCTCGATAAACTGCCCGCTCTCGTCAAACAGGAAGCAGCGGTCGAAGTCGCCGTCAAAGGCAATTCCCATATCCGCGCCGTGTTTAATGACCGCGTTGCGGGTATCGGCGCGGCACTCCGGCAGCAGCGGGTTAGGAATGCCGTTGGGGAAGTTGCCGTCCGGGGTGTTGTGAACCTTGATAAACTCCACCGGAACGTTCAGCGCTTTAAAACGCGCTTCAATGGCGTCCACCACCGGACCCGCCGCGCCGTTGCCGGAGTTGATGACCAGCTTCAGCGGCGTCAGGGTTTGTACATTGATGTAGCCGAGCAGATGGTCGATATAGGCGGCACGCAGATCGATATGCTGATAGCTGCCGCGTTTCGCCGGGTTAACCGGCGGGAAGTCGTTGGCTTCTGCCAGACGCTGCACATCGCGCAGGCCGGTATCGCCGCTGATAGGACGCGCGCCCTTGCGCACCAGTTTCATGCCGTTGTAATCCATCGGATTATGGCTGGCGGTGACTTCAATGCCGCCGTCCACGCCGAGATGGAAAGTGGCGAAGTAGATCTCTTCGGTGCCGGAAAGGCCGATGTCCAGCACGTTAACGCCCGCATCGCGCAGGCCCTCTGCCAGCGCCAGCTTCAGCGCCTCGCTGGTCAGGCGCACGTCGCCGCCCAGCACTACGGTGTCCGGTTTCAGGTATTCGCCATACGCACGTCCAATCCGCCGGGCGATGTCTTCGTTCAGCTCCTCGCCCAGCCTGCCGCGAATGTCGTAGGCTTTAAAACAGGTTAATGTTGTCATATTTTTTTCTCTTCTTTAGATATATGAAGCTTTTACACACTTTGCCCGGTGGCGCTTCGCTTACCGGGCCTACGGGCTTACGTTCCCTCTCCCTCAGGGAGAGGGTTAGGGTGAGGGTGGTTTACGCTCCCGCACCGGCTGAATCATTTCCCCCTCACCCCTGCCCTCTCCCTGAGGGAGAGGGTGAGCACCAACGCTGCCGGCTCGGCGGGCTACACGCGCCCGTAGCGATCCTCAAACCGCACCACGTCGTCCTCTTCGAGATACGAACCGGAGCGCACTTCAATCAGGTCGAGCGGGATCTTGCCGGGGTTTTCCAGGCAGTGCGCCGCGCCGAGCGGGATGTAAATAGACTCGTTTTCGCCCAGCAGTTTGATCTCGCCGTTAATGGTGACTTTGGCGGTGCCCGCCACCACCACCCAGTGTTCGGCGCGGTGATGATGCATTTGCAGCGACAGCCCTTCGCCCGGCTTAACGGTGATGCGTTTCACCTGATAGCGATCCCCGGCGTCGATGGAGTCGTATTTGCCCCACGGGCGGTACACTTCACGATGGATATGGTGTTCGTGGCGGCCATCCGCTTTGATCTGCTCCACCACCTTTTTCACTTCCTGCACGTGATGACGATCGGCGATCAGCACCGCATCTTTGGTCTGCACGACCACCAGATCTTTCACCCCGACGGTGGTCACCAGGCCGGATTCAGCGTACACGTAGCTGTTTTCGGTGTTGTGGCTGATGACGTCGCCGTGATGGACGTTTCCCTCCGGCGTGTGGGCGCTGATTTCCCACAGCGAGGACCATGAGCCAACGTCGCTCCAGCCCGCATCCATCGGCACCACCACCGCGTCTGCCGTGCGCTCCATCACCGCATAGTCGATGGACTCTTCCGGGCAGGCGAGAAATGCCGCTTCGTCAACGCGAATAAAATCCAGGTCCGGGTCGACGGTGGCCATTGATTTTTCGCAGGCTTCCAGAATGTCCGGACGGTATTTTTTCAGCTCTTCGAGATAGCGTCCGGCGCGGAACAGAAACATACCGCTGTTCCAGTAGTATTCCCCGCTGGCGACGTAGGCCTGCGCGGTCGCCAGATCCGGTTTTTCGACAAACTGCGCCACCGAAAAGGCCACGCTGTCCTGTTCGCCCGGCGTGACCTCGCCGCGACGAATGTAGCCATAGCCGGTTTCCGGCAGATCCGGCACGATGCCAAAGGTCACCAGCTTGCCTGCCTGCGCATGGGGAATGGAGGCGGTGACCGCCGCACGAAACGCCGCTTCGTCCTGAATCATGTGATCCGCCGCCAGCACCAGCAGCAGCGGGTCGTCCTGCGGCGAGTTGCGGGTGGCCGCCAGCGCCGCCAGCGCAATAGCAGGCGCGGTGTTGCGCCCCGCCGGTTCAAGAATGATGTTCTCGGTCAGTTTGTTGAGCTGACGCAGCTGCTCGGCGACGATAAAGCGGTGCTGCTCGTTGCAGATCACCACCGGGCTTTCGCATTCGACGCCGTTCAGACGGCTGATGGTCGCCTGTAGCATGGTCAGTTCCCCTTTCAGGCAGAGGAACTGTTTAGGGTAGAGTACGCGGGACAGCGGCCATAAACGGCTACCGGATCCGCCCGCCATGACGACCGGATAGAGCGTGGGTTGACTCATGTTAGTGATCCCGAATATCTGAAATAAATTGGCTTAACACGTTCTCTTTTTCGAGCGTGCGTTCGGCATAGTCACGTGCCACCGTGTTGTTTTCCGGCATCAGCAGCGCCTGCTCAATACCGGTAACGAGGGCGTCAACCACTTCCGGCTCGACGCAGACGGCGATGCCCGGATACGTGCGGCAAAGCTGCCCTAATTCGGTTTCCGCTTCGGCGGTGATGACCGCGTTGCCGCCGACCGCCAGAATGTTGGTCAGTTTGGAAGGCAGCACCGCGTCCGCCGCGCCGCGCTTCTGGATAACCAGATGGCAGTCGCCCAGCGCGAGGAGCGCGGGCAGATCATCGTACGGTTGCAGCGGCAGAAAGCGGATATTGGTCAGGCTGCGATCGGCAACCATCTTCTCCAGCCGCGCTTTGCCCCCGCCCTGTCCGACAATCACAACGGCCCACGGCCGGTCACGCAGGCGGTCCGCCGCTTCAATCACATTCTCCAGTCCCTGCTTCTCGCCGATGTTGCCGGAGTAGAGGACGATCTTTAGCGCGTCATCCAGACCGAGTCGGCTGCGCAACGCGCTCACGTCCGCCGGAGCGACATGGCGAAAACGATCCACTTCCGACCAGTTAGGGAAAAAGATGATGTTATGCGCGGCGACGCCTTTTTCCTGCGCCTTGTTCATCATTGAGCGCGAGATGGTGGAGACTGCATCCACACCGAGCAGATTGCTGCGCTCAAACGCGGTCGCCAGGCGAGCGACTTTGCCGCTCTTGCCCTTGCCGGCCATGCCCAGTCCGAGCATGGCGTCCACTTCATAATCCTGAATATGCAGGACGGTGCGTGCGCCGCAGAGTTTTGCCAGCAGGCGCATGCCCGGCGTGCAGAACAGCGTCGGCACCACGCCGATAATGCGGTCCGGCTTCCAGCGGCGCTGCGCCATCAGCGGGAAAAAGCTGCTCAGCGCGAAGCTGCCGAGATGGATCAGACGCTTCAGGGTTGAGGGCTGCTTCGGCACGTAGAGCGGGCAGCGCCAGACGGTAGCGGCCCCCTCTTCGCGGCGGTAGCGCCAGGCGGAATAGCCCTTGCCTACTTTCCACTCCGGGTAGTAAGGCGGCGCGGTGATCACCCGTACTTCATGGCCCTGACGCGCCATCCACTCGACCATTTCGCCAGTGTATTTGCCGATGCCGGTCAGCTCGGGCGAGTAGTTAATGCCGTAAACGAGTATTTTCATA
The DNA here is from genome assembly GCF_002915575.1 of Superficieibacter electus. GTDB lineage: Bacteria > Pseudomonadota > Gammaproteobacteria > Enterobacterales > Enterobacteriaceae > Superficieibacter > Superficieibacter electus. The sequence continues at coordinate 144,894 of NZ_PQGD01000001.1, forward strand.
TGCACATCATCCTTTGGCCTGCCCCAGTGCTGACGTGCCACCTTGATGCTGACCAAATGATTTTGTGCAAAACCCCGGCACTCCCGCCGGGCGTTCGGCAAGGAAGTTGGCGCGGCTGTTGTCGTGCACGTTGTCGCTCTCCAGAAGCGCCTCCGCCGTCAGCCAGCGGTACGCATTGTGCTGCTCGGTCGGCAGTTGCAGCGTGCTGGCGTCTACCCGCAGGCGGAACGCCAGCACCACGTAGTGCGTCGAGAAGCCGGTGCCGGAAAAGTTATCGTCATAAAAATGCTGCCAGCCGCCCCAGAATTCGCCTGCCGTCATTGGCAGGCTGACGCCCAGCTCCGCTTTCGTCAGACGGGCAAACGCCCGATCCAGCGGTTCATCCTTCTGTACGCGTCCGCCAGGAACGAACCAGTATCCCTGCGCCGGACGGTTGGTCCGCTGGCCGAGCAGAAACTCGCCGCGCTCGTTCTCCACGATCAGATCGATGGAGACCAGCGGCGTGGCGCGAACGACAGTGGCAAAATCTTCAGCGCTGAGAAACATTGTTACCCCCGGAACCGCTGCTGGTTTTCCAGAAACCACTGGTAGGTGCTGGCAAGCCCGGCCTCCAGAGTGATTTCATGGAACCAGCCGAGTTGATGCAGACGCGTGACGTCCAGCAGCTTGCGCGGCGTACCGTCAGGTTTGGTGGCGTCGAACACCACCCGCCCTTTAAAGCCCACCACCTGCGCCAGCGTCAGTGCCAGTTCACGGATGGTGCAGTCAACGCCGGTGCCGACGTTAATGTGCGACAGCATCGGCTCGGTGTTTTCCTGCCAGACGCTGCGATCCAGCTCCATCACGTGAATGCTGGCCGCCGCCATATCATCAACGTGCAGGAACTCGCGCATCGGCGTGCCGCTGCCCCAGACCACCACGTCCGACGCGTTTTGCTCCGTCGCCTCATGGAAGCGGCGCAGCAGCGCCGGGATCACGTGCGAGTTGCTCGGGTGAAAGTTATCGTTCGGCCCGTACAGATTGGTCGGCATCACCGAGCGGTAATCGCGGTCGTACTGGCGGTTATAAGACTCGCACAGTTTAATCCCGGCGATTTTGGCAATGGCGTACGGCTCGTTGGTCGGCTCCAGGGTGCCCTGGAGCAGTTCGCTTTCGGCCATCGGCTGTTTTGCCAGCTTCGGATAGATGCAGGACGATCCGAGAAACAGCAGCTTGTTCACGCCGTTGAGATGCGCAGCGTGAATGATGTTGCTCTCGATCATCATGTTTTCGTAGATGAAATCCGCCGGGTAAGTGTTATTCGCCACAATGCCGCCGACTTTCGCCGCCGCCAGATACACCTGGTCGATGCGTTGTTCGGCGAAAAATTGCTGCACCGCCGTCGGATCCAGCAGATTCAGCTCATCACGGCCGCGTAAAATCAGCTCCACGTCGCCGCGCTGTTCCAGCTGGCGAACAATGGCCGATCCCACCATGCCGCGATGTCCGGCCACAAAAATACGTTGTCTGGTCATGCTCAGGACTCCAGCGCGATGGCAACCTCGTAACCGTGGGACTTCAGCAGGGAGTGTTTCTTCGCGGCTTCCAGATCTTTGGCAACCATTTCAGAGACCATCTCCTGTAGGGTGGTTTCCGGTTTCCAGCCCAGCGTCTGATGCGCTTTGGTCGGATCGCCGAGCAGGGTTTCCACTTCCGCCGGACGGAAGTAGCGCGGGTCGACGGCAATAATCACATCGCCTGGCTTCACGCCCGGCGCGTCATGACCAGTCACGGAAACCACGATGCCTTTTTCGTCCACGCCTTTGCCTTCAAAGCGCAGTTTGATGCCCAACTGGGCCGCCGCCATTTCGACAAACTCGCGCACCGAATACTGCACGCCGGTGGCGATAACGAAATCTTCCGGTTTTTCCTGCTGTAGCATCATCCACTGCATTTTCACGTAGTCTTTGGCGTGGCCCCAGTCGCGCAGGGAATCCATGTTGCCTAGATACAGGCAGGACTCCAGACCCTGTGCAATGTTGGCAATCGCGCGGGTAATTTTGCGGGTAACGAAGGTTTCGCCACGGCGCGGGGATTCGTGGTTGAACAGAATGCCGTTGCAGGCGTACATGCCGTAGGATTCACGGTAGTTAACGGTGATCCAGTAGGCGTACAGTTTGGCGACCGCATACGGCGAGCGCGGGTAGAACGGGGTGGTTTCTTTCTGCGGCGTTTCCTGCACCAGGCCGTAAAGCTCTGAGGTGGACGCCTGATAGAAGCGGGTTTTCTTTTCCAGGCCGAGGAAGCGGATCGCTTCCAGCAGACGCAGGGTGCCCATCGCATCAACATCGGCGGTGTATTCCGGCGATTCGAACGAGACCGCCACGTGGCTCATCGCGCCGAGGTTATAGACTTCGTCCGGCTGCACTTCCTGTAGGATACGCGTCAGGTTGGAGGTATCGGTCAGATCGCCGTAGTGCAGATGGAATTTCGGGTTAGTGGCATGCGGATCCTGATAAATGTGATCCACGCGCTCGGTGTTGAATGACGAGGCGCGACGTTTAATACCGTGAACCTCATAACCTTTCTCCAGCAGCAATTCTGCCAGATATGACCCGTCCTGCCCGGTAACGCCGGTAATGAGAGCAACTTTAGACATAATCAGTTTCCTTTGTTAAACGTGTTGACGTTTGATTCATGTAACGTTGTTGGGGGGGATGGGGAACCACCCACACCCCTGCCCTCTCCCTGAGGGAGAGGGGGAAAACCACTGGCGCTGGCCCCGGAGTACATGGCCAAGACCGCTGTAGTCGGGGGCATCGCTAAACTATTTCCCCTCACCCCTGCCCTCTCTCCCTCAGGGAGAGAGAGAAAACCACTGGCGCTGGCCCCGGAGTACATGACCGCGATCTCAACGTTGTGGGATATCGCGACAACGTTCCCCGGGCTGTCCCCTCTCCCTCAGGGAGAGGGTTAGGGTGAGGGTGGTGTCCGCTCGCGCACCACCGTCGCCGGGTTCCCCCGACAAATCATGCCGCCGGGCAGCGAGGTAAAAACGCTGCTGCGCGCGCCGACGACCGTGCCGTCGCCAATCGTGACGCCCGGCGCGACAAAGACATCCGTCGCCAGCCAGCATTTCTCGCCAACCACAATCGGCGTGGCGTTAATATCAAAATGCGTGCTCATATAATCGTGACTGCCGGTGCATAAATAACATTTCTGCGACACCACGGAATTTTCGCCAAGGGTAATCTCGCCCAGGGTATATAACACCGCGTCATCGCCTACCCAGGCGTAATCCCCAATGGTTAATTTCCATGGATAGGTAATTTTTACCGAGGGTCGAATTACGACGCCTTTACCGATCTTCGCGCCAAATAAGCGCAATAAAAACGCGCGCCAGCGATATAACACCTGTGGCGACCAGGCAAAAAGCGTTGCCTGAACCGCCCACCATAATTGCACTTTCAGCGCGTTACCGCCGCGAAAACCCCGCGGCACCGAGAAGCCGTTTAATTCCTGCATTGGTTTTCCTTATATTTTAGGATTTGTTATATAAGGCCTTAGTTTTGCCCGTCGTGCGCAGGCGTAATAAATAAGACAATTCCGCCAGTACGCCCGGCACCCGCAAAATGGTACGCTGGACTTTTTTAGCATCGCGGCACAATTCCAGATTATTGGACGTTGACACGCCGCCCATCGAAAACTCTGAAACCAGACCGTTAATCCGCTCAAACTTATAGCCTTTCTTATAGAGCTTTGCGGCTAAGGCATAATCGGAAGAGACGCGATATTGCAGATCGTACGGATAATTTTTTAATCCCATCAGCGGGAAAAAGATCGCCTGATGGCTGGCGGGCAGGCTGTGGTAAATATACCAGCCGCGTTTGGCGCTACGGCGAATTTTCGTTCCGTCACCAAAATCCAGCAGCGCATCGCCGATATACATGGCGTTCTCTTTTTTGTCCGCCAGCTGGCGAACAAACTGCGCCACGTCCGGGTGAAAAATGTCGCCGGAGTTAAGGAAGATGGCAAACTTGCCCTGCGCCATATCAATGCCTTTATTCATGGCATCATACAGGCCGTTATCTCTCTCGCTGATGTAGCGTAAGTGGTACTCACCGTTCAGATTTTCCAGGAACTCCGCGGTGCCGTCTGCGGAGCCGCCATCCACCACAATCCACTCAAACTCAATGTTCTTTTCGCGCGCCAGGTGCGCCAGCGACCGCCACGTTTTTACCACTCCATCGTAATTACGAAAGGCAACAGTAATGACACTTAACAGCATCTGACTTTCCTCATCTGGCCTGCACGATATTTAGCGCCTTGCGCAAAATAAACGGACAAACAATTAAAAACGCATATTCCGGGCTAAATATTGAGCCGGTAAAAAACAGTGACACTGGCGTAAAAAGATACAGCTGAACGCCATAGTTTTGGTTATTACCAAAAGCCTGTATCGCCATTTTTGCAACTTTGAATAAATACCATAGCGTCAGAAATACGGCGATCCATGAAAAATAAATAATTAACAGATACAGGCCATTGTCTATTGTTTTTCCGACGTCCGCACCGTTAAAGATTCCGAATGATGCGACATATTCATAAAGTGAGCCGAATCTGACAACGCCGTCAATACTGGTTAATGAATGGCCAACCATCACCAGCGGTCCCACAATACGGTAATAGGATGACGTTCCTTCGGTCCCCAGCTCTCCCAGACGTCCGGCGATATAGGGCATCGCGAAAAATACGCCAACCAGGAAAAAGGCCAGGGAGATAATCGCCAGCGGCAGTCGTTTTCTGATCGCCTCTTTATTTAAATACTGAAAGGCCCACTCCAGCAGGTAAAAAAGAATAAAGGTCATTACCCCTGAAAAAGAACCTGAAAGTACTATCCCTGCGAGGATCATACCATCGGTCTTTGGTGTTTTGATACCAAACTGTTTGATGCTGAGCCAAATTGAGATTAGTGCCAGAGCGAAAAACGCTGGTTCAAAATAAAGTGCGGTAGTACGTTTACCACCATATTTGATAAAGTTCAGTACATAGCTATTACTGTAAATAAGATATTTCGAAATTATTTCAATTAAACTACTGCCACCGCTGAGAATAATCTGCGCCATTTCAACGGCCGCCAGCATTACCACCAGCGTAACAACCAGATAGAAAAAGCGCAGGATCTTGCGATGGTTATGCGGCGAGATGGTTTTAAAGCGGATACTCCACACCATCCCAATGATAATCACGATATAGACGAACAGCATGGTCGAGGTGACATATTTGCTGGCGTCAAGTGATTGACCAAACACAAAGTTGTAGAGCGTCAACCCTGCCCCGGCTCCCAGCGCAATCATCAGCTTTTTGAGGCTGATTTTGTCAATAAACAGCAGCAACAGCAGCGGCAGAAAGGTCACGATGGTGACCGGAAAGCTCTCCCCCAGCTGGACAATTTTGACGTTGACCAGCAGGTAGATCAGCGGCAGCAGCAGATAGCTACAGATTCTGATAGAACGAGACATATTCCTCCAGCATCTGTTGTCCGCTATAGGCCACGCGGCTGCGTTGATGAAACGCCGAGTGAGTGGTATTGAAAACCGCCTGGGCGATCGCCTCTCTTCCCTGCTGTACCAGCGTTAAGATGTCATCATCATCCAGCGTCACGCCGCCGGATTTATGCAGCACTTCCTGCGCCGCCTCGCTGTGGGTGGCGATGACCGGTACGCCAATCGACAACGCCTCGCAGAGGATCAGCGGATAGTTATCCACCCTGGAGGTAAACAGCAGCGCATCCATTTGATTCAGATCGGTCATCAGCTGGCGCTTGTCGGTCAGAAAGCCGTGATTCACCACGTTCTTTCCCTCGAAAGGAGAGAATTTACCGAAGGTATGCACCTCAACCGCCTCGCCCAGAGCGATCACATCACGCACCAGCTGTTGATTCGTTTTGCCGTCGTAGCGCAGGTCGTGCGCCACCACCGCAATTTTGGGTGTTCCGGCCGGGGCGACCGGGGCCAGACCCGCCAGAATGGTCTCGGTGGCAACGTCGATACCGTTGTTGATGATCAGGCAGCGGCCCTTGCCGTACAGGGTGTTAAACGCGTCGGCAACGTGCTGACTCGGCGAAATAAACTGGCAGCCGAGGGCCAGCATTTCGTGGATCAGCAGACGCTTTTTATCCACCAGTTGATGAGCGCGATCGACGTTAACCGGCGGATAGTTGGTCAACGTCGGGCACTGTTGGCAGCCGGATTTCCAGCCATCGCAACCGTCGAGAAACGCGCAGCGTCCGGTGACGCTCCAGTGATCGTGCAGCGTCCAGACCAGTCTGACGTCATGCTTGTGCGCTTTCACCCGCTGGCAAAAATCCACCAGCCGATCAAAGTTCAGCCAGTAGCTGTGTACCACGTGAAAATGCAGTACCACCGGCCCCTCAGTGCGGGTGACGGTGCGATATAAATTATCCAGATTGCCAAACACATCACGATTGAACAGGCGAAACAGCGCCAGATTTGCCATAGAGGTCAGGCGTGGCGTATGGCGGATGACATTCGGGTAAGCATCGTGACTGACGCTCTTTTTGCCGCCCTTGCCGTAGCCATAAACGAAGCGCGAGTACAGCCCCTGTTGCAGCGCACGCTGATGGAGATCCAGCGCGACCCCTGCCGCCCCGCCCTCGGCGAGACGAACGTTAAATTGCAGAATATTCATTGGCTCACCTTTATGCGCGCTTTCTCACCGACGACCAGCGCATTATCCGGCACGCTGTCAAGCACCACGCTACCCGCGCCCACTCTGACGTTATTGCCGATGGTGATATCGCCGGTAATGATGACGTTCGCGCCCAGTTCAACGCCGTTGCCAATCACCGGACAGGCGAGACTTTCCGCGCCACGATTGCCGATAGTCACGCCGTGGCGCAGGGTGAAATCATCACCGGCGATGACGTTTTTGTTTATCACCACCGCGTAGCCATGATGAATAGTGAAGCGGCGACCAATCGTCGCCCCCGCCTGAATTTCATAGCCGAACAGACATTCGGTCAGGAAGCGATAAAGCACCAGCACCGGCGCGGCCCACAGATTGTTGAGCACGTTTTTCTTGCGCCACACCGAGCAGAAATGGGCGATGCGGTAGGCCACTACCATGCAGCACGGACGCAGGCTCCAGCTATTCGCGCGTAAATCTTCCAGCAGCATTACTTCCCCCGCAGGCCGTCGGCCAGACGTTTACCGTTGCGCACCGAGAGCAGCGTCAGCAGCGTGCGCCAGTTCATGCGTTTGTTACGGATCTGATAGAGCGTAAACAGCTGATATTTTTTGCTGGCGCGGTCGAATTTGTCTTTGTGCTTGCGGTAAAACTGGAAATAGCCTGAGAATTTTTTCGGCGATGAGGTGATGCGCATTTCGCCGTGATTAACGTGCAGAATTTGCGTCGCCTCTTCCACTTTCCACGGCTCGCCGTACTCCACCACCATGCGCAGGAACATATCGTGGTCCTGCGCTGCCTTCAGGTTGATATCAAACAGGCTCTCTTTAAAGCGCTGAGCGTAGCTGAACACCTGATTGCCAATAATATTGCGCTTATAGAAGCGTTTGCGTGTATAGGGCGACTTCGGATACAGCGGCAGGCTGGCAGGTTGAGAGTAAACCTCGCCTTCGCACACGTAGTCATTGGCGTACAGAAACGCATGGGTGACCAGTTGATGCTGATGCTCAAGGAACAACGAGAGGCGATTCGGCGTCCATTCGTCGTCATCATCAATACCGGTAATAAAACGCCCTGTTGCCTGCCCGATGGCCTGATTTCTCACCGCGCAGGCTCCGGAGTTAAAATCGTTATGAATATACTTCATGCGCGGGTCGTTCAGTTCGGCGACAAACTGTTGTAGCTGCTCGAAGCTGGCGGAACAGTCGTCAACGATAAACATTTCCCAGTGCGGATAATCCTGACGCAGCACCGATTTTATCGCGCGGATCGCCAGCTGCTGCCGATTCCAGGTTGGCATATAGATGGAGATCAGTGGTGTATTGGTCGTGCTCATTTTCCATTCTCCGAAGGATGTTTCACCCTCACCCCTGCCCTCTCCCTGAGGGAGAGGGAGAAAACCCATATAACAGGCCGCGTAGCCTGTTCCAGAAACCCTGGCTGCAATCAATGCCGGGCGGTCCCCTCTCCCTGAGGGAGAGGGAGAAACCCCACATAACAGGCCGCGTAGCCTGCGCCGGAAACCCTGGCTGCAATCAATGCCGGGCGGTCCCCTCTCCCTGGGAGAGAGGGAGAAACCCCACATAACAGGCCGCGTAGCCTGCGCCGGAATCCCTGGCTGCAATCGATGCCGGGCGGTCCCCTCTCCCTGGGGGAGAGGGCTAGGGTGAGGGCGGTAACGCGTTACTTAGAATCTGACTTGTACTCGTACTCGTAGTACCCGTAATCCTGATAGCCCGTCGCACGTCGGAAGATGGAGTTCAGGACCACGCCTTTCACCGGAATACCGTTTTGTTCAAAGCGACTGATACTGGTTTCAACTTCGCGCAGGGTGTTCACCGCATAGCGCACCACCATCAGCGTGGTCCCGGCATAGCGTGCCACCACGGCGGCGTCGGTGACGGCGAGGATTGGCGGGGTATCAATTAACACCAGGTCATAGTTTTTGCTGGCCCAGCTAATCAATTCGCCAAAACGATCGCTCATCAACAGCTCTGACGGGTTTGGCGGCACCTGGCCGCGCGGGACGAGGTCAAAGTTGGTGATCGAGGTGGGTCTGGCGCAGGAAGCAATCTCGCCTTTTTCGATCAGAATGTCCGACAGGCCGTTAATGTTGGTGGTGCCCATCAGTTCATGGGTGTAGCCCTTACGCATATCGCAGTCGATCAGCAGCACGCGTTTGTTGGTCTGGCTGATCACCGCCGCCAGATTGGCGCAGACAAAGGTTTTACCAATTGACGGGCTGACCCCGGTCATCATCACTACGTTGTTGCTGGCCTGCATCATGGCAAAGTGCAGGCGGGTGCGCAGGCTACGAATGGCTTCAATCGCCAGGTCGGTCGGATTGCCCACGGCCAGAAGCTGACTCTGTTTATAGCGCTTCACGCCTTTGGAGGTGGTCACACGGTCGCGCGTTTTCTGCCATTCCGAGAGCGGGATGCTGGCGTAAACGCTAATGCCACGTTCTTCCAGGACCTGCGGACTTTCCACACCGCGTCGCAGCAGGGAGAACAGCAGCACGCCAACGATAGAGGCGATCAGCCCGAACAGGATGCTGCCGAGGATAATCAGCCCTTTCTTCGGTTTCAGCACGCCCGGTTGGGTGATGGCGTCATCGACGATACGCACATCGCCAACGGTGCTGGCTTCGGTGATTTTCAACTCCTGTTGCTTGTTCAGCAGTTGCATGTAGACCTGCTGGCCGGATTCCACGTCACGGGTCAGACGCAGGATCTCCTGCTGAGTTTTCGGCATCGCCGTCACGCGTTTGTTAAGCTGCGCTTTTTCCTGCTCAAGCGCCTGACGTTTTTCCATCAGCGTGCGGTAAGCCGGGTGACGTTTGGTGTAGAGCTTGGAGATTTCGGCTTCTTTGAAGGTCAGTTCGTTGAGCTGGGCATCAATGTTAACCATCGAATCCAGCACCGATTTTGCTTCCAGCGGCAAATCGACCGAATCTTTTGTCTGGCGGAAAGCGTTGAGTTTATTCTCCGCCACGTCCAGGTTGGCTCGCACTTCCGGTAGCTGTTTCTGAAGGAAGGCAAGGCTTTTCGACGCTTCTTCCGATTTGCGCGCCACGTTTTGTTTTACGTAATTGTGGGTAATGCTGTTCAGAATGTCGCGAATCTGCTCGCGGTCTTCACCGGTATAGGTCAGGGTGAGTACGCCAGTATCCTTTCCGTCTTCGGTCACGGTCAGGTTATTTTGCAGCGTATTGATCATGCCGAGCGTGGAGAATTTGGTGACCGTAAACTCCGTATCAGGACGCGCATGAATGGCGTCGACCATCAGTTTTACACCATCCTGCTCCAGCAGTTTCCCCACCTGGCCGTCAGCACTGACCCCGCCGTCGCTGGTCAGACGATAGTGCTGTTTGTCCAGCACTTGCAGCGTAAAGACGTCCTGCCCCATTCCCTTCGGCAAGGTAAAGGTCGTGACGTTGACCGTCTCATTCTGGCGGCCCATCAGACGTTCCCAGCCATCGCCGATCAGCGGCAGGGTATTTTTGGTGACGGCGATATCGAGGTCCAGATCGTCCACCGTCTGTCCCAGTACCAGACGCGACTGCACCAGCTTGATTTCCGCTTCTGAGGCGGGCGGCTTGTTGGTCAACGCGCTGTTAATATCCTGCACCAGCGCGCTACCCTGGTTCTGCTCAATGCGCACCAGCGCATCAGCACTGTAAATCGGCGTGGCAAACAAGGTGTAAATAATGGCGATCAGCGCAAACAGCGCCGTAACGCCGAGCACCCACCATTTCGCCTCAATGACAGTGCCAACGAGGCGGCCAATATCGATTTCATCGCTGGCCGCACCGGAGGCGGCAGAAGGTTGTACTTTATCAGTCATTGTTATCCCTGCTGAACGTTCAGTGCCTGCGCCCACTGGCGGGCAGATTGATCGAGTAAGGCATACACCGCATCAAACGCATCGCGGCTTTTGCGGTACGGGTCGGGGATTTCACGCTCGCTATCCCAGTGACCAAACAGCATCACTTTGCCGCGCATCTCCGGGACGATTTCACACAGCGCGGCGATATGCTTTTTCTCCATCACGAGGATCAGGTCGTGCTCCTGGCACATGCGCCGGGTGATCTGCCGGGCGATATGGCCGTCAAGCGAAAGCTGATGCGCCCCGGCTGCGCTGACCGCACTGGCATCGGCCCCCTTCCCCGCCAGCGCGCCGAGCCCGGCAGAGGTCACGGTGAGCTGGGATGAATAGTGCCGTAGCAGGCGCTCAGCCGTGGGGGAACGACAAATATTCCCCACACAAACCACTAAGATTTTGTTAAACATCACGCGTTACCAGTTATGAAGGTCGGTCGCCGTATCGGTCATGTAGCGCACGCCGCTGATCGTTGGCAGCAACTGGCTCACCAGACGATTCCAGCGGGCTACCGGTGCGGTCGTGACGTACACCACGTCATACGGCTGGAGACGGAAGTTGGTCGCCATGACCAGCGAGGTGGCATCCGACATGTTGAGCTGATAAATATTGGCAATTTTGCCGCGCGCGGTGCCCTCGCCTTTCAGCGGACGGATCACGAAGATGCCGCTGGCGTTGGAGGTGGTCAGGTCGATACCTTCCGCTTGTCCCAGCGCTTCGGTCAGGGTCATGCCGCTGAAGTCCATTTTGAGGGTGCTCTGTTTTTTCACTTCGCCCATCACGAACACTTTCAGATCGTCATTGCGCGGCACGAACAGAATATCGCCCGGATACAGCAGGCGGTTCTGGCTCAGGTCGCCGTTCTGCATCAACGCCTGGAGAGAAATACGCTGTTCCTTGCCGTTGTGGGTCAGGATCACATTGCGCCAGTCCGCGGAGTCAGTCAGGCCACCGGCGGTGTTAATGGCGTCAAGAATGGTCAGCGGAACGTTGGTAATCGCCTGCTGGCCGGATTTATTGACCTGCCCGGAGATATAGGCTTTTTGTGAGCGGAAGGCGGCAATATTCACGTCCACCTGCGGGTCGGTAATATAGCTCGCCAGCCGGTTAGAGATATCTGCGCGAATTTCGGCCAGCGTTTTACCGCCCACTTTGATTCGGCCAACGTAGGGGTAAAAAATGGTGCCATCAGGCTGGACCCAGTTCCCGGAATCGCTGGAGCTGCGGTACTGGCCCGCCGGGGTGGTCAGTTCCGGGTGATCCCAGACGGTGACGTTAAGCACATCGCCCGGCCCGATGCGGTACTGATAATTGCTTAGCTCCTGATCCAGCGACATGTTGGGCTGCGCCACGTTGGGACGTGGGCGTAATTGCTCAATCAGCCGGGGCGTCAGCGGATAAACATTCACCATCCGATCGAGATCGAAATCAGCGTCCTGTTGTTTCACCACATCCTTGCCCATAGTCGACATATTACTGCCGGGAAAGACGGTACAACCGCTAAGCAGAATTGCAGACACCAATAATGGCATCAATTTTAGTTTGGATTTCATCATTGATTAATTATCACTTTGGCAGAGTAATTATCCTGTGCGATTTAAATAAACAGGGACTGAGAGAGCTAAAGAATGCCGGGAAACATAAGAAAGTTAACTGGCATATATCCGAAAAAAAGTTTATTCATCCGCAGGCTATTGACAGAATTGTCGAGGTTTATTGGCTGGCTTTCCGGCACGCTACCGCCCCTGGCTTTCAGTTACCAATTCACTATCGAATCATTCAGTTACAGGCACCACTCCGCATAAACGGCTATCGCGGAAAGTATTTACGGTGCAGGAAGAGAAACGATTACCCCCAAAGGAATAACCTTTCTATATGACCAAAAATCAATCTCCTCGTTTATGCAGGGAGAATTGTTGCAGCTAAGCTAAATACTGGCAAGGCGCTAATACTGACCATCCAGACTTTTAAGAATAATATTAAGCGCAAACTTTTAACGTTTTAGGATTTTATTGATATTGACAATAACATACAAATTAGAATGAATAATAAATATTAAGATAAAGTCTTAAAATAAGTTAACCTCTTGCAAATAAAAATAAAGTGTTATTTCGTACAGTTAATGATTGGTTGCCAGGATAAATCTCAGCAATTTATTGCATTTTGCCGTCGCTTTATCCATGATCAATTCCTGACAAATGTCATGTTACTTAGGGTGTTGCTTCAATATGGAATGGATTGCCGATCCTTCAATCTGGGCGGGTCTGGTGACGCTGGTAGTCATCGAACTGGTTCTTGGCATCGATAACCTGGTGTTTATCGCTATTCTGGCTGAAAAATTACCGCCCGCAGAGCGTGATCGCGCCAGAATTACGGGTTTGCTCATGGCGATGGTGATGCGCCTGGCTCTGCTTGCCTCAATTTCGTGGCTGGTCACATTAAAGCAGCCTTTATTCACCCTTCACCACTTTGCTTTTAGCGCCCGCGATCTGATTATGCTGGGCGGCGGTCTGTTTCTGCTGTTTAAGGCCACGGTTGAGCTTAATGAACGGCTGGAGGGGAAAGACAGTGAAAATCCTACTCAGCGGCGTGGCGCAAAATTCTGGGCGGTAGTGGCGCAGATCGTGATTCTCGATGCGGTATTTTCGCTGGATTCGGTGATCACCGCCGTCGGGATGGTTGATCATCTGCCGGTGATGATGGCGGCGGTGATTATCGCTATTAGCTTGATGCTCCTGGCCAGCAAGGCGCTGACCCGTTTTGTGAATAATCACCCGACGATTGTGATCCTCTGCCTCAGTTTTCTGTTGATGATTGGCTTTAGCCTGATTGCCGATGGCTTTGGCTATCATATTCCGAAGGGCTATCTGTACGCCGCAATAGGTTTTTCAGTGATCATTGAATCACTTAACCAACTGGCGAATTTTAACCGTCGTCGCTTTCTGTCGGCTAATCAGACATTGCGCCAGCGCACTACTGAGGCCGTCATGCGCTTGCTCAGCGGCAGAAAAGAAGATGCTGAACTGGACGCACAAACGGCGTCGATGCTTGCCGATCACGATAACCGCCAGATATTCAACCCACAGGAAAGGTTGATGATTGAACGAGTGCTCAACCTTAATCAGCGCACGGTAAGCAGTATTATGACTTCCCGCCACGATATTGAGCATATCGATCTCAGTGCCCCTGAAGAAGAAATTCGCGCCCTGCTGGATAAGAATCAGCACACCCGTTTGGTGATCACCGGCGGTGAAGCCGAGGAGGATTTGCTGGGCGTGGTGCATATTCTTGATTTGCTCCAGCAGTCGCTGCACGGTGAGGCGCTGAATCTGCGCGTGCTGGTACGCCAGCCACTGGTGTTCCCCGAAGGGCTGCCGCTGCTTTCCGCGCTTGAGCAGTTCCGCAATGCGCGTACTCATTTTGCCTTCGTGGTGGATGAGTTCGGTTCGGTAGAAGGCGTAGTGACGCTTAGTGATGTTATGGAAACGATTGCCGGGAATCTGCCGAATGAGGTGGAGGAGATAGACGCCCGTCATGATATACAAAAAGATGCGGACGGTGGCTGGACGGCGAACGGACATATGCCACTGGAGGATTTGGTACAGTACGTACCACTCCCCTTAGATGAGCGCCGCGAATATCACACTATTGCCGGTCTGCTGATGGAGTATTTGCAGCGAGTCCCTAAAGCCGGTGAAGAAGTGGTGGTCGGGGGCTATACGCTGAAGACGCTGGAAGTCGAGAGCCACCGCGTACAGAAAGTGAAAATCACTGCGCCAGCGGAAGACGATTTATCGGATTACGAGGTGTGAGTGACAAAGGGCAGCGGGAGGCCCTGCCCCTTAATGCCGGATGCGGCTTCGCCTTATCCGGCCTACAAAATCCGCCCGGCCAAACCAGGGAAAGAGGCACTTTTACAGCCGCTAACGCGCCGCGTTCATCTCCACACCTGGCCCGCGCAAGCGCAACACCGCCGGGCAAAGCGGTTATGCGCCGCGCCGTTTTATTTCTTATCCAGCAGCTTTTTCACGTCCTGCGCGTCCCGGCTGTCTTTGTTACGTTCAACCCATTCATTAATCCGCCGTTTGGCTTCATCCTGAAGATATTTACGTAACGCTTGATCCATCTGCAGACTGTAATTAAGCGCCTGCCATTTACCGTAAACCCGTAGCGGAATAGCGGTACTTTTCAGCTTTTCAATCAGTTCAGGATCGCCCTGCCAGCCATCAAGTACCCGGACATTAAATAACATATCACCCTGTTGCTGAAGCAGATCCAGCGTGCCCTTACCATCAAGCGCCAGCAGCGGCGAACGGCCAGAGAGGCTTTCCAGTGCCACTTTCCCACTGGCAAGCGACATATTGCCACTCAGAGAATCCAGCCTCGTGGCGCTTTCATAGTTTTCCTGCGCCCGCACATTAGTGCTGCGCTCAACCGCCTGCTGCACCAGTTGCTGAAAGTTAAGCCCCTCAGCCCGTACGTCGGCGATGCGGATTTGTGCCTGCCCCTGCCAGTTACGACGAAATGCTTGCGCGTCAATTTTGTGGCCGGAAAACTCGCCGCTAAGATTAGTTTTGCCGGTCAGGGCGATCGGATAATCGAACGCTTTGAGAACGGCATCAATTTCAATATTCTCAAGCTGCGGTCTGAACACAGCCACTGGCGTGGACGTCCGTGCATCCAGCGAGCCGGGAAGCGAGAGATGGCCGCTACCGAGGTTAGCCTGTAACTCGTTAAATTTAAGCAACCCGGCCTGGTTAGTTACCTGAGTGCTGACCTGAGAAAATGGCATTCCGCGCCATTGAAGCTGTTTGGCTTTCAATACCAGTTGCGCATCAAACCCTTTCAGATCGCGATAATCAGCAACCTCGCCGTCGGCCGCAATGACCGGACGCGGCTGGCTTTTCTGACTTTGCCCCTGCTGGCTTACCGAGCCGCTGGTTACCGCGTCCTCGCGCTGGAGCAAATTATCAAGATTAAGTTTTTCGAACTGTAAATTGAGCGCCCACAGTGGATGGTCGGCCAGCACCACGCTTCCTTCTCCGCTGAGCGCACTGTCGCTGGCGGTCAGGTTAAGCTGGCTGAAGGCAATTTTTTTCTGCTCTTCCTGCCACTGCGCACGCAGACTCCCCTCTCCGCCAATCCCCTGGGCTGGCAAATCTGCGCCCTGCAGTTTCCAGTTGAGTTGTTCAATTGATGCAGTAAGCACATGCGGATAATCCCCCGCATCTACCTGCGCTTTTAGCGACAACGCTAAATCACGCTGGTTGCGGGTAATGTTACCGGAAAAATCAACATCGGCCTGGTGCTGTGGATTCTGCTGCATCTTCAGGCGAATATTACGAATAGTGACCTGCTCGTCGCTGTCGTGTTGAAAAACCAGCACGCTATCCGCAACTTGCAGACCGGCGATATCAAACGACCAGCCGCGATCTTCCGCCACCTGCGGCAGCGAATTTTCTTTCGGTGCCACTGGCGCGTCTTTTTCGTGCACCGCCTCGGTTTGCGGCGTTAACTGGATCACCGAGCCTTTCAACATTACCTGCTTAACCTGCAGTTGATGTGAGAGCAGCGGCAGTAAGGAAACATCCAGGCGCATATTATCAGCCACGATGAGCGGCTGACTGGCCCCCGGAGCCGTCAGGGACATTCTCCCGGAGATAATGCTCAACTGCGGCCAGACGTGCCAGCGCAGAGGGCCATCCAGCTTGAGCTGATAGCCGCTACGCTCGGCGACCTGACGCACCATATAGGCGCGGAAGTCGTTTGGATTCACCAACATTACCAACGCAGAAAGGCCGGCAACCAGGACCACCAGCAGGATCATCAGCGTCGTCAGTATTCGTCTCATGGCTTCCTCAATAACACCGAACTCAGTCTTTATCGATACGGCTGGCGACAGCACCCTGCTGATCGCGATATTTCGCATCTTCACGGCGGTTATAAGGCCGCGCAGCCGGACCAGAAAGCGGTTCAAAGCTTAGCGCACCGATCAACATTCCTGGGCGCAGCGCCAGCGGAAGTTTGCCGGAATTATAGAACTCCAGCACGATACACCCTGACCAGCCGGGATCGATGCGATGGGCGGTAACGTGTACCATTAACCCAAGACGTGCCAGCGACGAACGCCCGTCAAGCCAGCCAACTAAATCGGCCGGTAGCGTTACCGATTCATACGTCACCGCCAGCGCCAGCTCTCCCGGATGCAGATAGAACGCATCACCGTCCGCCAGCACAATTTCATCGCTCATCACGCGATCGAGCGCTGCGCTGACTTCCGCCTTTGGCCCGCTTAAATCGATAAACGCCGCCGTGTGGCCGCTAAAAGTGCGGAATTTATTGCCAAGGCGAACATCTACCGTCGCACCGTTAATTCGCTCCACCGGAGGACGAGGATTAATCGACAGGCGGCCTTCATCCAGCCAGGCTTCAATATCTCGGTCACACAGACGCATGCGCTTTCTCCTTTCGTGCAGCGTGCCCTTACGCCACCTGGCGTCCGGGGTTAACAGAATCTCTCTGCACGTTACACAATTCGCGTGATTTATTCAAAAAACTGACTAATTTTGGCTTTCAGAATATCAATGGCAATCCGGTTCTTGCCGCCACGCGGCACAATAATGTCGGCGTATTGTTTTGACGGTTCGATAAACTGGAGAAACATTGGCCGGACCGTTTTCTGGTACTGGGCCATGACCGAATCCATTGAGCGGCCGCGTTCGTTAACATCACGTTTAATGCGGCGCATCAGGCAGATATCAAGGGGTGTATCGACAAAAATCGAGAAGTTCATCGCCTCGCGCAGACGGGCATCGGTCAGCAATAAAATGCCTTCCAGAATAATAACTTTCTTCGGTTCCACGCGGATGGTTTCCGGCGTGCGGGTATGCTCAACGTAGCTGTACACAGGTAACTCAATAGAGTTGCCATTCTTGAGCGCCTGTAAATGCTGGAATAATAAACTGTGATCCATCGCGCTGGGATGGTCATAGTTCGTTTTTACACGCTCTTCCATAAGCAGATGGCTTTGATCTTTGTAGTAGCTGTCTTCCGGAATAACGCCGATATGCTCATCACCAACCTGTTCACGCAATTCGCGATATAGCGTACTGGCAATAAGACTTTTACCTGAAGCCGATGCGCCTGCGATACCTATGATGACGCACTGATGAGACTTATCAGTCATAAATTAGCGACCTGATTTACCTGGATGTAAGGGAGGGCGACGCCGAAGCGCCAAACGCGGCAATTATAGGGATTTGTGCGTGATGATACCAGTCGAATGCGCGTAATGGTTTCAGACTCTGCCTAATGGCGGATTACGCACCTTTAGTAAAATTTTTATGCTTAATTTTGATGCAGTTTCGCTTTTTTTTAACCAGACTCATTAATTAATATCTTTATGATGTCAAATTATGAGCAGTCACCATAGGAATTGTAAATTGTTTGTACTAGCATAATCCCAATTTGACATCTTAACGTCCGGGCTTGCTCCTGGCGCAGAGCCTGGCGGATAGAATAGTAATGAAGAAACCGTACCAGCGAGTATTGATTACACCTACGCATCCATTAATGCGTTTTATCAGCCTGGGGCTGTTGACCTTCATTTTTACCCTTTTCTCGCTTGAGCTGACCCGCTTTGGTACGCTTATCGCCCCGCTGTGGTTCCCCACGGCAATTATGATGGTGGCCTTTTACCGCCACGCAGGCAAAGTCTGGCCCGGCATTGCGATAGCCTGCTCACTGGGGAGTGTTGGCGCATCTCTTATTGTCAATCCGTTACAGGCGCTGAATCTGTGGTATACCTGCATTAATATCATTGAGGCCGTCGTCGGCGCGCTGCTGCTGCGCAAATTGTTGCCGCAGTATAATCCTCTGAAGGGGTTGGCTGACTGGGTACGTCTGGCCATTGGCAGCGCTGTTATTCCTCCGCTGGTAGGCGGCCTGCTGATCCTGCCGCTGGCAAACGGTGGCGATACCGTACAAATCTTTCTCGTCTGGGTGATCTCTGAAATGATTGCCGCCCTCGCGCTGGTGCCGCTGGGACTACTGTATAAACCGCATTATTTATTACGTCATCGCGAACCGCGCCTGCTCATTGAAACGTTGGTTACGCTGTCTGCGACGCTTGCCCTCAGCGCAGGTGCAATGCTGTATTTACCGTGGCCATTTACCTGCATCATCGTGCTGCTGATGTGGAGCGCAGTACGGCTACCGAGGATGGAAGCTTTTCTTATTTTCCTGCTGACGGTCATGCTGGTCTCCCTGATGATGGCAACCAACCCACGCGATCTCACCGCTACCCATATAGCGGCGATGACCAACGCGCCATGGCTGCCTTTTCTGATGATGCTCCTTCCGGCCAACATTATGACCATGGTGATGTATGCATTTCGCGCCGAGCGTAAGCACATTACGGAAAGCGAAGAGCGTTTTCGCAATGCGATGGAATATTCCGCCATTGGTATGGCACTGGTAGGAACCGAAGGGCAATGGCTGCAGGTTAATAAAGCGCTGTGCCATTTTCTTGGTTATAGTCAGGATGAACTGCGCAGCCTCACCTTCCAGCAATTGACCTGGCCGGAGGATCTGAATTCTGACCTTGACCAGCTTAATATGCTTATACGCGGCGAAATTAACAGTTACTCGCTGGAAAAACGCTATTACACCCGTAAGGGCGATGTGGTCTGGGCGTTACTGGCAGTATCCCTGGTGCGCCATGCTGACGGCTCACCCCTCTATTTTATTTCGCAGATTGAAGACATTACCGATCTTAAACACACTGAGTGGGTGAACAAGCGGCTCATGGAGCGTATTACCCTCGCCAATGAAGCCGGGGGTATCGGCATCTGGGAATGGGAGCTGAAGCCTGATGTCATTAGCTGGGATCAGCGGATGTTTGAGCTGTATGACATTCCGCCAAATACCAAACCGACCTGGCAATTATGGTACCAGCGTTTACTCCCCGAAGATCGCGACAGCGCCTCTGCAACCGTACGCAACGCGTTGCACAGCCGTGCGCCATTCAAGCTTGAATTTCGCATTCAGGTCAAAGAAGGCGTACGCCATATTCGTTCGCTGGCCAGCCGCGTGCTGAATAAGCAGGGAGAAGTTGAGCGGCTGCTGGGGGTCAATATGGATATGACTGAAGTGAAGCAGCTTAACGAAGAGCTGTTTCAGGAAAAAGAACGTTTGCATATTACGCTGGATTCCATCGGTGAGGCTGTGGTCTGTACCGATGACAATATGCGCGTGACGTTTATGAATCCGGTTGCTGAGAAAATGAGCGGCTGGACCCAGGAACAGGCCATCGGTCAGCCGTTGCTTCAGGTGCTGCGCATCTCCTTTGGAGAAGATGGTCCCTTGATGGAGAATATTCACAGCGGCGATATGTCACGCTCAGCAATTGAGCAAGATCTGATTTTAAAATGCCGTAACGGCGGCAGCTACGATATTCACTATAGTATTACGCCACTGAGTACTCTGGACGGACAAACCATTGGTTCTGTATTGGTTATTCAGGACGTTACTGAATCGCGCAAAATGCTGCGCCAGCTCAGCTATAGCGCTTCGCACGATGCGCTGACCCACCTGGCAAACCGGGTAAGCTTTGAGAGCCACCTCAAACGACTGCTGCAAACCGTTCATGAAACGCATCAACGTCACGCGCTGGTATTCGTCGATCTCGATCGCTTTAAAGCCGTAAATGATACCGCTGGTCACGCCGCCGGCGATGCACTATTGCGTGAGTTATCATCGCTGATGCTCAGTATGCTGCGCACCAGCGATATTCTCGCCCGTCTTGGTGGTGATGAATTTGGCCTCCTTCTGCCCGACTGCAATATCGAAAGCGCCCGTTACATCGCCGGGCGGATCATCGAAGCGATCAATGACTATCACTTTATGTGGGAAGGCCGCCTGCACCGCATCGGAGCCAGTGCCGGCATAACGCTGATTGATGAAACCAATCATCAGGCTTCAGAAATTATGTCGCAGGCCGATATCGCTTGTTACGCATCGAAGCATAATGGCCGCGGTATTGTTACGGTCTATGAGCCTCAGCAAGAACGGGTCCACGGTTCACGCAGCATGATGCCGCTGGAAGAGCAGTGGCAAATGATAAAAGAAAATGCGCTGTTAATGATGGCGCGCGGCGTGGCGTCACCTCGCATACCAGAGACAAGTCATTTCTGGCTGTTGTCACTGCGCTTGTGGACCAGCGAAGGAGAAATGATTGAAGAACAGGCATTCCGTGCCGGACTTTCCGACCCGGAATTACTGCACGCTCTGGATCGGCGTATTTTCAGTGAATTCTTCGCACATCACGCACAGGCTATTGCGAATAAGGGACTGAGTATAACGTTGCCGCTCTCCACCGCCGGGCTGACCAGTCTGACCCTGGTGGATGAACTACTGGCTAAACTTGAGCAAAGCGATATGCCAGCACGTCTGCTGCATCTGGTAATTCACTCAGAAGCCATTATGCGCAACGGTCACCAGATTGAGGAAGGATTAAGAAAGCTCCGCCAGGCGGGGTGCAAGATCATCCTCAGTCATATTAACCAGGATCTGGAGCTGTTCAATCATCTCACACCTCACATGGCGGATTACATTCTCTTTGACCCTGAGCTGGTGGCGAATATCCAGACCAACCTGCTGGATGAGATGATGGTGACGATTATTCAGGGGCATACGCACCGCCTGGGAATGAAGAGTATCGCCGGGCCCACCAATACTCCGGTCATGATGGACGCGCTCTCCGGGATTGGTATTGATCTCATTTATGGCGACACCATTGCCCAAAACCAGCCGCTGGACTTGTTGCTTAACACCAGTTATTTCGCCATCAACTAGCCTGCTCCGGCTGCCAGTCTTCAGTAAACCAGATATGCAGCAACGCGTAAGAACGCCAGGGCTGCCAGCGTTCAGCGTAGCGGCGGATCTGGGCTGGCGTCATCCCACTAAAACGTTGCTTGATAGCATAGTCGTCCGGTAAGAAAATGTCCTTGGCCTGCCAGCCTCGCAGCGCGAAGTAACTTGCCGTCCAGCGACCAATACCAGGGAACGTTTGCAGCCTTTTTACCCCTTCTTCCACATCCACCGGGGCGTGGAGTGGAAAATAACCGTCGAGAGTTGCCTGAGCAAGATGAATAATTGCCTGGGCACGCTTCACAGGCATGCCCAGCGATTTCAGCTGCAGCGGATCGGCCGCCGCCAGTGCTTCTGGCGTTGGAAAGGTATAATAGCCGGGCGCATCCACCAGTGGTTCACCGCAGGCAGCAACCACTTTCCCGGTCAATTTCGCGGCCATCGCTACACTGACCAGTTGCCCGAGAATGGCTCGTACGCTCTGCTCAAAAGGATCGACTGAGCCAGGCAGACGCAGCCCGGGACGCGCGCTGGCAAGATTGCCCAGTGCGGCGGCAATGGTCCGGGGATCGCAGCGTAAATCCAGGAGCCGTTCAATGCGTGATAAACATAATGCCGCTACCGGCAGCAGCCCTTCACTTAGCTCAACCGTGAGCGTATGCGTATCTGTTCGTGGAGTCAGGGTCATCACACCGCGATGCCCTTCTACTATCACGCTACGGATATAAACGTCACCAGTAAAGGTTTCAATACCGCTGACTGCACGCGCGCGCAAAAAAGTAAACATCCACTTCCAGTCATAGGGGGGTTGCCAGTGTAGCGTATACATTTATTCTCCATGCTGGCGTGCAAATCAATCATTTAATTATATGATTAAATAAAAATTATTGATAATAAAAATATTATATAATTTTACACCCTAAGCCATTGCTTATCGTCAGTCTGCCAGCGTATATTCCTGCGTGCTCAAAATGATTTAGCAGGGATGGCTAAAGAATGAATATGTTGTCGCTCACCTTTGGTTATTTTTTCTTACTATTTTTTTTGCTTTACTGGTTATTAAACCCATGGCACCGGCTACAAAACAGCCTGTTATTACTGGTGAGTTATGCTTTTGTTAGCTATTTTTCACTAAGCTCAGCGCTCATACTGTTAACATATAGTTTATTAATATACGTTCTCGGTAGATTTATTCACACATCAAATAAAACTAAAACCGGCTATACCTTGCTTACGCTGCTCACGATCGCGTTTTTTATCGCGTTCAAATATTATCCTGCATCACGTGAAAGCCTTCAACTTGCATTAAGCCAGGCAAATATTCAGCTGGATTTGCCGCTGATGGACATTGTTGTGCCTCTCGGGCTTTCCTTTTACATTTTCCACTCCGTAAGCTACATCGTCTCTATCGCTAAAAAAGAGGTTCAGCCTGCTACAGGGTTGAACGTTTTGCTGTATATCAGCTTTTTTCCAAATATAGTGTCAGGGCCCATTAACCGCGCCAGTCACTTTCTGCCACAAATTTCGACGACACAGCCCCGTCGGTTGCCCAACGTGCAAAGACCGCTGTGCTTGCTGGCACTGGCTATTGCCAAATTATTTCTGTGCAGCGCTTGGTTGGCAGATCGTTTTGTAACCCCGGTGTTTGACTCGCCAGAAAACGCCACCTCACTGCAACTGCTGGTGGCCGTTTACGCTTATGCCTGGCAAATCTATTTCAACTTCTCTGGCTATACTGACCTGGTTACGGCGCTGGCAGCGCTGCTGGGCTTTTCGCTGCCGGTCAATTTTAATGCCCCTTACCGCGCGCAGAATTTACAGGCGTTTTGGGGCCGCTGGCATATCAGCTTATCCCTGTTTATTCGTGATTATATTTATATCCCGCTGGGCGGTAATCGACGGGGGTTGTTACGTAAGAACCTTAATTTGCTTATTGCAATGGTCCTCTCCGGCATCTGGCATGGTACCGGGGTGACGTTTATTATTTGGGGAGCCCTGCATGGTGCAGGGTTAGTATTGCTAAGCTATAAAAATCATTTTTTCCCGACGCATTATTGCGGGCCAATAAGAACGCTCCTTAGCCGACTGCTGACATTTCACTTCATTTGCTTTACGTGGATTTTCTTCCGGGCGACGGATTTAACAACAGCCTGGATGATTATCACCAGTATCAGCAAGCTCTCTTTCTCCTCGCTATTAACAGCAACAGAAACGCCGTACCTGGTTGCTTTTTTAATTTTCTTTAGTATGTATCCTCAACTGGATTCGTTGAAAATAAAACTCGGCGCGCTGGCCTGTCGAATTCCGTGGTTATGGTTTCCGGTTCCGCTGGCGCTTTTCTTAACCGTGGTGTTCTTTTTTTCACCTGCTGGTCTGCCAGGGTTTATTTATGCAAACTTTTGATAACATTACGCTGTTTGCCAGGGTCTATAAATTTCTTTATATCATGCTGCTTAGCACGCTATTTGTGGTCTGGCTCAACCAGCGCTCGTTAACGCTTTACTGGCAGCAGGAATTTCATGAGGATGCGCCCTGGAGCGCAGTCAGACAGCCTTTATGGCTGAAAGGCGGGAAAATTTTAGCGGCGTTTTATGCTGGTAAAGAGGCGGTTAGCGGGGCGCTGGATGAAACACCCACTGCGGCTTTCATTCCGCTTATCGTCTTTCCTCACGCGCCGCTGCAACCGTCACCTGCGGCCATCTCGCCGCCGACAGCCGCCCCCAGCCTGCCCGTCCCCCACAATGATAAAGAACACATCTATTTGACGGCGCACGGTAAAGTCTTTTTTGCCGGAGACTCAATGATGCAGGGCATCGCACCGCATATTATGCTGGCCCTCAATAAGCGCTACGGCATTCAAAGCATCAATAAAAGTAAACAGAGTACCGGCCTGACGCTGCCGGGCTTTTTTGACTGGCCACTGACCATCAGCGAAACGCTACAGAGTGAACCGGATATTGAACTGCTGGTGGTTTTCCTCGGCCCTAACGATCCGTGGTCGATGAAACCAGACGGCGGCGGGCAATACCTGAAGTTTAAGAGCCCGGAATGGGAGCAGCTTTACCGCAGCCGGATTGAGCGCATTTTGCAAAGTGCACAGCAAAAGCAGATTCCGGTGATCTGGATTGGCCCGCCTAATATGCGCAAAAAAGCCCTTTCTGACGGGGTAGCCTGGCTGGACACCCTCTACGCTTCTGCCGTCACCGGAGCCGGGCAATATTATCTCCCGGCCAATGACATCCTGGGCTACCAGGGAGATACCTATTCCGACTACCAGGATAAAGACGGACGAAAGCTTAAACTCCGCACCGGTGATGGCATTCACTTTACCCCCTATGCGCAAAAACTGATTGCGGCCAGGGTGCTTTCAATGATTAACGTTGAAGGCGCAGAACAGGAGAAATCTGTTGAACAACATTAAATTTTTATCCGTATGTCGGCCGCTGGCGCTGCTGCTTAGCCTGCTGTTCATACTTTCATGCCAGGACGAAAAAAGTAAGACGCCAAAAACCGCCGCAGCCCCGTCTCATGAGACCGTCAGCCAGAATCAGCTCACTCGTTTCGGCGATGCCGGGCTGACTAAACTGGCGGATAAGCTACTGGCCGGAGGGCAAAGCGTGCATATTCTGCAATTAGGCGATTCGCACACTGCCGCCGATCTCTTTACCGGCCAGCTGCGTCAGCGTTTTCAACAGCGTTTTGGTGACGGCGGTCCCGGCGTCATCAGTCCGCTGATGGTTCCGGGTCAGCGGAGCGCCGTGGTCGGGTTTACTAAACCGGGCCGGGACTGGCAGCTCTACTCTACCCGCAAAGGCCCCCGTGAGGACTTTCCTTTTACCGGACTCATCGCCCAGCCTTTGCAGGATAACGCCGACGTCACACTAACACTCAAAAACCCAAGCGGTGGCCGTTATCAGGTAAGCGCTTTGTATAAATCCTCGGCTGATGCCATGCTCGCACTGGATCGCGGCAGCGTACAGACGCTGCCAGATAGCCAAAATCACTGGCAGCTTTCATCGGCTCGTCAGGCGACATTTCCGTTAAACGCAACCTTGGGTGGCGGGAATCATCTTCAACTGGGCGGCTGGTTTATTACGTCTGGCAACCCCGGAGTCATATTTTCCGCCGTGGGGATTAATGGCGCAACGCTTTCAGCATGGGATAAGTGGCAAGCAGACTGGTTAATGCCCTTTGCGGCACTTAAACCCGATATGGTGATCCTTGAGTACGGCACTAATGAGGCATTTAATGATGACCTTGACCCGGTGCTTTATCGTCGCCAGCTTGAAAAACGAATCGCGCAAATCCGCGAAACGTTACCGGACGCGGCTATCCTGTTGATTGGCCCGCCGGACAGCATTAAAAACAAAGAGCAAACAACCTGTAGCGCTCGTGAACCCGTTAGTCTGGCAAAAGTGATGAACATCCAGAAACAGGTTGCTGAGGCTCAGCAACTTTTGTTCTGGGACTGGCGCGCCTTTATGGGCGGTGCCTGTTCAATGGAACGCTGGTCAGCTACGGGCTATGCTCGTCCCGATCTGGTGCACCTCTCCACCGATGGCTATAAAAAAAGCGCCAATGCGCTCTTTGATCAGCTCATCAGTTTACTGGAAAAAGCGCAGTAAGACGCAGGCCTGGCTCAGCCGGGCTTGCAGCCATGCTGACATTTCGCTAAAGTCGCCCCCCTTCTTCACCGGCATGGGGATTTACGAGTGTTTATCGGATTTGACTATGGCACAGCGAACTGTTCAGTAGCAGTGATGCGCGATGGCGCGCCATTGCTGCTGAAAATGGAAAATGGCAGTACGCTTTTACCCTCAATGCTCAGCGCGCCAACGCGCGAGGCGGTCAGCGAATGGCTGTATCGCCACCATGATGTGCAGGCCACGCCGGGTGAAACACAGGCGTTACTGCGACGCGCCATTAACTATAATCGTGATGAAGATATCGACGTACTACCCGCAAGCGTCCAGTTTGGTCTCGCCTCGCTGCATCAGTACATCGACGATCCCCAGGAAGTGTACTTCGTTAAATCGCCAAAATCCTTTTTGGGTGCCAGCGGCCTCAAGCCACAGCAGATTGCCCTGTTTGAGGATCTGGTGTGCTCAATGATGCTGCATATTCGTCTGCAGGCGGAAAGCCAGTTGCCGGATACCATCACTCAGGCGGTAATCGGACGGCCGATTAACTTTCAGGGTTTGGGTGGAGAAGAGGCTAACGCCCAGGCGCAGGGTATCCTGGCACGTGCCGCCCAACGTGCGGGTTTTAAAGAGGTGATATTCCAGTATGAACCGGTGGCGGCAGGACTGGACTTTGAAGCCACGTTGCAGGAGGAGAAGCGGGTGCTGGTAGTGGATATCGGCGGCGGCACCACCGACTGTTCGCTGCTGTTGATGGGGCCACAGTGGCGTCAGCGCCAGGATCGTGGTGCCAGTCTGCTGGGCCACAGCGGCTGTCGCGTGGGCGGTAACGATTTAGACATCGCGCTGGCTTTCAAAAGCCTGATGCCTCTGCTGGGGCTGGGTGGCGAAACGGAAAAAGGCATCGCGCTGCCTGTTCTGCCCTGGTGGAATGCGGTCGCCATTAACGACGTTCCGGCGCAAAGTGATTTTTACAGTAGCGCTAACGGACGTCTGTTGAACGATCTGGTGCGTGATGCCCGTGACGGCGATAAAGTGGCTCTACTGTTGAAGGTGTGGAAGCAACGCCTGAGCTATCGCCTGGTGCGCAGCGCCGAAGAAAGTAAAATTGCCCTTTCCGGACGGGCACAGACGGTAACCGCGCTGCCGTTTATCAGTGACGACCTGGCGGCGGCAATAAGCCAACAGGACCTGGAGGTCGCACTGAATCAGCCCCTGACTCGTATCCTTGAACAGGTACAGCTGGCGCTGGAAAATGCGCAGGAAACGCCGGATATTATCTACCTCACCGGCGGTAGCGCCCGCTCGCCGCTTATCAAAAAAGCACTCACCGCACACCTGCCGGGAATACCTGTTGCTGGCGGCGATGATTTTGGTTCGGTAACAGCAGGCCTGGCACGCTGGGCCGACGTTGTGTTTCGCTAAGGGATAGCGTTAGAAACATTATTCAGGTGTGTTGTTTCTCTCAGGCGGGCAATCCCGCCTCTCCTTCAATAGCCATAGTTATTTTTTAATTTTAGCAACCACGGTTATGTCATATAATTAGCTACCATTCTGCCATTGGATGGGATCAGCAGGTTCTGCTGATAGCGTTTTTAACTCAGGGATTCTGGAGGAATAATGAAATCTATTTTACTGACATTAAGCTTGCTGTTTTTCACCACCGCAGGCTATTGCCAGCTTGAAGATAAAGTCATCACGGAAGGTTACGATCAGCAAGAGATGTCTGCGGCAATCGCGCATGCTCGCCGGGAAACCGACACCTTCATCAAAATGCTGAATAAACATGATGCGGATTCCTATGCGGTGAAAGCACCTATTACCGATGGTAAAGACACCGAACATTTCTGGCTCTCAAACGTGAGTTATGCTGACGGTATTTTTACCGGGATCATTGCCAACGATCCGGGCATTGTGAAAAACGTTGAGTACGGGCAAGAGTGGAAAATCAAGAAAGAAGATATTTCAGACTGGATGTATACGCGCGGAGATAAAATTTACGGTGGGTATACCATTGATCCATTGCTGGCCACTTATCCCAAAGAAGAAGCTGACGGACTAAGGGCAAGACTGGTTCGCTAAGCGGCAAGGGAGTTATTCTGGCGAAGTCTTTATAAGCTAAAGATCAAAGAATAACTCCCTGCGAGATAGCGTTGTTATCACATAGATATTCATGATTTTAAGGTGTGAAGGCTAAGGAGAGAATACCTGTTAACAAAACAATGACTTCACGGAATAAGAAATGTCTTCCCTGTACGTTTTCTTAATTTAACACCCACCGTCGCAGGTAATCATCTTTGGTATTATATTTTTTATTATGCTTAAGAACTGGGTTTATTGAAAACAAAAGATGCTCTGGTTTAACATCCACAGGTAGAATTTCATACACGGTCAGCTCAAAATTACGTTCAAATAACGTTCTGTCCAGCATTATCCTCCCTCCCGCCATTATCCTTTTCCTATGGCAATAGTTGCATATTACTCAAATCAGTACCACTTTTCTCACACTCAATCGTTTTATTACTGAAATTTACTATTCTAACGATGCTAATATCTCATCCAATAAAAACTCGGCAAAATTATTGGCGACAACAGATTTGCGTCCCTCTCTTTTAAATGACAATTCAGTTTCGACAATTACAGACTCTCCCGTTTCACTGAGCGTGGATACATCAATTGAGAATGAAGGACCATAACCTGACGATAGTATTTTTATCATATTACCATCGACATCACCTAACTTTCTAGCTTCTATCGTTACATATCTAACATCAGGTGCAGAATTAGCTGCAAGCCCTTGTTTCGATATACCATAAAATGAAAGCCCGTTGAACATTAACGTTCCATATTTTCTGAGGAAAATTTTATACGACTCAGGAAAGAAAATATCTAAAGATGACTCATAAGCACTAATCAACTCTTCTGACGCAGGGCCACTACAAAAAAAAACCTCTCCACTATCAACAATAGTCTGTTCAATTTTCAAAAATAAATCATCATTCATAGTTTAAATCTCCGGAAAGTCTAATGCACGAGTTTTCCAATAATTACGCTTCCATCTATCAAGTTCCGCTGCGGTATTCACGTTCCTTTGCCGGAACATCACCATCACACAGGTATATAATGCGGATACTTTCTGCCTGCAACGCTTCTCCGTCCGCCGTCCCAGCACATCATAATGGTACTCCCACTGCTCTCCCCGCCAGTAACAAAGTCCCATCAGACGGTCGTGACTGTCCATCACTGTCGGGCCAGAGCCTTCCCGACTCACCATCCGCGATGTCATTCTTTCCGCCGCATCGTATTCCGCTAGCACGTGACCGCGCCACCCGGTGGCCCTGCGCATACTGGTTATCCCACAGCAGCGCCACTTTATCTCCCGTCCACTGCTCTTTCGTGTAGCAGCGCCTTCGGTTTTGATGTCAGTCTCTGGTTTATAAAGCGTCAACATGGCATTGTGCTGTCTATATAGCTTACTACTCGCGCAATCGTGTCATGAACGGGTATACCATTTTCAAAATCAGCATATTTCTTTAACCATTCAAGCCGTTCATGCCCGAAATCCTCAATCTCCTGCCACTCATCAGCGCCTGCAATAATAGCGCATACGGTAAGAAACAAAATGTCCGTTAATTTATGTCTGATTTTACCTTGCTGACGTAGATCAGGGATAATTGAAATATGATCAAGAAGACTTTGAATGTTCACCAGACGTCCTTTTCGAATATATCTGATTATTTAATGATTAAATTTTAATCAAATCAACCAGGTAAAACCAGGATAAAAGTTGTGATTGTCATCACAACTTCCGTGATCTTGCCCTGTAGTGTAACCTTCCTGCATTTATTACTGAATTATACGCAGTCAGAGGTGATATTCTGATACTGACAGAACACTCGCCAGAATGATGACAAAGACGCCAGTAGAATATTACATGTTCATTTCCGCCGCTTTGACTCAGGCAACCCCACATCCAGATCGCAGGTCATATGGTCCCAGCCGGTATAATTTTTGACTTCCGGGATTTTATTGGGGATATTTTGCCAGTTAGGTTTATATGCATCGGTGATCCAGTGTTTTGGGCCATCTACTGAATTCCAGGAGGTGTATTCCCATCCCCATTCCATGCCTGAACTTCCCGGCTCCAGACGGTCATGCCGTAATGAGCCGTCATAATATTTATGAGTGTAGGGAATCCCCTCTCCCCCCGGCTTAAGCCGTGGGTCATCAAAGGGTTTTGAACTGATATACAGATCACCCCAGCGGGTAAGGATAAACGCCTGGTCATTCACAACCGTCATGGAAACCACGTCTGTTCTTATCGGACGGGTATCTTCCCCCGCAGGAACCATCACTCCGTAATCACTCTCCCTTGCCGGTATCCGCCTGTCACTGCCGTAAGCGTATGAATCCGCCCCGCCTCCCGGACTAAAACGACCATCTCCCCAGGTTCGCCCGTAGTCTTTGGAAACGATAAAACCGGAAAAATCTCCCCACGGAATAGAAATATATCTTTCTGAAGGGTGAACATATTTAAAAAACGAGATCCTGAAGAAAGGAGTATCCCGTGCTACCGCTTCAGAACGAATTTTTCTTTTTGTATCAACATACCAGAGCGCACCTTCACAGCGAAGCCCTTCCAGCTCCAGATAGCGATGATCGTCAAAGCGGTAGATCACCTGCCTGGGTAATTCACTGGGGCCGGGATCATGCTGATCGCAAGCGGAGCAGAAACATATCAATAAAAATATTCGTCTCTTCATAATTATTATTTACACTGTAACGGCTCTGGCTGGTCCCACTGCGTTACTGCCAACAAATTCCCGTTGCGCCAGTCTATTTTCCTGCGCGGGCCGTAATCATTAACTACCCCATCTTTTCCAGTAGGCATCGGTTGTTTACCCACTTCAGGTTTATTCATCATTTTCTTAAAGCTTGCAGGCAAAATCCCGTTCGCATAATATGCTTTTGTATCTACGTCTGGATTGTCTGGTCTGCGCCAATCCGCCAGCAATAATAGCTCCTTCCAGAGCGCCATATGATTAAACGCCTGACACTGTCCGATAGCCAGATCGTAGGCCATCGCTTTTTCTGATGCATCAATATTGCTCACAATTGATGAGTGTTGGCTATAGGTGGTTCCATTTTCGAGCATTTTATTCATTTCATCCTATGTCATACGGCGCTGTATTTTCAGTTTTTCACCCGAGGTATAATAGTTTACAGAGTATGCATCCACTTTCAGGCCGCTGATGGCGGTTATATTGTGGATGAGACTGACTTCAGATAATTGCTCATCATTTAACATCTGGTAAAGTAGTAATGCATTAAATTCAGGAGTGTCGGTAACATCCACTGTTTCTTCTACAAGGACATCCGCCATCATTGCTGCCCGTGATATATAACCAATTAAAGCCTCATGGTGATCTAAGGTTTTTACAACTCTCTTAGCAATGGAAGATAGCCAAGCTGTAATAATTTTATTTCTATATTATTAGCTTTTTCTATATGTTCTTTTTTAGCTCCATCAAAAATATCTTCTGTAGAAACTATAATAGTGCCTCGTTGTGTTCCGCCCTCAATAATGGGGACAATTTTTGCCGCCTCTGGTATTAACTCTGGTAACACTACTGAAGGAATATATATCATCCAGCCGACACACAATCGATCCAGAAAAACGTTCCTATTGAGGAACCAATAACCATTTGAATGAATAAAAGCAAAAGCATCTTTTTTTACGCTGACAATCTCAATCATGAATCTTATGACTTTATCAATATGAAACTCATCAGATGAGCTATGCATATTAATTTCTAAATTTGTTTCTTGAGGATATTGATAATTAATTTTCATATAATTCACAGAACATGAATTATTGTCATTCCCACCATCCCAGATGCCTTCGGAAAATAATGGGTAATTTTTCCTGCATCGTTTATTCCATCTGCAAATAGTTTCTTCAACAGCGTGTTTTCTGGAGAATACAATATCTTTCAGGGCTTGCTTTCTTGAAGTCCCTTTTTCGTACCATATTTTATCCATGCCGTAGAGAGATTCTATACTTAATGTTATTTTATATAATTGATCAAGGCATTTTTTAGCGTCTAATTCATAATCATCATTGTAATAAATCATCATTGAAATATTCATTATGGGGCAAATCTCATTTCTATATCTGGCATGGTTTTACACGTTGTTGAAAAATATCTATAACTTACAGATTGCATAAATATCCATACAACCTTCAATGATTGATTGACTGTTGCTACAGCCTGGTGGAGGAAAAAGCATGAATTAAATTTCTGTTAAATCGCTCTTGTTCTCGATCCGAAAACCAGGCGCTGTGCAGGCGGCAAGAGAACGACAAATTCGTCAGGAACGAATTTGACCAGCTATTCTCCGTCCTCTTTGGTATACATCTCCCTGTCACATGTTGCATTCCCTTTTACATAAGTAGTGCCTGAACTAACGATTGATGTGTCGTGACAAGGAGTGTAATGGCTGCGGACCCAGAAAGTAAGAATATAGGCAGGAATAAAACTAAACATAAATAAGCATACACTAAGGACCAATAAGACATTCATGCGTTCCAATATAACATCATTGCGTTTTTTATTTTTCTTTAATTTAGTTTCCGTGAGGATAATGTTTATTAACGCAGCAAGGCACATAAGCACAAAAAAGGGGATGCCCGCCAGCGCAATAATCAACTTACTGTCATAATAAATTTCATCTGCGCCATTCAATAAAGGAGATATATCATCACCAACTGACCATAACACGACTGCAATTAAGCCACCAAAAATCAACCACAACATGATACAACACACTATTTTATTTTTCACATTAAAAATTCCCGACCAGATAATTAACAGCGTCATAGCTAATATATGGGACCACTAAAGGAACACACTGTAAAAAAGCGCTAAACAGCCCCGGATAAATGTTCACCTAAGCATGCTTTTCTGTAGCCATGCTACCGCCCTGCCCTGAAAAATCGATCTGCACACCTCAAGGTTACGCCCATGCTTTCTGCTGAAGAATCTGCGGCTCAACTTTTCAGAATTTATAAAGAAGCTTCTTCAACAAATCATGCCGACGATTTCCCGTATTCAGACTATTCCCCCTCCTCTTTCATAGTTCCTCCATTTTTGTAGGGAGATCGCTGACTACACTAGTATTATTCCGCGACCGGCTTCAGGAAGAGACATCTAAAACAATGAAAGGCAGTAACAAAGCCCGCTGGGCGACAGCGCTGATAGTGATTATTGCGGCCGTTGCCGCGCTCTGGTTCTGGCATAGCCGCAGCGTATCAGACAATCCCTCTACGACGACGGCGGCTGCTTCTGGCGGCGGACGTCACGCGCAGCGTAATGCGCAACTGGCTCCCGTACAGGCGGCCACGGCGACCAGCGAGTCGGTTCCGCGTTATCTCTCCGGGCTGGGGACGATTACCGCCGCCAATACCGTCACGGTACGCAGCCGGGTGGACGGGCAACTGATGGCCATCCATTTCCAGGAAGGTCAGCAGGTCAAAGCCGGTGACGTGCTGGCTGAAATCGACCCCAGCGAATTTAAGGTAGCGCTGGCCCAGGCGCAGGGACAGCTGGCGAAAGATCGGGCGACGCTGGCGAATGCCCAGCGTGATTTAGCGCGCTATCAACAGCTGGTAAAAACCAATCTTGTTTCGCGCCAGGAGCTGGACGCGCAGCAGGCCACCGTGAGTGAAACGCAGGGAACCATTAAGGCCGATGAAGCCAGTGTTGCCAGTGCGCAGCTACAGCTAGACTGGAGCCGGATCACCGCGCCAGTAGACGGTCGCGTCGGTTTAAAACAGGTAGATATCGGCAACCAGATCTCCAGCGGCGATACCACCGGGATTCTCGTGTTAACCCAGACCCATCCCATCGACCTGGTATTTACCCTGCCGGAAGGCGATATCGCCACCATTGTGCAGGCGCAGAAAGCCGGCAAAACGCTGCCGGTTGAGGCATGGGACCGTACCAATAAACAAAAGCTCAGCACCGGTACGTTGCTGAGCCTCGATAACCAGATCGATGCCACCACCGGCACCATCAAATTGAAAGCGCGTTTTGAAAACCAGGACGACCTGCTGTTTCCTAACCAGTTCGTTAATGCCCGCCTGCTGGTAGATACGCAGCAGGATGCCGTCGTGATCCCTACTGCCGCGCTGCAAATGGGCAACGAGGGTAATTTCGTTTGGGTAGTCAATGCCGAGAATAAAGTCAGTAAGCACACCGTGGTGCCCGGTATTCAGGACAGCCTGAAAGTAGTGATTACCAGTGGCCTCTCGGCGGGCGATCGGGTGGTGACAGACGGCATCGATCGTCTCACGGAAGGCGCGAAGGTCGAGGTCGTGCAAGCGCAGGAAACCCCTGCGGCTGCCACTGAAAAACCCACCAGCCGCGAGTACGGTAAAAAAGGAGCGCGCTCCTGATGCAGGTGTTACCTCCCCGCGCGACCGGCGGCCCGTCCCGCCTGTTTATTATGCGTCCGGTCGCCACCACACTGTTGATGGTGGCGATCATGATTGCCGGGATTATCGGCTATCGTTTCTTACCAATTTCAGCGCTGCCGGAAGTGGACTATCCGACGATTCAGGTGGTGACGCTGTATCCCGGTGCCAGTCCCGATGTCACCACTTCTGCCATCACCGCGCCGCTTGAACGCCAGTTCGGGCAGATGTCGGGCCTCAAGCAGATGTCGTCGCAGAGCTCCGGCGGCGCGTCGGTGGTCACGCTTCAGTTCCAGTTAACGCTGCCGCTGGATGTCGCCGAGCAGGAAGTGCAGGCCGCGATCAACGCGGCTACTAACCTGCTGCCGGACGATCTGCCTAACCCACCAGTGTACAGCAAAGTGAACCCGGCAGACCCGCCAATCATGACGCTTGCCGTCACCTCTTCCGCGCAGCCGATGACTCAGGTTGAGGATATGGTCGAAACCCGCGTGGCGCAGAAAATCTCCCAGGTCTCCGGCGTCGGGCTGCTAACGCTGGCGGGCGGCCAGCGCCCGGCGGTACGCGTCAAACTCAATGCCCAGGCCATTGCCGCGCTGGGTCTGACCAGCGAAACCGTGCGCACCGCCATCACCAGCGCCAACGTTAACTCGGCAAAAGGCAGCCTCGACGGGCCAACGCGGGCGATTACGCTTTCCGCCAACGATCAGATGCAAACGGCGGAAGATTACCGTCGCTTAATTATTGCTTACCAGAACGGCGCGGCCATCCGTCTCGGCGATGTAGCGACCATTGAACAGGGCGCGGAAAACAGCTGGCTTGGCGCATGGGCAAATAAAGAGCAGGCGATCGTAATGAACGTCCAGCGTCAGCCAGGGGCGAATATTATCGACACCGCCGGGAGCATCCGCCAGATGTTGCCGCAGCTTACCGAAAGCCTGCCGAAATCGGTGCAGGTGAAAGTACTGTCGGACCGCACCACCAACATCAGTGCCTCGGTCAGCGACACCCAGTTTGAGCTGATGCTGGCTATCGCGCTGGTGGTGATGATTATCTACCTGTTCCTGCGTAACGTGCCGGCTACCATTATCCCCGGCGTCGCGGTGCCGCTGTCGCTGGTCGGCACCTTTGCGGTGATGGTGTTTCTTGATTTCTCCATCAACAACCTGACGCTGATGGCACTGACCATCGCCACCGGTTTTGTGGTTGATGACGCCATTGTGGTCATTGAGAATATTTCCCGCTACATCGAGAAAGGCGAAAAGCCGCTGGCCGCGGCGCTGAAGGGCGCAGGCGAAATTGGCTTTACCATTATCTCGCTGACCTTCTCGCTGATTGCGGTGCTGATCCCACTGCTGTTTATGGGCGATATTGTCGGTCGCCTGTTTCGTGAGTTCGCCGTCACGCTGGCAGTGGCGATTTTAATTTCGGCGGTAGTGTCGCTGACTCTGACGCCGATGATGTGCGCGCGGATGCTCAGTGCCGAGTCCCTGCGTAAGCAGAACCGCTTCTCGCGCGCCAGCGAGCGTTTTTTTGAGCGGGTGATCGCCGCCTACGGGCGAGGTCTGAGCAAAGTGCTTAACCATCCATGGCTGACCCTCAGCGTGGCGCTGACCACGCTGGTGCTGTCGGTAATGCTGTGGATTTTTATTCCCAAAGGTTTCTTCCCGATCCAGGATAACGGCATTATTCAGGGTACGCTTCAGGCTCCACAGTCGGCGTCGTTTACCAGCATGGCGCAGCGCCAGCGGCAGGTCGCTGATGAAATTCTGAAAGATCCGGCAGTGGAAAGCCTGACGGCATTTGTTGGCGTGGACGGCACCAATCCTTCGCTTAATAGCGCGCGCCTGCAAATTAACCTTAAGCCGCTGGACGATCGCGACGATCGTGTACAAGCCGTGATTAGCCGACTCCAGCAGGCGGCGAGCCGGGTACCGGGCACGGAGCTTTATCTGCAGCCGACGCAGGACTTAACGATTGATACCACCGTCAGCCGCACCCAGTATCAGTTTACCCTTCAGGCAACGTCGCTGGACGCGTTGAGCCACTGGGTGCCGCTGCTGATGACGCGCCTTCAGTCACAGTCCGCGCTGGCCGACGTCAGCAGCGACTGGCAGGACAAAGGGCTGGTAGCGTATGTGAATGTCGATCGCGACAGCGCCAGCCGTCTTGGCATTAGCATGTCAGACGTCGATAATGCGCTATACAATGCCTTTGGTCAGCGACTCATTTCGACCATTTATACTCAGGCCAATCAATATCGCGTGGTGCTGGAGCATAATACGGAGAGCACGCCGGGGCTGGCGTCGCTGGACAGTATCCGCCTGACCAGCAGCGATGGTGGCGTCGTACCACTGAATGCGATTGCGAAAGTGGAGCAACGCTTCGCGCCGTTATCGATTAACCATCTCGATCAGTTCCCGGTGACGACTATCTCCTTTAACGTTGCCTCTGATCATTCACTGGAGGAGGCGGTGGATGCCATCACCGCCGCCGAAAAAGACCTGAGCCTCCCCACCGATATCACCACCCAGTTCCAGGGCAGCACCCTCGCCTTCCAGTCGGCGCTCGGCAGCACGGTATGGCTGATTGTCGCCGCGGTGGTGGCGATGTATATCGTGCTCGGCGTGCTGTATGAAAGTTTTATTCACCCGATCACCATCCTTTCAACGCTGCCCACGGCGGGCGTTGGCGCGCTACTGGCACTGTGGCTGGCGGGCAGTGAACTGGATGTCATCGCCATTATCGGCATTATTCTGCTCATCGGCATCGTGAAGAAAAATGCCATCATGATGATCGACTTTGCGCTGGCCGCCGAACGTGAACAGGGTATGGCTCCGCGCGAGGCAATTTATCAGGCGTGCCTGCTACGTTTCAGGCCGATTTTAATGACCACGCTGGCGGCGTTACTCGGGGCGCTGCCGCTGATGCTCAGCACCGGCGTGGGCGCGGAACTGCGTCGCCCGCTGGGGATTGGCATGGTCGGCGGCCTGCTGGTCAGCCAGGTGCTGACGCTATTTACCACGCCGGTGATTTACCTGCTCTTTGATCGCCTGGCCCTCAGCCTGCGCAGCCGTTTCCCGCAGCGTAAAGAGGAGGCGTAGGTGAAATTTTTCGCCCTTTTCATTCACCGCCCGGTGGCGACGTTTTTAATTTCGCTGGCGATCACCTTGTGCGGCATTCTGGGCTTTCGCCTGCTTCCCGTGGCCCCCCTGCCGCAGGTCGATTTTCCGGTGATTATGATTAGCGCCTCACTGCCGGGAGCCTCGCCGGAAACCATGGCCTCTTCGGTCGCCACGCCGCTGGAGCGCTCGCTGGGGCGGATTGCCGGCGTCAGCGAAATGACCTCCAGCAGTTCGCTCGGCAGCACACGCATCATTCTCGAATTTAACTTCGACCGCGATATTAACGGCGCGGCGCGTGATGTGCAGGCGGCGATTAACGCGGCACAAAGCCTGCTGCCGAGCGGGATGCCGAGCCGTCCGACGTACCGAAAAGCGAACCCGTCCGATGCGCCGATTATGATCCTGACGCTCACTTCGGATACCTACTCACAGGGTGAGCTGTACGATTTTGCCTCTACGCAACTGGCGCAAACCATTGCGCAGATTGACGGCGTCGGCGATGTGGATGTTGGCGGTAGCTCTCTGCCCGCCGTGCGCGTGGGCCTGAACCCGCAGGCGCTGTTTAACCAGGGTGTGTCGCTTGATGACGTCAGCAGCGCGATCAGTAGCGCCAACGTGCGTAAGCCGCAGGGCGCGGTAGAAGACGGCACGCATCGCTGGCAGATCCAGACCAATGATGAACTGAACACGGCCGCCGAATATCAGCCGCTGATCGTGCATTACAATAACGGCGCGGCGGTGCGTCTTGGCGATGTGGCAACGGTCACGGATTCGGTGCAGGACGTGCGAAATGCCGGGATGACCAATGCTAAACCGGCGATCCTGCTGATGATCCGCAAGTTGCCGGAAGCCAATATTATTCAGACCGTGGACAGCATCCGCGCCCGCCTGCCGGAGCTGCAAAAAACCATTCCGGCGGCCATCGACCTGCAAATCGCCCAGGACCGCTCTCCCACCATCCGGGCGTCGCTGGAAGAAGTGGAGCAAACGCTGGTGATTTCGGTGGCGCTGGTGATCCTCGTGGTGTTCCTGTTCCTGCGCT
The DNA here is from genome assembly GCF_002915575.1 of Superficieibacter electus. GTDB lineage: Bacteria > Pseudomonadota > Gammaproteobacteria > Enterobacterales > Enterobacteriaceae > Superficieibacter > Superficieibacter electus. The sequence continues at coordinate 183,615 of NZ_PQGD01000001.1, forward strand.
CCGGGCGCGCGACGCTGATCCCGGCGGTGGCGGTACCAGTCTCGCTGATCGGCACCTTTGCCGCCATGTATCTGTGCGGTTTTAGCCTCAATAACCTGTCGCTGATGGCGCTGACCATTGCCACTGGCTTTGTAGTCGATGACGCCATTGTGGTGCTGGAGAATATCTCCCGTCATCTGGAAGCGGGCATGAAACCGCTTCAGGCGGCGCTTCAGGGCACGCGCGAGGTCGGCTTTACCGTTCTGTCGATGAGCGTGTCGCTGGTGGCGGTGTTCCTGCCGCTGCTGCTGATGAGTGGCCTGCCCGGACGACTACTGCGGGAATTTGCGGTTACTCTGTCGGGCGCTATCGGTATTTCGCTGGTGATTTCCCTGACCCTGACGCCGATGATGTGCGGCCTGATGCTCAAGCGCAGTAAGCCGCACCAGCCAACGCGCGCCAGAGGATTCGGGCGGATGCTGGTCGCCCTGCAACAAGGCTATGGCAGGTCGCTGAAATGGGTGCTTAATCATGCCCGGCTCACCGGTCTGGTGCTGCTTGCCACCATCGTGCTTAACGTCTGGCTGTATATCGCGATCCCCAAAACGTTCTTCCCTGAGCAGGACACCGGGGCGTTGATGGGCGGGATTCAGGCGGATCAGAGCATCTCCTTCCAGGCCATGCGCGGCAAGCTTCAGGACTTTATGAAAATTATCCGCGACGATCCGGCGGTGGATAACGTTACCGGTTTTACCGGCGGTTCGCGGGTAAACAGCGGGATGATGTTTATCGCGCTTAAAGATCGCAGCGAGCGTACGGAAACGGCCCAGCAAGTCATTGACCGCCTGCGTAAAAAACTGGTCAACGAGCCGGGGGCAAACCTGTTTTTAATGGCGGTGCAGGATATTCGCGTCGGCGGACGTCAGGCCAACGCCAGCTATCAATATACGTTGCTGTCAGATGACCTGAGCGCACTGCGCGAATGGGAGCCCAAAATCCGCAAAGCGCTCGCCGCCCTGCCGGAACTGGCCGATGTTAACTCCGACCAGCAGGATAACGGTGCGGAGATGAATCTCATCTACGACCGCGAAAGCATGTCCCGCCTTGGCATCAGCGTCCAGGCGGCCAACAGCCTGCTCAATAACGCCTTCGGCCAGCGGCAGATTTCGACGATTTATCAGCCGCTCAACCAGTACAAAGTGGTGATGGAAGTCGATCCGGTGTATACCCAGGACATCAGCGCGCTGAATAAGATGTACGTTATTAACAGCGACGGCAAAGCCATTCCGCTGTCCTACTTCGCGAAATGGCAGCCTGCTAACGCCCCCCTGTCAGTCAACCATCAGGGACTTTCCGCGGCGTCCACCGTCTCCTTCAACCTGCCCACCGGGAAATCGCTTTCCGAGGCCAGCGCGGCGATTGACCGGGCCATGACCCAGCTTGGCGTACCCTCCAGCGTGCGCGGCAGTTTTGCCGGTACCGCTCAGGTGTTTCAGGAGACGATGAACTCGCAGGTGATCCTGATTCTGGCGGCCATCGCTACGGTCTATATCGTGCTGGGCATTTTGTATGAGAGCTACGTTCATCCGCTGACTATTTTGTCCACATTGCCCTCAGCGGGCGTGGGCGCGCTGCTGGCGCTGGAAGCGTTCGATGCCCCGTTCAGCCTAATCGCCCTGATCGGGATTATGCTATTAATTGGCATTGTGAAGAAAAACGCCATCATGATGGTGGACTTTGCCCTTGAGGCACAGCGCAACGGCAATTTGCCGCCGGAAGAGGCCATTTTTCAGGCCTGCCTGCTGCGCTTCCGGCCCATTATGATGACCACCCTGGCCGCGCTGTTTGGCGCGCTCCCGCTGGTGCTGTCTGGCGGAGATGGTTCAGAACTGCGTCAGCCGCTGGGCATTACGATTGTCGGCGGTCTGGCGATGAGTCAGCTTTTGACGTTGTATACCACCCCGGTGGTGTATCTGTTCTTTGACCGCCTGCGGCTGCGTTTTTCGCGAAAAACCAGACAACCGGTAAGCGAGTAATATGACAGAACTGCCCGCCAGCGTGCGCTGGCAACTCTGGATTGTGGCGTTTGGCTTTTTTATGCAGGCGCTGGATACCACCATTGTGAACACCGCCCTGCCCTCCATGGCACAAAGTCTCGGGGAGAGCCCGCTGCATATGCATATGGTGATTGTTGCCTATGTGCTGACAGTGGCGGTGATGCTTCCCGCCAGCGGCTGGCTGGCGGACCGGGTCGGCGTGCGCAATATCTTCTGCGCTGCTATCGTGCTGTTTACGCTTGGCTCGTTATTCTGCGCCCAGGCGAGCAATCTTAATGAGCTGGTGATGGCCCGCGTTTTACAGGGCGTGGGCGGCGCGATGATGGTGCCCGTCGGGCGGCTGACGGTAATGAAGATCGTCCCGCGCGAGCAGTATATGGCGGCAATGACGTTCGTTACCCTGCCGGGACAGGTTGGCCCGCTGCTCGGTCCGGCGCTGGGCGGAGTGCTGGTGGAATACGCCTCCTGGCACTGGATCTTCCTGATTAACATTCCGGTCGGTATTGTCGGCGCGATTGCCACCCTGCTACTGATGCCCAACTATAAAATGCAAACCCGACGCTTTGACATGTCCGGGTTTATCCTGCTGGCGCTGGGGATGGCGACACTCACGCTGGCGCTCGACGGTCAGAAAGGGCTGGGCATTTCAACGCTGGCACTGGCAGGGCTGGTGGTCGCTGGCGTGATGGCAATCCTGCTTTATCTGCGCCATGCGAAAGGTAACGATGCCGCGTTGTTCAACCTCAGCCTGTTTAAAACGCCAACCTTTTCTCTCGGTCTGGCGGGCAGCTTCGCCGGGCGGCTGGGCAGCGGCATGTTGCCCTTTATGACGCCGGTATTCCTGCAAATCGGCCTCGGCTTCTCCCCGTTTCACGCCGGGCTGATGATGATCCCGATGGTGCTCGGCAGTATGGGGATGAAACGGATTGTGGTTCAGGTAGTGAACCGCTTTGGCTACCGCCGCGTGCTGGTCGCCACCACCCTCGGACTGGCGCTGGTCAGCCTGCTGTTTATGAGCGTCGCCCTGCTCGGTTGGTACTGGCTGCTGCCGGTGGTGCTGTTTTTACAAGGAATGGTCAACTCGACCCGTTTCTCGTCAATGAATACCCTGACGCTGAAAGATCTGCCGGACGATCTGGCCAGCGGCGGTAACAGCCTGCTGTCGATGATCATGCAACTTTCCATGAGTATCGGCGTGACCGTCGCCGGACTGCTGCTGGGCATGTATGGTCATCAGCATGTCGCTGTTGATAGCGGCACGTCGCACAGCGTCTTTATGTACACCTATTTCAGCATGGCTGTGATTATTGCCCTGCCCGCACTGATTTTTGCCCGCGTCCCGGATGACACCAGTCAGAATGCGGTGATCGCACGGCGTAAAAGGAGACACTCGTGAAGTTATGGCGGCCCGGCATTACCGGTAAACTGTTTCTGGCCATTTTCGCTACCTGCATTTTGCTGCTGGTGACGATGCACTGGGCGGTGCGCATCAGCTTTGAACGCGGCTTTATTGATTACATCAAACGCGGTAACGAGCAGCGGCTGCAAATGCTCAGCGACGCGCTGAGCGATCAATATGAACTGCACGGCAACTGGCGCTTTTTACGCAATAACGACCGCTTTATTTTCCAGATCCTCCGCTCCTTCGAGCGTGACGATGAAGATCATCCGCATCCGGGTGGACCGGGACCAGAGCCGGGGCCGGGTCCAGGAATGCCGCCGCACGGCTGGCGCACGCAGTTCTGGGTCGTCGATCAGCAGCAGCAGGTGCTGGTGGGTCCTCGCGCCCCCGTCCCGCCAGACGGCACGCGCCGGGCAATAACAGTGGACGGGCAGCGCGTCGGAGAAGTCATCGCCTCCCCTGTCGAGCGCCTGACGCGCAATACCGATATCAATTTTGATCGTCAGCAGCGGCGCACCAGTTGGCTTATTGTCGCCCTCGCAACGCTGCTGGCCGCGCTCGCCACCTTCCCGCTGGCGCGCGGCCTGCTGGCACCGGTCAAACGACTGGTGGAAGGAACGCATAAGCTGGCGGCAGGAGACTTTTCAACCCGCGTGGCGGCCAGCAGCCAGGATGAACTGGGCAGACTGGCACAGGACTTTAACCAGCTTGCCAGCACTCTGGAGCGAAACCAGCAGATGCGTCGCGATCTAATGGCCGATATTTCGCATGAACTACGCACGCCGCTGGCGGTATTGCGCGGCGAACTGGAGGCCATTCAGGACGGCGTGCGCAAATTTACCCCCGAGTCGGTAAATTCGCTTCAGGCTGAGGTCGGTACGCTCACCAAACTGGTTGACGATCTGCATCAGCTTTCGATGTCGGACGAGGGGGCGCTGGCTTATCAGAAAGCCCCGCTCAATCTCATCCCGCTGGTAGACATGGCCGCGGGTGCCTTCCGTGAACGCTTTGCCAGCCGTGGTCTTACCCTGCGTGTACTGCTGTCGGAGAGCGCCACGGTGTTCGGCGATGGCGATCGCCTGATGCAACTCTTTAATAATCTGCTGGAAAATAGCCTGCGCTATACGGACAGCGGCGGCCACCTGTTAGTGACAGCCTCGCTCAGTGCTGAGAGCGTGACGCTGGATTTTGCCGACAGTGCGCCGGGCGTGAGCGATGAACAGCTAGCCAGATTGTGCGAACGTTTCTGGCGGGCTGAAGGCTCACGCAATCGCGCCAGCGGCGGCTCCGGACTGGGGCTGGCTATCTGTCAGAATATTGTTACTGCCCACAATGGCACGCTACGCGCAACACATTCGCCGTATGGCGGCGTTAGTATTAAAGTAGAGTTACCGCTGGATCGCGATATGCCGAGGGATGCATGACTGAACTACCTATCAATGATAACACCCCACGAATTCTCATCGTGGAAGACGAACCTAAACTGGGGCAGCTCCTGATCGACTATTTGCTGGCAGCAAACTATGCGCCGGTGCTTATCAGTCACGGCGACAAAGTGCTTCCCTATGTTCGTCAGACGCCGCCGGATTTGATCCTGCTGGATTTAATGCTTCCCGGCACCGACGGCCTGACCCTGTGTCGGGAAATTCGTCGCTTTTCTGAAGTGCCGATCGTCATGGTGACGGCGAAAATTGAGGAGATCGATCGTCTACTGGGTCTGGAGATTGGCGCTGACGATTATATCTGTAAGCCTTACAGCCCGCGAGAAGTGGTGGCGCGGGTCAAAACTATCCTGCGTCGTTGCAAACCACAACGTGAACTTGTGGCGCTGGATGCAGAAAGTCCGCTAATTGTTGATGAAAGCCGTTTTCAGGCGTCGTGGCACGACAAACTGTTAGACTTAACGCCCGCCGAGTTTCGCCTGTTGAAAACCCTCTCCCAGGAGCCGGGTAAGGTGTTCTCCCGCGAGCAATTGTTGAATCATCTGTATGATGACTATCGGGTGGTCACCGATCGCACCATCGACAGCCATATTAAAAACCTGCGCCGCAAGCTGGAAGCGCTGGATACTGAACAGTCGTTTATTCGCGCCGTGTACGGTGTCGGCTATCGCTGGGAAGCGGACGCGTGCAGATTAGGGTAGGTTATCTGAGAAGCGTTCTTACTGTATAACGTGACAAAGCAGAAAAAACGGTAAGGACTTAACCATGTTTCCAGTACGTTCCGGGATTTGCGCGCTGTTAGTAATATCCTTTAGTGCACAGGCTGAAATCAGCGAGCAGGAGGGTAAAGAAGCCTGTGCGAAAGTGCCTCAGTATGCCCGCAACGGCGAACAGGCCTACAAAGCGAAAAATTATGCCAAAGCCTATGACGCCTTTGCCGATCAGGTGATCTGGAGCGAAAGTTGCGGGCTGGGTGACACTGCGTTAGCCACCGCCTACAACAATATCGCCCTGACGCTTATTCGCCAGAAAGAATATCGTCAGGCGCAGGCATGGCTGAAGCTGATGCCGAACGACCCGAAGTCGGTTTACAACCTGGGGTTAATTAAGGATAAACTGGCTGCACTGCCGAAGTTCACCTCTCTGACTGGTGAATACTGGCAGTATGCCGGTGGCACGGCCTGGAATACGCTGACGCTAAAAGCGGGTAAAACCGCTGATGAATATCAGGCGGATTACATGGGCTATTACTTTGGCCTGATGGGCGCATGGATGGGGCCGAATACCGGTGAATTCTCCGCCCCGGTACGGTTAAAACAAGGCAAGGGCGTGATTGCCGTGCGTGATGGTGCTATCGCGAATTGCGACATCGCCCTGAGCGTGACGCCGGATGTCGCTGAGCTGAAGACCGATCAACCGGAAGAGTGCGGCTTTGGGCATAACGTTGATGCCAACGGCGAATTTGTACGGATTAAGTGAGTAGCCACGCCCTCAGCAATAACGAGGGCGTTACCCCTGACGTTTAAACTCCCGCCACACCCGCAGCATCAGGACAACCAGACCGGCAACGCCCAGCAGCAACACCCCCCAGAGCAGGATTTTATTGAGCAGGCTTGCCCGCTGTGCCGGATCGGTGGCCGTCAGGCGGGCCTCACCGCCCAGCGTTACCGCATCCCCGACATACGCCAGTGGTAGAGCAGAAATATCAGGCATCGAAGGTGGCAGCAACAGGGTGTGGCTGAGCGCCTGCGGTGTGGCGGCATTATTTCCCCACGCCAGCAGGAACGGCGGGTTGCCCTGGGCGTTAAACGCCAGCGTACGTTTTTCACGCAGACCGGTAACCTCCGGCACATCATCGCCCCACTGCTGATGAATGCCTTTCAGGCGGATGCCCTGAATCACCTCGCCATTCAGCGCCAGCGGCACCGGCTGATACCCCCTAACTGCATAAGCGACCTGTTTCGCCAGCGGATGCCAGCTGTCCGAGGCCGAACTACGGTATTCAATCTCCAGCGGCAGCACGCTGTTGCTCACCGCAGGCGTTATGCGCACGGCATTTAGCGGCTGTGGTTGCGCCCAGAAATAATGCGCTTCTGCGGCTGAGATGGCCTGCACGCGCGGCGAGAGAGCCAGCATGTCTCCGGCAGGCGGCCGCATGTGGACGACCGCCTGCGCCGCGACAATATTAAGCTTTGGTACTGCCCGGGGATCGCGCGCCAGGATCAGCCAGTATTTTTGCGCGCCTTCCACATCCAGTGCATTAAGCAGCAGGCGATCGCTGCCAGATTTCAAATCCATCAGCGGCACGGCTTCAGCCACCGAATACCAGCTTTTAAGATCGTTACTAGAAAGCACATCCACGCTGGTTTGCCAGTTGTCTGACAGGCGATCCCACTCCAGGCGGATCTGGTTGATGTCGGGCGGATTTTGCGTTTTCCCACCCGTTTCAAGAAGCCATGCCCGCTGCGTCGTCTGCCCTTCTTCCGCTCGCAGAGTGACTTCCAGCCCGCTGCCAGAGCGCAGAGAAACCTCTCCCGGCGAACCAGACGCCGAGGCTGCCCGGTTCATTTTATACACTCGCAACGAAATGTTTTTCTCTGCCACGGCGAGAGTAGATGACGGCAGCCAGGCGAAAGGCAGATTTTGTCCCTGACCGTTGAATACGCGCACATCGCGCAAATCCGGCCAGACGCTTTGCGTGTACACCTTATCAGGCAGCGCAATCTGATAATACGGCTCACTACCTTCGACACTCAGCGACGTGCCATAAGCAAAATCTTCAGGCTTATCCGCGGCATGCCCGCTTGCCATACCCGCCAGCGCGATAGCGCTCAGCAAAACAGCATTGACTACGATCCTTTTCATTTATCTGTCCTCTCATCGGTTATTTTTCCGGCTCCGGGTGGCAACGGAGAAAAATAACCAACGATCAATATCAATACCGCCACGCCAATAAACGCCACTGCACGCAGTAGTCCCCCGCCCCCCGCGCTATCGACGAGGAAGAGTTTTATGACCACTATGGCCAGCAGCGTAGCACCCGTGAACCAGCCACTGCGCACATTACGCCGCGTCGCGATCGTCATAATGCTCAGTGCCGTCAGCCCCCACAACAAGGCAAAGGTGGTCTGAATAAGGCGTGAATCCCAGAGCGGCTCAATACGCCACGCGGTATCGGAATAGTACGCCAGCGCCCGCAACAGGATGCCGTTCCCCCACCAGAAAACCACCGCCGCGCTGAAGAGTGCCATCACCCGCCCTGATGTCGGGTACAATACGCAGCCTATTCGGTACCACCAGAGGATCAGCGTGAGCAGGGTGAGCATGGCGCTGATGTCGAGCGGGTTGAGCAACGGGATGTAATGCCAGTCCGGCATGACACCGTCCAGCAAATTGCCGAACAGCAGGAACAGTACCGCCAGCGGCAACAAGGGCAGCACGCCCCAAAACGCGTACAGCTGACGGTAACGTGCCACCGGCCAGATCCCCCGGCGTAATGCAATCAGCACCATTTTGATGGTTAACGCGACAGCAGCGACTCTTGCCGCTTCCCGCCATTCATCCATGCCCCAGGCAAAACGGGCGGTCTGCCAGACAATTTCACCGCCAAGGGCCACCAGGATTGTCCAGAACAGCATCAGGTGCAGCACCTGCTTGAGCGGGAATTTGACCGGCGGCACCACTTCCCGACGTAGCAGGAACACGGCAATTGCCAGTACCGGTAGCCAGAGAACGTTCAGCCAGCCCGCATGTAGCGGGGAAGTATCAACGAATACCTGCCAGAGAACAACGCTGGTCATGACCGGCCACAGTAGCCAGACCGCATAACGTAACGCCCGCCAGTGCAGACGTATTCCCGCCTGTCGCCATAGCAGGCTTGAGGCGGCAACCAGCGCCAGCAGCAGGAAAATCGCCCGCTGCCATGACAATTGCAGCAGCCAGAGCGTGCCCACCAGACAGGCCATCCACAGTGCGATACCGCCGATCAGCAGCCCCAGGCTGATTAATCGCCAGAGAGGATGAATGCGCACGGCACGCCAGATATAGCTGGCGGCCAACCAGCTCAGGGCCAGAATGGCGAACCCGACGCCAAACGACAGCGCCCCTATGCCGTTTTGCCACGCCCATAGCGCTGACCCCAGCGCCAGCAACTGTAGGGCAGTGCCGCTGTAGCTCATACGGATCTGTTTTTGCGTGTGCCCAAGCCACAGCACGCCCACCCCTTCCAGCGCCCATGCCATCGACGTCCACTGCGCCGAGAGCGCCAGCGGGATCGCCAGGGTGACAAACACGCCACCCAGCGCCAGCGCGGCGATAACGATTTGCCTGCCGAGCGACGGATAACGTTTCATCGCTATCCACGCCAGCAGCAGATAGCCAGCGGCAAAAAATAGCGCCGAGAACGCGGGTCCAAAGGTCCAGTGACGGGTGATCGCGTACTGCATCCCGAAAGCGACCAGCGGCGTGCCAAACAGCAGAGCGCCATCAATGACCTTCTCTCCCACCCGCCGCGAGCGCAACGCCAGCACGACGCTCAGGACACCAAAAATAATCAGATTCGCGAGCAGGAATAGCTGACAGCTAAACCAGAAATCAGGCCGGTAATGTTGCGATCCCCATAGCCCGCCAACGCCAAAGGTGAATATAAAGCCAAGCAGATTAAGCGGTCGCCATGGTTGCCAGATACTGATAGTCAAAATACCTGCCGACAACAGCAGATAATAAGAGAACAGCGCAACATGGCTGCCACCGCCAGTAGAGAGCAGCACGGGTGACAGATAACCACCAATGCTGGCGAGCATCGCCAGACTGAGTGCCCGTTGCATAACGGCCAGACCAACGCTCGCAGCGCAGACCACCAGCATCAGAGCAAAGGCAAGCGCATGTGGCAGCAGGTGATAAAGCCGGAACGCGCCAAAAATAGTGATATACAGCGCCCCGACCGCTCCTCCCTGAAGGATCAACGCATAGCGCGGATTTTTTAACCGTAAACGCCAGCCGAGGCCGAGCAGCGCAATACTCGCCAGCGCCGCAAAGGTTAGCCGCAGCTCAACCGGGAACAGATCGCGTTCCACGCTGTACTTCACCAGGAAGGCCAGGCCGAAAAACAGCAGTACGATCCCCACTTTGGCAAGCGGGTTTCCCTGCGTGAACCAGCTCAGTAGCCCCATTACCGGTTGCGGCAGCGTGTATTTATTTTTTTCTGGTAGCGTTATGCCATCATTCCAGACATCAACGACTGGCGCAGGCTCTTCCGATAGCGGCGCGGCTGGCACTTGCGCAGGCGGTTCAAAGGGCTGCGGCTCTGGCGGCGCGGGAGGCGCAACGCTTTCCACTACCGTTGGGGTAGTCGTTTCACGCCACGGTTGCTCAGGCGAGGTTAGCTGCTTTTGCAGTTCAGCGACCTGGGCTGTCAGGCGGTCGATTTGATTCTGGTTACGCCGTGCTTTTGTCAGCGCGTTAAACGCCACTGCGGGCAGGACGACCAGATAAAAAATCGCGATAATAATGCCAAAAATGACGATGTCATCCATGTCTTTTCCTTAGACTACAATCCGCTTCGCAAGTGGGAAATCATTTTCACTATAGTTGAAAAGCGCCAGGCGGTGATAAAAACCAGCGACTGGCGAGAAGGCGGCCCCACCTGTTTACTCTCTGCCCGCAATAGCGTTACAATTCCCGCCCCTAAAGTGGGGACACTCCCCCAACCGCCTTATCAGGTAAGGCGAGTCTGACCTGTCATCAGAATGAGAACATCATGTTTAAACCGGAACTCCTCTCCCCGGCGGGAACGCTGAAAAATATGCGTTACGCTTTCGCCTATGGCGCAGATGCAGTATACGCGGGCCAGCCGCGCTACTCGCTGCGTGTGCGCAACAACGAATTCAACCACGAGAATTTGCAATTGGGTATTAATGAAGCCCATACGCTCGGCAAAAAATTCTATGTGGTCGTGAATATCGCGCCGCACAACGCCAAGCTGAAAACCTTCATCCGCGATTTAAAACCGGTGGTGGAGATGGGGCCGGACGCGCTGATTATGTCCGATCCAGGGCTGATTATGCTGGTGCGCGAGCATTTTCCGCACATGGCGGTTCACCTTTCGGTGCAGGCCAACGCTGTCAACTGGGCTACGGTGAAATTCTGGCAGCAAATGGGGCTGACCCGGGTGATCCTCTCCCGCGAATTGTCGCTGGACGAGATTGCCGAAATCCGCGAACAGGTACCGGAAATGGAGATTGAGATCTTCGTTCACGGCGCACTGTGCATGGCCTACTCCGGCCGCTGCCTGCTTTCTGGCTACATTAATAAACGCGATCCAAACCAGGGCACCTGCACTAACGCCTGCCGCTGGGAATACAATGTACAGGAAGGTAAAGAAGACGATGTGGGCAATATCGTCCACAAATATGAACCAATTCCGGTACAGAATGTCGAGCCAACGCTGGGTATTGGTGCGCCGACCGACCAGGTGTTTATGATCGAAGAAGCCAAACGTCCGGGCGAATATATGACCGCGTTTGAAGACGAGCATGGCACCTATATCATGAACTCGAAGGATCTGCGCGCGATCGCCCACGTTGAACGCCTGACGCAGATGGGTGTCCACTCCCTGAAAATCGAAGGCCGCACCAAATCGTTCTATTACTGCGCCCGCACCGCCCAGGTGTATCGCAAAGCTATTGATGACGCCGCTGCGGGACTGCCATTTGATACCAGCCTGCTGGAGACGCTGGAAGGACTGGCTCACCGCGGCTATACCGAAGGGTTCCTGCGCCGTCATACCCATGACGATTATCAGAACTATGAGTATGGTTACTCCGTTTCTGAGCGCCAGCAGTTTGTTGGCGAGTTTACCGGCGAACGTAAAGGCCACCTCGCGGCGGTAGCGGTTAAAAACAAGTTTTCAATTGGCGACAGCCTGGAGTTAATGACTCCGCAGGGCAACGTTAATTTCACGCTGGAACACATGGAAAACGCAAAAGGCGAAGCCATGCCGGTCGCGCCGGGGGATGGTTATACTGTGTGGCTACCGGTTCCACAGGAGATGGTGCTGGATTATGCCTTGTTAATGCGCAATTTTTCAGGTGAATCAACGCGTAATCCGCATGGAAAGTAATTTATAGGGGTTATTTTTACTCAGTGAATGAATCTTAGAATCGGATCACACACCGTTGTGATTAATATGGATATTATTCGTTTCGCTGAAAAACATAACTCATAAATGCTAGTTGTACCAGGAACCACCTCCTTAGCCTGCGTAATCTCCCTTACGCAGGCGTATTTTTTTACCCCGCATAATTCAGCGTGTTCTTACGCGTTCTTGTCTTTCCTGAGATACACTTAGATCCTGAAATTCGGGTTACGATTATCTCGTCCCCCGCCTGAAAAATGAGCGATATGTCAGCATGTTGCGACAAGAGGCAAAAAAGGATGACCAATTTTCCCGCCAGCTTACTTATTCTGAATGGTAAAAATGCCGGTGATGAATTGTTGCGTGAAGCGATTTATATGCTGCGCAATGAAGGTGTATTGATTCACGTTCGCGTGACCTGGGAAAAAGGTGATGCAGAACGGTATGTCGAGGAAGCCTGGCGTCTGGGCGTCGAAACGGTTATTGCCGGCGGCGGTGATGGCACGATTAACGAAGTCTCGACCGCGCTCATTCAGTTGCCGGGGGAGAATGTGCCAGTCATGGGCATTTTGCCACTGGGTACCGCCAATGATTTTGCTACCAGCGCAGGTGTGCCGGATACGCTGGATAAGGCTCTGAAACTGGCTATTGCCGGTAATGCCGTGGCGGTCGATATTGCCAGGGTGAACAATAAAACCTGTTTTATCAACATGGCGACCGGGGGTTTCGGTCCACGGATCACCAGCGAAACGCCGGAAAAGCTGAAAGCCGCCCTCGGCGGCGTTTCTTATCTTATTCATGGTTTAATGCGGATGGATACCCTGCGCCCCGACCGCTGTGAGATCCGCGGCGAGAACTTTCACTGGCAGGGCGACGCGCTGGTGATTGGCATCGGGAATGGCCGCCAGGCAGGCGGGGGGCAACAGCTTTGTCCGGATGCGCTGATTAATGACGGTCTGCTGCATCTGCGTGTGTTCACCGGTGATGGTTTGCTGCCCGCCATTTTTACTACGCTGACCCAGCCGGAGGATAGCCCCAATATTATTGACGGAACATCCTCCTGGTTTGAAGTCAGCGCCCCGCATGAGATCACCTTTAACCTCGACGGCGAGCCGCTGCGCGGCCAATCGTTTCGCATCGAGATCCTGCCGAATGCATTGCGCTGTCGTTTGCCACCGGATTGCCCGTTATTACGTTAATCAACACGCAGCTTTGCCCGGTGGCGCTGCGCTTACCGGGCCTACAAAATTCAGTCAACCTGTTGATATTTAACACATCGTAGGCCGGGTAAGGCGAAGCCGTCACCCGGCATCGCGGCACGCAGATTAGCCGCCGGAGGCGTCTGCCCGGTGGTGCTTACCGGGCCTACAGTGATGTTTTAATCCCTGGTAAAGTAAGCGCTGAGACCTCCAAAATGAGACCGTTTACATCCGGGAAGTGTGCCTCAGCGCCTACTCATTCTTAAATCTCCATACAGGAGATCGCGTGTTGCGCATGTAGTACCGTAACCAGCTCACTGAGCGTACGGCAATGTCCGGCGGCCTGGCTGAATTTCTTATGATGACACTGTGCTGTGACGACCCAGGTATGCATTCCGGCGCGCTGAGCGGCCAGGAAGCCATTGGCGCTGTCTTCGATCACAAGGCATTGTTCAGGATTCAACGCTAACTTCTTTGCGGTTGCCAAATAGACAGCCGGATCGGGTTTACCCCGTTCAACGTCCGCAGCACTACTGATTACATCAAAATATTTCCATAAACCAAGCTTATCAAAAACCACCTGAATTACCCGATGAGCGGATGATGTCGCCAGCGCAATTTTGTATCCTTCGCGCCGAAAATAATTAAGCGCCTCATACAGTCCTTCCATTGCCACACCGTAGCGGTCGATTAAACTGACAACCCGCGTCAAAATATCGGCCTCAAGCAGCGAAGGATGAATATCAAGGTTAAACTTTTCCTGCCAGATGCAGGCAATTTCATCTGAACGTCTGCCCATAGTTAACTGCTCACACTCATCATGAGTGATGGCAATACCAAATTCGGCCAGCGACATAATTTGAGCGCTCTGCCATAGTGCCTCGGAGTCAATAATTACTCCATCCATATCAAAAACTGCGGCTTTAGCGTTCATCATAGCAACATCCATAATACGCTGGCACAACGTCCGGTCGTGCCAGCCAGGTTAAATCAGGAAACCTTCAGTGCACCATCGTCGGCATAGCGAGCTTTACGTTCAAAACCCGGTTGTTCAACATCAATGAAATGGCAGATAACAAAGGCAATCAGGTACAGTGCGGTATAAGCAATGACCACGCCAAGCGTATCGAACCACGGCAGCAGAACCACTGCGATTGCAGGCGCGAGGAAGTTAGACAGACCAGCAGACAGGTTATATACCGAAATTGCCGCCCCGGTGTGGTGTGGCTCCAGCGCCGGGAACACCGCTGCCATCGGCACAAATGCCGCCACAAAAATGCCCAGTGAGATAGCCGGGATCAGTGCCATGGCAAAGTTATGACCGGCCCACAGCGGAATGTAGTAGAACGCGAGGCTGGACAAGGCCATACCGATGCAGCCAAACCAGCGCACCACTTTCATCCAGCCCATTTTTTCCGACACAATGCCCCAGAAGATGTTGGAGAAGATCGTGGTAAAGAAGAACACCGCCCAGACTTGTAACCATTCCGATGTGGTAAAACCGAGTTTATCTACGAACATCATCGGCATGATGACCGCAAAACCGAACAGCGAGAGCGTGTTAATAATACGGACAATACTTGAGCAAAGAATGTTTTTGTTGGTATACAGCAGCGTGACCGCGCGGCTCAGCTCGCTGAATTTTTCTCGCGTCGTCAGATTGTGCATGCGGGTCGGCGTATTAACGTTACGCAGGGAAACCATGGCAATCAGCCCGCCCGCCACGCAGAAGGCCAGCGCCGTCCACAGCGTGCCCAGTTCGCCCATCAGCGGAATGGTGAAGCTCGGAATATAGCTGCCCGCGACGCCGATACCGATAGAGTAAACGGCCCAGTACCAGCCCAGCGCCGAGCTTGAGCTGTCGCTCTTGACGTTATGGATGATAATGACAATAAAGGAATAGAGGAACAGCGGGTAAGCAAAGCCACGAATGCCGTAGAACAGTAGAATCAGCGCATAATTCGCGTGACCGAGGCCAAACACCAGGAATAAAACGTGGAAGACGGCCCACATAACAAAGCCAATAAACATGGTTTTTTGCGGGGTGATGATTTCAGCGACCACGCCCGAAATCCACGCGGACAACGCCGCCGCCAGGCCATAAAGCGTAAAGGCAAACGAGGCTTCCGCAGGCGTAAATCCCAGACCGGTGATGTAGTGCGAGAGGAAGGCCAGTTCAAACCCGTCGCCGGTCATAAACACCGCGATAGCGATATATCCCCATAACAGATTTAGCGGCAATCCCAGCCACTGTTTGTTGGTATTCGTCATAAGTGCCTCATTTGTAGGGTATAAGGTTCAGGCACTCTCAATTTCGGGGAGTGCCTTTTTTTAAAAATTATTTATTCCGTAACTTGAGATCGTTCTGATAAAGCGCGTTAAAAGCCTGATAACGCTGTTGCAGGAGGCCCTGACGCGCAGGCGTCGCCTGATAAACGTGATAAATTTCCGGTTTTTTGCAGACGGTTTCCACAGCCTGCCCGGTTGCCAGACATGCCAGACGTGCAGCACCCAGTGCCCCGCCCGTTTCGCCGCCTTTATGGGTAACAATGGGCATGTTGAGAATATCAGCCAGCAGTTGCGCCCAGTACGGGCTACGCGCCCCGCCGCCTACCAGCGAACATTGTTCGATATGCGTACCGCTCTCCTGTAACACCCGTAAACCATCGGCAATACCGAAGCTGACGCCTTCAATCACGGCGTAGCCCAGCAGGGCACGGTTAGTAGAATGGGTCAGACCGTGGAACAGGCCCTTAGCATCCGGATCGTTATGCGGCGTACGTTCGCCGGACAGATACGGCAGAAACTGCGGCGCGCTGGCGCGCTGCTCGTCGCTCAGCTGAGCCACCTCTTCCAGCAATTCCGCCTCAGTAATCCCCACCAGCCGACAGAACCATTGCAGACAGCTGGCCGCGCTTAACATCACACTCATCTGGTGCCAGCGATTCGGTAATACGTGGCAAAACGCGTGCACGGCAGATTGCGGTGCCGGGCGATAGGCTTCATTGACCACAAACAGTACGCCGGAGGTACCAAGAGAAATAAACGCGTCGCCCGGCGCAACGGCACCGACGCCGATTGCGCTGACGGCGTTATCGCCACCACCACCGGCCACCACTACGGACGCATTTAGCCCCCAGCTTTCGGCAATCTGCGGGTCCAGCGTTGCAGAGGCATCACAGCCTTCCACCAGCGCTGGCATATTGCAGCGCGCCAGCCCGCATTTCTCCAGCAGATAATCTGACCAGTCGCGGCGGGCAACGTCGAGCCACAGCGTCCCTGCCGCGTCTGACATATCGGCAATTTTTTTACCGGTCATTTTGAAGCGCAGGTAATCTTTTGGCAGCAGGACGGTTTGCAGGCGCTGGAAGTTTTCCGGCTCGTGCTTACGTACCCACAGCAGTTTCGGTGCAGTAAACCCTGGCATGGCGAGGTTACCGGCAATGGCGTGCAGCTCAGAGGCACTTTCTTCCAGCTCCATGCACTCCGCCGCACTGCGGGTATCGTTCCACAGAATCGCCGGGCGGATCACCGCGTTGTTGCTGTCAAGCAGCACGGCCCCATGCATCTGCCCGGACAGACCGACAGCTTTAATGGCGTTCCAGTGCGGTGCGCATTTCTCACGCAGGGTCGCGATAACGTAGTTGGTTGCGTCCCACCACGCCTGCGGGTCCTGTTCTGACCAGTGTGGATGGGGCCGCTGAATGGTCAGCGGCGCACTATGGGTGGCGACGATGTCGTGATTCTCGTCAATCACCAGCCCTTTAACTTCAGAGGTGCCCAGATCGATGCCTAAGTACATAGCAACCTCTCAATGGATCAGGGAGTAGACGGCGGTAATTTTTTCACGCAGCAGCGCGGCAAAATCGGCGTTGTTAGCCAGTTCGCCAAACAGCGCGCGGTCTTTGGCATAGACGCTAATCGGGTCGGCGGCGTTGAACATCGCGTGTACCGCCTGCGCGTCCAGAATCCCGTCCTGATATTCATACGGCAGTTGGCCTTTGTGCCACTGCTCCATATAAACGAAGAACAAGGCGGGCAACATGGCAGTCGCATCCGGACGCACGCCGCGCTGGTAGCATTCCTGGAGTGTCGGGGCGATCATCGCCGGGATTTTAGAGAAGCCGTCTGCGGCGACGCGCTGGTTGGTATCCTGAATATGCGGGTTGGTAAAGCGCTGCAGTACCACATCGCGGTATTTCGGCAAATCAATACCGTTATCACCGAGGCAAGGAATAACATCTTCGGTCACGTAACGATCGGCAATCGCGTAGATGGTATCGGTTAACGTGCTTTCGTGAATGTACTGCTGACCCATCAGCGTCCCGGCCCATGCAATGCAGCTATGAGACGAGTTGAGGATGCGAATTTTGGCTTCTTCATAAGGAATAACCGAGTCAACCAGTTCGGCACCCACTTTCTCAAAGGCCGGACGTTCTGCTTTAAAGTTGTCTTCAATGACCCACTGGATGAAGGTTTCGCCCATCACTGGCGCTTTATCATCAATACCGGTCTGCGCTTTGATACGTGCAGGCAAATCTGCTGCCGGACGCGGCGTGATGCGGTCCACCATGGTGTTCGGGCAGGTGGCGTTTTTATGCAGCCACTCAATCACGGCGGTTTTGCCGGTCAGCGTGAGAAACTCAACCAGGCCGTCGTGGAAACGTTCACCGTTATGACGAACGTTATCGCAGTTAAGCAGTGTCAGCGGGCCAGCATTATCCGCAATACGTTTTTCGAGGATTTTAGTGATGGTGCCGTAAATCGTTTTATTACCGCCCTTCAGGTCGCTGACAATATCCGGGTTATTTACTTCCAGTTTATGACTGGTATTAAGGTAATAACCGCTCTCCGTGACGGTAAAGGCAATCACTTTGGTCGCCGCATTCGCCCCTTCGCTAATTAGCGGCTGCAGATTTTCCTGCCACGACAGCAGTTTCTGAATCGAGGTAATTTCCTCGTAGTGACGTTCACCTTCCGGGCTAACCGTTTCCAGTACATAGCGCCCGTGTTGTGCAGTTAATGCCGAAACCACATGTTCAGCATCATTACGAATATTACCTGCAGCGATATGCCAGGTTTTGTCGCCGGACTCAATGAGTTTGTGCATATACCAGGCTTGATGTGCACGATGAAAAGAACCCAGACCGATGTGTAACCATGTGTATTGATTGTTCATTGCTTTGCTCTCCATTGAGTTTATGCAGCTGAATGTACATGAGCAAAAGATTGAAAATAGAGCCATGGATCACAAAAGAGCAAATGACCACTAAAATTACTTTTGACCATAACTCAACAAAAGATTGCCTGTTTGGCAGGCGAACGCCACAATGCATTACATTGTTTTATCTGTAAATGTTGCGAGCACGTTAACGTAAAGGGCTGAAAAACATAATGAAAGAAGATGACATCCGATTTGACCAAAAAGTCAGAGCCGCATGGATGTATTACGTTGCGGGTCAAAACCAGAGCGAGATTGCTGCGCAGCTCGGGACATCACGTCCGGTAGTTCAGCGCCTGATCGCGGCGGCGAAAGAAGAAGGCATTGTTTCCATCGGGCTTCACCATCCGGTCGCGGCCTGTCTGAATTACGCTTCGCTGCTTAAAGAGAGATATAAACTTTACGAATGTAATATTGTTCCCACTTTTGCCAGTGAGTCCACCCTGGATAGCGTTTCCTACGGCTGTTATCAGCTTATGTCGCAGTATCTGAAGGGAACCAGCGCGAAAGTGATCGGCATTGGCTCAGGGCTGACGCTGAAAAAAACGATTAAGCGTATTGATTTTGAAAGCAAAAACAGTAAATGCGTGGCGCTGATTAGTGCAATGGATGAAAACGGCCAGTGCAACTACTATGACGATGTGCCGCTACTCCTGGCGCGCAAGATTCAGGCTAATTATTTCCAGTGGCCCGCGCCGCGTTATGCAAAATCGCTGACAGAACACAAAATGTGGTCCACTAATCGTCTGTTCGAAAGCGTCACCTCGGTTGCCGATCATGCAGATGCTATCTTCGTCGGGATTGGTGCACTCGGTACGCAAAGCCCGATTTTCAAAGACGGTTTTATTAATCTTGAGCAACTGGAAGACCTGCGCCAGCGCGGAGCCATTGGCGAAATCCTGGGGCGCTTTATTGACGCCGAAGGTCAGGTCGCCGAGTCAGACAGCAACCGGCTAATTACCAGTTATGATATTCGGCGCAACGCCTGTCCACGTATTGCCGTCGCCTGCGGGGAAGACAAACGTCCGGTGATCCTCGCGGCACTGAAAGGCGGCTGGATTAATGGCCTGGTCACCGACGAAGGCACTGCGCGCTGGTTGTTAACCCAGTAGACAGAACGGTTAGCTGACAAAAATCGGCGGGATCTCCCGCTGCTGTTTCTGCACGTCCCCCGCATCAATAATCTCGAATACTGCTGCCAGCATGGCGGGCACATCCTGTCTGACCATTTCGATATCATGCCCTAAAAGCGTCACAAACGGGTCCCAGTCAAAACAGCCCATAGGCGGTTGATCCTGCCCGCGATAAGCAGACTGCGTTAGCCAGCGCACCACGCCCTCCAGTGAGATAGTGGAGTTTACAAACAGGCCGCCAGTGTTTCTGTCCGGCACGGCGAAAAAGGTGTGCAGCGCCAGCTCTGCTTTCTGCGGCGCATAGCCGCAGGCCAGCATATTCTCTTCTGGCAGGGCGAGATCAGCGTCGTGATGGGCGTCGCGAAAACCGCGCAGACGCTCGCGAGTGTTGTGATCCGACCCGCGTCCGCCGACAAATACCAGCGGACGCTTTTCGCCGTAGCGTTTTTCACTGTTAAGCAGAATGCGCCGGGTTAACTCCTTCGCTCCCATGTAGTTATCTGAAATCACTGATGGCGCAAGCGTACCTGGCAGATCAAGATTCAGCGTTGGAACGCCGGAGGCAGCACAAAGCCCGGTGATTTTATCCGGGTCGGTTGCCCCGGTGGCAATCAGCCAGTCGACCTGCCAGGAAAGCATGGTACGGGCAGCTTCAAGCTCCAGTTCTGGATCGCGACGCGTACAGGTGATGATGGGAAACAGACCGCGCTCACGCGCCATCGCCTCAAAGGTTTCGACAATAGAGCCAAAGTAGCGGTTATCATATTTCGGCACAATCATGCCAATAATTTTCGACCTGCTACTACGCAGCAGGCTGGCCTGGCGGTTGACCGCATAGCCCTGCTCCTGTGCGATGCGCGTTACTTTTTCCGCCAGCTTTGCGCTAATCCGCCGTTTCTTCCAGTTGCCGTTGAGGATCGCACTCACCGCGCTGGCAGATACGCCCGACAGTTCCGCCAGGTCATAGATGGTCGTTTTCCTGCTTTTTCCGATCCCGGTCACAAATATTTCTCTCCGTTTATCGCGGAACTTGCGCTTGTTTTTTGAAAGGTGCTAAATCAGCTTCATCGATTGAGCAAATTGCGCAAATCGCAGTAATTATGCAGGCAGAGGTAAAGAAAAACCAGCCCGACACCTGCTTAAAACGTTTATTTTTCATAGACATGAAAAATAGCACCTCCTCACGACTGTACCCTACGTGCGGCCGAAATAGTCATCAGATTTATGAAGGATTATAAAATGAATTCGTCTGTAGTTTCTATGAATAGTCCCCTGGCA
The DNA here is from genome assembly GCF_002915575.1 of Superficieibacter electus. Taxonomy (GTDB): domain Bacteria; phylum Pseudomonadota; class Gammaproteobacteria; order Enterobacterales; family Enterobacteriaceae; genus Superficieibacter; species Superficieibacter electus. The sequence goes on from NZ_PQGD01000001.1 coordinate 204,461, forward strand.
GGTAAAGTTGCCGCCGTCACCGGTGCTGCTTCCGGTATTGGTCTGGAATGTGCCAAAACGCTGCATCGCGCAGGAGCAAAAGTGGTGCTGGTTGACCGCGACGGCGAAAAGCTGGCAAAACTGGTGGCAGATATTGGCGAGAATGCCTATGCCCTTCAGATTGATCTCCTCAAACCCGCTGAGGTTTCAGGCATGCTGGACGGCATTCTGAAGCTGGCAGGCGGGCTGGACATTTTCCATGCTAACGCCGGAGCTTACATTGGCGGGCCGGTTGCAGAAGGCGACCCTGACGTCTGGGATCGGGTACTCAACCTGAATATCAACGCCGCTTTCCGCAGCGTTCACGCCGTGCTGCCGCATATGATTGCGCAAAAATCCGGTGACATTCTGTTTACCAGTTCCATTGCCGGCGTCGTACCGGTGATTTGGGAGCCTATCTATACCGCGTCTAAATTTGCCGTCCAGGCTTTTGTCCACACTACGCGTCGCCAGGTAGCCCAACACGGCGTGCGTGTGGGTGCCGTTTTGCCGGGGCCGGTAGTCACGGCGCTGCTTGACGACTGGCCGAAAGCCAAAATGGATGAAGCGCTGGCCAACGGCAGCCTGATGCAGCCCATTGAAGTGGCCGAAGCGATTTTGTTTATGGTGACTCGTTCGAAGAACGTCACCGTCAGGGATCTGGTGATCCTGCCTAACAGCGTCGACCTCTGATAGCCGTCCGGGAGTTTGTATGAATCACGATAGCAGAACCATCATCGGCGTAGACGTGGGGTCAGGAAGCGTGCGCGCGGGGATTTTCGATCTCAACGGCACCCTGCTCGCCCATGCCACTCGCCCTATCACGTTATGGCGCGAAGCGGGACACGTTGTTGAGCAGTCCAGCCGCGAAATCTGGCAGGCGGTGTGCCAGTGCATTAAAGAGTCGGTTGCCAGTGCAGGCGTTGTGCCGGCAAGCGTGGCGGGAATCGGTTTCGACGCCACCTGTTCTCTGGTCGTGCTTGATGCCGATGGCAAACCTTTACCAGTGGGGCCGTCTGAAGACCCGGACCGCAACGTTATTGTGTGGATGGACCATCGCGCCACGGAACAAGCCGAGCGCATCAACCAGACCGGGCACCCGGTATTACAGTACGTTGGCGGCAAAATTTCCCCGGAAATGGAGACGCCCAAGCTCCTGTGGCTGAAAGAACACCGGCGTAAAATCTACGATCGCGCCGGGCAATTTTTTGATCTGGCTGATTTCCTGACCTGGCGGGCCACCGGCGATCTGGCCCGATCAACCTGTACAGTGACCTGCAAATGGACTTATCTGGCGCATGAAAAACGCTGGGACCCCGATTATTTTCGCACTATCGGTTTAGAAGACCTGGCCGGGGATGATTTTGTGCGCATTGGTCAACGGATACTGGAACCGGGAACCCCGTGCGGTAATGGCTTAACGCTTGAGGCCGCGGATGAGATGGGCCTGCAGGTTGGTACGCCAGTTGCCATCGGGATGATTGACGCCCATGCAGGGGGCATCGGCACGGCAGGTGTCGATCGTGGCGCACTGCATAATATGGCCTGGGTATTCGGTACATCTGCCTGCACCATGATGTCGACAGAAAAACCGGTGTTTGTTCCCGGCGTTTGGGGGCCTTATTATTCGGCAATGGTGCCGGGTCTCTGGCTGAACGAAGGCGGTCAGAGCGCGGCTGGTGCGGCTATTGATCAACTGATCGCTTTCCACCCTGCCGCTGCCGAAGCCCGCGATCTGGCGAAAGCCGCTGGCGTACCATTGCCGGTTTTTCTTGCTGACCTGGCAATGAAAAGCGTGGACTCGCCTTCACAGGCGGTGGCGCTGGCGCAGGGACTGCACGTGGTGCCCGAGTTTTTAGGCAATCGTGCACCGTTTGCCGATCCCCATGCGCGGGCGGCGATCGCCGGACTGGGTATGGAGCGCAATCTTGATAATCTGGTGGCGCTATACGTTGCCGGACTGTGTGGGATTGGCTATGGTCTGCGTCAGATCCTTGACACTCAACGTGAGAACGGGATTAAAACGGAAAAAATTGCGATTAGCGGTGGCGCAGGGCAAAACCCGCTGGTCCGTCAACTGCTGGCTGACGCCTGCGGCCTGCCGATTTTAACTACCGCTTCCAGCGAGCCGGTGCTGCTGGGTTCCGCGATCCTCGGGGCCGTCGCCGGTAAGATGTCGCCCTCGGTGCGAGATGCAATGGCACGATTCACAGTGCTGGATAAGCAATATGATCCCGATGCAGCGCAGGATGGGGTTCATCAGCAGCGTTATGAAGCCTATAAATTGCTCCAGCAAACCGCGCGTAAGCTGCGGGAGTATTAAGTGCTCATTGCCCGGCGGCAAATGCACCGGGTAAGAGGGTAAAATAATGCCGGGCGGCGTCGTCGCCTTGCCCGGCATACACTTGATTAAATATTAATAAGTTACATAATTTTCGTAGGCCCGATACGCGTAGCGCCACCGGGCACTGTGGCTGTCAGCCAAAGCCCCCTGGCTTTTCATCACGCAATACTCACTTTGCTGTCCAGATACACATCCTGCACGGCGTTAATTAACTTCACGCCATCAGCCATGGATTTCTTAAAGGCTTTACGGCCAAGGATCAGCCCCATTCCTCCGGCGCGTTTGTTAATTACCGCGGTACGTACCGCATCGCCTAAATCGGTATCGCCACCATCGGCACCGCCGGAATTAATCAATCCGGCACGGCCCATATAGCAGTTCGCCAGCTGGTAGCGCACCAGATCGATCGGGTTATCACTGGTTAACTTGCTGTAAACGCGATCGTCGGTATAGCCGAATTTAACCGCCGTATAGCCGCCGTTATTTTCAGCCATTTTCTGCTTCACAATATCCGCGCCAATAGTGGCCGCCAGATGATTAGCCTGCCCGGTGAGGTCAGCGGAAACGTGATAATCCACACCGTCTTTCTTGAAAGCGGAGTTGCGCAGATAAGCCCACAATACAGTAACCAGCCCCAGTTCGTGCGCACGCTCAAACGCGGCGGATATCTCTTCTATCTGACGGCGTGACTGCTCAGAGCCGAAATAAATGGTCGCCCCAACCGCGACGGCACCCATGTTAAAAGCCTGCTCGACGCTGGCATAGAGCGTTTGATCATATTCCGTAGGGTAGCTAAGCGTTTCGTTATGATTCAGTTTCACCAGAAAAGGAATACGATGCGCATAGCGGCGCGATACGGAGGCCAGCACACCATAGGTGGACGCCACGCAGTTACAGCCCGCCTCCAGCGCCAGTTCAACGATGTTTTTCGGATCAAAATACAGCGGATTAGCGGCAAATGAGGCCCCGGCTGAATGCTCAACCCCTTGATCGACAGGTAAAATAGAGAGGTATCCGGTTCATGCCAGCCGTCCGGTATTATATAACGTCTGCATATTTCGCAGCACGGCTGGTGGACGGTTGTTATCTATCATTACGCGGTCAACATAATCGTGCCCGGGTAAATGAAGTTGGTCGGATGGAATGGTCATACAACGATGCTGTAACAGGCTGTCGGCGTCTTTGCCAAGCAACTGCGCAATATCAGTCATAGCTATGCTCCCGTTTGTTCCGACATCGCGTCGGATGTGGATTTTCCTGCCCCGCCTTATGCGGGCAGCACTAAGTCTGGTACCGGGTTGTACATTTTTCCATCTTTGAGGCATTTTTTGCCGCTTCCCACTGGCAGCCATCGTGAACAGTAAAATGTTAAGCAGGTCATATTTTCACCTTAAAGGTATTTAAAAGGTATTATTGAATGGTATCTTATAATTGTACCTTACCTGTCATGAAGGATTTTAAGATGAAAACTACAGCAAAGCTGTCGTTCATGATGTTCGTTGAATGGTTTATCTGGGGGGCGTGGTTCGTTCCTTTATGGCTATGGCTCAGCAAAAGCGGTTTTAGCGCCGGGGAAATTGGCTGGTCCTACGCCTGTACCGCGATTGCCGCTATCCTCTCGCCAATCCTGGTGGGGTCGCTGACCGACCGTTTCTTCTCCGCGCAAAAAGTGCTGGCAGTATTAATGTTCGCTGGCGCGATACTGATGTACTTTGCTGCCCAGCAGACCACTTTCGCCGGGTTCTTCCCGCTGTTGTTGGCCTATTCACTGACCTATATGCCGACCATTGCGCTGACTAATAGCATCGCCTTCGCCAATGTGCCGGACGTTGAGCGTGATTTCCCGCGCATTCGCGTAATGGGGACTATTGGCTGGATCGCTTCCGGTCTGGCATGCGGCTTCCTGCCGCAAATGCTGGGCTATAGTGATATCTCTCCGACTAATATTCCGCTGCTTATCACGGCGGGCAGTTCGGCATTGCTGGGCGTTTTTGCCTTCTTTTTGCCTGATACGCCGCCGAAGAGTACCGGCAAACTTGATATCCGTGTGATGCTTGGGCTGGATGCGCTGATCCTGCTGCGTGACAGGAACTTCCTCGTCTTCTTTGTTTGCTCGTTCCTGTTCGCCATGCCGCTGGCTTTCTATTACATTTTCGCCAACGGCTACCTTACTGAAGTGGGCATGAAGAACGCGACCGGCTGGATGACGCTCGGCCAGTTCTCAGAAATCTTCTTTATGCTGGCGCTGCCCTTCTTCACCAAACGCTTTGGTATTAAAAAGGTATTATTACTAGGCCTTATCACCGCCGCTATCCGCTATGGCTTCTTCGTCTACGGTGGTGCAGATCAATACTTCACCTACGGGCTGCTGTTCCTTGGCATCCTGCTGCACGGTGTGAGTTACGATTTTTACTATGTCACTGCTTATATTTACGTCGATAAAAAAGCGCCGGTGCATATGCGTACCGCCGCGCAGGGTTTAATTACGCTGTGCTGCCAGGGCTTCGGCAGTCTGCTTGGCTACCGCCTCGGCGGGGTTATGATGGAAAAAATGTTCGCTTACCCGCAGCCGGTAAACGGTCTGACGTTTAACTGGGCGGGTATGTGGGCATTCGGCGGCATCATGATCGCCATTATCGCCATACTATTTATGTTGCTGTTCCGCGAATCGGATAAAGAAATTACCGCCATCAATACTTCAAATCCTTCAGATAAGCGTGTGAAGGCCTGAAGGATATTGTGGAAAGGTAAACACCGGGGCGCGAGATATTGCGTTAACACAAGGGGAATCTAAATGAAATCTGAACGTATTCTCGGTGCTCTTTACGGGCAGGCGCTGGGAGATGCGATGGGCATGCCATCGGAATTGTGGCCACGCTCACGTGTAAAGGCGTATTTTGGCTGGATTGATCATTTTTTACCGGGTCCGGCAGAGAATAACGCGGCTTGTTATTTCAGGCGGGCGGAGTTTACTGACGATACTTCTATGGCGCTCTGCCTGGCGGATGCCTTGCTGGAACGCGACGGGCAGATCGACCCTGATCTGATTGGTAAGCATATCCTGGACTGGGCGCTGCGTTTTGATGCGTTCAATAAAAATGTCCTTGGCCCGACCTCGAAAATTGCCCTTAACGCCATCCGCGACGGCAAGCCGGTGGCGGAACTGGACAATAACGGTGTGACGAATGGTGCGGCGATGCGCGTTTCGCCGCTGGGCTGCCTGCTTCCGGCCCGCGATCTGGACGGGTTTATTGACGCAGTCGCCCTGGCCTCCAGCCCGACACATAAATCGGATCTGGCGATTGCCGGTGCCGTGGTGGTGGCATGGGCCATTTCGAAAGCCATTGACGGTGACTCATGGCAGCACATCGCCGATTCGCTACCGTCCATTGCCCGCTACGCTCAGGAGAAGCGCATTACCACCTTTAGCGCCTCGCTGGCGGCGCGGCTGGAACTGGCGCTGAAAGTTGTCCGTGAATCTGATGGCCCGGAATCTGCCAGCGAGGCGTTATATCAGCAGGTCGGCGCGGGCACCAGTACTCTGGAATCCGTTTCCTGCGCGATTGCCATGGTTGAACTGGCGCAAACCGATCCTAATCGCTGTGCAATCCTCTGCGCCAATCTCGGCGGCGATACTGACACAATAGGCGCAATGGCGACCGCGATTTGCGGTGCACTGCATGGGGTCAACGCGATTGATCCCGCGCTTAAACAGGAGCTGGATGCGGTGAACCAGCTCGATTTCACCCGTTATGCTGAGGCACTGGCGCGCTATCGTCAGCAGCGGGAGGAGATATGAACGTCGGCTGGCTACAGGAAAAACTGCCGATGCTGAACGCCCGTCGGCCGGTCACGGTCGTGGGCGCGGCGGTGATCGACGTGATTGCCGATGCTTACGCCCTGCCCTGGCGCGGTTGCGATATCGAACTCAGACAGCAAAGCGTTAACATTGGCGGATGTGCGCTAAATATTGCCGTAGCGCTAAAACGCCTCGGCATTAAGGCGAACAACGCGTTGCCGCTCGGCCAGGGAGTATGGGCTGAAATTGTGCGCAATAATCTGGCGAAAGAAGGATTAACCAGCCTTATTGATAACGCCAGCGGCGATAACGGCTGGTGTCTGGCGCTGGTGGAGCCGGATGGCGAGCGGACATTTATGTCGTTCAGCGGCGTAGAAAATGCATGGAACGCACAGTGGCTGGAGAAAATACACCCTGAACCCGCCAGCCTGGTGTCGCTTTCCGGCTATCAACTTGCCTCATCAAGCGGCGAATTGCTGGTTAGCTGGCTGGAAGGGCTAAAGGATATCACGCCATTTATCGACTTTGGCCCACGCATTGCCGATATTCCTGCCCCACTGATGACGCGGATCATGGCCTGCAAACCGCTGGTGACGGTGAATCGCCAGGAAGCGGAAATTGCGGCGGATGCGTTTGGCTTCAGCCACGATACCGCCACCCTTGGCAAGGCCTGGCTGGAGAAATTCGACGCGCCGCTGATTGTACGCCACGACAAAGAGGGCGCATGGTATTTCAGCCATGAAGGCCAGGGTAACGTCGCCGCCTTTCCGACAACGGTGGTGGACACCATTGGCGCGGGTGACAGCCATGCCGGTGGCACGCTGGCGGGTCTGGCAAGCGGCTGGGCGCTGGCCGACGCCGTTACGCTTGGCAACGCGGTTGCCGCCTGGGTTGTCGGTCATCGTGGTGGCGACTGCGCACCCAGCCGGGAGCAATTACTCTTCGCAGACAAAAACGTATAGATCGCTGCGGCAGTAGCTGATGCTGTACTCAATGGGCCGATGTTGTTGATCGAGCGCAACCTGCTTTATCACCAGCACCGGCACTTTGCTTTCCATCTGAATATGCGACTGGAATTCGGCATCCGGCATCCGGGCGCTGACGCGTGAACGAGTACGCTGGGGGAAAATATGCTGGCTACGAAAATAATCATACAGTGAGACGCCAATGGCATCGACGTCGTGAATAAGATGCGCCGGCACCCACGATTCTTCAATGGAGACCGCATCTTCATCAACATAGCGAATACGCTTGAGCAAAAAAACGTCGCTTTGCGCATCAATTGCCAGCTGCTGCGCCACGTCCTGCGGACATTTTACAATCCGTTTATTTACCCACAGCGTATCCGGCTTCTTACCCCGCAATACCACCTGCTGAGAAAAGCCGCGTGCCTCTTTCAGCGAATACTCAAATATATTATTGATTTGGGTACCATAACCACGGGCGCGTGTTACCACCCCTTCTTCTTCCAGAGTCTGCATTGCTTTACGCACGGTAATGCGCGAAACGCCGGTTAACTGACTCAAATCCCGTTCGCCTGGCAAAATATTGCCATGTTCCAGCGAACCGCTGCGCACCGCATTTTTTACCGTTTCGGCAAACTTAAGATACAGCGGCGTGTGATCCGCGGCGGCAATACGCTCATTCAGCTGGGCAATAAGCCGGGTATGCGATTGTTCCATTTATCTTTTTCCTGACGTCGGGTCTGGGGAAAGTATATCAGACCACTCGTGCTGATGCTCAGGCTCACCATCCAATTGCAAAACACTTAATGGGCGATGATGCCTTCACTCAACCGAATCAAAACGTCTTTTCTTAAAATAATACTGCTTATCTTCGTCAGTCACCTGGCGTAACACCCGACATGGGTTACCCACGGCGATAACGTTATCCGGAATATCTTTTGTTACCACGCTACCCGAGCCTATCACTACATTATTGCCAATTCGTACACCGGGATTGACCACCACGCCTGCGCCAATCCAGACGTTATCGCCTATGATAGTAGTAATGCCGTATTCATAGCCGGCAATTCTCGGCTCATGATGAACAGGATGGCCGGCTGCTGTTATCACAACATTGGCAGCAATCATGGTGTTGTTGCCGATGATAATCTTACCGCAGTCCACCATCACACAGTTGTAGCTGGCAAAAAAGTTATCACCAATCTCAATGTTACTGCCATAGTCACAATAAAATGGCGCGAATATTTCAGTGTTTGTTCCGACTTTGCCGAAAAGGCGACGCAAGATTTCGCGCTGAGCAGCAACATCGGCAGGATCACATGCATTGAGCTCTCTGAGCAATCTCTTACACGCACTCCGCGCACCAGGAAGTTCATCCTTCCACGCCTGATACGGCAGTTCAGATAACATTCTTTCCTGTTCTGTCATCACATATCTTCCTTTCTTTTCCAATAATGTCCTTTTATCCTTCACTGTCTGCGCAAGATAATTTCGATCACAAATGGTCAGACAGGTATCATCAGGATGAGGCATCCATAATACCCGCTTACTTGCCACCTCTTACCATTGATAAAATCCGAGTTTTACCACCACGCGTGAAAATGATGTACCGGACCGATGCCTTTGCCGACCTCCAGCGAATCGGCCTTCACCAGGGCGGCAGAGAGCCAATTCTTCGCTTCCTGAACTGTATCAGCCCAGTTACAGTGCCGCGGGCGCAGCGCGGCAAGAGCGGCTGAGAGCGTACAGCCGGTACCGTGAGTGTTTTTGGTGGCAATGCGTGGTGCGTTAAAACGCTGCTCGCCGTTGCGGGTAAACAGCCAGTCCGGGCTTTCACTGTCTTCCAGATGACCGCCCTTCATCAGCACCGCGCCACACCCCAGCGCCAGTAATGCACGTCCCTGCTCCAGCATTTCGCGCTCGTTGCAGGCGTGCGATGCGCCAAGCAGCGCGGCAGCTTCCGGTAGATTCGGGGTAATAATAGAGACATGAGGCAATAAGCGAGTACGCAGGGTGTTAACCGCAGCGAGAGAGAGCAGTGGATCGCCACTTTTTGCCAGCATTACCGTGTCCAGTACCACATTCTGAACCTGATAACGTTGTAAACGCTCCGCCACTGCTTCAACGATATCCGTTTCTGCCAGCATGCCGATTTTAGTGGTATCAATACGGACGTCGCTGAATACCGAATCAAGCTGGGCGGCAACGAATTGCGGATCAATACGATAAACCGATTGTACACCGCAGGTATTTTGCGCGACCAGTGCGGTGATGACGGAACAGCCGTAAGCGCCCAGCGCGGAAAAGGTTTTCAGGTCCGCCTGAATTCCTGCGCCGCCGCTCGGATCGGTCCCGGCGATAGTAAGGGCGTTAATGCGTTTCATGCCTGCACCTCCCCTTCCAGTGCCCACAGGGCATCGACAAACGCGGGGATAAAACTCCCGGGCCCGGCGCTATGCTGTGCGGCTTTGCAGCCGGCAAGTTTGATGAATGCACAGGCGGAGGCCACATTATCCAGTCTGTCGCCAGGCAGAGAACAACAGGCCGCCACCACTGCCGAAAGCGCACAGCCCGTGCCGACGACACGCGTCATCAGCGTATCGCCACCGGTCACGGCAACCGTGCGAGTGCCATTGGTCACATAATCCACCTCGCCTGTCACAACCACAATGGCCGAGGTATCGCTGGCAAGACGCTGCGCGCCAGGCAACGCCGCCAGAGCGGTGTCTGTGGTGTCTACGCCGCGTCCCCCTCCACTTATGCCGGCCAGGGCGAGGATCTCTGAGGCATTGCCGCGTATTGTGGCAGGCCGTAGCGGCAAAAGATCGTGACAAAAGCGGCTACGTAACGTCAGCGCACCTACGGCCACCGGATCAAGCGTCCAGGGTTTTTGCGCCGCATTTGCACTGATGACGGCCGCTCGCATAGCCTGTGCCCGCTCGTCGGTTAGCGTACCGACATTGATTAACAGGGCGTCCGCAATGGCGGCAAACTGCGCCGCCTCCTGGACGTCAATCACCATTGCCGGAGAAGCGCCCAGCGCCAGCAGGACGTTAGCGGTAAACGATTGTACGACGTCATTGGTCATGCAATGAACCAGCGGAGAACGGGTGCGAAAGTGGTGTAGTGTGTGTGCGGTGGTTGTGCGGCTATGCAGGTCAGGTTGCATGGTTATGCTCCTGCCAGACGATGAAGAAAGGACTTCTTTTTTACAGGAGTCAGACTTCCCTACGCTGGCATTATCCAGATCAGGTGGTACGGGTATTTCTCAGCCTTCACAAAGAAGGGCACCCCGAGTCAGGTAAATCATAAGCGCGATGCGGGTTACCCGCGTATCGCAGTACGAAATAGTAATGCCAGCAAGACGTCTTGTAAACGGTCAACGCCGTGTTTAAACCGCGTGTTGTAACGCTTCCTCATTACAGTCTTTTAGAGGTTATCTCCACTGATTCTGTGCCCGTGCCCTGACTGCCAGCCGTCAGGGGTTTTTTTAATGATTAAAACGCCTTGAGTGCTGCATTAAATCATCGATGGCAATATTTGCGCCCAGTCGTTCATATAGCATAAGAATACTTATCATGACTTCCCCGGCATAAGATAACATGTCATCCGGTGCTATATGATTTTGTTCATCAGCAATAAATTGTACTTGCTCAATAATTTCAAGGTATTCTCCATATACACCAATGGAAACCTGATCTTCAGGAATATTTTCCTGGCAAAAACGCAGTGCATCCGCTGCTTTTTCAGGTATAGAACGCTGATGTATAAAAATAACCATCAACTCCCGCAACCTTGCCATCATCATAATATTATTCATCTTCGCCTCCCAATACGCCCGGTAATAACAATGATTGGGTAACTGGTATTTAAAAGGTGAAACTCATTTCTGTTTCATACACATTCTCATCGTTCGATGGCTAATACAATGTTAATAATATGTTTCGTTGATTAACATCAATTTTGCAAACAATCAATATAATCGCACAATAATTACCCTCAAACATATTCACGTCATGATTTATTTTACAGGTAGCCCTGAAGGTCATCGCCGTGCGCAAAAAAACCTCACCACTGAAACCGCGATTGTGGCGCGGCACTACAGAAGTCAGACAAATGGTACTATTCATATCATGAATAGGATGTATGCTAAGCAAGGCCCTGCGCCCTGATCCCCTTGATTTCGTGGAACGATCCTTTTATGCAAAAACTATTACGCGTGCCGCTGCTGCTGGCGCTGTTGTCCTGTCTGATGATGCCGTTTTTTTCGCAGGCTGATGACGCAACTGGTCAAAACGACATTGAACAGCCGCAGCCGGTCAAAGTGAATGCCAGCACGGCGTTGCCCGCATTACAAAAACGGCTGGACTCGCTGAAGCAGCGCGTTGCCACAGCCAAAGCGGACAAGCAGTTCACCAGTCTGAATGATGATGCGCAGACGCTTGCTGCCGATGCAGAGAAGCTGGTTGTGGCGCTGACGCCACAACTGGCGCAGATTCAGGGGCAATTAGACGTATTAGGTCCGGCCCCGGCCCCCGGTACACTGACCGAAACGCAGCAGGTGATAAATCAACGTAATAAACTCACCAGCAGTAAAACGCAGCTCACCACCCAAATCGAACAGACCAAAGCCATTGGCGTGGGCGCGCAAAATCTCTCGGCGCAGATTTCAGGTATGCGACGCGATGCGCTGAAAACGCAAATTGCGCTCAATACCGGCAGTATCCTTGGTGCAAAATTCTGGACGCCGCTGATTAACCCGAGTGAAAAAGACGCCGCCCGGTTCGATGAGTTTGGCGCGCAGGTTGGTAGCGCGTGGAGTCAGGCATGGGATGATGAATGGCGCACTGGCAGCGCTTTCCTGCTGCTGCTGGCGCTGGGGATCGGCCTGTTTGGCCGCCGGTTGCTGGACAAACCGGTCAACTGGATCTTGCCGCACTGGCTACCGCAGGGGCGTTTTCGCCGCAGTTTTTTCGCCTGCTTTACCACGCTCAGCACTACGCTGACGCTTGGGATCAGCATGCAGTTACTGTGTTATATTTTTACCCGCCTGCCCGATACCCCCCAGCCGGTGAATGAATTTGCCGAACTAATGACGGGTCTGACCTACTTTTCCGCCGTCATTGCCGGCCTGGGGATTGCGCTGCTATCGAACCGTCATCCTTCCTGGCGTCTGCCGGGCATTGCCGATCCGCTCGCCAAAACGCTGGCGTCATTTCCCATCCTGCTGGCAACGTTTATCTTTATCTTTGGTATCGTCGAACAGCTTAACGGGCTGATAGGTGCCAGTATTGATGCCACGCTGTTTGGCAACGGGCTGTCGGCGCTGCTGGTGGCGATCAACTGCGTCATTGCACCGATACGGGTTAACCGCATGCGGCGAACCATGCGTGCCGAAGGGGAACAAACCGAAACACGTTCGACGCTGGCGGGACTGATTCATTTGCTCATAAGCCTTACCGCGTTTGTGATCCTGATAGCGCTGTTGATAGGCTATATTCCGCTGGCGCGTTTTGTCACCTTTGAACTGTTATGGATTGGCCTGGTCGTCAGCTCGCTCTATCTGCTTATTCATTTCGTGGTGGATCTGTGCGAAAGCGTCTTCTCCCCCACCACACACAGTGGAAAAATCCTTAAAAGTACCCTCAGCCTGAGCGACCGTCATCTTTCTCTGGCATCGACACTGTTCTCCGCTCTCGGGAAAAGCAGTCTGTTGCTGATGGCGGCCATCGCGCTGTTGAACGGCACGTTTGGTACCACTACGCCGCTGGAGCTGCTCACTAAAATCGCTGATATCTGGGGCGGTAAGGGGCTGGAAGGAATGAATATTATTCCCGCCCATGCCGTTAATGCCGTGCTGTGTCTGGTGATTGGCTGGTATGTACTGCGCTCATCGCGTCGCTGGCTGGATAATGACTTTCTGCCTAAAACCATGATGGATCGCGGAATGCGCGCCTCGCTGGTCACGCTGTTTACCAACGTCGGCTACGTGCTGATTATCATGCTGACCCTCTCAATGCTCGGTATTGAGTGGAACAAGCTGGCATGGATCGTCAGCGCCCTGTCGGTGGGGATCGGTTTTGGTCTGCAGGAAATTGTGAAAAACTTCATTTCCGGGCTGATCCTGCTGACAGAGCGGCCAGTCAAAGTGGGCGATCTGGTCAGTATCAGCGGTGTGGAAGGTGATATTCGGCGCATTAACGTGCGCGCTACGGAAATTCAGCTCGGCGATAAATCCACCGTTATTGTGCCAAACTCGCAGTTGATTTCCCAAAACGTGCGTAACGCCACGATGGGCAATGCGCAGGGCGTCGCTACCATCACGCTGACCTTCCCGCTGGATATCGATCCGGAGAAGGTACGCAATTTATTATTGGAAGCCTATAACCTGCATGAGTCGGTGCTGGAAACGCCGTCGCCGTCGGTGAGCTTTAAAGAACTGGGGCCGACCGGTATCGTGCTGAGCGTCACCGGTTACGTTAATAGTCCAAGGATGGTAAGCGGAACCCGCAGCGACCTGCTCTATGAAATCCTCAAAATGCTGCGCGCGGAGGGGATCACCCTGAGCCAGACGCAGACGATGATCCTGGAGCAACCTGCGCCCCGACCAGAGACGGAAGAGTAGCTACTGCCCGCGCAGCACCGCCATCAGAAGCTGAAAACAGGCTTCTGGTTGCGGTGCCAGCGGCTGTGCGCTACGCATTAACGCCACGGTGCGGGCCATTGCCGGTTGCTGGAGTTGCACAACGCGAAGCTGCGGGTCGCGTAAGTGGGTAGTATAAAGCTGCGGCAGAATGGCAACCGCCAGCCGGGAGCGGACCAGACCGTAGAGCGTTTCAATATACTCCACCTGATAGCGCAAGCGTAACGTCAGCCGGTGGCTTTCCGCCAGTGCTGATACCAGACGCGGGACGTTGCCCCGCGAAAACACCGCGATATCTCGCGCGGCGAGCTGTTTCCACGGCAGGTGCGCACTGTCAGCCAGCGGATCGTCACGGTGCACCAGCGCAATAAACGCATCCTCCCGTAATGGAAAGCTCTGCAGTTCAGCAGGCACGGCGCTGTCCAGCGCACCGATGCCGAAATCCACGCCACCGTTGCGGATTTCTTCCACCAACGAGTCATTGGTATGATCGTGGAACTCAAGCGTTAAGCGCGGAAACGCTTGCCCCAGTTTTTCAGGGACCGAGGGAAACAGAAGCGAGCTTACGGAAGGCACCAGGCCGATGCGCAGCGTGCCGTCCCCGCCTGCGTCAACGATTTGCTGCATATCCTCAAACGCCCGCTGCGCCACGCTCAGTACCCGCTGAGCGTGCGGTAAAATCGCCATACCCAGTTCGGTCAAGGAAACGGAAGAGGCAGTACGGTTGACAAGTTTGCCACCCAGTACACTCTCAATTTGGCGCAGGGCACTGCTCAGCGCAGGCTGGCTGATGGCAAGGCGACTGGCGGTATCGGTAAAATGCCGCAGCCGGGCCAGCGTGACAAAATACTGTAATTGCTTCAGGGAGAGCGCGGGTAGCCGTCGCCAGGGTTCCATCATCGTTATCTTCAGCGGGGACTGTTCGCCTCAGAATAACTCTTTCTTATCGCATCATAAAATTATTCAGATAGGCAAACGTTTGCCATGCCTCTACAGTAAAGCACCTTTTTTAACGGATACATTTTATGGGTGCGACTGATACAACCCGGCGTCAGGCCGTACGGGCTGCGAGAGGGGAAATTCCTTTTGATCTGCTGCTGACCGATGCGCAAATTGTCGATATGGTCACTGGTGAGATCCGCGAGGCTGACGTTGGGATCAGCGGCGAGTGGATTGCCAGCGTCCATCCACGCGGGCAGCATACCGCGGCGAAAGCAATCCATTCCCTTGAGGGTAGTTATCTCTCACCGGGGTTGATTGATACCCACGTTCATCTTGAAAGCTCCCATCTCACCCCTGCGCGCTACGCCGAAATCGTGCTGGCGCAGGGGACAACGGCGGTCTTCTGGGACCCTCATGAACTGGCGAACGTACTGGGTATTGACGGCGTGAAATATGCTGTCGAGGCCAGCCGGGACCTTCCTCTGCACGTGATGATCGCCGCCCCCTCCAGCGTTCCCTCTACGCCCGGCCTGGAAATGTCCGGCGCAGACTTCGCGGGCGCAGAGATGACCTCACTGCTGAGCTGGCCGGAAGTGCGCGGGGTTGCGGAAGTGATGGACATGCACGGCGTGCTGCACGGCAGTGAGCGGATGCAGGCGATCCTCGCAGCCGGACTGCGCAGCGGCAAGCTTATTGAGGGCCATGCCAGAGGACTGAGCGGTGCCGATCTCCAGGCTTACCTCGCTGCGGGCGTCACCTCCGATCATGAACTGGTCTCCGCCGACGATGCGCTGGAAAAGCTGCGCGCGGGTTTATCGCTGCAAATTCGCGGTTCGCATCCCTATCTGTTGCCCGACATAGTGGCGGCGTTAATGACCCTGCCGCACCGCTCTTCACAAATCACCGTCTGCACCGATGATGTCCCACCGGACATTTTGCTACAAAAAGGCGGCATTATTGCGCTGCTCAATACCCTGATCGCGTCCGGCCTGCCCGCTACCGAGGCGCTGCGTTTTGCAACGTTCAATGCGGCGATTCGCTTACAGCGTCATGATTTGGGGCTGATTGCCGCCGGTCGGCGCGCCGATCTGGTGGTTTTCGATTCGCTGCAAACGCTGACGGCCCGTCGGGTCTATTCAGCAGGCCAGTTGATTGCCCGCGATGGCAAAATGCTGAACGCGATAACGACAGCAGCAGAAAGTCTGTCAGCGCAGAATACCATGCGGCTCCCGCCCGCCAGGGAGGACGATTTTGTGCTGCGCGTGGCGGATATTCAGCGCGGCGAGGCGCGGCTGCGTCATATTCGCGGCGCACGCTTCACACAGTGG
This sequence comes from Superficieibacter electus, assembly GCF_002915575.1. GTDB lineage: Bacteria > Pseudomonadota > Gammaproteobacteria > Enterobacterales > Enterobacteriaceae > Superficieibacter > Superficieibacter electus. The sequence continues at coordinate 220,500 of NZ_PQGD01000001.1, forward strand.
GGCGAAGTTGATGTACAAATTCGCGATGGCCGCGTGGTGATCCCTGACGGATTTAGCCTTATCTGGGTGCGTCATCGGCATGGTCGCCACGAGGACAGGCCGCAAATGGCGCTACTTGAGGGATGGGGCGAACTACGCGGTGCGATTGCCACCAGCTATTCCCACGACGCACATAATCTGGTGGTTCTGGGGCGCGATCCGGTAGAAATGGCACGTGCCGCCGGACAAGTTATCGCCAGCGGTGGCGGCATGGCGCTGGCGCAGAATGGCGAGATCATCGCCCACGTTGCAATGCCGATTGCGGGCATGCTCTCCAATCTCCCGGCCCGGGAACTGGCGGCCCGTTTCAGCGAGCTGCGTGAGCGCAGTCAGCAGATTGCCGACTGGGAACCGCCGTACCGGGTCTTTAAAGCCATTGAAGGCACTTGCCTTGCCTGTAACGCCGGGCCGCATCTTACCGATCTAGGATTAACCGACGGGCTGACACGACAAATTATCGATCCGCTGATTTCATACCGGGAAATCATGGAAGACACGCCATCCGACATCGCGAAAGGAGAATGAATTATGGCCGAAAATAGCGTTAATACGCCAGCATCCGGGAACTGGCTGGAGCGACGTTTTGCATTATATTCCCGCCAGAGCACGCTAAAAACAGAATGCCTGGCAGGGATCACCGGCTTTCTGGCTGCCGCCTATTTGTTGGTGGTGATCCCGGGTTTACTGGCCGTTGGAGGAATCGATAAAGGAGCAGCGACCACCGGGACCATCCTGGTTTTTGTCGCCGGGACGCTGCTGATGGCTTTTTACGGCAATTTGCCGTTTATCGTCGGGCCGGGCATTGGCGGTTCCGTACTGGTAGGCGTGACGCTGGCGGGAAGTCAGGGGATTGGCTGGCAAATCGGCCTCGGTATCGCTTGCTGGTCCGGTATTATTTTTTTCCTGCTGACCTGGCTGGGACTGCGTGAAGTCGTGACCCGTTCGGTTCCGCAATCCATCAAGCTTGGCCTGACGGCCTCGATCGGGCTGTTTGTGGCGGTACTGGGATTTCGCAACGCCGGGCTGGTGCTGGCTAATGCAAAAACCAATGCCCTGATGCTGGGTGATTTTCTTTCACCTGGTGCGCTGGTGGCGCTGTGCGGTTTATTTCTGGCGATAGCGCTTCAGTCACGGCGCATTCCCGGTGCGATCCTGTGGGCGATTCTTTTCGCCACGCTCATCGGCATTCCGGCGGGCGTCACGCGCCTGCCGGAACATTTTATTGCCCTGCCGCACTCACTGTCGCCGGTGCTGGCTCAGGTTGATCTCTTTGGCGCGTTAAATATCGCTTTCCTGCCCTTTCTGTTCGTTTTCTTCGCCTCCGAATTTTTTTCAACGATGGGGACAACCCTGGCGGTAGGCGGAGAAGCCGGACTGCTGGACGAAGACGGGAATATGCCGCAGATCAATCGCCCGTTTATTGTCGACTCTATCGCCGCAGCATTAGGGCCTCTGGTCGGCATTCCGGCGGCTACAGCATTGATTGAGTCTTCTGCCGCGGCAGAAGCCGGAGGGAAAACCGGGATCACCGCGCTGGCAGCGGCGATGATGTTCCTGCTGATGCTGCTTTTTACCCCGCTGGCGCTAATGATCCCCAAAGAAGCCACTGCCCCTGCGCTAATTTTAATTGGCCTGAATATGTTCAGCGGCCTGCGCAAAGTGGATTTAGCCAATTTTACCGACGGCCTGCCAGTGCTGATGATGGTCATGATTACACTGATTGCCAACAGTTTCGGCACCGGCATTGCAGGTGGGTTGCTGTTTTTTATCGTCATCAAAACCATTGCCGGTAAATGGCGTGAAATCCCGCTGGGACTGTGGATCATGGCGATCCCGCTGGTTTACTATTTTGCCACTCTGGTGAAGCACTAAAACAAGGGCCGCATAACCGGGTGAACGCAAATCACCCGGTTTTAATCGTATTTAACATGGATTAATGCCGTTGCCTTAAGCGCGCCGGGCTGCACTTTGTTTTTATCATAAACATAATAGCTGGCCGTCAACGGAATTTTGACCTGCGCGTGACTGATGGCTCCTGCTTTATTAATACTCCACAGCGTATCCGCACTGGCTGAACTGCCTTCCACCGACGATATATTGACGGTTTTATTATTATGCTCCAGCACAAAGCCCACGCCGTTGTTGGCCCCCCCTTTTAATATTGCACTGCTGCCAGTGACTAAATCACTGCTGGACAAATAAACTGCCATTTTGCGTGACGTTTGTTCCCTGCTGCCAAACAGATTATCACACTGCAGTTCGATATTATCCGTTGTGCTTTTAGCCGTCGCTTTCCCGGAGGCTGGCAATTCGGAAAGCGCAATATCGGGCAGTTTTATAGTTAAATTATTCGCCTTACAGGTCGTTTTTTTCGCATTATAGTGAATGGTAAGGTTTTCTATGTAGGTATCGCCTTTCAGGGTTTTATTAATATTATCAACGCAACCGGACCAGCCCACCGTTTTACAAAAAACAAGCACCAGATTAATAATGAAATTAGAGTTTCCGCCGGTATTCGCCGCCATGACGCCCGGCACGGTAACAGACGCCGAGCCGGTCCCGGACGGGTCGTAAGAGTCATGCTCTATCTTTACGCTATAGTTAATGGTCTTTTCGGTGATGTTTTTCGTGCCGATCTTCTCAGAAGTTCTCGGCACCGTAACGGTGATTTTCAGTATTTCTCCATTGCTGAACGGGCCTACCTGTTTGCTGGTTGCCAGCGGTATATAGGAAATGGTGTCATTCTCTGTGCTGCATTTTATGCCACTAAAGGTCGCTGGCACATTTTGGGTATCCTGCCCGGTAACCGGAAACATACTATCAACGGTGATTGTACCGGTATGATTTAACGAGGCATTGGTTAACTGGCAACTGGCCCAGGCCATGTTCATTCCCCACCACAGCACAATTGCCAAAATAACGTTTCTTTTCATTACGCGTCCTCAGCCTCTACTGGCAAATATAGACATGGCTTTCATCAATTTTTTTATCGAAATTGATAGCGCATTTATCATGTTGTTTATCTGTCGCCACATAAATCACTGACGGCACCTCATTGGTACGGATAAAAAGCTGACTTCCCTGACCGACCACGCCGATATTGTGGCCGTGTTTATCTTCCACATCATATCCAAAGGGCAATGGGGAACCCTTTACAGAGCGCGCTTTAATAAACCAGGGCTTGCGCCGGTCAGTGGCAAATTGCACTTCCATCACTGCTCCGCGATAAGGCGCAACTATTTTACGGTTGCCGCGTAATTCGGTCTCACTTTCACTCTGTGAGGCATCCAGCATTAAATGGTTTTCCCGATACGGCGTCAGATTGTCATAGACCACAGTGCCTTTTTTATCCGTTGCGCGGTATTTTTGCCCATTAACCGACGCCCCTTCCAGACCCGGAGCCTGCATTACCGCGAAGGTCTCTGAAAGTTGATTCGCCAGATTGATGCCACCAGACCAGGCCACCACGCCACCTGAGAGACTGGCACTACTTTGCGTATAGTCGGATGACTGGCTATAACTTCCGTTCAGCGTGGCAAAAGGCATATTCCACGTCAGGTTAGCCCCGGCGGTGGTTTCACTGCGCTGCCGTTGATAGCTGGCGTTAATCCCATAGTTAAACTGATCGCGTTGCCCCATTGTGCCCGTCAGGCCGGTATTATTCGAAGCAAAACCTTTGTCATCAAATAGCGTTGAGTTAGACATATTCACGTGACGGCGCGGCGTGGTAATGCCATCTCCCCAGTCGAACGGAATCGAGAAAAAGAGATTGAAACGTTTATCCTGATGATGATCTTCGTTATACGTCTGACTGGCGGACAGGGTATAGCTAATCTGCTGCCAGCTATTGGAATAACTCAGCTGGTAGTCTTTACTACTGCCGCTACGTCCCCAATAATCACGCCACAGACTGCTCAACGCCAGTGAGCCCCAGCCCTCCGGTAATGATTGACTCACGTTGGCGGAAAAACTGTTTTTGCGCCCAAAATCATTTTGGTAGTAATCGCCAATATCGTAGGTATCGTTCGCATCCCGGTCATAGTGGGATCGATTATTCGCCCATACATGATCGTTAAACGTGCGATAGTTGCGTGATGAGTAGCGATATGCCGCCAGACCAAAGCGGGTCGCGGTTTGCGCCAAATATTTGTTATAGGCAATTTGATAACTCTGCCCGTCAAAAACATCGCCATTGTCCTGCTTGCTGTGGGAACGCGTGGCATCAATGGAAATCGCCCCAATACGGGTGTTCCAGCCGGTGCCCGCCGTTAAAGCGTAATAATGCTCCGACAGCATCGTGCCGCCATACAGGGTCAGTACATTATTCAAACCATACTGATAGCTGATCTGGGCGAAGTCAGACTGGTTACCCGCCCCTTCAATCGCACTGCGCCCGACGGCCAGATCGTATTTTGTCACCCCTGGCTGCAACATATTCGGTACCGCAGCAAACGGCACCAGATAATGCGTTACCGAACCGTCAGCCTCCTTCACCGTCACATCCAGGTCCGCTCCGCCACCGGCCAGTTGCAAATCGGCAATGGAAAAAGGCCCTGGCGGAACTTCTTTTTGATAAACGATAAAATTGTTCTGCTCAATGGTCACCAGCGCGTTACTGCGCGCAATCCCCTGCACCAGCGGAGTAAAATGTTGTTTAGAATTCGGCAGCATTTGCATGTCGCGCCAGAGGCGTACACCACGGAAACGTATCGCGTCAAAAATATCCGCAGAGGTATACATATCACCGGCACGCAGCGTCGCCAGCAGGGAGGCCATGCCACGCTCCAGATAAAGTGTGTTGCTCTTCCACTCACCGCTACTGTTATCAGTTTTGTTATAGGTCGCGTCAGAATGAAGCTGCCAGCCCAGCAGATTAAGACCGCTGGTAAAACGGGCATAGGTACTTTTATTATTACCGGCATCTTTATAGTCACTATAATACTGGCTGACATAATATGAGGTGTAGAATGCGTTAATGCCACGATCCCAGTTTTCAGGCAATACATAGCCCGCCTCGACTTCGTCGACAAACGCCTGTGGAACCGTTAAATCCAGACGAAATGTGCCGATATCAAAAGCATAGCTTCCGCTTCTTATTACACTTTTAAGTGTTATACAGTCGCTAGCTTTTTTCGCTTCCAGCCCCTTAGCGCTGATGCCAAGTTTGCTTAGCATGCTGTATGAGATGCAAGTGTTATCTGGCTGATCATCAATAACAATATCATATTTACCCCGCCACTGTTTGTTGACGTAAATGTCCAGATCATAATTACCGGCGATGGGTTTTTTATCATCAATATGAAAGTTAGATAGCTTCTGATCTTTCATGCCGCCCATCATAAAATGGGTATCGAAGGTTTCTTCTGCTACTGCTTTATTTTGACAGGTAAATAGAATCAACATTATCGCTGAAGCACGAGGCAACATCCGTGGCATATTCAGCTCCTGTTATTTAACTGTGACTTTATCGCTAATGTAATTACCGAAATCGTCAATAATCGTGATGTCATAATGCCTGGCGCTGGTGTTTTTCAGAGTGACCGCCCGGCTGGACAACGGCGTCAGCATAATACTTTGCTCATTTATTTTAATGCCGCCGGCATTAATCTCAGAAATAGTAATCCAGTTGGCCGTATCATTTTTTATCGTTGTACTATTACCATTTTTTGCCAGACTAATCTGGCGAAGGCTTTGTGTAGTAACCGGAGCTATTTTAGCTGGCCGCCAGATAAACTTAATGCGATTCTGCATGGCGAACTTCAGGACGTTTTTATCCGCATTCTCTGGGTTATTTGGCGGAATATCCAGAACATTTAGAAAATATAATGTTTCACGGTCCGTTGGTAAGGTATGCGCCATCTTCTTAATTTTGAGCTGCTGACCCGACCCACCAGCGACCCGCGCAACGGGTGGCGTCAACATAAAGGGAACCTGAATTTTCTCCGGCGGCAAGGAGGTATCACCATCGTCAATCCATGCCTGCACCAGCGACGCTTCTTGTCCTTCATTCATTAATTGTACAGTAATCTCTTTTTTCTCTGCCGGATAAATAACACGGGTGCCGTAAATAACAATGCCTGCCTGAGCAGGCAACATGATGACAGATAATAATAATGCAGCTATTTTTTTCATAAGGATGCGGCCTTGCACAGAGAAATAACCGGCGGCGTTAACCGCCGGTCAGGAAAAATTAATCAGTAACCACCGTCATGGTTAACGTTGACTTCACATCACCCGGAATAACACTGGCTCCCTCTGCTCGCGCATAGCGGGCGATGAAATTAAGCGTATATTCTCCGTTGCCGGTTGGCGTCAGTTTTACCCCAGCCTGCGGATCAACTTGTGTTTTAGTATCACCGTAATAGACAGCAAAACCGACGCCTTTCGCAGAACCATTATTAAGGGTAATGTCATTGCCATCAAATTGGGTGGTGGAGAAACTAATTGTTGGTGCGCTATCATTATTACACTTCACCTTCAGTGGAACAGGCGTGCTGGCCTCCAGGGCATCGTAACTCTTTCCGACTGTCAAACTATCGAGTTTATCAGCGCCAATTTCGTTCAGGTTAATTTCTGCGGTACTGCCGCCAATAAATGCACAAGTCGTGCCTACCACTTTACCGGTAATTTCAAGAATACCTGCGTCTTCGTTAGCAGCATAAGCCCCGGTGCTCATTAAAACAGAAGAGAATACGGATACAGCAATGATTGAATGTTTCATAGTGACTTCCTTTTTAATAATTTAGTTTCAATTTGGTAAGAGATGTTAACCCTTGAAACAAATTTCTCACATCAAAAAAGTTACCACAATGTAAACGAGATGTTTTATTGATTTAAAACAAATTATACAATGCATTATAATCTTTACAAATAAATCACCCTAGAGTTTATTTGTATGGTGTATTAATTTTTATTGATAATAACAACGTTTATTTTTCACATGAATAAATAAACAGATATTATTCACTGGAATAATATCTGTTTATTCAAAAAAAGGGGGATTTATTCGTAGCGGTTTAAAATAATGTAGCGGGAGGCATCATCTGGCAGGGAGATAAGTTGTGTCACCACGCCGCGTCCCGATGAAAGCGGAGATGCAGAAAGGGAAATACGCTGAGTCGCATTTCCACAGTGTTGTTGTACCTGGTTATCATTAACCTCTATGCGACAGGTTGGCGCGCTTACGCGTCCATTAATGGCCAGGATTGCCGTATCCGAGGCGACGGCAGGCACCATGCTTATGGTGTTGCTCAATACAAAAATCCCTGCCAGTAAACACGTTTTCATGTTCATTATCACTCCTTAACAAGCATGTATGTTTGTATAAAATTATGAGCGATGTCACCGGGGAAAGCTATACACATCCAATAATAATCATGTTTAGACGTGGTACCTGGGCTGAGGTACCACGTCTGAGCATTAGCGTGCCAGCGATGCAGCCATTCGGACCCATGTATGCCTGCGGCCTCGCACAGCCAGTGACAAAGTATAAACCGCCTGCGGGTCGGCCATACCTGCAACGCCTGCATCGCCAAAGTTGTAGAGATCTGCCCCACAGCGTTTACTGGCAAGACCAATCTGGCGGATGGTCTCTTCATCAGCCCCTTCCTGGCTGCTGCTGATAGTGGTAATGGCCAGCCCCCCCGCCTGACGAATAGCGGCAAGCGCAGCGTCAACACGTGTTTCAGAAGCCCCACGGCAACTTGCCGGAGCCGGGACCATGACACCGTCAGCCCCCGCAGTAATGTAGCCAGCATATTCTTCAGCGCAGGCCAGCCCGGCGGCATAAAATTTAGCGACGAGGATCAGTTTACTGGTCTGCGCACGCATCTGCTGCACGGCCTCGCACACTCGCTGTGCCGTTACGCCCGGCTTGTCGTACGCCGTCAGACACAAAAAGTCTGCCCCGGTGATACGGTCCAGGTTGGCGAGATTACAGGCACGGGGGTTATCTGTAGCTTCATCAGCCAACACTTCCAGACTCACGCCGACCATACGCCCGGTTAACGCTTTGAAATGCTTAAGGTCACGACAGCCCTGGATGCTTTGCGAATGGCAGTCCATCCCTTTTACCAGCAGCAGATCCGCACCAAAGGCGCATAACAGTTCGCCATTGGTCACTTCGCCATACAGCGGTGCTGCCCCGGCGGCCACCTCCGCCATAATCGTACGCCCTTCGCAGGCAACGATAGCCTGCCTGAGTTCGCTGCCGCTCACCGATTGCGCAAAGTCGCTGGTGCGACAGTTCAGTATACGCTGCATTATCTTCTCCTTAAGAAAGCGTCACCAGTGCGGGCGACGGCTGGTGGAAAGCCGTTTCGAGGATCTCAAGGTTGGTCAGCGCCTCCACTTCACTAACATAATTTGCAACGCCCGTCGTGAGGGTTTCGTAGAGCGCATCATAGACCCGACCATAATCACCTTTAACCGGCGGCAGATGCTCGGTATGGGTGTTGCCCTGTTCATCGACATACTCAAGCAGTGCGCACTGATTATCGGCGGCGAAGTCCGGATGATCCGGCATAATGCCGGCTTTCAGACTGGTCTCCTGCTGATCGATTTGGTAGCGCACAAAGCTGCCTTTAGTGCCGTGGACGAGGAATTTCGGGTACGGCACTTTCACCAGGTGACTGGTTTTGATGATGGCTTTCAGATCGCCATAGAAAAGCTGAGCTTCAAAAGTATCGTCGGGGTTGGCTTTCTGGCGCAGATGGCGCAGATGATAAGCAACCTGCTGCGGACGGCCAAACAGCGACAACATTTGATCCAGCGTATGTACGCCGAGACCATAAAATGCGCCGTCGAAGGCACCGCCAGGCTGGAGATCGGCGTCAGGACGGAAATAGTCAAAATGGCTTTCAACCTCAACGATATCCCCCAACTTGCCGCTTTCAATGGCCTGCTTCATGGTCAGGAAACAGCTATCAAAGCGCCGATTCTGGAAGGGAGACACCACCACGCCTTTCTCTTTCGCCAGCGCAAACAGCGTCTTCGCTTCTTCAAGGGTGGTGGTAAACGGTTTTTCTACCAGCACATTTTTGCCATGCTCCAGGCACAATTTGGCGTAGTGGAAATGGCTGTCTGGCCGGGTGCAAATCGTGACCAGGGTGATTTGTGGATCGTTGAGGATCTCATCAACGTTATCGGCAAACTGTATTCCCTGATACTCCGGTAAGCGCTCGCGTTGTGGGTTGCGCACAACATCAAAAATACGCTTAACGCTGAATTTATTTTTTCGGGTTAATACATACGGTAAATGGTAACGGGTAGCACTTTTACCAAAACCAATGAATGCACTGTAAATCACGGTCGTTCTCCTTAACTATTAAACAAAGGCAGTGCGGCCAGCACGGCCGCTTTGCCATCCAGCTTACTGAAGTAGCCCGCATCCAGCGGCTGAACCGGGCAGCGATTGCCGATCTCTTCACAAATACTTTCGCGCATATAGCCCAACTGCGGCCCCAGCAGAATGAGGTCAGCCTTTTGATACTCTTCCTGAAGGCGGCCGACGTTAATGGCATAAATGGTGAACGGATAGCCCGCTGACTGCGCGAACTGGCTCATTTTTCGTGCCATGATGGACGTGGACATGCCTTCATTGCACATCAGAATAATGGTTTTTGCCGTCTGCGTTTTGGGTTCGGATGCGGCAATTCCAATTTGTGCGTTTTCGGCTATCTCGTTGACCAGTTTCTGTTTTTTCGCGCTGAGCAGCGATCGCTCATACGCCGCGAGGAAGGGCAGATAGATCATTACCCCGAGCATCAGCAGCAGAATTTGCAAAATGACATTGCGAAAATCGCCGCCGGAACCAAGCCAGCCGGAAAGCAGCGGCGGCACCGACCACGGCACGTAAGCGACGATCTTCGACACCATCCCCCACTGAGTGGCAAAGTAAGCAATGATGAAATTAATCTGCGGATAGATAACAAAGGGGATCATGATGAGCGGGTTATACAACACCGGAAAACCAAAAATAACCGGCTCGTTGATATTAAAAATACCCGGCGCAAGTACCGTTCTGGCAAATTTCTTGTGGCTCGACATTTTACTGCGCAGGAACAATGCTATCAGTAGCGCCAGCGTGGTTCCTGTCCCGCCCATATGGCCATAGAGATCGCGAAATGGCAGCACAATAATATGCGGCGGCACTTCGCCCTTTGCAAAAGCGGCCATATTTTCCTGCATCGCCACCAGTAACGGCGGTTCGAGGATCGGGTTGATGATCCCTGAAGGATGGATACCGAGTGAAAATAGCAGATTGGTTAAGGTGGTCAGGGTCAGAAAGCCGGGCAAATTGGTGGTTAAATGGACCAGCGGAGCCTGAATAGCCTTCTGGATAATCTCATTGACCTCCATATGGAAAATACCGTGCACGGCGACCGCCACAATAGCAAATGCCAGTACGGTAAGCATGATAGAGAACATCGACTGAAACGACTGCGCCACCATCGGCGGAACATCATCGCCGAGGCGAATTTGCAGGCGTTTACTGTTGGAGATCCACAAAAAAAGATCGGTTGCCAGCACCGCTGCCAGAATGGCGACAAAGACGCCGCCCGCGTTGGTCAGGCCGTATGAAATGACGCCATTCACTTCCACCGCCCTTTCAGCACCCACCGGAACCAGCGTCAGCGTATTGGGCATCAGCACTAAAAAAACCGCCAGTGAAACCATCGCCGGAATCACCGGCGTGGCAAACTTACGCTTAGTGGCGATATTCCAGGAAATCAATATCACCAGCATTAGCGACAGAATATTCATGGTGCCATTCAGAATACGATCACCTACGCTGCGTAACGAGGTAAGTGTCTCACTGGTTAATGACGAGGCTATCCATCCTTTAGGATCAAGAAAAACATAATTCACCATGATGAATAAACCGGCCAGCACCAGGAAAGGCACGGTGATAATAAAACTGTCACGCAGACTGCGCAGATGAATTTCTGAGGCCATTTTCTGCGAGATATCGGTGATTTTTTGTAGCGTTGCGCTGCCCATCATCCGTCCTTAATTTTTGTTGATCAATGACAGCGCCTGCTCCACAACCGATTTTGCGTTAATGCGGCCAAAATCGATGGGGCTAATGGCGTCAACGGGCAGCGTGTTGTGCACGCGCTTACGGATGGATTCCATTAAATAACCGATCTGCGGACCAAGCAGGACGATATCGGCTTCCTGATATTGTCCCTCCAGCGCTGATTCGGGAACCGCCCACGCGTGGATATCCAGCCCTTGCTGCTGTGCATATTCATTCATCTTGTTGCACAAAAAGCCGGTTGACATTCCTTCATTACAAATAAGTAATATTTTTTTCATGATTTCTGTCCTTGGTCATTATTTTGATGCAGTAGTTTCCTGCATCGTCAGCATTTTTTCATACAGCATCAGGAATGGCATATAAAGCAGGACCCCCAGCACCAGTAAAATGAGCTGCAAGATGACATTCCGATAATCACCGCCGCTGGCCAGATAGCCGGATATTAACGGCGGCACGGACCAGGGAATATAGACAACGATTTTCGATACCCACCCCAGCGCGGTTGCGTAGTAAGCAATGACATACAATATTGAGGGAATGAAGGTAAACGGGATCATTAATATCGGGTTAAAGATAATAGGAAAGCCAAAGATAACCGGTTCGTTAATATTAAAGAGCGTTGTCGGTATAACCGTGCGTGAAAAAGATCGCAACTCCTGGCGTTTACTTCTGAGGAATACCGCAATAACCAGGCATAATGTCATTCCGGTCCCTCCCATACGGCCATACAAGTCACAGAACGGCCGCACTATAATATTCGGGATGTCTTTGCCTGCCGCCCACGCGTCCATATTCTGCTGGGTCGCCACCATAATCGGTGCTTCCATAATCGCACCGGTAATACCACCGGGATTTATGCCCATGGAAAAAACAAAGTTATTGATGATATCAATCAGAATGTAAGCAGGTAGATTAGTTGCCAGGCCCAGGAGCGGTGCCTGAATAACTTTGTTAATGATTTCATGCAGTTCCATACCGCAAAAGGAGACAATCAGGCAGGAGCTGATTGCAAACATCAACACGGTGATCATGACGGCAAACAAGGTATTAAACGACTGAATCACCGCCGGGGGCACATTGCCTTCAAGCCGAATTTGCAGGTGTTTGTTTTTGCATATCCGGATAAAAACCTCCGTCGCCATCCCCCCACACAACAATGACACGAAAGTCCCGCTGGTGCCTAATAGCGCATACGGGGCCGCACCTTTAATCAGCACCTCCGCCTCTGCGCCCTCAGGAGTAAAGCCATTCAGCACCGGCATCAGAACAAACAAGCAGCTGACGGTGACCAGCGCGGCCATGAGCGGATTGGCAAACTGCCGGTTGCGCGCCAGGTTGTAGCTGAAAATAATGCCGATGAGCATTCCGAGGATATTCATCGTGCCATTAACCACTTTATTTCCTACCCCCTGCCAGGATGCCAGCGTGGTGTCGGAAATAAACCCGGAAAGGATGCCTCCCGGATTAATAATAACATTATTAACCAATATCATCATTCCTGCTAACACCAAAAATGGAATAAGCATAATGAATGCATCACGCATGGTTCGGAGATGAATTTGCGACGCCATCCACTGCGCCATCGCGAGGGTTTTCTTTAAAAATAGCTCTTTCATTATGTTTCCTCGATGGGTCCGTTTATATATTCACACCAAGAATTATTTAATGTAATCAATAAGGCTTATTTATAGTTAAACACCATTACCGTCGACGGCATTAGCATGAAACGCCAGGTGTAACAAAATCAAGTCTTTTATTTTAAAAGTAGACTACTTTTAAAATAAATGAGATCTGGATAATGTTTTACCCGGCAGGATATAATCCTCTTGCTGCCGAGAAAGGAGAGTCGCTTTGCGTAGATATATTCAAATATCAAATATTATTAAGGAAAGAATTCAAAACGGTGAATATATAGTGGGCGAGAAGATCCCTTATGGGCATCAGCTTTGCGCGGAATTCGCCTGTAGTAAAATTACGCTAAATAACGCGCTGGATATTCTGGTGAGTGAAGGGTTTATTACCCGTCAACGTGGACTGGGAACCATTGTAAAAACGGCATCACCCCAGCGCACGTCACAAATGTTACCCATTCAGGGCGTCAGTCGTCGGCTTGGTGGCCAGGGAGATGAAGTGCACAGTCACCTGCTACAGTTTGATATAGCGGTTCCCCCTGTCGAAATCGCCACCCAGCTGGCAATGGCGGAAGGCCAGTACGCCTGGCATTTCAGACGGGTGCGCTATGTCGGAAACGATCCGCTGTCTATTGAAGAAACGTGGATTCCGGTAAAAATTTTGCCAGATTTTACCCGCCAGGACGCGCTCGGTTCGGTATACCAGTTCGTAGAACAGTCGCTGAAGAAAATCCCCTGTAGCTCCCATACCCAGTTTTACTCGCTGCCCAGTGATGACGAAGCGCAGGAATGGCTCAAGCTACAGGTCAATGAACCAGTAAGCGTTACGCTATCGGTGACCTATCTGAACGATGGTCAGCCGTTCGAATACTGCACCAGCCGCTACCATTATCAACGGTTTAATTACAATGCGATTGTGCAGCGAAGCTAGCCTGTACGCTTTCACAGCGTGCTTTTACCGACGCGTATACCAGACGCACGGCCGGGGAAAGTTGTTGGCGGTGGGGACAGATCATATTTAGCGGTACGCTTTCTCCCTGATACTGCGTGAGGATGCGTTGTAATCGCCCGGCCTGCACATCCTCACTCACGTCCAGCCAGGATTTGTAGGCTATCCCCTCACCCGCGATCGCCAGACGGCGGATCACTTCGGCATCATCGCTCATTATCGAGCCAGAAACATCTACCTCATGAATTTCACCATTCGCCAGTAGTCTCCAGCGATCGTGCAAACGGCCACGTAGTACGAAGGTCAGCGCATTGTGCGTTGACAACGCCATCAGCGATTGCGGCTCGCCATGCTGGCGTATCCATGCTGGCGATGCCACCAACACGCGCCGGTTATCGGGGGCAACGGGTAAAGCAACGTAGTATGCATCGCCGTTGGTGCCATAGCGAAACGCAATGTCTATCGGATCTTTAAACACGTCGGCAATCTGATCGGAAAAAAGAATACGCAGACGCAGCGCGGGATGCTGCTGACATACCTCACGAAACACAGACAGTAACAGATTACGCCCTAAATCTGACGGTACGGCAATGTGTAACGTGCCACGGATTTCATCGTCCGGAGCCTGGATTTTTTGCAGCCCGGCATGCATCGTATCCAGCATTTTCACGGCGTAGGGTAGCCAGCTTTCTCCCTCCTGAGTGAGTCGCAGGCTGCGGGTCGAACGGGCAAACAGACGGATATTGAGCGCTTTCTCAAGGCGTTTAATTGCCGAACTCACCTGTGCGGGCGGCAGCCCCGCCTCACGAGCAGCTTCACTAAAACTGTTCAGCGCCGCTGCGCGCACAAACAGGGTTAAATCTTCCAGCCTGAACATTTTCACTCCCGGAATATAAGTGCTGTTGTCGGCGAACCATTTTTCCCTTTCCCTGAGGGATCTATCATTGATTCATCAAACCAATAACTGTTTACCATTCCAGGAGCCAATATGAAAGCTATCGCAATTACGCAGGCAACTTCTCAGGACAGCAATATTGATTTTTTACAGGAGGTCGATCTGCCTGTACCGCAAGCGCAAGGACATGATCTGCTGGTGGAAGTGAAAGCGATTTCGGTAAACCCGGTCGACACCAAGGTTCGGGCAGGTTTCAATGCCGAAGAGCCCCGGGTGCTGGGTTGGGATGCGACGGGAGTGGTGGTGGCAAAAGGCGATGCAGTTACGCTGTTTAAGGAAGGCGATGAGGTGTGGTATGCCGGGGCATTAACGCGGTCAGGTAGCAACAGTGAATTTCAGCTGGTGGATGAGCGTATCGTGGCGCATAAACCAGAACGGCTTGATCACGCGGCGGCGGCGGCCCTGCCATTAACAGCAATTACCGCATGGGAGCTTTTATTTAACCGTCTGGGCGTAAAAGAAGGTCGTGGAGAGGGAGAAAGTTTATTGATTGTTGGTGCGGCGGGTGGTGTAGGCTCGATTCTGACGCAGCTGGCAAGAAAATTAACCCGGCTGACGGTGATTGGTACGGCATCACGTTCTGCCAGCCAGCAGTGGGTCATTGATGCCGGCGCGCATCATGTTATTAATCACCAACAGCCTTTTAGTGAAGAATTAAAGCGCATTGGCATTAAAGAAGTGAATTACGTCGCCAGCCTGACTCACACGGACGAGCACTATTCGGCCATTATTGAGGCGCTGGCACCACAAGGCAAACTGGCGCTGATTGACGATCCGCAAAGCCTGGATGCCCTTCCCCTGAAGAAGAAAAGCATTTCGCTGCACTGGGAGTTTATGTTCACCCGCTCAATGTTTGAAACGCATGACATGATTGAACAGCATCGCCTGCTAACCCGTGTCGCTTCATTGATTGACGACGGTACGCTGGTCAGCACGCTTGGGGAGCACTACGGAAAAATTAATGCGGAGAATTTGCGTAAAGCGCATCGGCTTGTGGAGACGGGACGGTCGATCGGTAAGATCGTACTGGAGGGGTTTTAAGTCAAGCGCTAGCGCGACGGCAGATGCCGTCGCGCGTATGCCATTAACGATGGAAGACTTTCATTGAGAAACGCACCCACGCGGCAAAGCACAGCAGGAACAACGCCAGGCTTAGCCACTCTGCAATTTGCAAGCGGTCAAAAAGTATGCCGATGGATGCCAGAATCACGGCCGCGGCAAAAAGAATAACCAGCGTCCGGCGGCTGCTGTAGCCGCATTTCATGATGATGTGGTGAATATGCCCGCGGTCAGGACGGAACGGGCTATTGCCGCTTAAAATCCGCCGTATTGATACGGCCGACATATCGGCGAGCGGTAGCGCGATTAGCCATAACGCCGTGACGGGGGCGATGATCGCATCGTCATTTTGCGTTGCCATGACCAGCAGCCAGATGGCAGCAAAACCAATTACCGTGCTGCCCGCATCGCCCATAAACACCTTGCGCTTTTTGCCGCCAAACAATCCGAGATTGGCTAATAGATAGGGCATGATGGCCAGCACCAGCGCCAGACACCAGTGCCATGCACCGATATTGCCATGCAGATAAAACAAAATGCCCAGTGCGCCAAAAGTAACACAGGACACTGCGCCGAGTAATCCATCAATGCCGTCAATCATGTTAAAAGCATTAATCGATGCCCAAATAGCAATCAGGGTAATGAGATATCCTACCGCACCAAGCGTCACCACATAACCGGGGATCAACTCCCCCAGAGAGGATAACCACAATCCTGAACGCATCATTAGCACGGCTGCGATCGCCTGGGCAATGACGCGCGGCAGCACCGGGAGATTGAATCTGTCATCGAGCACACCGATAATCAGCAGCATCGAAATCGAGAACCAGAACATCTGCTGGTGGGGTAACCACTGCGGGTTTAAATATTGCAGGGCGCTCATCGCCACCCAGACTGAAATACCACCAACGAGGGGAATGTGTCCTTCATGAACTTTACGCGCGTCCGGCTTATCGACCAGACCGAATACCGGTGCGGTGAAGCCAGCAACCGCGAGACCACCAATAGCACTGATTAGGATCATCACGAAATCCATATAACTCTCCGAATTTTCCGTGCACATAGACAGACCGCCAGCGGTGAAACTGGCAGCGCTTTTTTGATTTACGATTAAACGAGATACCCCGGCAGAGGATGCCGGGGAGAACTGCGAGGATTACTTCTTATCGGTATAACTGTAGCCGTAATGGTTGTATCCGTAGCCATAATAGCTACTGGCGCGCTTGATCACGCCGTTAAGGATCGCGCCTTTCACGTTAACACCAGCCTGCTCAAGACGTTGTACGCAGACCGTCATTTCTTTCACGCTGTTGACTTCAAAACGTGCCACCACCAGACAGGTGCCTGCCGAGCGGCCAATTACCGCCGCATCGGTCACCGCCAGAATCGGTGGCGTATCGATGATTACCATATCGTAATGTTCGCTTGCCCAGTCCAGTAATTCACGGAAACGATCGTGCATCAGTAACTCAGCCGGATTAGGGGGTACCTGGCCACGGGTCAACACGTCGAATCCGCCTTTGGTGAAGTTCTGTATTGAGGCCTCCACTTTGGATTTCCCGGATAACACAGAAGAAAGGCCATCGCTGTTGCTAAAGTTGAACAAGTCATGCGCGTAGCCACGACGCATATCCGCATCAATGTACAGGACTTTCTGACCGGCCTGCGCAACAATCGCCGCCAGCGTACTACTAACAAAGGTTTTACCGCTATCAGGTGTCGCCCCTGAAATCATCAGCACATTGTTAGTCGATTCCATCATCGCAAAATGCAGACTGGTACGCAGACCACGAATAGCTTCCACCGACAAGTCAATGGGGTTATCAACCGCCAGGAACGGTATATTTTTGGTCTTATGCTGCGTGCGGGATGAGAAAATATTTTTATTTCGCAACCGCGTTTTCTGCGCCAGCCAGTCAGACATTGGAATGGTGGCATACACATTAATCCCCTGCTCTTCCAGTTGCTCAGGTGAATCAATGCCCTTACGCAGCAGCATCCGCGCCAGCACCAGACCGATAGAAACAAACAGTCCCATCAACAGTCCAAGTGCGACGACCAGCGCTTTTTTCGGTTTGATCGGCAGCGGCTGGGTGACAGCCGGGTCGATGATCCGCACGTTACCAATGGCGCTCGACTGCGCGATGCTTAACTCCTGTTGACGGTTCAGCAGTTGCAGGTAAACGGCCCGGCCCGATTCCACATCGCGGCTCAGACGCAGGATCTCCTGTTGTGTCGATGGCATAGAAGAAACACGTTTGTTCAGCCGTGTTTTTTCCTGTTCCAGCGTCTGGCGTTTTTCCATCAGCGCCCGGTAAGTCGGGTGATCTTTCTTATAGAGCTGGGAAATTTCCGCTTCGCGGAAGGTCAGTTCATTGAGCTGATTATCGGCATTAACGATCTGCTCAAGAACCGATTTTGCTTCCAGGTTGAGGTCAACGGAATCGCTCTGTTTACGATAGGCGTTGAGCTTATCTTCTGCCTGATCAAGGTCGCTACGCACCTGCGGCAGCTGCTTTTGCAAAAACTCAAGGCTCTTTGAGTCTTGTGCCGCCTGGCGAGCAATGTTCTGTTGCAGATAGTTGTCAGAAATACTATTCAGAATACGGGCGATAAGCTGCGGATCTTCGCCAGTAACGGTCAGGCCCAGCATGCCGCTGTCTTTGGTCTTTTCGCTAACGGTGAATTGTTTGAGCAGTTCGTTAATCGCTTCAAGATCGGTCATCTGACGGAGGGTAAAACGGGTACCCGGTTCAGCATCAATATCGGCAATTTTAAGCGAGAAGCCATTCTTATCCACCAGCTGTCCAATCTGACCCTGCGCCGTGAAATCGTCGCCTTCAACCGTGAAATGTCCCTTCTCACCCACGGTCAGGGTAAATTCCTGCTGGGCCATTTCCTTCGGTACGGCAAGCCAGGTCAGCGCAATGACACCCGGTTTTTGCCCCGTCAGACGCGCCCAGCCACGACCAAAGACCGGAAAATAGTCTTGTTCAACGACATTGCGCAGACTGAGGTCATCAATGGTTTTACCGAGGATCATACGTGATTGCAGCAGTTGAATTTCGGGCGCAGATTCCGGGGAGGAGTCCGGGATCATTTGGCTTAAACTGCTAAGGATAGCGTTGCCCTGCTTCTGCTCAACCTGAATTAACGCATCGGCCTGATAGACCGGTGTAGAAAATAACGCATAAATCACAGCGATAACCGTAAAAAACACGGTGACGAAAAAAATCAGTTTTTTATGGTCGATCAGATCGCCCAGAAGACGTCCTAAATCCAGCTCGTTGTTCGCGGTTTCAGCAGGGGCAGTTGTGACTTTTGTCGACATAACGAATATTTATCCCGTTTTATTTTCCGAGCCTGACAGCCCATTCTTTACTGGCCTGCTCAAGCAGCCCGTAAACGTGTTCAAAGGCCTCATGGCTTTTGCGGTAGGGGTCAGGAATTTCCTTTTTACCCGCCCATTGACCAAAGAGCATGGTTTTACCTCTTACCTCCGGCGCGATAGCAGTCACCTGCTCTATATGAGCAGGTTCCATCACCAGGATAAGATCGTAATCGCGCGCCATGGCGGGGGTAAGCTTGCGTGCGATGTGCCCGTCCAGTGAAACGCCGTGCGCTGCGGCAACTTCTATTGCGGTGGCATCAGCAGGCTGACCGCTAAGG
Organism: Superficieibacter electus; assembly: GCF_002915575.1. Classification (GTDB taxonomy): domain Bacteria; phylum Pseudomonadota; class Gammaproteobacteria; order Enterobacterales; family Enterobacteriaceae; genus Superficieibacter; species Superficieibacter electus. The sequence goes on from NZ_PQGD01000001.1 coordinate 239,843, forward strand.
CCGAAGGTGCCTGCTGAATCGACTTTCATGCCGGGGAGCGTATGCCGCAACAACCGTTCCCCGGTGGGGGAACGGCAGATATTTCCGGTACAAATCACCAGAATGGAACTAAACATTAATTTGGCCATGTTTTGATATAACGAGCGGTTTCCGTCAGGTCATGAACACCAGTGATGGTCGGCACCAGTTGTGAAATCACACGGTTCCAGCGCACCAGCGGTGCGGTAGTCACATAAACAATATCGTACGGTTCAAGCTGGAATTCAGTTCCCAGTACCATTGCCGAGGCATCCTGTGCATTCAGCTGATAAATATTGGCGATTTTGCCGTTCTGCTTGCCTTTCAAAGAGCGGATAACAAAGATGCCGGTGGCATCTGACATATCCTGCTTCATGCCCTCTGCATTACCCAGCGCTTCGGCCAGCGTCATGCCGCTGCGATCCATCCGTAGCGTGCTTTGTTTACCCACCTCACCCATCACAAAGACTTTCAGATCGTCATTGCGCGGGATAAACAGGATGTCACCAGGATAGAGTAGTTTATTCTGCGTCAAATCGCCGCGCTGCATCAGCGCCCAGAGCGAAATTTTGGTGTCCTGACCATTATGCGTCAGCACCACGTTACGCCAGTCAGCATCTTGCGTCAGGCCGCCCGCGGCGTTAATGGCATCCATAACGGTGAGTGGAATATTGGTAATCGGCTGTTGGCCTGATTTTGCCACTTCGCCGGTCACGTAGGCTTTCTGTGAACGGAAGGCCGCGATGCTAACATCAACTTGCGGGCTTTCGATGACCGAATCCAGTCGGGCGGTGATTTCGTCGCGCACTTCGGCAAGTGTTTTACCGGCGACCCGCATTTTACCGACGTAAGGATAGAAAATAGTGCCATCAGCACTGACCCAGTTACCGGTATCGCTAGCGCTGCGATACTGCCCCGCCGGGGTAGTCAGTTCCGGGTGATCCCATACGGTTACCATCAGCACATCGCCAACCCCGATACGGTACTGATAGCTCTTGAGCAAATCGTCCAGTTGAGGATTTGCTTTTGACATTACCGATACCGGACGAAGTTGATCAATAAGACCCGGCGTCATTGGAAAGACATTGACCATGCTATTTAAATCGTAATCGCTGTCAGGAAGATCGATAACGTCCTTTCCACTGGTGCTCAACCCTTGTCCTGGGATGACCGTACAGCCAGCTAACGCCCCAACAGCCAATGCCACGAGAGAAACCCTAAGAATACTCTTTTTCATTATATAAAATCATCTGTGGTTCAAATGGTTTAGTGTCAATCCGATTGCATTTCCAGCAATCTTATTAACGTGCGCTATCACTATTGTTTTTATCACGTCATGCGAGGAGATAAAAACAGAATGTCGGCCCTAAAATGAACGTTGTTCTCAAAGATGAAACTTTTTCACCTCTGGCGGGCATTTCTTCCCTTCGGGCTTAATAACCAATGGGAACATCGCGATCCGTCGTCATATTATAAAGTTGGTATTTCCGTCCAAGCATCTGCCCACCGTCACGCGTCAGCGGCGTCCAGCTTATCGACGCACGGCTGCGGGTTGGCGTAACCGTCATCAAATCCAGCGGCACAGAAACATAGAAGCCTTTACTGAATCCACCCTCGCCGTAATCATCTTTCGACACGTTGGTGACCGCCGCCCATGCACCGACCGTTACGCCGCTGTCGAAGCGTTTCGAGATATCAAGGGTGCCGCCCTTGTCTTTCGCCAGGTACTGCCCAAGGCTAAGTTTGAACAACACGTCATCAAATACGGGCGGTGTCCAGTAGCCGGTCAGATGGCCGGTTGGCGCTTTATAATCGATAAAGCGCATCATGTTATTCCAGTCACGCTGTTTAACGTAGTTGCCATCAATGCCCACCGCCCAGTTGCTGTCCAGCGGACGATAAAGCACTTCGGCACCGGCACCACCGTACATAGTTTCCAGATACCCGCCGTAGACCTGGCCGTAGAAGCCATTGCCTAAATAGCGCACATAGTTGCTTTGCAGGTTGTTAACGTAGACGTCATTTTCAACATAATCACGAATGTGAGTACGTACCGGCGGCAAGGTGGTGTCGCCCGGGGAATCTGTCGATTTGAACTTGTTGTAGTTGTTATAAACGTTGGCAAAGACGCCGCCGTCTACCAGCCAGTGATCGGTCAGCCAGTAGTTGGCGCTGCCCATCACGCCAATCTGGAACATATAGAAGTTTTCCGGGCCGCCAAGGGACTGGCTGAGTACCGGGGAAATGGAATAGCCAAAGCGATCCGGGCGGATGCGATAGCCACGTCCGAGCGCATCGGTATCAACCGGGTTGATACGGCGCTGTTGCAGCGTTTCTTCATGCCCCAACGGGTACCCTTCCAGTTGCTTACGCAGACTGGCGACGTTGGTCTCGGTAGTAACCTGCGGCATGTGCTGCGTTTTTTGGGTGACGCTGAGGGTATTGACGCCCGCGGGCAGGTTATTCATCAGGATACGGTTAGCGCGATCCACGCCTTCACGCGTGTCGCGATAGCGGTACTGTACGCCAGTCATATACAACGTATCGCCGCGCTGAATGATTTCTGGCTCGTCAAAGCCCGCATTGTATTTCAACTGCGTCAACACATTAGCGGCAGTGGTGTATTGCACTCCATTTGTTGCTGGCGCAGGCTGGTACGCTGGTTTTGGATTATCGCGCTGCGACGGTTTTAGCTCGTTGAAATTGGTACGCAGAGTAAAGCCGAACATCAGGGTATTACCGCGCTCGTAGCTGAGGTTAACGTCAGCCCACTCGGCGGCACGGTATATCGCGCCGACGTTGAAGTGGCTGCGCTGATCGATTTTGCCGGCAAAATCATCCTGATAATCGTTGCCGTCATATTCCAGTTTCAGACGCAGCGGGGTCCACGGCGTCTGGTACTCTACGCCGCCAAAAAGCGCAGCGGGTCCACGGAATACGTCAGTAAAGCTGATATCGCCCGCATCGTGCGAGTCAGCACGAGTACAATATTTGTCGCTCGCGCGACAAAAGGGGTTAGTGATATTACCGCTGTTGCCGTTATAGCCCCAGCCCATCCCCAGCGAGAAATCAAACGGCCCGGCCATTTTGCTGGCGACGACATATTCGCCGTCAAAAAGCCCGGTACCCGCGATGTCGCGTTTGCCAAAAGCGAACTCAGGCAGCCAGAACCCCTCTTCCCATAGGCGCACTTTGAAGTCGAAAGATTTATCTTTGTACGTTTGATCGCCGCTAAAATCTTCATTCTGGCTGTATTTACGGGTACGCACGTCGGTATAACGAACGGTACCTTCAAGCCAGGGGAAAAGTGCAATGGAGGTGGACCAGAAGCGATATTGATCGTTATCGCGGTAGTTGACGCTAAATTCGCCTTCTTTGGCAATACGGGCATTTGGGGTTTGCATCAACCCCGTGCCGCCAAAGTCAGACTGCGAGGGACCAATCGGGTCCGGATATGTCAGCACATCCGCATTACAGGCGCTGGCGACGGCCATAGCCAGCAGGCTGAGCAGGTATTTTTTATTCATCAGTCAGGTATCCGGTGTGTCAGAACAGAGACAATTTGCTCATTAAGCGTTTTGTATTCTCCAGGCGTGGCCCATGAGGAGAATCCTACCCAGATAATGCTGCCCGGTTCCGGTTCAACGTGACGATGATTCCAGTAAGCCACCGGCGCTTGCTGAACGCTGCCGTCCGGATGGATCACAATCGCAATGTTGCGTTCCGCACCGGTCAGTCGCTCGCGCCCCGCCAGATAATCACGTACGCTACGTCCCGCCTGCCAGCTGATTTTTCCCGTCCCCTCAATCGCGCCTAAAAGCGTCACCGTTGTGGGACGCGCAGGAAGCCACAGCGAATAGCGGCCTTCGAGACGAGGATTGTTTTCATCGCGGGTACGGACCAGGTCGGGATCGAGAGGAACAAATTGCCGCCCAGTGACCTTAATTGCCTGAAGCTGTTGAATGACAGTGCGAATACTGGCCGCCTGATCCACGCTTTCGCTCGCCGCCCAGGCATTGAGTTGCTGTAATGTTTTCTGATACTGCTGTTGAATAACGGCGGTAGCCTGCGGTTCTGCAATGACCGCCCCCTGCCACCAGATCCCGGCAGGCAGGTTAGATACAGTCACCACCTGTGCCAGATTTTGTGCATGTTCAATTTTTAGCGTCTTGCCAGAGGTAAGCGCGTGTACCGTAACCTGGCTATCCGCCCAGACAGGGCAACTAAGAGCCAGGAGCCCAGCGCTGGTGAGTAATGTTTTTATTTTCATAGCGTCGCGGGTTTCAGGATGGTGAAGTCAATGGGGAGAACCCCCGCCCCTAACATCTGGCGGCCCTGACGGACCTGCCCACTAACCGCATCCACCCAGAACGTGTTTTGCCAGTCGCGCGAAGGTGAATCCGTGTGAGCATTTTCATGCCAAACCAGACAGCGAACCCGTTTACCGGCAATGGTAAGGACGTCTTCACCACCTGCGCTAAAGCGAGAGACCACCGTAGCAGAGCGGAAACGTTCGTCTTCTGTCCAGCCAATTGTTCTGGTCCAGGTAGTGCCGTCTCTAAGCTGTCGGGCGTTCAGGAGAGGGTCTTGCGGCAGGTTACTAACCTCAAGAAGGTTGTCAGGCAGGTTGACGGTTTTCACTAACCGGCCACTTTGGGTAACCAGCATCGCCTTATCCTGCGTCAGCCATTTGCGCTGACCATTTTCAAGATAACCCAGTACCACAAAAATGCGCTGGCCGTCGTTAATGCGCAGGTACATTGTGTTGTAGGGTAGCGCTTCAATTTGCTGGTTAGAAACCGTCACATCCTTCGCGCCGTAGAAGGTCGAATCCAGGGTATCAACAATGCTTTGCTGGCTATGGGTACAGCCCTGCATGAGCAGGCAGGCCAGAAGGAAGAGGAGTATGCGCACCAGAGGTTCCCTTTCACAATGTGTTAATACAAAAAATAACCACAAGAGGGCGGTTATTTGCACGCACTTATTCGCCAGAGAACCGCAAAAGCAGGTTTCAGGCGTTATACATGATTAGCAATAAAAATAGTTTTACTTGGGTATTATTCACTTTTTTAAGATACCCGGCAAATTAAATCTGCCGGGTATCTTATATACCATCCCACACTGTTAATTAACTGTACAGAAGTTCAGTTAATTCTCAAGCTTAACGCGTAGTGGTGGTGGTAGTCAGGTTAACACCAGAACCGGAGCTGTCGTCGTCGCTTGCTGCTACGGCAACTAAGGCTACCAGGCCCGCTACTGCAGTTGCAGTCACGATAGTGGTGGTGCCGATTGCGCCTGCTGCTGCGCCGCCGGAGGTGGTTTCTGTCCCGGTGGCCGGAGCGGCAAACGTAGCCGGGCTAACCCCAGCCAGCGCCAACGCTGCGAGAACCGCACACATTGTCTTTTTCATTCACGTTCCTCTTCATTCAACGAATGTAAAATTGATAGCCTGAAAACCAGGCAATATTAGCATACCATAACCTTCAGCATTTGGGCTGAATAGCAGGCAGGCTACCGCCGTGGCTTTAAGCTACCACCCTGCACTAACTTCCTTTCTGCCAGGATCGGAAATTAGAAACCCGGCAATTCACTACTTAATACCTAACTAGACATTCGTGAATGCCATAAGCCATTGAATTAAAATCACTTACCTTAAAACCACACTCAGTTAAAGCTTAATTCAATTGATTAGGCTCATCCTTAATACGCAGGCGACAACCAAGACAGATCGCGAGCGTCTTTATTAATAGATAACTGAGTTTTTATTCAATGAATTGGTAGGATAAGTCTTAGTGACATGAAAAACAACAACCAGAAACGATGTTTCGACAAATCTAACAAATTAGGGTGTTGTGATACACATCAATGACGTTAATATTCCGTTCAAATCTAAAGCAATTCCTTGTAAAACCTACTAAATCTGGCAGGTCAGCAAATATGTAAACCTGTTTCAAGGCGTTCACTGCAACTGACAAGCAAAATGGCTGGGCTAAAATCCGCGTAGAACAAATATATTTTTTTGCAAGCTTATAGATATTATTTCGTTAATGCGCAAATTATGGCAAATAGCGAAACGGATCTTAATAAAATTGTAGTATTGGTTAAATCGGCCATTCAGACCAGGCTGAAAAGCTCACAGGATGCAGAGTAACTGGGCACGTTCAGTGCACCTCTGATATCTTAGATAAGGTATAACAAGCGCGTGCGCACCGGGTCAGGCCCGGGATGATGATATGGAGAACGAATGAAAAGAGTTAAGCTACTGTTATTGGGTGTTGCACTTGGCGTGGCAACCTGTGCCAGCGCTGCCCCGCAAACGGCAGTCAAGGCTCAGGGTACACAATCCTATGAGCTGAAAGAATTTTTTGCTGATTTCACCCATTTTACGATCGGAGACACGGTGCCTGAAATGTATCGCACCGAAGAATACAATATTAAGCAGTGGAAGCAACGCAACCTGCCCGCGCCGGATGCAGGTAGCCACTGGACCTACATGGGCGGGAACTACGTGTTGATTACCGATGCGGAAGGCAAGATTCTGAAAGTGTATGACGGGGAAATTTTCTATCACCGTTAAGTAGTTCGGCTGCCTGCCAGGGCAGCCGCAAGCCTTATACCGCGCGGAAGGCGATTTCGCTGGGGATCACTTCCCCCTGCCAGTACAACTGGGCTGCCACGCGCCCTGCCAGATTACGGTAGATAGCGGTAAATTCACTTTCAGGTCGATGAATCACCGTTGGCGTACCGCGATCGAGATCTTCACGCAGGCTAATGTGCAGCGGCATCTGTCCCAGTAGCTGGGTATGGTACTGCTCCGCCAGTTTCTCTGCCCCACCGGTACCGAAAATCGGTTCATGATGACCACAGTTGCTGCACACGTGCATACTCATGTTTTCAACAATACCCAGCACCGGCACCTCAACTTTCTCAAACATCACGATGCCCTTTTTGGCATCAATCAGTGCGATGTCCTGCGGCGTGGTCACCACCAGCGCGCCCGTTACCGGAATGTTTTGCGCCAGCGTCAGCTGAATGTCGCCGGTACCCGGCGGCATGTCCAGCACCAGATAATCCAGATCCGGCCACAGGGTCTCCTGTAGCATTTGCATCAGTGCTTTACTGGCCATCGGGCCGCGCCAGACCATCGCGTTATCATCGGTTACCAGATAACCAATGGAATTGGTAGCCAGCCCGTGTGCGACAATAGGCGTCATATGGGTGCCGTCCGGCGAGGTAGGACGCTGATGTTCTGTGCCCAGCATAGTGGGGATAGAAGGACCATAAATATCGGCGTCCAGCAGGCCCACCTTAGCCCCTTCGGCCGCCAGTGCCAGTGCCAGGTTCACCGCCGTCGAGGATTTCCCGACCCCGCCCTTACCAGAACTCACCGCGATGATATTTTTCACGCCGTTAACGCCGGGCTGATTTTTAACGCGCTTTAGCGTGGCGATAGAATGAGAAAGCTTCCAGTCAATGGCTTTCGCCCCGGTGATGCGCAGCAGTTCTGCACTGGTTTGCTCTTTGAGATCCTCGAACGCGCTGGTCCAGACAAATGGCATTAACAGTTCAATATGAATAGTGTCATCCAGCCAGGCAACGTGATGCAGCGCTTTCAGCGTCGTCAGATTGTGTTTCAGTGTGGGATGCTGAAAGTTTGCCAGCGTCCCGGCGACCATCGCTCGTAAACGTTCCGGGGATTTGGCCTGGGATTGTGCGTTCATCCCGACTCCTCTGTTGTTGTTCTGAAAAAAGATATTGTAACGACCAAGTTTACCTCAGAGACGACAATTATTCATTTATGGATAAATGCCCTTATCACTTGGCGTGATAAATACCATTTTGGTACTATCAAACCCCTTTTCATTACAAAAGAAGTAATACCCACTATGACTCAAGTCGCGAAGAAAATTCTGGTAACGTGCGCACTGCCGTACGCCAACGGCTCCATCCACCTCGGCCACATGCTGGAGCATATCCAGGCTGATGTCTGGGTCCGTTACCAGCGAATGCGCGGCCACGAGGTAAACTTCATCTGTGCGGACGATGCGCACGGTACGCCGATCATGCTGAAAGCGCAGCAGTTAGGTATTACCCCTGAGCAGATGATTACCGAAATGAGTCAGGAGCATCAGACTGATTTTGCCGGCTTCGACATCAGCTACGATAACTATCATTCGACGCACAGCAACGAGAACCGTGAGCTGTCGGAGCTTATCTACACGCGCCTGAAAGAAAACGGCTTTATTAAAAACCGCACTATTTCTCAGCTTTACGATCCAGAAAAAGGCATGTTCCTGCCGGACCGGTTTGTCAAAGGCACCTGCCCGAAATGTAAATCTGCCGATCAGTATGGCGATAACTGCGAAGTCTGCGGCGCGACCTACAGTCCCACCGAGCTTATTGAGCCGAAATCCGTGGTGTCTGGCGCGACGCCGGTGATGCGTGAGTCCGAACACTTCTTCTTTGACCTGCCGTCCTTTAGCGAAATGTTGCAGGCATGGACCCGCAGCGGTGCATTGCAGGAACAGGTAGCAAACAAAATGCAGGAATGGTTTGAATCCGGCCTGCAACAGTGGGATATCTCCCGCGACGCGCCCTACTTCGGTTTTGAAATACCCAACGCACCGGGCAAATACTTTTACGTCTGGCTCGACGCGCCAATCGGCTATATGGGTTCGTTTAAGAATCTGTGCGACAAGCGCGGCGACACCACCAGCTTTGACGACTACTGGAAAAAAGACTCTGACGCCGAGCTTTATCACTTCATCGGTAAAGATATCGTCTACTTCCACAGCCTGTTCTGGCCGGCAATGCTGGAAGGCAGCAACTTCCGCAAGCCGACCAACCTGTTCGTGCACGGCTACGTGACGGTAAACGGCGCGAAGATGTCCAAATCGCGCGGCACCTTTATTAAGGCCAGCACCTGGCTGAACCATTTTGATGCGGATAGCCTGCGCTATTACTACACCGCGAAGCTCTCTTCCCGCATTGACGATATCGACCTGAACCTGGAAGATTTCGTTCAGCGCGTGAACGCGGACATCGTGAATAAAGTGGTGAACCTGGCATCGCGTAACGCCGGTTTTATCGCGAAACGTTTTGACGGCGTGCTGGCATCCGAGCTTGCCGATCCGGCACTCTACAAGACCTTCACTGATGCCGCAGTGGTCATTGGTGACGCCTGGGAAAGCCGCGAATTTGGCAAGGCTATTCGCGAGATTATGGCGCTGGCGGATGTTGCCAACCGCTATGTCGATGAGAAAGCGCCATGGGTGGTGGCGAAGCAGGAAGGTCAGGACGCTGAATTGCAGGCAATCTGCTCGATGGGTATTAACTTGTTCCGCGTACTGATGACGTATCTTAAGCCGGTTATCCCGACGCTGGGTGAACGTGCTGAAGCCTTCCTGAACACCACGCTGGAATGGGATAGTATTCAACAACCCCTGCTGGGGCATAAAGTGAATACCTTTAAAGCGCTCTACAACCGCATCGACATGAAACAGGTAGAAGCACTGGTGGAAGCATCAAAAGAAGAAGTCAAAGCGATGGCAGCGCCGGTGACTGGCCCGCTGGCGGACGATCCGATTCAGGAAACCATTACCTTTGACGATTTCGCAAAAATCGATCTGCGCGTGGCGCTGATTGAAAATGCGGAGTTTGTTGAAGGCTCTGACAAACTGTTGCGCCTGACGCTGGATCTCGGCGGCGAGAAACGTAACGTGTTCTCCGGCATTCGCTCTGCGTATCCGGACCCACAGGTGCTGATCGGTCGCCTGACGGTGATGGTCGCCAACCTCGCGCCCCGTAAAATGCGCTTTGGTATTTCTGAAGGCATGGTCATGGCCGCTGGTCCTGGCGGGAAAGATATCTTCCTGTTAAGCCCGGACGACGGAGCAAAACCCGGTCAACAGGTAAAATAATCTCTCCTTCAAGCGCCGCCTTCGCGGCGCTTTTTGCTTACGGCGTGCGCTTTTATTGCGACAAATTCCGCATCCGGACTGCGCAATATTTTAAAAAAGCTCTATTCTTTTACTGCACAGGTGCGCGTTACGCTGTGTAATGCCACTTAACATGCCTAAATTTTAATCATTTTTATAAAATGGAGTTTTACATGAAAGCGTTAAATAAGTTGTTGTCAGTTGCCTTTGCTTCGGTTCTGGTATTCTCCCTGGCCGGATGTGGCGACAAAGAAGAAACCAAAACGTTTAACGCCAACATCAACGGCGCTGATATCAAAATCACCTATACCTATGAAGGTGATAAAGTTCTGAAGCAAACTTCAGAAAATAAAATCAACTATTCGACCATTGGTGCGACTAATAAAGAAGAAGCCGCTAAAATTCTTGACCCGCTCAGCGCAAAATATAAGAATATCAATGGGGTAGATGAAAAATTGACCTACAAAGATACCTATGCTGAAGAATCTGTGACCGTAGATATGGAAAAAGTGGATTTCAAAGCGCTGCAAAGCGTTTCTGGCTCCATGGTTTCAGGCGACACCAGCAAGGGTGTGAGTATGAAACAAACCCAGAGCATGCTGGAAGCCGCTGGTTTTAAAGAAGTGAAATAAATTGCAAAGCGGTTACAGCGGCATAGCATTAACCGTCGGGTTTATGTATAAGTTCTGCCCCTTGCTGTAATTGAATCGAGGCCCGTAATTAACATTACGGGCTTTTTTTATCTCTCTGCCAGCGTATTGTGGCAGGATTTTTATTGATAAAGTCATCGAAAATGGGGGAATGCTATGGATGAAGCTGCGTTAAAAATGCATCTTGTCGGGCGAGTCAGGGCGTTTGGCGAAAAGTGGAACCTGATTGAAAACGATATTTATACCCGGAGTCGGGAAGAGGAGCAGAGCCTGCGCGCGCAGTATCCTGGCATCGAATACCACTTTGCGTCGCGATCTGACTGGTTTACGCTTTTTGGCGAGCGTACTGCGCCACTATTTGACGAATATTGTACGGACAAGCGCAGGGTATATGGCGGCAAGAACCCTGGCAGCTTCGGCTTTCCGTCGAAATTTAACGGCATTGATGATCCTCTGGACGTCAATGTAGAAATAAAAACGAAAAGCCGCGCCGAAGTGTATATTAAGACGCCCACTCAGTTTAAGGACGAGTATCTGTTCGTTATGTTGAAAAAAGCGGGAGAGTGGCGAATAGACAGCTATAAGCAACGACGTTACGGCCATGAAAAGTGGGACTCAGCAATACTTTAAATATTTTATCACCAGATTTGCCTGATATTCATGGTTAACAAGCCTGTAGAGTATTTGAGAAGATGAATAATACAGAGTTCAATGTCGCTACAAAGACAGCGCGACATACCCTCACAGGTGAAAGGGATAAAATAATTTGCCATGCCGGGCAACGCCCGGCGATAACCGCGCTATTTAGCCGCGTGCTCGCGCGCCGTCAGCCCGCGCAGGAAATAGCGCAGTAACTGATCGCCACATTCACGGAAATTCTTATGATCCGGCGCGCGCATCATGGCGGTTATTTCCGGCATTGAGACGCGGAATTTCTGCTCGGTGAGGATCGCCAGGATATCATCTGTTTTCAGCGCAAACGCGATGCGCAGCTTTTTGAGGACCACGTTGTTATTCACGCGACGTTCAACCGATAGCGTCGGTGCTGATTCATCGCGTCCGCGCTTTTCATAAATCAGGCCGTTTAAAAAGCATGACAGCATGATGTCCGGGCAGCGTACAAAGCCCTCTTCATCTTCTTTACGCAACCACGGCACCAACTGTTCTGCGCTTACGTCCGCTTCACCCAGCGCGAAAATACGCACCAGATCGTTATTATTGATTTTCAGAATGTAGCGAATGCTACGCAAAATATCGTTACTGACCATAGTGCCTTCGGTGATGAAAAAATGCGGGAGCTAAGTTTACACTAATTACAGACCCAGCGCCTCTTTCAGGTTTTTCAGGTAGCGGCGGCTGACCGGAACCGTCTGCCCCGCCCGCAGCAGCAGTTCGGCCTGACCATTCTCTTCCAGACGGATTTCTTTGAGATGCGCCATATTCACCAGATACTGACGATGACAGCGCAGCAGCGGCGTTCGGCTTTCCAGCGTGCGAAGCGTGAGTTCAGTGAACCCCTCCTGCCCTTCATGGCTGGTGACATAGACGCCGCTCATACGGCTACTGACAAAGGCCACGTCTTCCATTTGCAAAAGCCAGATGCGGCTGTGTCCGGTACAGGGAATGAACTTCAGCGCCTGCTGATTTTCCGCCAGCACCGAGACGTCCTGCTCGCCCCGCTCCTGGCGCAGGCGAGTCAGCGTCTTATTCAACCGTGCAGCTTCAATCGGCTTAAGTAGATAATCAAAAGCATGTTCTTCAAACGCCTTTACCGCGTACTCATCAAATGCCGTCAAAAATACGACCCATGGCCGATGTTCCGGGTCGAGCATACCGACCATCTCCAGCCCGCTGATACGCGGCATCTGAATATCAAGAAACAGCACATCCGGGCGTAATTTATGCACCGCGCCAATCGCCTCGACGGCATTAGCGCATTCGCCAACAATCTCAATATCGCTTTCGTCCTGTAGCAAAATGCGCAGATTCTCGCGTGCTAATGGCTCGTCATCCACAATCAGCACTTTTAACATGCGTTTTCCTCCAGCGGCAGTCGCAACGTAATACGGGTAAAACATTCCGGTTCACAATTAACGGTTATTCCGCAGTCATCACCAAAGCGGGCGCGCAGGCGCTTATCCACCAGATTCATACCCAGTCCACTGACAGAGGTTCCTGGCTGGTAAAGCCCGGCATTATCTTCAATATCCAGCTGTAAATAACGCTCATGCTGACTGGCATGAATGCTGATTTCTCCAACGCCCAGATGCTGCGAAGTGCCGTGCTTGATAGCATTTTCCACGATAGGTTGCAGCGTAAACGCCGGAAGCTGGTGATGAGCAAGCGATTCGGGAACAAAAAGCTGCACCTGCAGACGTGACTGGAAGCGGGCTTTCTCGATTTGCAGATAAGCGTTCACGTGCTCAATTTCATCCGCCAGCGTAACAATCTCCGACGGCCGCTTAAGGTTTTTGCGGAAAAACGTCGACAGATATTGCACCAGCTGACTGGCCTGGTCGCTGTCCCGGCGGATGACCGCTTTTAATGTATTCAACGCATTAAACAGAAAATGCGGATTGACCTGAGCATGCAGTAATTTGATTTCTGACTGAGTGAGCAGCGCTTTCTGTCGCTCGTACTGTCCCGCCAGAATTTGCGCCGACAGAAGTTGGGCGATCCCCTCACCCAACGTGCGGTTGATGGAACTAAATAGCCGGTTCTTCGCTTCATAGAGCTTGATGGTGCCAATCACCCGCTGGTTTTCACCGCGCAGGGGGATCACCAGCGTTGAGCCAAGTTTGCATTGCGGATGTAGCGAACAGCGATACGGTACTTCATTCCCGTCGGCGTATACCACCTCACCCGTATTGATGGCTTTCAATGTCCAGGCGGACGAAATTGGCCGTCCGGGCAGATGGTGATCGTCACCGGTGCCGGTGAAGGCCAGCAGCTTGTCGCGGTCGGTGATCGCCACCGCACCAATATCCAGCTCCTGATAAAGGACCTGCGCCACCTTCATACTGTTTTCTTCGTTAAATCCCTGGCGGAGTATCCCCTCCGTAGAGGCGGCAACTTTCAATGCGGTCGCTGAAAATGCAGAGGTATATTTTTCAAACATCGCGCGTTTGTCGAGCAGGATACGCATAAACAGCGCTGCGCCAACGGTATTGGTGACCATCATCGGCGCGGCAATACTGTTTACCAGATGCAGCGCATCCTGAAACGGACGGGCAATTAACAAAATGATCAGCATCTGTACCAGTTCGGCCACGAAGGTAACGGCCCCGGCAGTGAACGGGTTGAACACCCGATCCGTTCGGCCACGCTTAATCAGCATGCTGTGTACCAGACCGCCCAGTAATCCTTCAACCATGGTGGAAATCATACAGCTTAGCGCGGTCATCCCACCCAGCGAATAGCGGTGAAGCCCACCGGTTAGCCCCACCAGCCCGCCAACGACCGGACCGCCGAGTAAGCCCCCCATCACTGCACCAATTGCCCGCGTGTTAGCGATAGAGTCTTCAATATGCAGACCAAAATAGGTGCCGAGAATACAGAAAATGGAGAAGGTCACGTAGCAAAGAAGCTTGTGCGGCAGGCGTACCGTGACTTGCATTAACGGTATAAACAGGCGTGTCTTACTCATCAGCCAGGCAATGACCAGAAAAACACACATTTGCTGTAACAGCAGCAACACAAGATTAAATTCGTACATACCTGCCAACCACACTTTCTGAAAGCGCGTAACATACAGGTTGAAGGTTTAACTTTCTTTGAAGCGCGGCATAAAATCGAAAAATCGTGCGCCAGATCACTGAATAACCGCACAAACGTACAAAAAAAGCGCTAATAACGACCGGTTAATTTAGCGCACCAGAAATTAATGGTTCATTAACACATCAGCTTCGCCGTATAATCTTCTGATTAACATAAGGAGCAGAGAATGAGCATAGCCAAAATGGGCATCATCACCCTTTTTGTGGTCATGGCGGTCAGCGGTATCGGCGGCGTTATGCTGGCAGGGTATACTTTTATTGTGCATGGCGGTTAAGGTAGCGCCCCAGCCGCTCAAAAGCACGATCGACAATCACCGCCGCCAGCGCCACCAGAATTGCGCCCTGGATAATATAGGCGGTATTAAATCCGCTCAGGCCGATAATAATCGGCGTACCAAGCGTACTGGCACCCACCGTCGAGGCGATGGCCGCCGTGCCAATGTTAATGATAATTGAGGTGCGTACCCCCGCGAGGATCACTGGCGCTGCCAGCGGCAGTTCGACCTTCACCAGCCGCTGGATGCTGTTCATACCCATGCCTTCAGCTACGCTACTGACCCCGGCAGGAACCGCCGCCAGCCCGGCGAGGGTTCCCTGTAGAATTGGCAATACGCCGTAAAGAATAAGCGCAATAATAGCGGGCTGTACGCCAAACCCCATTACCGGTACAGCAATTGCCAGCACCGCCACCGGCGGGAAGGTTTGTCCAATAGCGGCAATGGTTTCGACCAGCGGACGGAACTCTCTGCCTGCCGGACGAGTAACCAGGATACCGGCCCCCACGCCGAGTATAATGGCCACCAGGCTCGAAACCCCTACCAGCCAAAAGTGCGCCAGCGTCAGGGCCAGGAAACTCTCCTGCTGATAAACCGGTCGCGGCAATTGGGGAAATAAGTGACTAAAGATCCCGCCACTGTGTGGCAATCCGATCAGTAGCGCGATAAAAAGCGCCATCAGCCACAGTAGCGGATCACGGATGATTTTCACCAGCCCCCTCCTCGCCCAGCAAATCCTCAAAATGAAGATTGCCACAAAATCTACCCTCGGTATTCTTCACGGGTAAAACCTGACACTGGCGGGCAACAAAGGCGGAAAGCGCCTCGCGTAATGTCAGTGTATCCGCTACCGGCTCACCAGTTACCGGCACACCAGGACGGATATAATCCCGTACTGCACGCAGCGATAACAAACGTACTCCCAACTCGCTGCGGCCAAAAAATTCGCGCACAAAGTCATTGGCTGGATGCGTTAGCATGTGTAACGGCGTGCCCTGTTGTACCACCTCGCCCCCGTCCATCAGGATCAGATGGTCTGCCAGCCGCAGCGCTTCATCAATATCATGCGTGACCAGCACGATGGTGCGCCCCAGCAGGCGGTGAATGCGGGTCATTTCCTGCTGCAACGCGCTGCGCGTCACGGGGTCGAGTGCACCAAACGGTTCGTCCATTAGCAGCACGTCCGGGTCGGCCGCCAGCGCCCGCGCCACCCCAACACGCTGCTGCTGCCCACCTGAAAGCTGATGCGGAAAACGCTCACGTAATGATAAATCCAGTCCCAGCAGCACCATTAATTCATCAATACGCGCATTAATACGTTTTCGATCCCATTTGATCAGTTGCGGCACGGTGGCGATGTTCTGCGCTACCGTCCAGTGAGGGAAGAGACCAATAGACTGTATGGCGTAACCCATCCGTCGACGCAGCGCCAGCAACGGCAATTGGCCAATATCTTCCCCGGCAAAACGGATGGTGCCGCTGTCATGCTCGACCAGACGATTAATCATTTTGAGGGTGGTCGATTTTCCCGAGCCTGACGTGCCAATCAGGACCGAAAAGGCCCCTTCTTTCAGATGAAGGTTGAGGTTTTTTACCGCATTCTGCCCGGCAAACGATTTACTTACCTGGTTAAATTCAATCATGCGCACGTTCCTTAAGCAGTGCACTCCACAAGCCGAATAGCGCGTCTACCATTACGGCCAGCGCAATAACCGGGATCACGCCCAGTAACACCAAATCGAGCGCGCTGCTCAGCAGCCCCTGGAATACCAGCGCGCCGAATCCCCCGGCACCAATCAGCGCCGCAATCACGGCCATACCAATCGTTTGTACGGTCACTACCCGCAATCCGCGGATTAACACTGGCAACGCCAGCGGAAGCTGAACCCGGAAAAAACGCTCCTGATTACTCATCCCCATCGCGGCCGCGCTCTCCAGCACATCGCGCGGCACCTGGCCCATGCCGGCTACCACCCCGCGGACCAGCGGCAATAAGGCATAGAGCACCAGCGCGATAAGCGCAGGCGTTCTTCCTGTCCCGGCCACACCGAGATTCGCCAGTAGCGGAAAATGCTGAACCAGACCGGCCAGCGGTGCAATCAGCAGGCCAAACAGAGCAATAGAGGGAATGGTCTGGATGATATTTAGTACCGTAAAGACCGGAGCCTGCCGTGTGGGACGACGATAGCACCACAGCCCGAGCGGCACGCCAATCAGCAGGCCGGGCAGCAACGTACCGAATAAAAGCGTCAGGTGCTGCAATAATGCGTCGTTAAACACGTCCTGACGGTTGGCGTATTCCTTCATTAGCGACAGCTCGTCAAGCGCACCCGATCCCAGTAACATTAATGGCAATAGCCAGACTTGCGCGTTTAACAGCCAGCGCCACGTTGCGGTAGTGGACAATCGTCGAATGGCATCACTGAGGATCAGAAGCGAAAGCGCCAGCCATAGCCACAGACCGCTTCCCGGCGAGGTGCGCGCCAGTGGGCTACCCGTCTGCGCCAACCAGCTGGCAGATTTCCCCGCCCCCCAGATCAAAGCGATAAAAATCAACTCAGCAGCCAGCAAAGTCAGGATCAGCGACAGACGCCCACGCAGGAAGCTTAAAAGAATCAACCCCAGCGGCACAGCCAGCAGTAAGAGCGGGGGAAATACCCAAATTTGCCAGAGCGCACGACCTTCTCCGGAGACCAGGCGGTTGGGAGCATAATTAACAAAGGGCAATGCTGCCGCGGCCAGCGAAATAATCGCCAGCAGCAACAGCACGCGGTTTTGACATTTTATGTGCACAAGACCGTCCGTGTTATTTCAGCAGCCCTTTTTCCTTCAGATAGTCAGCGGCGACTTTTTTCGCATCCAGACCCTCGACGGCAATTTTAGCATTCAGGGTTTGCAGCGTTTTCTCATCAAGACTTGAGAAAACCGGCTTCAGCCACGCATCGAGATCCGGATACGCCTTCAATACTGCCTCGCGGACCACCGGCGCAGGTGCGTAAATTGGCTGGACGCCTTTCGGGTCGGTCAACGTTTGCAGGCCGAGGGCAGCTACTGGCCCATCGGTTCCGTAAGCCATCGCCGCATTAACGCCGGACGTTTGCTGCGCAGCAGCCTTAATAGTGACCGCCGTGTCACCGCCAGCCAGTGACAGAAGCTGGCTTTGATTCAGTTTGAAGTCATACGCTTTTTCAAACGCGGGCAGCGCGTCCGTCCGTTCAATAAACTCCGCCGAAGCGGCCAGTTTAAAGGTACCGCCTTCCTTGAGGTAGCGGCTAAGATCGCTTAACGATGTAAGTTTGTTTTTGGTGGCAAGATCCTGGCGCACAGCAATGGTCCAGGTATTGTTAGCGGGTGCAGGGGTCAGCCAGACCAGTTTGTTCTTTTCAGCATCCAGCTGCTTCACTTTTTCATAGCCCTGCTGCGCGTTTTTCCACGCAGCATCGTTTTCCAGCTTGAAGAAGAAAGCGCCGTTGCCGGTGTATTCCGGGTAAATATCCAGCTCCCCGGAGGTAATGGCCCCACGAACCACCGGCGTGGTCCCTAACTGCACTTTATTAACGGTTTTGACGCCGTGGCTTTCCAGCACCTGCAAAATAATATTGCCAAGGAGTGCACCCTCGGTGTCAATTTTGGAACCAACTTTGACAGGCTCCGCTGCGTGCAATGGCAGGCTTGCCGCCGCTGCCAGCATGAATGACGCTATCCACCCTGTTGAAATTTTCATTAGGTTTTCCTCATTATTGCGCTCGATTACCAGGCGCTTATCAGAAAAGCGTAGACGAAATCTTCTATCTCAGGGATTTTCAGGCATTTTTAATGGTCCCGTTAGTACACTGGCAGCAAAATAAAGCAGCGCAATCACCCACAACGTTCCCTCCACACCACAGGGATTTACGCACAGCATCACGAGCGCTGGCCCGGCAAAATTACTCAGCCCGAACGCGCCGAGGCCAATGGCGCTACCGTCAAGGCAGCACTGTTATGACCAAATAACACCGGTGCATAGTATATAGCCAGCGCGGCAGATCAATATAAGCCAGCAGGCGGCCCGGCAGAAACGCGGCGGTGAAACCGGCGAACTGGGCGCGTTTTATGAAAGTTATCAGAAATGTAGCCCATGCACGGGCACATGATGACATCGACGATACGTGCCACGGCAAACAGCGAACACGCTTCAATCGGCGTCAGGCCGCAGAAGGTGGTCAGGAAGAACAAGCAGCCAGGCACTTACCAGAGTAAATGCGCCTGAACCGATCACATCGGCAAGGCCGAAGCAGATGTAATTATGGAGTTTTATCTCGCGTACTTTTTTATCATTTTCCATTCCCCAGGGCAGTACAGAATGGCGAAGCCGGGGCCGCGCCATAACGCAATTGATTCAGGCGTCGGCGTTTTTCTGCACGATGGCGCAGGCATTCCAGCCCTGCGGCAGCGGCGCGGGGCGGCGAATACGTAACTCGCTTAACGTCAGATCCTTCACGCCATTGGCATACAGCGCCGGCAGGCCACCCGACACCCCATGCGCGACCGGTTTGCAGGTTTACGCGATAGGCGTTATCCAGCCCCATGCCGGTGGGGTTCGCCGGGTTACACGGCGGACGAATGTCATAGCAGCCCTGATCATTCGCCTCAGTGCTAAACCAGCAACTGGCGTTTCCGGCAATACGCCCCTCACCACTGAGGGTAATGTGGCGGCTGCCACGCGCATAAAGCAGGGCCATTCGTGACTGTTCTGCTACCGTCTGCGTTAACCCTGGCGGATATTAGTGAATAGCATCACGCCTGATACCGGGCGCTGAAAGTGGTTTTGACCAGGCGCACAAAATTCAGGCACAGATAAATGAGTAATGTGCGCTGATTTACACTTCAGGCCTGGATTAACAGTGAAAGGGCGGCAGCCTGAGAGCAAAACGGCTACACGGAAGGATAAAGGCGAGGACGATCATAAAAATAAGCCTGTAGCCGAATAAAACACTTGCACGGCTTTTGGCGTTATCAGTTTATTCTGCCACTGTCTTTTTAGCGCTGATGAGGGCAACACGTTCATGGGGCCCTTCGCCATTGCGCTGGTACGCTCTTGTGAAAAATGGCCCGATACAAGGTGTCATACCGGGCCGTAGCGGATATTTATTTCAGTTCAAATTCGCCCTGTTTCACCCGGGCAGAATCCACGCCAATAAAGACGTTAAATTTGCCCGGCTCAGCGGCATATTGCATTTTCTGATTCCAGAATTTCAGCGCCTCGACGTCAATCGGGAAGCTGACGGTCTGCGTTTCACCCGGTTTCAGGTTGACCTTCTCAAAGCCGCGCAGCTGTTTAACCGGGCGGCTCATGGAGGCAGTGACATCCTGCAAATACATCTGAATAACGGTGGCCCCTTCGCGCTTACCGGTATTGGTGACATCGACGCTTGCGGTAACGCTACCGTCTTTTGTCAGGGTCGGCGCGGAGAGTTTGACGTCAGAAACGCTAAAGGTGGTATAGCTCAGGCCATAGCCAAACGGATACAGCGGACCGTTGGCTTCGTCAAAATAGCGTGAGGTGTACTTATTGGGTTTATCGGCATTATACGGACGTCCGGTATTCAGATGGCTGTAGTACACCGGAATTTGCCCTACCGAACGCGGGAACGACATCGGCAGCTTGCCGGACGGGTTGTAATCACCAAACAGCACATCGGCGATGGCATTGCCGCCTTCGGTGCCCGCAAACCAGGTTTCGAGGATCGCATCTGCCTGCTGATCTTCTTTGACCAGCGCCAATGGACGGCCGTTCATCAGCACCAGCACCAGCGGTTTGCCGGTCGCTTTCAGGGCGCTAATCAGATCACGCTGGCTCTGCGGGATGGTGATATCGGTGCGGCTGGAAGCTTCGTGCGCCATGCCCTGCGCTTCGCCCACTACGGCGACCACGACGTCAGCCTGATTCGCCGCCTCGACGGCCTCATCAATCATCGCCTTTGGCGTGCGCTCATCGACCTGCACCGCCGGCTCGTATTGATTGAGGAAGGTTACAATGTCTTTGTCATTAGTGACGTTGGCACCTTTAGCAAAAATCACTTTTCCCTGCTCGCCTACCGCGTTTTTAATACCGCTCAGGACGGTAACCGACTGATCGGCAACGCCCGCGGCTGACCAGCTTCCCATCACGTCACGCTTGCTGTCCGCCAGCGGTCCCACCACGGCCACGGTCGCTGTTTTTTTCAGCGGCAGCGTCTCAAGGCGGTTCTTCAGCAGCACCAGACTTTCGCGCGCTACACTGCGCGCATCCTGGCGGTGCAAGCGGCTTTCAGCATTCGTATCTTTAGGATCAGAATCCTTCGGCCCGAGATGGCTGTACGGGTCGTTGAACAGCCCCATATCATATTTAACGTTCAGCACATGACGCGCGGCATCATCGAGTTCGGCCATCGACACTTTGCCAGATTTGACCAGCCCCGGCAGATACTTACTGTAATACTCGTCGCTCATGCTCATGTTGATGCCGGAGTTGAGCGCCACGCGCACCGCGTCCTGCGGATCGGCCGCCGTGCCGTGTTTAATCAGTTCCTTAATGGCACCGTGATCGGAAATAGTGATGCCCTTAAAGCCCCATTCGTCGCGCAGAAGATCTTTTAGCAGCCAGGAATCAGAAGACGCGGGCGTGCCGTTAATTGAGTTCAGCGCCACCATTACGCCGCCGCTGCCCGCATCCAGCGCCGCTTTGTAGGGCGGCATATAATCGTTGAACAGCCGCTGTGGACTCATATCGACCGTGTTGTACTCTTTGCCCCCTTCCACTGCGCCGTAGGCTGCAAAGTGTTTCACGCTGGTCATGACTGAATAACGATCCGCCGGGCTTTTCCCCTGCATCGCCTCCACCATGGTTTTCCCCATGATCGAGGTCAAATAAGTATCTTCACCAAACCCCTCTGATGCCCGGCCCCAGCGCGGATCGCGCGAGACATCCACCATCGGTGCCCAGGTCATGTTCAGACCATCATCCGCCGCTTCGTAGGCCGAGACGCGCCCCACGGTTTTGACTGCATCGAGATTAAAGGTTGATGCCAGACCCAGGCTGATGGGAAATACGGTACGCTGGCCGTGTACAACGTCGTAGGCAAAAAACAGTGGAATTTTCAGGCGGCTGAGCTCCATCACCTGATCCTGCATTTTGCGAATATCTCCGCGCGTCACGGTATTGAAAATAGCCCCGACCTGCCCTTCTTTAATCATCTCGCGAATGGCTTCTTTCGGATTATCTGGCCCGACGCTGATTAGCCGCAACTGACCAATTTTCTCATCCACCGTCATTTTTTTAAGAAGTTCAGTGACGTAAGCATCACGGGCTTCCGGGGTTAAAGGGTGTTGTTGTTTTACGTCCTCTGCCAGCGCGGGATGACACGCCAGACTCACAGCGATACCTACAGAACACAGCCATTTCATATGGTTTACTCTCTTATGCCAAAGCCGGGGGAAGCGGCCCACTCCATGCGAAGATCGCAGTTTGCCATAATCGTAACCGGGCTTGCAGTATCTTGCCTCGCTTATTCTCTTATTTTTCTGGTGTTTTTCCGCCCGGCTTCGGTTTTCACAGGCTATTCTTTAAAACGTTTATTTGTCCCACCACAAGGAGTGGAAAATGCTTCATGATAATCACGCGCTACTCAACGAACTGACCCGCCTGGTGGGCCACGCACATCTGTTAACCGACCCGGCGAAAACCGCCCGCTATCGTAAAGGCTTCCGCTCCGGACAGGGCGACGCGCTGGCGGTGGTATTTCCGGGCACCCTGCTGGAGCTCTGGCGAGTATTAAGCGCCTGCGTGCAGGCCGATAAAATTATTCTGATGCAGGCAGCGAATACCGGCCTGACGGAAGGCTCAACGCCGAACGGCAACGATTACGATCGCGATATTGTTATTATCAGCACCCTGCGCCTCGATAAACTTCAGTTGCTGGATAACGGCGAGCAGGTGCTGGCGTTTCCCGGCACGACCCTGTACTCGCTGGAAAAAGCGCTCAAGCCGCTGGGGCGCGAACCGCATTCGGTGATCGGCTCCTCCTGCATTGGCGCTTCGGTTATCGGCGGGATTTGTAATAACTCCGGCGGCGCGCTGGTCCAGCGCGGACCGGCCTATACCGAAATGTCACTGTTTGCGCGTATTGATGAAAACGGACGCTTACAGCTGGTCAATCATCTGGGCATTGAGCTGGGGCAAACGCCGGAACAAATTCTTAGCAAGCTGGACGATGAACGCATTACCGCAGGCGACGTGCGCCACGATGGTCGTCACGGGCACGACAATGATTACGTGACCCGGGTGCGCGACATTGGGGCCGACACGCCTGCCCGCTACAACGCTGACCCGGATCGGCTGTTCGAATCCTCCGGCTGTGCGGGCAAACTGGCGGTATTTGCCGTGCGGCTCGACACGTTTGTGGCAGAGAATAATCAGCAAGTATTTTATATCGGCACTAACCAGCCCGAAGTACTGACCGAGATCCGTCGCCATATCCTGGCGAATTTTACCCACCTGCCGATTGCCGGCGAATATATGCATCGCGATATTTATGATATTGCCGAGCAGTACGGAAAAGACACTTTTCTGATGATTGACAAACTCGGCACCGACAAAATGCCGCTGTTCTTTACCCTGAAAGGCCGCACCGATGCGCTGCTGGAAAAAGTCTCCCTGTTTAAGCCGCATTTCACCGATCGCACGATGCAAAAACTGACGCGAGTCTTCCCGGCACATTTGCCGCCGCGCATGAAAAGCTGGCGCGACAAATATGAACATCATCTGCTGCTAAAAATGGCGGGCGATGGCGTGAGTGAAGCGCGGGGCTGGCTGAGCGAGTATTTCAAAACCGCCGAGGGTGATTTCTTCGCCTGTACGCCTGAAGAGGGCAGCAAAGCGTTTTTACACCGTTTTGCGGCGGCAGGGGCAGCAATCCGCTATCAGGCGGTGCATGCGGACGAGGTGGAAGATATCCTGGCGCTGGATATTGCCCTGCGGCGTAATGATACCGAGTGGTTTGAACATCTGCCGGCGGAAATTGACAGCCAGTTAGTGCACAAGCTCTACTACGGGCATTTTATGTGCCATGTCTTCCATCAGGATTATATCGTTAAAAAAGGCGTTGATGCGCATCATCTGAAAGCGCAAATGCTCGAATTATTGCGCGCGCGGGGCGCACAGTACCCTGCTGAGCACAATGTCGGCCATTTGTATGAAGCGGCGGAGAGTTTACAAACGTTTTATCGCAAGAACGACCCGACAAACAGCATGAATCCAGGGATTGGTAAAACCAGTAAACAGAAGTACTGGGGCGAAGGGACATCTGTCGCACAAAAGCCGGTCGAAACTGCAGAGAGTGCACCGACGCCACCACCTGCCGTTTGAGTTTTTGACCTAAGTCGTAATAAAGTGGTTCAACGTGCCAGAGATGATGTGCTCTGGCTTTTTGTTTTGAGGAGCTTGCGTTATGTCTGCGGTTGACGTTTTGAACAGCGTGGATATTGAAGTCCGTGATGCCCTGCCCGACGATGTTTATGCTATTGCCGGGCTGTACGCCTGGCACGTGCTGAACGGTCGCGCCTCTTTTGAAGAAGTGCCGCCCTCGGTGGAAGAAATGCGCGAGCGCATGGGGAACGTCGCGGCGCAGGATCTGCCGTGGCTGGTGGCGCTCTACCGCGGTGTAGTGGTGGGCTATTGCTATGCGACGCAGTATCGTCCGCGTCCCGCCTACCGTTTCACTATCGAAGAGTCGATTTATGTTGATACGACTATGACCGGGCGCGGTATTGGCTCGCGTCTGCTGTCGCAGTTAATTGCCCGCTGTGAACAGGGTCCGTGGCGGCAGTTGCTGGCGGTGGTGGGTGATGGTCATAACAATCCAGGCTCGCTCAGGCTCCATCAGCAGCAGGGATTTGAGGTTGCCGGACGGCTGCGCAGCGTGGGCTATAAAAAAGGCGACTGGCGCGATACGTTGATTATGCAGCGCGCGCTTAATGACGGGGACTGGACGCTGCCGGAATAGGATTCGGGAAGCGCCCCGCCTGGTGCGCATGATGCCGGGTGGCGGCTGCGCCTTACCCGGCCTACCAAAACAGCATCGCAACACCATAGTGCCACCGGGGAATACCACCACACCGTCCCCCCGGTAAGCGCAGCGTCACCGGGGAATACCACCACATCGTCCCCCCGGTAAGCCAGCGCCACCGGGCAATGTGGCACATAGCCTGCGTCACAACAACGCGGGTTACTCGTTTTGTGCGGTGAAATCCATACTGGCCATTTGTGCCGCTTTTTGCTTTTTATAACTTAGTGCCGAGGCCGGAACCGGCATGGTTTTCCCGGTTTCAATCCAGGTTTTCAGGCGGCTGGCGTCGGCAAAATGCGTATATTTGCCAAACGCATCCATCACCACCAGCGCCACTGGCCGCTGATTAATCAACGTGCGCATTACCAGACAATGGCCCGCCGCGTTGGTAAAGCCGGTTTTGGTTAACTGAATATTCCAGTTATCGCGGTATACCAGATGATTGGTATTGCGGAACGGCAACGTGTAGGCCGGATTTGCAAACGTCGCCATATCTTCCCGCGTGGTGCTGAGTTGACCAATCAACGGATACTGCTTACTGGCAATCAGCAGCCGGGTCAAATCACGCGCGGTAGAGACGTTTTTAATCGACAGCCCGGTTGGCTCCACGTAGCGCGTATGGGTCATGCCCAGCGCTTTTGCTTTGGCATTCATCGCCCGGATAAAGGCGTCATAGCCGCCCGGATAATGATGCGCAAGGCTCGCCGCCGCGCGATTCTCTGACGACATCAGCGCCAGCAGCAGCATATCCTTACGGCTAATTTCGCTATTCAGACGCACGCGCGAATAGATCCCTTTCATCTCCGGCGTATGGCTGATATCAACCTTCAGCTTTTCATCCAGCGGCAAACGGGCGTCCAGTACCACCATCGCCGTCATAAGTTTAGTGATCGACGCAATGGGACGCACCAAATCCGGATGACTGGCGTAGATCACTTTATTGGTCTGAAGATCAACAATCATCGCACTACCGGAGGCGATTTCCGGCTGTAACGCCGTCGTAGCCGCAGCCGTTTTGGCATTGACCAAAGGTGAAAAAGCCACTGGCAGCATTAGCGCAAGGCTAAGCAAAGAAACGCGTAATTTCGGCATGATGAGATTCTGGTAGTTATATGCACAGGTTATATTTTTAGGGCGTGATTCATTATAGATATCAATGTAAAACACGCCTGCGCATCATACCTGCGGCACCAGTCCATCGCCAGAGAAGAATCGTGTCCAAATACTGCACGGCAGACGCGGGTCTTCACCGTGCAGCATCCGTCAGATCAAATGATAACCGTAGCCCCACAACAGTACGGTTAATGCCAGCAGCACTTCCAGCACCAGCACGCCGATGGCCAGAGTGGAACTGGAAAAACTCAGCCCCTCTTCTTTGTTAATATTAAGGAAGGTCGGAATGCCCAGATAGAGCAGATAACCGGTGTAAAACAGCGCGACCGTGCCCACCAGTGCGCACAGCCAGACCAGCGGATAAAGCGCCACGATCCCGCTTAAAAAAATAGGCGTCGCGACATAGCCGGCAAAGACCATACAGCGTGCCAGCGAAGGCCGGTGCGGGTAATGACGCGCCATCCACCAGATCACCCGGCCCATGACCGCCACACCTGCCAGCATCAGTCCATAAAACAGAATCGCCAGCGCAAAAGCCGTAAACAACGACAGTCGCACGACGCTATTTTCACCGAAATTCCAGCCAATTTGGGTGGTACCGATAAAAGCACAGATCACCGGGATCGCCGCCATAATTAAGACGTGATGCGTGTAATGATGCGACACCGTTTCGTTTTCGCGCTTTATCGCCTGCATTTCGCGATTAGGATGGGAGAGAAGTCCCCAGACATGGTTCATACAATCTCCTCAACTCGACGTGTTACGACCGTAGCTTGAGTATAATGCACATCGATAGATTATTTTATGTACAGACGAAAAATGCGCATCACTCTTCGCCTGCAACATTTTGCATAGCGGTTATGCTTGATGAGTGCAGTAACAAGAGGAGAGATGTTTAACGCATGGATATCAATTCGTTAATTACCGAGTATGGT
Organism: Superficieibacter electus; assembly: GCF_002915575.1. Taxonomy (GTDB): domain Bacteria; phylum Pseudomonadota; class Gammaproteobacteria; order Enterobacterales; family Enterobacteriaceae; genus Superficieibacter; species Superficieibacter electus. Next base: position 266,633 of record NZ_PQGD01000001.1, read on the forward strand.
TATGCTGCCCTGACGGTGGGCAGTCTTGCTGAGGGGGAAACCATTACCCTGCTTGGCGGCGTCGCCGCTCATCAGGGGCTGCTGAAATTTCCACTGGTGGTTATTGCCGTGGCATTGGGAGGGATCATCGGCGATCAGTTGCTCTATTTTTTAGGACGCCGCTTTGGCCACCGCATTCTGGCACGCTTCCATCATCATCAGGATAAAATTAACCGCGCGCAACGGCTTATCCAGCGCCGTCCGTGGCTGTTCGTCATTGGCAGCCGCTTTATGTATGGTTTTCGTATTATTGGCCCGCTGTTGATCGGAGCCAGTCGCCTGCCGCCAAAGCTGTTTCTGCCGTTGAATATCGTCGGAGCGATTGTCTGGGCGCTGATCTTCACCACCCTCGGTTACGCTGGCGGTGAAGTCATTGGACCGTGGCTGCACCATCTGAACCAGCACTTGAAGCATCTGGTCTGGCTTGGGCTTGCCGTGGCGCTGGTACTGGGCATACGCCTGTGGTTGAAACACCGCCACAAACGCCAGTAGTCAAGCAGCCGTTATTTCAGACCTTCGAACTGCGGATTGACCAGCATAAAACCGCCGTCAACAATAAATGACTGTCCGGTGGTATAGGTCGCATATTCCGAGCATAGCCATGCGACCAGGCTGGCAATCTCTTGCGTTTTACCGGGACGAGTAAGCGGGATATTCGGCATCGAACCGGGTTTCGCATCGTCGTTGCTCATGTCGTTCATGGGCGTGGCGATAGCGCCGGGTGCCACCGAGTTAACGAGAATATTGTGTTTTACCAGCTCCAGCGCCATGGATTTGGTCAGTCCGCCAAGCGCATGTTTCGCCGAGGTGTAAGCGCTGGCGTCAGGCAGTGGGGAGTGTTCATGCACGGAGGTGATATTAACGATGCGTCCCCCCTCGCCCTGCGCCACCATTTTTCTGGCGGCAATCTGCGAACACAGGAACGCCCCTTCCACATCCACCGTAAAAATCGCGCGCCAGTCTTCCAGTTTAACGTCGAGGAACGCGTCTTTGGTCATCATGCCCGCATTATTGACCAGCACATCAATACGGCCAAACTGGTCGATCAATTTTTCCAGCGCCTGCGCACCTTCCGGAAGTTTACTCAGATCTAACTGCGCCGAAATCGCTTTACGCCCCAGCGCCTCGACGTCTTTTACCGTCTCCTGAGCGCCTTTTTCATCCGAATGCCAGGTTACGCCAATGTCGTAGCCGCCTTTAGCAAGGAATAGCGCGCACATCTTACCGATGCCGGAATCCGACGCGGTGACTATTGCAACTTTATTTGCCGTCATACCTACCTCCCGTTAAGTTCAGGAGGTAAGTATAGGAAACGCCGGGCGACTATGGGTTGGTGGAGGAAAAATGATAACCGCCGCCCAGCGCGGAGGTCAGTTGAATGGAGGCATCCAGCCATTGCCCCTGCAATTTCAGGCCATTGATTTGCTCTTCCAGCGCGGGGATGCGCGCCTGGTTTACGCGAGACCCGGCAATGATCCCCGCCTTCAGGCGGGCTTCCGCCAGCGCGACAATACGTGAGGCGTCCTGCTGTACCTTTTTCTGCTGCGCATTTTTCGCCATCAGCGTCTCAACCTGGGTGGCACTGCGGGCCACTTGATTCACCGCATCCACCACCGCCTTGTTGTAACTGGCAATGGAAAGATCGTTCTGCGCGCTGGCGATATCCAGATTCGCATTCAGCCGACCACTGTCAAATATCGGCAGCGTCAGCCCCGCCGTCACACCCATCTGCTGAGCGGAGTGGCGGAACAAGTCACTCAGGTGCAACGCATCCTGCTGTAAAAAAGCCATCAGGTTGATGTCAGGATAAAATGCCGCTTTGGCGGCATCGACCTCTTTTAACGAGGCCTCGATATACCAGTGGGCCGCCTGTAAGTCTGGCCGACGAGCCAGCAGCTCATAGCCCAGGCTGGCAGGCATTGTCGTCTGTACTTCAGGTAACGTTACGCTATGCAGAGTGAGCGTTGATGATTGCGCATTGGTCAGCGCCAGCAGCCGCGCTTCGATAATTTTCATATTTCCGGCCACTTCCGCCAGCTTTTGCTGCGTTTTGCCTGCGTTGATATCGGTTTCTGCGCCCTCTACCGACGAGGTGATCCCCTGCTGATACAGCGCCCGATCGACAGCGACAATTGCCTCCTGTTGCTGTTCGATGTTGCCGAGTACCGTTTTAATTGCCGCTTCTGTTTGCCATTCCCAGTACAGACGCGCCACGCTGCTGGCCAGCAGTTGCTGCGCCTGCTGTAATTCTGCGCTTCGCGCCCGCACCAGGCCAATGCGCCCTTCGACTTCAGCGCGATTTTTGCCCCACAGGTCCAGATCCCAACCGGCCGTCAGGCCAAAAGTACCGTTGGTGTACCACGGGCCGGTGGTGCCGGCAGCCGGATCGGTGAAGGCAAAGGGTCCCATCAACCCTTCCGCTGACATTTTTTGCCGCTCAACGTCGGAGGAGAAATTAATCGCCGGACCATCCGCTGCTTCCGCCATCTTCGCCTGCGCTTCCGCCAGTACAATACGCTGCTGCGCGACTTTTAAATCGGGTGCCTGGGTCAGTGCCTGGCTTATCAACGCGTTAAGCTGCGGGTCATGATATTGCGTCCACCACTGGCTTTGCGGCCAGCCATTTTGCAGCGCCGTCGGCAGCGTTGTGTTTACGGACGCCGCCGGATTTTGCGGTTTAAGGGTGGCGTTAACATCATGCGAAGGTGCACAGCCTGTCAGAGAAAAGACCAGCGGCAGAGCTGACATCGCAGCCATAATCAGGGGACGGTTCATAGCGTGATATTTAAGAGGTAAAAAACGAGGCGGCAAGATTACGCGGCGGATGAAAATTTTGTTTAGTAACGCGTGGCAATGCACAATCAGAAATAAAATGAAACAACCAGAAAACTATTCACAATGCAAATAATTAATACGCTATTTAATTAACAATTTTATAACTCATCCAGGCAAACTTCCCAATGCTTTCCTATACTTGATGTGAATACAACAAAGAGGGAATGCGCGATGAAAATTTTACTATGGGCTATTTTAATTATTTTTCTGATCGGGCTGCTGGTGGTGACAGGGGTGTTTAAGATGATTTTCTGATGGTTATCGCCCTCCTTCGTGAGGGCGATAGTTTTTCAGGACCAGCGCTCGATGACGCTGGCAATGGAGGCCGAATCCTGAAATGTCCGAATCGCCGTAAACAGATCCAACGCCTCGTCATATTCTTTACGTAAATATCCCAGCCATTGTTTAATGCGCGCGACATGATATAAGCCGGTGTCATCCTGCTTTTCGAGGCGCGAATATTTACGCAGCAGTTCAACCACCTCAGGCCACGGCATACGCGGCTCGTTGTATTTGATAACCCGGCTGAGGTTTGGCACGTTGAGCGCGCCGCGGCCAATCATCAGGGCATTGCAGCCAGTGGTCTGCAAGCAGGCCTGCGCGCTTTGCCAGTCCCAGATTTCGCCGTTGGCAATTACCGGGATCGTCAGACGCTGGCGGATCTCGCTAATCGCCTGCCAGTTAATACGCTCGGCTTTATAGCCATCTTCTTTTGTGCGCCCGTGTACTGCCAGCTCGGTTGCTCCGGCCTGCTGCACGGCATCAGCGATTTCAAACTGGCGATCGCCACTGTCCCAGCCAAGGCGGATTTTTACCGTCACGGGTAAATGCGCGGGCACCGCCTCGCGCATTGCTCTGGCCCCCTGATAAATCAGCTCCGGATCTTTGAGTAACGTCGCCCCGCCGCCGCTGCCATTTACCGTTTTCGACGGACAGCCACAGTTAAGATCGACCCCATAAGAGCCAAGCTCCACGGCGCGGGCTGCGTTCTCCGCCAGCCAGTGAGGATATTGCCCCAGTAACTGAATACGCACCGGGGTGCCGAAAGAGGTGCGGCTTTGATGATGCAGCTCCGGGCACAGTTTGTAGAACGACTTAACGGGCAGGAGTTGATCCACCACGCGCAGAAACTCGGTGATGCACAAATCGTAATCATTCACCCCGGTCAGCAGCTCACGCACCAGCGAATCAAGCACGCCTTCCATCGGCGCGAGGAGTACACGCATATCTTTACCCGTTAAAAAAGAGGCGCTATGTTAGCCTCTCTGCGCCAGAGTTGAAAGCGCTGACAGAATTAGCGCATCTGATTCGTTTATTTGCCTGATGTTCCAGGCATCTATCTCAACTATGCTTCGAATTCATGATGTGATCGGTAGCACATTTTCGGCTTTAATTGTATGATGAATGCGTTTTCGTAAGGATTGAAACCATGAGTAAGACATTCACAATCATCTGGCAATACCTGCGCGCCTTCGTCCTGATCTACGCCTGTTTATACGCCGGGATTTACATCGCTTCCCTGCTCCCTATCACCATTCCCGGCAGCATTATCGGCATGCTGATCCTTTTCTTTCTGCTGGCGCTACAAATCCTGCCCGCGAAGTGGGTCAATCCAGGCTGTTATGGCCTGATCCGCTATATGGCGCTGCTGTTTGTACCGATCGGTGTTGGCGTTATGCAATATGTTGACGTCCTGCGAGCGCAGTTCGGACCGGTCGTGGTTTCCTGCGCGATCAGTACGCTGGTGGTTTTTCTGGTCGTGAGCTGGAGTTCACACCTGGTACATGGCGAACGTAAAATTGTGGGTCAGAAGGACATTAAAAAATGATGGCATCTATCTGGTGGTCATTGCCGTTAACGCTGGCGGTGTTTTTTGCCGCACGTAAACTTGCCGCACGGTTTAAAATGCCGCTGCTTAACCCGCTGCTGGTGGCAATGGTCGTCATTATTCCTTTTTTGCTGTTGACCGGCATTCCTTACGATCGCTATTTTCAGGGCAGTAAAATCCTCAACGATCTTTTACAGCCTGCGGTAGTGGCGCTGGCCTTTCCGCTGTATGAGCAGCTACACCAAATCCGCGCCCGCTGGAAATCCATTATTACCATTTGTTTTGTCGGAAGCGTTGTGGCGATGGTGACGGGAACCAGCGTTGCCCTGCTGATGGGAGCCACGCCGGAAATCGCTGCCTCCGTGTTGCCAAAATCAGTGACCACACCGATTGCAATGGCGGTTGGCGGCAGCATTGGCGGTATTCCGGCCATTAGTGCGGTATGCGTTATTTTCGTCGGCATTCTCGGCGCGGTGTTCGGTCACACGTTACTGAATATTATGGGCATTCGTACCAAAGCGGCACGCGGGCTGGCGATGGGTACGGCGTCGCACGCCCTGGGGACCGCGCGTTGCGCTGAGCTGGATTACCAGGAAGGTGCGTTTAGCTCTCTGGCGCTGGTGATTTGCGGCATCATAACGTCACTGATTGCGCCGTTCCTGTTTCCGCTGATTCTGGCGATCGTAGGGTAAAATTTGCGATACGTCGCGCAATTTTTATTTTCATTGCAGCAGTTGCACACATAATGGGATCTGGATCACGTTACAAATCTTCAGACGCCTCGTAAACTACGATCCCATTACATTGTTATGAGGCAACTCCATGCATCAACGTTTTCAATCTGCTTTCCCGCAGCTTTCGGGTGAGATGCAATCCGCGCTGGCACCTCTGCTGGAAGATGAGCATTTTCCTGCAATGCTCAGTGCCGGGCAGGTCTCGTCACTGCTACGCGCGACGGGAATGGACGAAGACGCGCTGGCCTTCGCCCTCCTCCCCCTTGCCGCCGCCTGCGCGCGCGCCGATCTTTCAAACTTTAATGTTGGCGCGATTGCCCGCGGTGTCAGCGGTACCTGGTATTTTGGCGCAAATATGGAATTCCACGGCGCAACGATGCAGCAAACGGTGCATGCCGAGCAAAGTGCCATCACCCACGCCTGGTTGCGCGGCGAGAAGTCGCTGAAAGCCATTACCGTGAACTATACGCCCTGCGGCCACTGCCGCCAGTTTATGAACGAGCTGAACAGCGGGCTGGATATCACTATTCATCTGCCTGGCCGCCCGGCGCACACCCTGGGCCACTATCTGCCTGACGCGTTCGGGCCTAAAGATTTAGCGATCAAAACTCTGTTGATGGACGAGCAGGACCAGGGATTTCACGTGCAGGGCGATGCATTGACCCAGGCCGCCATTCTTGGCGCTAACCGTAGCCATGCCCCTTACAGTAAAGCGCCGTCCGGCGTCGCGCTGGTATGCAGTGACGGCACCATTTTCACCGGCAGCTATGCCGAGAATGCGGCGTTTAACCCTTCCCTGCCGCCGCTTCAGGGCGCACTGAATCTGCTGAGTTTGAACGGTTATGATTATCCGGATATTCAGCGGGCCATACTGGCAGAGCGTGCTGATGCTCCGCTCATTCAGTGGGAAGCTACCCGTGCAACACTTAACGCGCTGGGCTGTCACCACGTTGAGCGTGTCTTTCTCGCCTGACGCGCAATGCGGGCTTTTAGCCCGCATTGATGAAAATCCCTTCAGTTGAGCGTCCGTTTCTTGCGCTTGCTTCACGGGTAAAGTAGCCTGATTAAAATTTTCGCCACCGCCGGGTTTGGGTCCATGTTGAAGCGTTTGTTATACAGTCTGTTAGTCCTGATTGGCTTGCTGCTGTTAACAGTGCTTGGTCTCGACCGGTGGATGAGCTGGAAAACCGCTCCCTATATTTACGACGAGCTTCAGGATCTCCCCTGGAGGCAGGTAGGTGTCGTTCTCGGGACGGCCAAATATTACCGCACCGGTGTGATTAATCAGTATTATCGCTACCGTATTCAGGGCGCGCTTAATGCTTACAACAGCGGGAAAGTGAATTACCTGCTGTTAAGCGGGGATAACGCGCAGCAAAGCTATAATGAACCGATGACGATGCGTAAGGATCTGATTGCCGCAGGCGTCGATCCTGCGGATATTGTGCTGGATTATGCCGGTTTCCGTACGCTCGACTCTATCGTCCGCACCCGCAAGGTGTTCGATACCAACGATTTTATTATCATTACCCAGCGCTTCCACTGCGAGCGGGCGCTGTTTATCGCCCTGCATATGGGTATTCAGGCACAGTGCTACGCGGTCCCGTCACCCAAAAATATGTGGAACGTACGCGCACGCGAATTCGGTGCCCGTTTTGGCGCGCTGGCCGACCTGTATATTTTCAAGCGTGAGCCACGTTTCCTCGGCCCGTTAATCCCTATTCCTTCGCGTCATGAAATCCCGGAAGACTCCCAGGGCTACCCGGCGGTGACGCCTGAACAACTGCTGGAATTGCAGCCGAAAACACGCAAGTAAGTGGTGTGATACAGGCCGTTCGCACAATAAAAAACGCCCGGCAGCGCTGACTTGCCGGGCGTTACAGGCCAGATATTATTTTTTACGCGCGTATTTCAGTGAATCCAGCGCCACGGCGAAGATAATAATGCCGCCCTTAATGATGTACTGCCAGTAAGGGTTAACGCCGATATAGGTCAGACCGTAGTTGATGACCGTAAAGATAATCACCCCGGTCACGACGCCCAGTACTGTACCCACACCACCGCTGAAGGACACGCCGCCCACCACGCAGGCGGCAATCGCATCCAGTTCATACATAAAGCCGAGGTTGTTGGTCGCCGAGCCAATACGCCCTGCTTCCAGCATCCCACCGAAAGCATAGAACACACCGGAGAGCGCATAGATCATCAGCAGGTTCAGCGCGACGTTAACGCCGGAGACTTTGGCCGCTTCCGGGTTGCCACCGATAGCAAAAATGTTTTTGCCAAAGCGGGTTTTATTCCACAAGATCCAGACAAATGCCACGGCAATTAACGCGTAGAAAGTGATGTACGAGAGGCGGAAACTGCCCAGCGCGACAAAGCCCTGCGTAAAGGTCGAGAAGCCGCTGTCGAAGCCAGAAATCGGCGAGGCACCAACGAAATCGTAATACAGGGAGTTGATACCGTAGACGATAATCATCGTGCCGAGGGTGGTGATAAACGGCGTTACGTTCAGGTAAGCGATGATAATACCATTCACCAGACCGATGACCGCACCAATCGCACAGACAATCAGGATCACCACAAAAATTGGCATGGTGGCCATTTCCGGGAACACCTTATTGGCGTTTTCCATAGACTGCAACAATGTTGCTGCCACCACGGCCGCCAGCCCCACCTGACGTCCGGCGGAAAGGTCGGTCCCCTGGGTAACGATAAGCCCGGCCACACCCAGGGCGATAATAATACGCACCGATGACTGGGTGAGAATGTTACTCAGGTTCAGCAAACTTAAGAACGTAGGGTCCTGGAAAATAATGATAGCCAGTAAGACTAAAAGAACGACGTAAATACCGCCCTCTTTCAGATAAGTGAGAAAACTTTTTTTATTTAACGCACTCATGAGGAGCCCCTGATCTTAAAGGTGCAAAGACGCAAGACGGAGAATTTCGTTTTGCGTTGTGGTTTTAGTGTCAACAATTCCGGAAACGAGACCATTGCTCATTACCAGGATACGGTCAGTGATCCCCAGCAGTTCAGGCATTTCAGAAGAGATAATAATAATCCCCTTGCCTTTCTTCGCCAGCTCCGCGATCAGCTGATAGATTTCGAATTTCGCGCCAACGTCAATACCGCGCGTCGGTTCATCGAGCATCAGGATTTCTGGCTGAGTTAATAACCAGCGGCCAATAACCACCTTCTGCTGATTGCCTCCGGAGAGGGAACCAATTTGCGTGCGGTGTCCCGGCGTTTTAACGCGCATAGCGTCAATTACCCACTGGGTATCACTTTTCATGCGTGAATTATCCAGTAGCCCGACTTTGTTCTTGTAATTTTGAATATTCGAAATCAGCGAGTTAAAACCAATATCCAGATAAGCGTAAATACCGGTTGAACGTCGCTCTTCGGTTACCAGCGCAAAGCCATGGTTAATGGCCTCGTTAGCAGTATGATTATTTATTTTTTTGCCGTGCAGGGTAATGGTGCCGCCTGATTTTTCACGGATACCAAACAGGGTTTCTACAATATCGGTACGCTTCGCACCGACCAGACCGGCAATACCGAGGATTTCCCCTTTATGCAGATCAAAAGACACATCGCGAATCGATGGCTGGCGCAGCGAGGTCAGATTACGGACTTCGAGAATAACTTCGCCCGGCGTATTTTCACGATTCGGGAAACGCTGGTTGAGAGAGCGGCCTACCATCATGGCAATGATCTTATCCATATCCAGCCCTTCCAGCGGCTGAGTGGCGATCCACTGACCGTCGCGCAGGATGGTGATTTCATCGCACAGCTGGAATATTTCTTCCATTTTATGCGAAATATAGACAATACCGCAGCCACGCTCTTTCAGTTTGCGGATAATAGTAAAAAGGTGCCCCACTTCTTTTTCGGTTAAAGAAGAGGTTGGCTCATCCATAATGACGATTTTAGCGTCATAAGAGAACGCTTTAGCGATCTCAATCATCTGCATTTGCGAAACAGACAGGGTACCGACGCGCGCGCGCGGATCGATATTAATATCCAGCTCGTCAAAAATCGCTTTGGTATCGCGGTACATTTTGTCCTGATCGACAAACATACCTTTGGTGGGATAGCGCCCCAGCCACATATTATCCATTACGGAGCGTTGCAATACCAGGTTCAGCTCCTGGTGCACCATTGATATCCCATTTTCCAGCGCTTCTTTCGCTGAATGGAAGTCGATTTCCTTGCCCTGGAAAATAATACTCCCGGAATCCTTCTGATAGATCCCAAACAGACATTTTAATAATGTTGATTTACCCGCACCGTTCTCACCCATTAATGCATGAATAGAATGAGGACGCACTTTTAAATTAACATTATCGAGTGCCTTAACGCCGGGAAACGACTTGTTGATATTGCTCATTTCCAACAAGAATTCGCCTGACGACTCTGTGTTATTGCTGACCATAGCTATACCTGGCTGCGATAGTGTTGTTCCCGCTGTCTACCGTGGCGCACACGTAACGCGCCCCGACTACGTCAGGATATTTCTTTGTCGTTATTAATTGGGCGCGCTTACGCACGCCCAAAGTTAAAAAAACTTATTTATTGCTAAACTGAGACAGGTTGTCTTTATCCACACCCACGTATGGGATACGGACGATTTTATTTTCAAGTTTCCAGTTAGTACCGTCTGCCGCACCTTTACCATCGGCGAGATTTTTCGCCAGATCAAAAGTCGCTTTTGCCTGGTTGTTGGCATCGTTCAGCACGGTACCGGCCAGGGCACCCGATTTAACCAGCGCCAGCGCTTCTGGCAGCGCATCAACACCGAATACCGGAATGCTGCTCTTATTATGCGCTTTCAGTGCTTCTACTGCGCCCATTGCCATCGCATCGTTGTTAGCGATAACCACTTCAATTTTGTTAGCGTTCGGACCTGAGAGCCAGGCGTCCATTTTGTCTTTCGCCTGAGCGGTATCCCACATGGCGGTATCTAACGCCAGCTGCTGCGTTTTAATACCCTTCTCGTTCAGCTCTTTAATCACGTACGAGGTACGCGCTTCAGCATCCGGATGGCCCGGCTCGCCTTTCAGCAGCACGAACTGGATTTGACCGTCTTTATTCAGATCCCAGCCCTGATTAGCGGCCCAGTGTTTAGCGATCAAATCGCCCTGAATAATACCGGACTCTTTAGAGTCGGTGCCGACATAGAACGCTTTATCATAGCTATCCAGCGCTTTACGCGAAGGTTCTTTGTTGAAGAACACGATTGGCACATTTTGTCCGCGCGCTTTTTCAATCACCGTACCTGCTGCTGCCGGGTCCACCAGGTTGATGGCCAGCGCTTTAACGCCTTTTGCCAGCAATACGTCAATCTGGTCGTTTTGTTTGGACTGGTCGTTCTGCGAGTCATTCATCAACAGTTGAACGTCAGAGGCTTCTTTTGCATCTTTCTCGATGGCTTTACGTACAACGGACATAAAGTTATCGTCATATTTATAAATCGTCACGCCAATACGGGTATCCGCAGCGTGTGCAGCCGCACCAAATAACATGCTTGCCATCACGGCAGACAGGGTAAGCACCTTCTTATTCATGGTATCTCCGGTTTTTGTTATGCAGGGTAGTACGGGTGAATAACTCTGACAGGCAGCGCCTTATGGAGGATTACTGCATGCCGAATTCACTTTTAAAGTTCTGCCTTCCGTTTTCGGTAATGCTCCAGTAATGCGCTTTATTATTTGTTTCAGGCCCGGTTGCTATGGGTAGTGTGGTACGACACCGTTACATAGTGTTTCAGCCTTGCAAACGATGTCATCATAGCTATCGCGTTGTTAAGATACTGTGAATTTACTCACAGATTGAAAACGGTTACATCACGGAAATCTATAAGTTAGTGATCGGCCCCACAGTTTGCCGCTGGGCAACAGAATGCCGTCTTACCAGCGTCGGCATAAAGCAGTGTGTGGCATTGCGATCCAGCTTGCCGGCGGCTCCCAACAGCGCCAGTTCGGTAGCGAGTTTTGCCATAGACGCGATGGGATAGCGTACTGTTGTCAGCTGCGGGTCGGTATAGCGGGCTAATGGAATATCATCGAAAGCAATGAGTGACAGATGTTGCGGTACCGCAATGCCGTTATCTTTCAGTGCCGTCAATGCGCCAGCGGCCATACTGTCGTTATAGGCGAAAACGGCCGTTAAGCCGGAGTTTCGTCCCAGCAGTTCAACCATCGCTGCTTCACCGCCCTGCAAATCTGGCGACCCCACGCCAACCCAACTTTCCGGCGGAACAATATCGTATTCTTCAAGCGCCTGCAGCCAGCCGGTTTTGCGCATCTCATCATCTTCAATGCTATGACTGGAACCCAAATAGCCAATACGCCGATGCCCATGATTTAACAGCATTTTAGTTGCCATTTGCGCACCGCTGATATTATCAAGGCACACGCAGCGATGCGCGAAGCCGGGCACGATGCGGTTAATTAACACCATACCGGGAATATGTTGCAGGAATTCGCTTAGCTCACTGTCGCTGAGCGCTTTAGAATGCACGATCAGTGCGCTACAGCGCTGACGGATCAGCACCTCAATAGCATTGCGTTCCTTTTCGGCTTCATGATAGCTATTGCCAATAAGCAGGTATTTTTGATTTTGCTGCGCGACAATATCTACGGCTTTCACCAGCGCACCGAAGAACGCATCTGAAACGTCCATCACCACCACACCGATAGTATCGCTCGCCTGGGTAGCCAGCGCCTGAGCGTTCGCATTCGGGCGATAACCGAGATCGGAAACCGCGCTCATTACCGCGTCCCGCGTCTCGGGACTTACCAGCGTGCTGTTATTCAGCACTCTTGATACAGTAGCGACGGATACACCCGCCTGACGGGCAACATCACGAATGGTAATCATGATCACCACCCGGTTGTAAATTGCAGCGACTCACGGCCACCCCCTGTGTTTAGCAAGGAGACCATTCTGGCAGCGATGGTGTACTGACTACGTGAGAGAGGTCACACGAATGAAAACGGTTACATCCATTTTGTTAATGATTGTGATCCAGATCGTTATCTGGATGTACCCGATAATGATATCCCTGAAGCACGTGCGGTTAATTGCCGCCAGAGCCATTCAATTGGCCCTTGCCGGTAATAACGCAGCCAGAAAACAGAAAAGAGGAGGTTTACCAGCCAGACGGAGGGCACAAATGCCAGCAGCTGCAACCGGTTAAATTTCATGAACAGATCAAATTGCCAGAACAGGGTCGTGCAGATAAGCGTTTGCAACAGGTAATTAGTGAGCGCCATCCGCCCCACGCAGGCAATAGCCCCCGTCAGCCGGAAGCGGGAAAGCTGGGGCCAGAATCCATACGCCAGCGCCGCATAACCGATCGCCTGAAACGGCGCGCTCAGCTCGCGCGGTGCCTGTAAAAAGAACGCACACCAGCGATAATCCCATCCCACGTACCACTGGGCGATGATACCGGGCACGTTGATAAGAATACCGGTAGTCACCAGTAGCACACCGATGCGACGGTAGTGTGCCAGGCTAAACTGCCCTTTCAGCCAGCCACTACGCATTAATGCTGCGCCAATCAACATCATCCCGGCCAGTTGCCATCCGTATTGCGCACCGAGAGCCAGTAGACTGTTTGACAGCATATCCAGACGGTTGCTGATAGCCTCTGTTCCTCCCTGAATACGCCAGAAATGCTCGTACTGGAGATTAGCGATATCCGGCACCCACGCACGTGGATTACCGGTGCCGGAAATTTTCCCCAACAGCAGCAGGATACCGATGCCCATCAGATACAGCACGACACCAGTATTAAAGAGGTTTTTACTCTGCGAGGCGTCACGGATCATCCGCCAGCAGATCAGTCCCACCAGCGCATAGGCCAGTAAAATATCACCCTCCCAAAAAAACAGCACATGCAGAAAACCCAGTAACGCCAGCAGCGTCAAACGTGACTGAATCCAGCGCTTACCTCGCGCCAGCAAAAGCTGCAAACCGGCTCCGAAAAGCAGAGCAAAAAGCGTCAGGAATTTAACTTGTGCGATCAGATCGAGCACCGCCCATGTCCAGGCGTCCCGGAGGGTGATGTCGCCATACCAGGCGGGGTTAAGATAGGCCGCCTTCGGCAAACCGAAGGCGGTAATATTGAGCAGCAAAATACCGAGGATCGCCATGCCACGCACAAAATCCAGCGTAATGTTTCGTTCCATGGACCCTCTTTTACCTGTCAGGCATGATTAGCTGCGATGTCGTACCGCGCGCAGAAACTCCTGACGTGTGTTCTGGCTTGACTTAAACAGGCCGCCGAGGGAGGTCGTCGTCGTGGCGCTGGTTGCGTCACGGATGCCACGCGCTTTGACACAATAATGCACTGCATCAATAGATACCGCCACATTATTTGTCCCCAGCAACGTCTGCAGGGCGGTCAGGATTTGCTGCGTCAGACGCTCCTGCACCTGAGGACGCTGGGCAAAAAACTGTACGATACGGTTAATTTTAGACAGGCCAATCACCGACTCTTTCGGAATATAGGCCACCGTTGCCTGACCATCAATAGTGACAAAGTGATGCTCGCAGGTGCTGGTCAGGGTGATATCACGCACGGTCACCATCTCATCCACCTTCATTTTATTTTCAATGACGGTAATTTTCGGGAAATTAGCGTAATCAAGACCCGAGAAAATCTCATCAACATACATTTTGGCGATGCGGTGCGGCGTTTCCATCAGGCTGTCATCGCTCAGGTCGAGATTGAGCAGCTGCATAATTTCGGTCATGTGCCCGGAGATCAGGCGTTTTCTGGTTTCGTTATCCATGTCACGCACCGGTGGGCGCAGTGGCGTTTCCAGCCCACGAGCAACCAGCGCTTCATGAACAAGTGCAGCTTCTTTACTGAGTAATGACATCGTTATATTTCTCCTGCAGGTGTGGCGGCCTTTGCCTTGGTTGAGCAAAGTGCATACTTATTGTGCGTGAGGTGGCGCACATAATCCAGTATCCACGATGATAATTATTGCAATTGTTGTTGCCTTTGACTATGCGGTTTCCATACCAGCAGACCTGCAATGAATAATGTTATCCCCGCCAGGCCCAGTGCAGGCTCCAGACGATGGGTAAGCCAGGTTGACAGCGCAGAGGTTGCCGGCCCCACTAACTGCCCTACCGCGTAAACCGTGGTCAGCAGTCCCGCCATATAACGGATATGTTCCGGAGCCAGCTCGCGACCGTACTGTAACGATAGCTGGAGTGCGCACAGAAAACCGCCGCCGACCAGTATTGCCCCCAGCACCAGACCACTCATGCCAGGCACTAACCCGGCGGCCAGTACACCTATCGCCTGTAACCATAAAACAATGGCCAGCCGCTGATAACTGTGGCCCGTTTTACGCGTCAGGATACTCAGGGCGATACCGACGATAGCCGCCACGCCAAACATCGGCCAGACGAACTGAGCAAACAAACTGCCGGGAAAGCGTAGCGCCGCCATCTGCGAAAGAAAGGTTGCCGGCAAAATGTAACCAAATCCGGCAAGCGCATAGCTCCAGACCAGGCGTTTAAGATCAGGGGTCAATTGCAGCGGCTCGGGGATCTCTGTGCTGCGATGAAGCGCGCCCGGTCGCGGTAAATAACGGGCAATAAAGGTAACCAAAACCAACGCCAGTACGCCGTAAACCAGCCAGGCATCGCTGGCGCTCAGGGCCTTTGCCTGAATCGCCACCGCCAACAGGCCGCTTATCGCAATGCCGCCACCGGGGCCAGCAAACACCGCAGCACTCAGGCTGGCATGCCCCGAACGGGAAAGCTGTTCATTGGTCCAGCCTGCCGTCATCACCATTGCCCAGCCGCTCATTGCGCCGATCACAAAACGCAGCACGCCATGTGTCAGCGCATTATCAGCGAGCGCTGAGAGAAAAGTGAGCGCCACGACGCCAAAAATGCCCAGATAAAGGCGCATTTCGACATGCCGATGTGCACGCATGGCGTCCCATGCGCCGACCAGGTAGCCCAGGTAATTGACGGCAGCAACCAGGCCCGCGCTGGTAAGATTAAGCTGGCCCCCGGCAATCATTAGCGGCACCTGAGGTGTGAAGGCAAAACGCCCTATTCCCATCGCCACGACCAGAACAATAAAACCGCTGAACGCGATCCGCAGCGCCATGCCCACCTCAAATGTTAATGTAAAGTTATGTTTATGATGCAGTATGGATGAGTATTGGGGAAGTGAAAATTACTCACCGGACATTGATCGCCTGTATGATGTTAAAATTGTTTTACATCACAACATAGGGAGCCAGAATGGAACTGCTTGAGGAACATCGCTGTTTTGAAGGCTGGCAGCAACGCTGGCGGCACAATGCCGCGACGCTGAATTGCGCCATGACGTTCAGTATCTTCTTACCGCCGACGAAAGACACTACGCCACCGCCGGTACTGTACTGGCTGTCGGGTTTAACCTGTAACGATGAGAATTTTACCACCAAAGCGGGCGCGCAGCGGGTGGCGGCTGAACTGGGCATCGTGCTGGTGATGCCAGATACCAGCCCGCGCGGTGACGACGTGGCTGACGATGAAGGCTACGACCTGGGTAAAGGCGCGGGGTTTTATCTGAACGCCACTGAACAACCGTGGGCGACGCACTACCGGATGTATGATTATTTGCGCGATGAACTGCCGACGTTGATTCAGGATAACTTTAGCGTCAGTGACCGTTGTGCTATCAGCGGTCACTCAATGGGCGGTCATGGCGCACTGATTATGGCGCTGAAAAATCCCGGTAAATACACCAGCGTTTCGGCATTCGCCCCCATTGTTAATCCGCTCAATGTCCCGTGGGGGCAAAAAGCCTTCAGGACGTATCTGGGAGATGATACCGCAGCCTGGCGGGAATGGGATAGCTGCGCATTAATGGAGGCTGCCGGCAAAGGGCAGTACCTGCCTGTGCTTATCGACCAGGGCGACAGCGATCAATTTCTTGCCGATCAGCTTCAGCCTGCACGTCTTGCTGACGTGGCGAGCCAACGCCACTGGCCGCTGACGCTACGCACCCAACCGGGTTACGACCATAGCTATTATTTCATTGCCTCATTTATTGAGGATCACCTGCGCTTTCACGCGCAGCATCTGCAGAAATAATCAAAAACGGTGCCGGGTGGCGGCTTCGCCTTACCCGGCCTACAGCAGATTGAATATCAAAAGGTTATGCCAATTGCAGTCCTGCGCAAGCGATGCGCCGGCCTGCATTATTCCACTCAATAAAGATTGTCGACACGCTGAAACCCGGCAATACATTTGCCGGGTTGTGGTTATTCACAAACAGATTTATTTTTTAAACCGCTCGGGAAATGTCATTTCACGATAGCTCACAAAACGTGTGCCTCGGGTGAGCTTATAGCCGAACCAGATAATCAGGAACAGTGGAATACCGATATAGGTTGCCGCCACGCTGCCCCAGTCAATGGTATCACTCAGGAACGCTTCATAGTTCTGACCCAGGGTGATAATCAGGCACAGCACGAAAGCAAAAATCGGCCCAATCGGGAAAAAGCCAGAGCGATAAGGCAGGTTGTTGATATCGTTACCTTGCAGCACATAGCCACGACGGAAACGATAATGGCTGATAGCAATACCGAGCCAGGCGATAAACCCGGTCATGCCAGAAGTGTTCAGCAGCCACAGGTAAACGGTCTGATTACCAAACATAGACGTCAGAAAGCAGAGCGCGGCGATAACCGTCGTAGCATACAGCGCATTACGCGGCACACCTCCTTTCGACAGTTTTGCAAAAATGCGCGGCGCTTTGCCATCGCAGGCCAGGGTGTACAGCATGCGGGTAGACGCATACATGCCCGAATTACCGGCTGACAGTACCGCCGTCAGGATCACCGCATTCATAATGGCTGCCGCAGAGAGCAGGCCAGCATGCTGGAAGACCAGCGTGAAGGGGCTGACGCTAATATCTTTAACATCATTACGCAGCAGACTCGGATCGGTATACGGAATGATGAGGCTGATGATAAGAATCGCGAAGACGTAGAACAGCAGGATACGCCAGAATACCTGACGCACGGCGCGTGGAATATTTTTCTCCGGATCTTCAGATTCTCCGGCAGCGATACCAATCAGCTCGGTTCCCTGGAAAGAGAAGCCGACGATCATCGCCACGCCAATCATCGCCGCAAAGCCGCCAGCAAACGGCGCTTCGCCAATGCTCCAGTTGCTCCAGCCCGCCGGTTCTGCGCCCTGGAAAATCCCGAGGATCATCATCAGGCCGACGATAATAAAGATAACTACCGTCGCCACTTTGATCAGCGAGAACCAGTATTCTGCTTCACCGAAGCCTTTAACCGAGATGTAATTGAGCAGGAAAATGACGCACAGGAACAGCGCACTCCAGATCCAGCCGGGCGTGTCCGGGAACCACCAGTTCATCACCAGTTGCGCGGCAACCAGGTCGACCGCAATTGTCACCGCCCAGTTGTACCAGTAGTTCCAGCCCAGCGCGAAACCAAAGCCTTCCTCAACATATTGCTGCCCATAGGTGGCAAATGAACCGGAGACCGGCATATAGGCAGCCAGCTCGCCCAGGCTGGTCATCAGAAAATAGACCATCAGACCTATAAGGATATAGGAAAACAGCGCGCCGCCCGGACCCGCCTGAGAAATCGTCGCCCCGGAAGCAACAAATAACCCTGTACCGATGGAGCCGCCAATGGCAATCATCGTCAGATGACGCGCCTTGAGTTCGCGGCGTAGCGCGGGCGCTTGTGTGGTTTTAGTTTGGGAAACCATAGGAAAATACTGTCCATCCATAAATTGAGGCGCGATTGTAGCAGACCAAACGGCCCTCATCCGGCACAAATGCGCAGTTATAAGAGACCTTCATGATCATCCCGGGATTATAAGTAAAGCATTCCCGTTTGATTCTGGCGAATCGTCATTGTAGGTAGTGGCAGGCGTCAGAACAGAGCATGCATTGCATTATTGGTCGCAGTAGCCCAGAAAACGTAGCAGTGCATTCGACAGCCGCTTCTGGCGATGGCTAATGCGCCATAGCGTGCGCGTCAGACGTGGCAGAGGAGTGTCAATTTCCCGCAGCGTCCCTGATGCCAGCTGTTCGGCAATAACGCGTCGGGAAAGGCAGCTAATCCCCAGACCGTGGCGTACCGCGTGCTTAATGGCCTCAGAGTTGCCCAGTTCCATTCCCAGATGGAACTGGGGAAGATGGGAAAGCAGTAAAAAATCGACGATTTCGCGCGTCCCGGAACCATGCTCGCGCAAGATCCACGGGGCAGCCGCCAGTGTATCCAACGTTACCGGCGCGTCGAACAGGGATGATGAGGGTGCGGCGAAGATCACCAGTTCGTCTTCAAGCCATGGCTCGGCAATGATATCAACATGGTGGCACGGACCTTCAATAAGACCAATATCGGCACGAAAATCAGCCACAGCATTCACCACGTCCTGACTATTGCCCACGCTCATTTCAAGTGGCAGTTCGGGAAAGTCATGCCGGTATCGGGCAATGACTTCTGGCAGGATATAATTGCCAATCGTGCTGCTCGCTGAGACACGGAGCGCGCCGTTATCCTCATTAAACAGCTTTTCTATTTCACCGGCATCTTCAAGCAATAACAGCGCACGTGAATACAATAACCGGCCATGTTCATTCACGACCAGCCGCTTACCTACGCGATCAAAAAGCTGCACGCCCAATTGGCCTTCAAGGTCGGTCAGCGCCGCGCTCACCGCCGACTGGGACAGCGCCAGTTTTTGCGACGCCTGCGTTGTAGAGCCACACTGATGCACCTCCACGAAGACTTCAAGTTGACGTAGCGTAATATGCATGACGGTTCCAGAGGATGAAAAGAGCACTTACCACTTATTCTGATTAATTATAAACATATAATCAATTTCATTTTTATACCGCTGCGGCATAACCTTATTCACAGATAAAGGAGAGGGTTATGACTGACGTAATAACAAGCACACCGCAGCGCCAGGTATGGCGATACATTCCAGGTCTGGTGCTGTGCGCCGTCCTGGTAAGTGTGGCTATATGGGCAGGGTCGTTCCCTGCCGTCGCAGGCGCAGGTTTTAGCGCGCTAACGCTGGCAATCCTGCTCGGGATGCTTATCGGCAATACCGTATATTCTGGCATCAACTCGCATTGCGATTATGGCGTGCAATTTGCCAAACAGCGCCTGTTACGCCTTGGGATCATTTTATATGGCTTTCGCCTGACGTTTGCTCAGATTGCAGATGTTGGTGTCAGCGGCGTGATGATTGATATCCTGACATTATCCAGCACGTTTATCATCGCCTGCTTTGTGGGGCAAAAACTCTTTGGCCTCGATAAACAAACAACGTGGCTGATTGGCGCAGGCAGCAGTATTTGCGGTGCTGCCGCGGTACTGGCCACAGAGCCGGTAGTCAAAGCCGAGGCCAGTAAAGTCACCGTTGCTGTCGCAACCGTAGTCATTTTCGGCACCATCGCTATCTTCCTTTATCCGGCGATGTATCATCTTCTGGCAACAGAATTTAGCCGCGAAAATTACGGGATCTATATCGGCTCGACAATGCATGAAGTCGCGCAGGTTGTTGCAGCCGGTCATGCGGTTGCACCGCAGGCGGAAAACGCAGCGGTGATTACCAAAATGATCCGCGTCATGATGCTGGCTCCCTTTTTATTAATTCTGGCTGCGCGGGTACGTCAATTAGCGCCCGCCTCCGGGGAGCAGAAGAACAAAATTACCATCCCGTGGTTTGCGGTACTGTTTATTGTTGTCGCCATCTTTAACTCGTTCCACCTGCTGCCAAAAGCCGTGGTTGATACGCTGATTACGCTTGATACGGTTTTCCTTGCGATGGCGATGGCTGCCCTCGGTCTGACCACGCACGTTAGCGCGCTAAAAAAAGCGGGAGCCAAACCGCTGCTTATGGCTCTGACGCTGTTCATCTGGCTGATTGTTGGTGGTGGCGCGATCAACCTGATAGTCCACTCGCTATTAAGATAAACCCTACAACTTCCTCCTGTTAACCCGCTATGATAGAGCGTCTTGCCCAGGCGGGTTTATCAGGAGTGTGTTATGAAGTATGTTGGAGCGCATGTCAGCGCCGCTGGCGGGTTGGCGAATGCGGTTGTTCGTGCCGCTGAAATCGAGGCAACCGCCTTTGCTCTGTTCACCAAAAATCAGCGTCAATGGCGCGCTGCACCGTTAAACGATGCAAACATTGCAGACTTCAAAGCGGCCTGCGAGAAATATCATTATTCCCCCGCGCAAATCCTGCCCCATGATAGCTATCTGATTAATCTCGGTCATCCTGTCGCTGAAGCGCTGGAAAAATCCCGCGAAGCCTTTTTAAATGAGATGACACGTTGCCAGCAATTGGGGTTAACGCTATTAAATTTCCATCCCGGTAGCCATTTACAGCAGATTCCGGAGGAGGAATGCCTCGCGCGTATTGCAGAGTCTATTAATATCGTGCTGGAAAAAACCCAGGGCGTAACGGCAGTGATTGAAAATACTGCCGGACAAGGCAGTAATCTCGGTTTCAGGTTTGAACATCTGGCGGCCATTATTGACGGCGTTGAGGATAAATCCCGCGTTGGCGTGTGCATTGATACCTGCCATGCTTTTGCCGCCGGGTATGATTTACGCAGCGCGGAAGCAACGGCTAAAACCTTCGCTGAATTTGAACGTATTGTTGGCTTCACTTACCTGCGCGGGATGCATCTCAATGATGCAAAAAGCCAGTTTGCCAGCCGGGTTGACCGTCATCATAGCCTGGGCGAAGGTAATATCGGCCACGACGCATTTCGCTGGATTATGCAGGATGAGCGTTTCGACGGTATTCCATTAATTCTGGAAACGGTAAACCCGGATATCTGGGCGCAAGAGATTGCGTGGCTGAAGGCGCAGCAGAAGGTAGGGTGAAAGAGTAAAAAATAATAGTAATTCTGATATTTGTGCTTAATATAACTTGAGTGAACGTCTAAAGTTTGATGTTCACTCA
This sequence comes from Superficieibacter electus, assembly GCF_002915575.1. Taxonomy (GTDB): domain Bacteria; phylum Pseudomonadota; class Gammaproteobacteria; order Enterobacterales; family Enterobacteriaceae; genus Superficieibacter; species Superficieibacter electus. Next base: position 288,071 of record NZ_PQGD01000001.1, read on the forward strand.
GATTAATAAATGTCATGAATATTTTAAGGATGAATAATCGATGCCAGATAAGAAAGTGACTACTGGAACAACCAGTACACAAGATAACAACATCATTCACCAAAAAATAACTCGGATAAAAGAGCTCACCTTGTTATTTTGGGTTAACGAAAAAGATGATAGTCGATGTTCACTTTTTGAAGAGTCTTGTATGACCCGTTATTTTAATATTTTATATTCACCAGAATATAAAAAAGAAACACATAAAGTTTATCCCGTATCAATCAGTAGGTTCGATCAAATCAAAAAAATTATAGCAAACCGCATCGATCAAAATGGCGGAATAGATAAAGCAAAGGTAAAAGAGATAGGCATATTTTCACACGTAGGGAAAGTAGATGGCCCGACAACTCAATATACTGTAAACACTCCTGCTGTTAACGGCTACCCACAACAATTGAATATAGTACGGGGATGGGATGATATTAATTTCAACTGGACCGATACAGGTGCTATGTTTGTTATGTATGGTTGTCGTAGCAGTTTCCAAGATAAAGATTCCGGCGATGGTTTCGCCAGCAAACTATCTAAACTTGCCAATTTCAGAAATGTTGATATTTGGGGACAGACAGAATACACATACCCTTCATACTATCCCGATATAAGAGAAACATCACTAATACGAACGTTCAATATAGGATGGTCTTTTTCTCCAACATATATGGTAGCTGATAAGGAAGATAACGGGTGGGATGCCCTTTTTCCAGATGAAAAAAAGCCCATAAAGGCACTTCCTATGCAATGTTTCAAGAACGGTGCCCTTGTAAAGTCTGTCGACCAAAGCATTTTCAATGATCACAGGAAAAATAAGCCAAATGATTAAGATGTTTCATATTTTTTCCATATTGTTATTTATATTTTTACTACCCGGTTGTTTTAAAAAACTTCCTGAATTTGAGATTTATGGCGATCAGGATATACTCAACCACCTTGTTATTAATATGATTACCTATACTAAAAATAAAGATAATAATGGTCAATGGATACGAAATGCGAAGTCAATTATGTATAAAGGGAAATGGAACAGGATTTATGAAAACAATGATATGAGCGAAACATATTTTTACTTATCTTATAAAGACAGAATTAACAAACTAGTTACAGATGCTTTTTTTTTGAATCAAAAGTTTAAAAAACCACATGATGCAAATATATTTTATGCTTACCAAAAGAATGGCGAAGTATTCGTAAAATATTATAAAAGTCGCGCAGATTTTGCCAATAATCGCAATCCAATTACAATAAATATTTCCCTTACTGGGGATATTTTTTTTAAAACCCAAAAGCGCGATGAACACGACATTGAAAAAGAGCTTAAATACTATACAGCATATTTTCCCCCTGACATTACTGCTAAAGTTACACGAAATTATATCTATGAGCCCCTGTTATCCCACGCAAAAAACCAGCCACATTTATCGTATTATATTTTTTCATTAAAAATGGCCGACAAGTCGGGCCCTCAGACTGCTGACATTCCTCCATGTTAGTGTACGAATTCTGTATTATAAGCGATCGCAGGTCACGAGCGCGATATTTTTCAGTTTTGCATTGCGGTAACACTCTATGGCCGCCAAACCACACGCCAGCGCCTGCTCTACGATATGATCAAAAATCTTCAGGAAGGCGTCACTGGCATTGAAACAGCGGCTACGGACCTTGCTGGTAGTGGAGGTATTGTGTTTTCTTCGTCAGGTTCATGCGCTGGAACCAGTAGTAGGCGTTGTTACCTGGATTCCCTTCACCAGATGACGCTCTAACGTGATGCCAGGGTGATATCCCAGCAACATCATCTTAATCAGGCGTACCGGGTCAATAGTCGTTCTGCCGTTATCGGCATTGCAAAGGTGTTTATGGTATCGCGGATGAACTCAATCGATAACAGCATTAATTTTGAGCACCAGGTGGTCTTAGGGAACCAGTTCATCAAAGATGAAGGTTTCAAACTGGCATTGCTGTGGAGAAGGGTGCCTGAGCATGGCGATCAGTCCATTAATTGCACTGACCTTATTAGGTCAAAGTCCCGGTCTTAAGACCATGACTATGTCAGCAATTTAAAGGGCCGACAATCGGCCCTTTTTTTACAACCCAACAAGATTAAGCGACTTTCGCCACTGTCTCCGCATCCGGACGTTTCAGGAACGCGTAGGACAGGCCCGCCACCAGCGTACCGATGATGATCGCCAGCAGGTAGCCAAGCACCGGCGTGATCGCACCCGGGATCAGCAGTACAAACAAACCACCGTGCGGAGCCATCAGTTTTGCGCCAATCGCCATGGAGATAGCCCCCGTCACCGCGCCACCAACAATGCAGCATGGCAGAACACGCATCGGGTCACGGGCGGCAAACGGAATTGCCCCTTCAGAGATAAAGCACAGTCCCAGCACCAGTGCCGCTTTCCCACCTTCGCGCTGACCTTTGTCAAACTTACGACCGGCTACCAGCGTTGCCACGCCCATTGCCAGCGGTGGAACCATCCCGGCTGCCATGATCGCCGCCATCGGCGCATAGGTCTGGGTACTCAGCAGGCCGACACCAAAGGCGTAAGCCGCTTTGTTCACCGGACCGCCCATGTCGGTACACATCATGCCGCCGAGGATCGCGCCCAGCAGAACGGCATTCGCGGTGCCCATGTTTTGCAGCCAGACGGTCAGCCACTGCAGGATACCCGCCACCGGCTTGCCAATCAGGTAAATCATTGCCAGACCGACAATCAGGCTGGAGAACAGTGGGATTATCAGGATAGGTTTCAACGATTCCATACTCTGCGGCAGTTTCACCTGCGTGCTGATCAGTTTCGCCACATAGCCCGCGAGGAAGCCCGCGATGATCCCGCCGATGAAGCCGGAACCGCCGCTGACCGCCAGCATACCGCCGATAAGACCCGGCGTCAGGCCCGGACGGTCGGCAATGGAAAAGGCAATAAAGCCCGCCAGCACCGGTACCATCAGCGCGAATGCAGAGCCACCACCGATCTGCATCAGCGCAGCCGCGAGGGTGTCTTTCACTTCAAAGGCTTTAATCCCGAACGCGAAGGAAAGCGCGATACACAGACCGCCTGCCACGACCATCGGCAGCATATAAGACACGCCGGTCAACAGATGACGATAAGCGCCTGCGCTCTCTTTCTTGGTTTCGCCGCCCGTCTGAGTCTGCCCCGCAGGCTGATAAGGACGGGCTTCCGCCTGCGCTTTATCCAGTTCCTGCGCGGTTTTCTTCAGCGCTAGTCCGGTAGAGGTGCGATACATCGGCTTACCGGCAAACTTCGCCAGATCCACTTCGATATCCGCCGCCACAATCACCAGATCGGCCTGCGCCACTTCTTCTGACGTAATAGCGTTGCCCGCGCCTACGGAGCCACGGGTTTCTACTTTTACCCACCAGCCGCGTTTTTTCGCTTCGGTTTCGATGGCTTCCGCCGCCATAAACGTATGCGCCACACCCGTCGGACACGCGGTTACAGCAACAATGCGTTTCGGACCCGCTGGGGTTGCGGACGCTACAGGAGCCGCGACGGGAGCGGTATACGGCGTGGCCTGCGCTTTAGCTTCGCTCAGAAACAGCTCCGCATGCCCCACCGCACGATTGATATCGCCAAGAAAAACCTGTTTACCGTTCAGCGCGCTGTCCGCAGGCAGGGCCGAGCCCAGAACAATCGCCAGTTCCGCGTCGTTCGGGTTGTCGGTGATTTCAACATGTGCTTTTTGCGCCGCAGCACTTAACAGAGTCTTCGCCATATAAGCGCGAGCCTGTCCGAGACCGGCGTCAATAATCAGCAGCGTTTTCATTATGCCTCTCCTGCTGTTAATTAAAGGGTTGTAAGTCAACGCGCGCCATCATCGCGGCTAACTGGGTACGATCGGTAATACCAACATTACTCTGACTTACCGCCAGTGCTGCAACGGCAGTGGCCAGACGTAAAGTATGTTCGCTGGATTCACGCATCAGCAGGCCGTAGATCAGGCCGCCAACCATCGAATCGCCCGCGCCAACGGTGCTGACGACCTCGACGGAAGGCGGTTTGGCGATCCACTCGCCCGACGCGTTAACCCACAGCGCGCCTTCTGAACCCAGTGAAATAACGACGTGAGCAATACCCTGCTCGCGCAGCGCATGGGCGGCTTCGATCACATCTTTCATTTCAGGCAGTTTACGTCCCGCCCAAATTTCTAGCTCGCGGCGGTTAGGTTTAACCAGCCACGGGGCCGCCTTCAGACCAGCGACCAGTGCTTCACGACTGCTGTCAAAAATAATGCACGGGCACTGACTGCGCAGGCGCGTCATCCAGTCAGTGAACGCTTCCGGGCTGACGCCGGTTGGCAGACTACCGCTGACGCACACCATATCGAACTGCCCGAGCCAGCTCAGGGAATCAGCGACAAAACGTTCCCAGTCAGCAGGTGTGACTTCAAAGCCAGAAAAGTTAAAGTCGGTGACTTCGCCATCTTTTTCAGTCAGTTTTACGTTGATGCGGGTACGCCCCTGCACGACCTGGAAGCGATTGGCGATGCCAAGCTCGCTGAAAAGCTGCTGAAAGCCATCCTGATTATCTTTACCGAGAAAACCGCCCACGGTGACATCAATACCCAGATCTTTCAGTACTTTTGCAACGTTAATACCTTTACCTGCCGCGTGCAGGCCGGTCGTACGCACCAGATTGACCTCACCACGCTCGACTTCAGGCGTAAACCCTACCAGATCATAGGCCGGGTTTAGCGTGATGGTTGCGACGCGACGGCTCATGCTGCGCCCTCCCCGAGACCAGCGGCAATGGCTGCGCCAATCGCGGTCAGCGCCTGTTCAGCATCTTCGCCCTGAGCGGTAAAGCGCAGGCGATGGCCTTTTTTCACACCCAGCGCAACCACTTTCATCAGACTGCGTCCATTCGCAGGCTTGCCGCTACCGTCGAGGTTGGTCACGGTAATCTCACTGTTAAATTGTTTAATGGTGTTGACCAGCATCGTTCCCGGGCGGGCATGAAGACCGTGCTCATTGCGGACCACAAATTCGGCGTTCAGCACATCGTCAGCCAGAGCATCGTCGCTGGTCAGCAATGCCAGCAACGTGGCGGCATCAGCATTAAGCAGACGGTCGGCTTTATTGGTGAGAAGCAACTGGCTCAGACGATCCAGTACCGCCGTTGGCTGCGAATCCGCCATGGCGACCGTGACCAGCAATGAGGCTGGCTGACCATTCACCTCGAAGGCCGAAGCGGCACGGCTAACGGCGATGGCGCTGCGCAGGTTGCCTTCAGCGCTGTCGTTCAGCCAAATGCCCTGACCGAGGTTCAGCGGCTGTTCGGTAATTGCGCGAGCCACAAAACCAGCATCAACCGCGCCGGCTTCTTTCAGACGACCAGCATTCAGCGCCTGCAACGTCACCAGATCGCTGGCAACTACATCCAGGGTTAGCGTGTCGTTATCCAGCTTCAGCATTTCGCTCTGCTTTTCGCCCATCAGCAACGCACGTAGCTCTTCTGCCGTGGTCGCGGTTTTCAGCTGTTCTGCAACAGAATCATCGCTTAAGACGTGCGTCAGCTGACGCAGCAGACCAAGATGTTCATCGGAACTGGCAGCAATACCAATGGCCACGTAGGCAGTCTGGCCTTCCCCCCAGGTGACGCCCTGCGGGAATTGATAAACCTGAACACCGGTTTTTAGTACCTGATCGCGGGTATCCGTCGTACCGTGTGGGATGGCAATACCGTTGCCAAGGAAAGTGGACGTTTGCTGTTCGCGAGCCAGCATACCGTTAATGTAGCCCTCAGCCACATTACCTGCCTGCACGAGCGCGGCGGCAACCTGACGAATGGCCTCTTCTTTATTCCCTGCCTGTTGGCCAGGGTGGATATCCTGTACAGATAACTGGAACATGGGTCTCCTCTCTGCTGAATTGAATCGTTTCAGCTATAATGAGAAAAAATGCGCCATCCCGGTAACGGCTGATGGTAAGATGACGCTGAAACGTTTCAAGAATTCTGGTGCTTTCCCGCTTTCCCTGCAAGAAATGTTATGATTTGAATGACAGAATTTAGAGGTACAGCACATTTTATTCCTTTCGGGGTCATAGTTGCTGAAGTTTGCTGGCGTTATTATTCTTCAGTTTCAGCTTGTTCAGCAACGAAGCGGAACAGCGTTGAAAATGCGTTTTGATTTATCGTGCCTGTTTTGATTTCACGCTCTGTTTATTTTTAATCAGGCGGCGTAAACTCCCGCGTCACTCCATTACGCTTAAAAAAACTGATGCAAAATAATCCCGCCGCCGCCTCGCCGCGCGCTTTTGATTTCACCTCCGCCTCCTTTCTGATCGTTGCCTTTTTAACCGGTATCGCCGGTGCGCTACAAACGCCGACGCTCAGTCTGTTTTTGACCAATGAGGTGCATGTCCGTCCGGCGATGGTCGGTTTCTTTTTTACCGGTAGCGCCGTTATCGGCATTCTGGTGAGCCAGTTTCTGGCGGGCCGCTCAGACCGTAAGGGCGACCGTAAAAGTCTGATTGTTTTTTGCTGCGTGCTTGGCGTGCTGGCATGCGTGTTATTCGCATGGAATCGCAATTATTTTATTTTGCTGTTTATCGGCGTATTTCTGAGCAGTTTTGGCTCAACGGCGAACCCACAAATGTTTGCCCTCGCCCGTGAACATGCCGATCGTACCGGGCGTGAAGCCGTCATGTTCAGTTCCATTCTCCGCGCGCAGGTCTCGCTGGCATGGGTGATCGGCCCTCCGCTGGCTTATGCACTGGCGATGGGATTTGGCTTTACCGTGATGTACCTCAGCGCCGCCGTCGCGTTTGTCGTGTGTGGGGTGATGGTCTGGCTGTTTTTACCCACCATGCCGAAGCTGAAGGTGGCGGCCTCAGGCAGTATTGAAGCGCCGCGCCGTAACCGTCGCGATGCCCTGTTACTGTTTGTGATTTGTACGCTGATGTGGGGCACTAATAGTCTGTACATCATCAATATGCCACTGTTTATCATCAATGAACTGCACCTGCCGGAAAAACTGGCAGGATTAATGATGGGGACCGCCGCCGGGCTTGAGATCCCGACGATGTTGATTGCCGGATACTACGCGAAGCGTTTTGGTAAACGCTTTCTGATGCGTATCGCCATTGTGGCCGGTTTACTGTTTTATGTAGGTATGCTCACGGTTCACACCCCTGCCCTGCTGCTGGCTATGCAGTTACTGAACGCTATTTATATTGGTATTCTGGCGGGCATCGGGATGCTCTATTTTCAGGATCTGATGCCCGGGCAGGCAGGATCGGCGACCACGCTTTACAGTAATACCACGCGTGTTGGCTGGATCATCGCCGGATCGCTGGCGGGCGTGGTGGCAGAACTGTGGAGCTACCATGCGGTGTTCTGGATTGCGCTGGGAATGTGCGTGGCGGGTTTCGCCTGTCTGATGCGGATTAAAGACGTTTAAGGCGCAGTCAGCGTTTCCAGTTCGATAAGAAAAATCATCGCCTGTTCACGCGTCTTGCCGCACATCTCCGCTGCCGGTTGCAGACCAGCGCACACTTTTGGTCGCAGCGGCGAGGCAAAAATTTTGCAGCGCAGATGCTCATCAAGCTGAACACAGGGCGTATTCGCCGGCTTGCCCTCCGGCATGCCGGGGATCGGGCTGGAGATCGAGGGGGCTGTACAGCAGGCACCGCAGTCCGCACGACATTGCATAAAATTCTCTTTTCAGGCAGGCAACAGATCGCACAGTATCATCTCTTGCACGATGATAGCAAAACCCTGCAAATCCACTTGCCTGAAAGGCCCGGCGCGAGTACCTTGACGCGATATTTTCTACATCTCTGTAAACAGGATTACTGCAATGCCAAGAGCGAATGAAATTAAAAAAGGTATGGTGCTGAATTACAACGGCAAGTTGCTGATTGTTAAAAACATTGATATTCAGTCACCCAGCGCCCGTGGTGCTGCAACGCTGTACAAAATGCGTTTTTCCGATGTGCGTACTGGCCTGAAGGTTGAAGAACGTTTTAAAGGTGACGATATTCTGGATACCGTGACCCTGACCCGCCGTTTCGTTGACTTTTCCTATGTTGACGGTAACGAATACGTCTTTATGGATAAAGAAGATTATACGCCTTATACCTTCACTAAAGATCAGATTGAAGAAGAGCTTCAGTTCATTCCGGAAGGCGGAATGCCGGATATGCAGGTATTAACGTGGGATGGCCAGCTCCTGGCACTGGAACTGCCGCAAACCGTAGATTTGGAAATCATCGAAACGGCACCGGGCATTAAAGGCGCTTCTGCCAGCTCGCGCACCAAACCTGCAACCATGTCTACCGGCCTGGTGGTTCAGGTGCCTGAATATCTGACTACCGGTGAAAAAATCCGTATCCATATCGAAGAATGTCGCTATATGGGTCGCGCGGATTAAGTGTTTACGTGGTCTGTGTCCGGCGACGTCTCCCGCACGCAGACACCCTGCCACGTTGCCCGGCGGCGCTGCGCTTGCGCGGGCAAACGAAATTTTCAATATCAATAAGTTATACGTAACCCGTAGGCCTGTGCAAGCGAAGCGCCGCCAGGCATCATTCCACGGTATAACGTTTGTCAGCATTCTGAGGCGATAACGGCGTATGCCACTATCGCCTTTTTACTTTTTACAGCAGTTCAGGGAATAGCGTTTGTTTAAGTGCCAGCTCAACGCCGCGCACTTCAGCCATGCCTTTCAGACGACCAATAGCGGAATAACCTGGATTGGTTTTCTTACGCAGATCGTCAAGCATCTGATGACCGTGGTCAGGGCGGAACGGGATCGGCCGCAGATCGCCTGCTTTTTTACGCCGCAGTTCTTCAGTGAGTACCGCTTTTACCACTGCTACCATATCCACATCACCCTGAAGGTGCGATCCCTCGTGGAACGTTTTAGGATTTTCTTCACGGCAGGTGGAACGCAGATGGGTGAAGTGGATGCGATCGCCAAAGGTTTCGACCATCCGCACCAGATCGTTGTCTGCACGCACGCCGTAAGAGCCGGTGCACATCGTAAAGCCGTTATTAATGCTGTCAACGGTCTCTTTCAGCCACTGCATATCGTCAATGGTGGAAACAATACGCGGCAGCCCAAGGATTGGACGCGGCGGATCGTCAGGATGCACTGCGAGACGGACGCCCACCTCCTCAGCCACAGCCACAATTGCGCGCAGAAAATAGGCCATATTCTCACGCAACTGCGCTTTATCGATATGATCGTATTCCGCCAGCCGTGCGCGGAACTGATCCAGGGTATAGCCCTCTTCCGCTCCCGGCAGCCCGGCAATAATATTGCGCGTCAGCTTTTCAATATCGTTGCCGCTCATGGCGTTGAAATAAGCCTGCGCCTGCTGCTGTTCCTGATCGCTGTAATCAGCTTCTGCCCCTTTACGCTTAAGAATATGTAACTCAAACGCGGCAAAGGCGATCTGGTCAAAGCGCAGCGCTTTAGAGCCATCCGGCAACGTGTATTCGAGGTCAGTACGCGTCCAGTCGAGAATAGGCATAAAGTTGTAGCACACGGTATCCACACCGCAGGCAGCCAGATTGCGGATACTTTGCTGATAGTTGGCAATCCAGGTGTCGTACTGCCCGGTATGGGTTTTGATCTCTTCATGTACCGGAATACTCTCAACCACCGACCAGGTTAACCCTTTTTCCGCCAGCAGGGCCTGGCGTTGTTTGATTTCCTCAACCGGCCAGACCTGACCATTAGGAATGTGATGTAATGCGGTGACTACGCCAGTTGCGCCAGCCTGACGCACATCATCCAGCGATACTGGATCGTTAGGCCCATACCAACGCCAGGTTTGCTCCATAGCCTCACCCTCTCAAGTTGTTATACCAATTAAAAAATACTCATGATGACTACCATACATGTTTCCTTTTTAACGTCAATTTATCGCCGACTGATGATTGATCCAGCTCACATTACCGCGATATTTAAGGCTCACCAATTCATTTTGCTGTCATATAACTTTACACTGTCACTTGTTAACCTTTAGTTGCAAGAGTGTATTAATAATGAAGAATATCGCCTCCGTTGCCCTCCCTGACAGCATAAAATTACCGTGCTATGACAGACAGCCACTCCGTTCCCGTATTGTCCATTTTGGCTTTGGCGCATTTCATCGCGCGCATCAGGCGTTGCTGACCCACCAGGTACTGAACGTGACAGGGGGCGACTGGGGTATCTGCGAAATTAGCCTGTTCAGCGGCGATGTATTGATGAGCCAGCTTCGCCAGCAGGATCATCTTTACACCGTGCTGGAAAAAGGCGCGCACGGTAATGAGGCCCTGATTGTGGGTGCCGTCAATGAATGCCTGAATGCAAAGCTGGATTCGCTCGCCACGATTATCGAGAAATTTTGTGAGCCACAGGTGGCGATTGTTTCACTGACTATCACCGAGAAAGGCTACTGTATCGATCCGGCCACCGGCCGCCTGGATGAAAATCAGCCGCGTATTATTCACGATCTTACTAATCCTTCTGAACCGCACTCCGCGCCAGGCATTCTGGTAGAAGCACTTGCACGCCGCCGTGAACGCGGGCTTCCTCCCTTCACCGTCCTTTCCTGCGATAATATTCCTGATAACGGGCATATTGTTAAAAATGCTGTTCTGGGGATGGCGCAACGCCGCGATGCGCAACTGGCGGCATGGATCGCACAAAACGTGACGTTTCCTGCCACGATGGTAGACCGCATTGTGCCTGCCGCCACGGAAGAATCACTGAAGGAAATTGCTGAATACCTGGGCGTATTCGATCCCTGCGCGATTAGCTGTGAGCCGTTTATTCAGTGGGTGATTGAAGATAATTTTGTTGCGGGCCGCCCACAATGGGAGCTGGCGGGCGTGCAAATGGTTGACGATGTGATGCCATGGGAACAGATGAAGCTGCGGATGCTAAACGGCAGCCACACTTTTCTCGCCTGCCTGGGCTATCTGGCCGGGCACCAGCATATCAGTGACTGTATGCAGGATGCGCCATTTCGCCACGCCGCCCGTCGGTTGATGTCTGAAGAACAGGCCCCGACGTTGAATATCACTGACGTCGATCTGAGCGCCTACGCCGACAGTCTGATTGAACGTTTCTCCAACCCAGCCCTGAAACATCGTACCTGGCAAATAGCAATGGACAGTAGTCAGAAACTGCCCCAGCGAATGCTGGAAAGTGTTCGTATTCACCTGGAGCGTAAGGACGCCTGGCCTTTACTGGCACTGGGTATCGCAGGATGGATGCGCTATGTGAGCGGGACGGATGATGCAGGAAACGCCATTGAAGTGCGCGATCCGCTGGCCGATAAAATTCGCGCTCTCGTTGCCAACAGCGATGAAACACAGCGTGTAACCGCCCTTCTGTCGCTGACGGAAATTTTTGCCAGCGACCTGCCGGCAAACACGGCATTCGTTGCGGCGATCCAACGCGCCTGGCAGCGCTTATGTGAGAAAGGGGCGCGTCTTGCGCTGATAGACACACTGAACGATTAACGCCGTCAGACGCTTTGCGGTAAGCTGTGACAAAGTTGTTATATTGTACGGAGCTTACGTGACTAAAACCAATCTTATCACCGGGTTTCTCGGCAGCGGGAAAACCACCTCCATCCTGCATTTGCTGGCAAATAAACCCGCGAATGAAAAATGGGCCGTGCTGGTCAACGAATTTGGTGAAGTGGGTATCGACGGCGCGCTGCTAGCAGGAAGCGGCGCGCTGCTAAAAGAAATTCCTGGCGGTTGTATGTGCTGCGTCAATGGCCTGCCGATGCAGGTCGGGCTAAATACCCTCTTGCGTCAGGGTAAACCTGACCGGCTATTAATAGAACCTACCGGGCTTGGGCATCCCAAACAGATCCTCGACATTCTTACTGCCCCGGTTTATGAACCCTGGATTGAATTACAGGCTACATTCTGTGTGCTGGACCCTCGCAGCTTGCTGGATGAGAAGACGCTACATAATGAAAATTTCCGCGATCAGCTGGCGGCGGCAGACATTATCGTGGCAAATAAATCCGATCGGGCGAGTGAAGAGAGCCAGCAGGCGCTGGAAAAGTGGTGGCAGCACCACGGCGCTTCGCGTGAACTGATTTTTAGCGAGCAGGGAAATATTCCTGCCGCGCTGCTGGATAAACCCCGGCTGAATATGACACCGCTCCCCTCCGCTGCCGGACATGCGCATGGTCACGCGCTCAAAAAAGGACTTGCGGCACTTAATTTACCGGCACACCAGCGCTGGCAGCGTAGTCTCAACAGCGGACAAGGTTACCAGGCTTGTGGCTGGATCTTCGATGCTGATACGCAGTTTGACACCATTGGTCTACTGGAGTGGGCACGGCTAGCTCCCGTTGACCGGGTAAAAGGCGTCATGCGCATTGCGGAAGGACTGGTGCGCATTAATCGGCAGGGGCAGGACCTGCACATTGAAACTCAAAATGTCGCTCCACCGGACAGCCGAATTGAACTGATTACTGAAGCGCAGGCAGACTGGAATGCACTGCAAAGCGCACTGTTGAAGCTTCGTTTAAGCTGATCCCGCTAAGGTTGCGGACGTTAACATTATACGTGGCCTTTTTTAATGAAAATTCAACTTTCCCGAATCCTGCTGCTGAACGCAGCGGGATTTGTTCTTTTCCTGTGCTGGTATCTGCCGGTAAATCATGGGTTATGGTTTACCCTTGACTCCGCTATTTTTCATTTTTTTAATCGACCACTGGCTCATCACCGCGCCTGGGTCTGGTTTCTGGCCATCACTAACAACCGTGCCTTTGATGGCTGCTCTCTGTTGGCTATGGGCACACTCATGTTGCGATTCTGGTTACGGGGCGCACCGTCTGAGCGTCGTCGAATCGTCATCATTGGCCTGGTGATGCTATTGACCGCCATCATCGTTAACCAGTTGGCTCAGGCATTGATGCCGGTGAAGCGGGCCAGCCCGACATTATTTTTCCACGATGCACTTCGGGTCAGCGATTTTCTGCCGCTCTCAACCAAAGATGCCTCAAAAGATAGCTTCCCGGGCGATCACGGCATGATGCTGCTTATCTTCTGTTCGTTTATGTGGCGCTATTTTGGTCAAAAGACTTGTCAACTGGCGCTACTGATATTTGTCATTTTCGCCTTCCCGCGGGTGATGATTGGAGCTCACTGGTTGACTGATATTGTGATTGGTTCATTCTCATCGGTACTCATTGCCCTGCCCTGGATATTGTTAACACCGGTAAGTGACAAAATGATTTGCTTTATGGATCATTATTTGCCTGGAAAAAACAAACAAAAAATTAACAAATAAATAACCATAATTATCGTCTGTCATTAGTTTTTAATTTGCGCTGTTTTTAAGCTTTTGTCAGCATCAGGCCATCTTTGTCATCGTCTGGTCATAGTCATGCAAATGTAACTCAATGAAATGATGTCTGATTATGCAAAATCGCTCACTTTTACGCCAATTCAACTTTTTAACTTTCTGTATCATTTTTTCTTATAAAAAAACGGTTGAAAGCACTCGCAATGCAGGTGGTGATAGGGTAATCTCGTTTACGTTTTGCCTTTCAGAGATAAATTATTCTCAGTTTGGATAAATTTGTGCGTTTCAGCACAAATTTGAACAGAAAGAATTGTCTCGTTGTGCGCAGGTAATTAGTCTCGTCACGGTTGGCATTTTTATAACGATTTCTTCGTTAAGGACTTCAAGGGAAAATAAACAACATGGTCACATCTCAGCCGATTTTGAGATACATCTGGCGGGCTATCCCCGCGTTAGCAGTCGCGGCTTTGCTTTCTGCATGTAGTTCTACGAATACCGCAAAAAATATGCATCCTGAGACGCATGCTGTGGTCGAAGATACCTCTTCACTGCAAGCCTCTCAGGATGAATTTGAATCCATGGTGCGTAACCTTGATGTTAAATCGCGCTTAATGGATCAGTATGCTGACTGGAAAGGCGTACGCTATCGCCTCGGTGGCAGCACCAAAAAAGGCATTGATTGTTCCGGTTTTGTACAGCGTACTTTCCGTGAGCAGTTTGGTATGGATCTCCCCCGCTCAACCTATGAGCAGCAGGAAATGGGCAAATCTGTATCCCGCAATCACTTGCGCACTGGCGATCTGGTGCTGTTTCGTGCAGGTTCTACGGGACGCCATGTCGGTATCTATATCGGCAATAACCAGTTTGTTCATGCATCCACCAGCAGCGGTGTGACCATTTCCAGCATGGACGAGCCTTACTGGAAAAAGCGCTATAACGAAGCGCGCCGTGTCCTGAGTCGTTCTTGATGTCTTCTGTTGTCGGTTTTCCCTTGGCTGACAACAGAAAACAAAAGAAAAGCACTGCTTACGCAGTGTTTTTTTTTGCCTGCCTCCTGCTGATATAACGTCTGAGCTATGCTTACAACGTTCCATGTCTGAAATACCGCAATTGCGGAATCGCATCCATCGTCTCGGATAGTGTCACTTTATGTTAACTCACTACTTTTCAACCGGCCGCCGGGTATGGTTGATCAGTATTCTGTCAGGGCTGCTGGTTGGCTTGCTGGTCGGCTGTGCGCATTTTGCAGCTATATATCATGAGCGGGAGACCCGATTTGATAATATTACCGGTCATCTGCAGCACTATCTCAACGATGCCTTTCACGAACTGCACAGTACCATTGACGCGCTACAACCACTAACGCAATATCCGTGTGCGGATATTGTCTCTGAATTAACGACACGTGCAGCGTTTACGCTTAATGTGCGCGCGTTTTTACTTATCAATCGCGGCCGTGTGGTCTGTTCTTCCGCCACCGGGGCCATGGATTCAGCGCTTGATGATCTGGTACCTGGCATAGATATTCGTAAACCCATTGATATTTCCGTTCTGCCGGGAACGCCGATGATGCCTGGCAAAACGGCGATTGCCTTATGGATGCGTAATCCACAGCAGGCAGACAGCGGTGTGTTCACATCACTAAATGCGAATTTGACCCCGCTGCTGCTCTATCCTTCGCGGCGCGATGATTTTTCAGGCATTGCGGTTGGTTTTGACCATGTTGCGATCTCTTCTTTTTCGCATCAATTGGTTGACCCGTATAAATTGAATCAGCCCCCGGTTCGCGAGGTAAGACTTGACGGGTTACCGCTCAACGTTTATCTCTACGCCAGTGCCTGGCCGAAAGAAAATCTGCAATTTACTTTGCTGTTGGCAGTGATGAGCGCACTGATTTCATGCGTGCTCTGCTTTTATATTATTACGTTGCGCCGCCATCCCGGGAAAGAATTGCTTGCCGCCATCAGAAATAACCAATTTTATGTGGTATATCAGCCCGTTATTGATTCCAGCACCATGAAAATTGCGGGTGTTGAGGCGCTGATGCGCTGGAAACACCCTGAGGCTGGCGAGATCCCCCCTGATGTTTTTATTCATTTCGCTGAAACGCAAAATTTGATTGTGCCATTGACCCGGCACTTGTTTAAACTCATTGCTCACGATGCACTAACCCTACAAAATGTGCTCCCGCCAGGCTCGCGGCTGGGGGTCAATATTGCTCCCGGGCATTTGCACGCTGACAGTTTTTGCCAGGATATCCGCAGCTTTGTCAGCTCCCTGCCTGCCAGTCACTTTCAACTGGTGCTGGAGATGACCGAGCGCGATATGCTTAATGAGAAAGTCGCTACACAACTCTTTGACTGGCTGCATGAAGAGGGATTTCTCATCGCCATTGATGACTTTGGGACCGGGCACAGCGCACTCATTTATCTGGAGCGCTTCCGCTTTGATTATTTGAAAATCGATCGCGGATTTATTGCCGCTATCGGCACAGAAACCATAACATCGCCGGTACTGGATACGGTATTATCGCTGGCAAAGCGGATGCATCTCACCACCGTTGCCGAAGGTGTAGAGACCCCCGAGCAGGCCAGTTGGCTATGCGAGCGTGGCGTTAATTATCTTCAGGGTTACTGGATCAGTCGCCCGCTAACGCTCATGCAACTGGTGGCCGCACATGACGAGCCTGCAAAATATTTCCGTTCTTCTCAGCCGTCAATTACTATTCAGGGATAATAGTTCCGTTCAGGGGAACTGAGCACACAAAGGATGACCGTTAAGGTATGTTAGTACGCCTCTGTTTCTTACTCACCGCGCTATTCAGCCTGGCTGTTCAGGCGCAAACCATTAAAGAAAGCACTGCGTTTGCGGTTATCGGCGAGCCGAAATATGCCGTCAACTTTACGCATTTTGATTATGTCAATCCTGCGGCACCCAAGGGCGGCGCGGTGACAATAGCGGCGATTGGTACGTTTGATAACTTTAACCGTTTCGCTACGCGCGGCAACCCGGCTGAGCGCACAGGCGCGCTTTACGACACGCTCTTCACAACGTCAGATGATGAGCCGGGCAGCTACTATCCCCTGGTCGCGGAATCAGCACGCTATGCCGATGATTTTTCATGGGTCGAGCTGAACATTACTCCCCGGGCCAGATTCCACGACGGCACGCCAATAACTGCACAGGATGTCGTTTTTACTTTTAATAAATTTATGACCGAGGGCGTGCCGCAGTTTCGCCTGATCTACAAAGGAACGACCTTTAAAGCCATTGCCCCTCTTACGGTGCGCATCGAGCTTGCGCAGCCGGGCAAAGAAAATATGTTAAGCCTCTTCTCGCTGCCGGTGATGCCGGAAAAATTCTGGCGCAATCATAAGCTCAATGAACCGCTTTCACGGCCGCCACTGGCAAGCGGCCCCTACAAAATTAGCGCCTGGCGGATGGGGCAATATGTCACCTACTCACGGGTGAAAGACTACTGGGCAGCCGACCTTCCGGTTAACCGGGGACGCTGGAATTTTGATACCCTCCGCTACGATTATTATCTGGACGACAACGTGGCTTTTGAAGCCTTTAAAGCCGGTGCATTTGATTTTCGCACTGAGGGTAGTGCCAAAAACTGGGCTACCCGCTACATCGGCAAAAATTTTGCTAATCACAATATTGTTAAAGAAGAGATGGAAAGCGATGCCGCTCAGGATGCTCGCTGGCTGGCCTTTAATATTCAGCGTCCGGTTTTTAGCGACAGAAAAGTAAGGGAAGCTATCTCTCTGGCGTTCGATTTTGAATGGATGAACAAGTCGCTGTTTTATAACGCCTATAGCCGGCCAGACAGCTATTTCCTGAATACAAAATATGCCGCTCGCCACTATCCTGATGCGGATGAACTGACGCTGCTGGCCCCAATGAAAGAAGATCTGCCTCCTGAAGTATTTACCTCAGTTTATCAGCCAGCAAAATCCAATGCTGATGGCTATGACCGTGAGAATCTGCTCAAAGCCAGCGATTTGTTAACCCAGGCCGGATGGGTCATGAAAGGCCAGCAGCGGGTGAATAGTCAAACCGGTAAACCACTGCGCTTCGAACTGCTGCTCCCCTCTGGCGGTAACGATCAATGGGTGCTGGCGTTTAAACACAATCTGGCGCGGATTGGCGTGATCATGGATATCCGCCAGATTGATAACTCCCAGCTCACCAGTCGCATGCGTAACCGTGACTACGACATGATGCCACGGTTGGTACAGGCGATGCCGTGGCCGAGTTCTGATTTACAGATCACCTGGGCCTCCGAATATATCAATTCCAGCTATAACGCGCCGGGGGTGCAAAGCCCGGTCATTGATGCATTAATCGCACAGATTATTCGCGCGCACGGAAATGAAGAGAAACTGTTACCGCTGGGACGTGCGCTGGATCGTGTACTGACCTGGAACTACTATATGTTACCCATGTGGTATATGGCGAAAGACCGGCTGGCCTACTGGGATAAATTTTCACATCCGGCCACGCGCCCGCTCTATTCAGTGGGTTTCGATAACTGGTGGTACGATGTTAACAAAGCGGCAAAATTACCCGCAGCCAGACGTTAAGGAGCAGGCATGGGCGCTTATCTACTTCGCCGCTTATTACTGGTGATCCCTACCCTGTTAGCGATTATCACCATTAACTTTTTTATCGTGCAGATTGCGCCGGGCGGGCCGGTCGATCAGGCAATCGCTAATATTGAAATGGGTAAAACGGGCGGCTTACCGGGCGCGGGTGATGGTGGCCTCGGTACCTCACGTGCCCGCCCCGGCGTTGGCAACCTCAGTGAAAGCCATTACCGGGGTGGACGCGGCCTCGACCCGGAAGTGATCGCCGAAATCACCCATCGCTATGGCTTTGATAAACCACTGCATGAACGCTATTTCAAAATGCTGTGGGACTACGTGCGCTTTGATTTTGGCGACAGCCTGTTTCGCAGCGCGTCGGTGCTGGATCTTATCAAACAAAGCCTGCCCGTCTCGATCACCCTCGGATTGTGGAGCACGCTGATTATTTATCTGGTTTCCATACCGCTTGGCATCCGTAAAGCGGTGCAAAACGGTAGTCGGTTTGATACCTGGAGTAGCGCATTTATTATTATCGGCTATGCGATCCCGGCGTTTTTGTTCGCCATTCTGATGATTGTCTTTTTCGCCGGCGGCAGCTACTACGACATTTTCCCGCTGCGCGGTCTGGTTTCTTCCAACTTTGATACCCTTCCCTGGTATCAGAAAATTACCGACTATTTGTGGCACATTACCCTGCCCGTGCTGGCGACGGTGATAGGGGGTTTTGCCGCGCTGACAATGCTGACCAAAAATTCGTTTCTTGATGAGATCCGCAAACAATACGTAGTCACGGCGCGAGCAAAGGGCGTTAGTGAGAAGAATATCCTCTGGAAACACGTTTTTCGTAACGCCATGCTACTGGTGATCGCGGGCTTCCCGGCCACCTTTATTAGTATGTTTTTTACCGGCTCATTATTAATTGAAGTCATGTTTTCCCTTAATGGGCTGGGGCTGTTGGGCTATGAATCGACCATCTCCCGCGATTATCCGGTAATGTTTGGCACACTCTATATCTTTACCCTGGTAGGGCTATTGCTGAACATTCTCAGCGATATCACGTATACATTTGTCGATCCGCGTATTGATTTTGAGGGCCGCTGATGCGTCATTTAAACTCCATCAACCAGGCCCGCTGGGCACGCTTTCGCCATAATCGTCGCGGCTACTGGTCGCTGTGGATTTTTATGGTGATTTTTATCTGCTGCCTGCTGTCAGAAATTATCGCCAATGATAAACCGCTGCTGGTGCAGTATCAGGGAAGCCTGTATGTGCCCGTGTTAAAGCAATACAGCGAACGTGATTTCGGCGGCCCGTTTACTACTGCCGCAGACTATCAGGACCCGTGGCTAAAAAAACAGCTCGCCGAACACGGCTGGGTCGTGTGGGCTCCCATTCGCTTTGGTGCTAACAGCATCAATTTTTCCAGCGACAAACCCTTTCCCGCACCACCTTCGGCACAAAACTGGCTGGGAACTGACGCCAATGGCGGAGATGTGCTGGCGCGCATTCTCTACGGCACGCGGATCTCATTGCTGTTTGGTCTGATGCTCACGTTATGTACCAGCGTACTGGGCGTGGTGGCGGGTGCAGTTCAGGGCTATTACGGCGGCAAGATTGATCTGTGGGGTCAGCGTATTATTGAAGTCTGGTCGGGCATGCCGACGCTGTTTTTAATCATTTTGCTCTCAAGTGTTATCCAGCCAGGTTTCTGGTGGCTGCTGGGCATTACGGTGCTTTTCGGCTGGATGGCGCTGGTCGGCGTTGTGCGTGCGGAGTTTTTGCGCACCCGTAACTATGACTACATCCGTGCCGCACAAGCAATGGGCGTGAGCGACAGCGGAATTATTTTCCGCCATATGCTCCCCAATGCAATGGTCGCCACCCTCACCTTTCTGCCGTTTATTTTATGCAGCTCGATAACCACCCTCACGTCGCTGGATTTTCTCGGCTTTGGTCTGCCAATCGGCTCGCCCTCGCTGGGTGAATTGCTGTTGCAGGGCAAGAATAATTTACAGGCTCCCTGGCTTGGCATAACGGCGTTTTTGTCGGTAGCGATTTTGCTAACGCTGCTGATTTTTATTGGTGAAGCCGTGCGCGACGCCTTCGATCCTAATAAGGCGGTGTAAGATGACGCATCCACTCTTAGCCATCGACAGGCTTTCAATTGCGTTTACCCAGCAGGGTGAAACCCGCACCGTGGTCAGCGATCTCTCACTTCAGGTGGAAGCCGGCGAAACGCTGGCGCTGGTGGGCGAATCCGGCTCAGGTAAAACGGTGTCGGCGCTGTCAATCCTGCGTCTTCTTCCCTCCCCGCCAGTGAGCTGGCCCGAGGGCGATATCCGTTTTCATGGCCAGTCATTATTACATGCGGATGAACACACGCTGCGCGGTATTCGCGGTAACCGGATCGCGATGATTTTTCAGGAACCCATGGTTTCACTTAACCCGCTGCATACGCTGGAAAAACAGCTTTATGAAGTGTTATCCCTGCACCGCGGAATGCGCAGAGAAGCCGCTCGTGGAGAAATAATTACCTGTCTTGATCGTGTAGGTATCCGCAATGCCGCCCGTCGCCTCGCGGATTATCCGCACCAGCTCTCGGGCGGCGAGCGCCAGCGAGTCATGATCGCCATGGCGCTGTTAACGCGCCCGGAGTTACTGATTGCCGATGAACCGACCACCGCACTGGACGTCTCGGTGCAGGCGCAAATCCTTAAACTGCTGCGCGAATTGCGCCAGGAACTCAATATGGGGCTGCTGTTCATCACCCATAACCTGAGCATAGTGCGTAAGCTGGCAGATAACGTGGCGGTGATGCAAAACGGCCGCTGCGTCGAGCAGAACCGCGCCACTACGTTATTTGCTGCCCCCGCACATCCCTACACTCAACGCCTGTTGAACAGTGAACCATCGGGTGATCCGGTGCCCCTGCCAGCAGAAAATACGCCTCTGCTTGAGGTAGACGATCTGTGCGTCGAATTTCCGGTGCGTAAAGGGTTGCTACGACGCGTTGTCGATCACAATCGTGTGGTGAAGAACCTGAGTTTTTCCCTGTGCCCGGGTGAAGCTCTGGGACTGGTTGGCGAATCGGGCTCGGGGAAAAGCACTACCGGCATGGCATTGCTCAGGCTAATTGCCTCAAAAGGTCGTATCCTGTTTGACGGTAAACCGCTGAATGGGCTCAGCCGTAAACAACTTTTGCCAGTACGTCATCGTATTCAGGTCGTATTTCAGGACCCCAACTCGTCACTTAATCCACGCCTGAACGTACTGCAAATTATTGAGGAAGGATTGCGGGTACATCAACCGACTCTGAGCGTACAGGAGCGTGAAAAGCAGGTGATTGCGGTGATGCAGGAAGTGGGCCTGGATGCGGAAATGCGCCATCGTTATCCTGCGGCGTTCTCAGGTGGACAGCGTCAGCGAATCGCAATTGCCCGCGCGCTGATTCTGAAACCGGAGCTGATTATTCTTGATGAACCAACGTCATCGCTGGATCGCACCGTGCAGGCCCAAATCCTTACGCTGTTGAAATCATTACAGGAGAAGCATCGGCTGGCGTATATCTTTATCAGCCACGATCTACACGTCGTACGCTCACTGTGCCATCAGGTGATCGTACTGCGTCAGGGGGAAGTGATAGAGCAAGGCGAGTGCAGACGCGTCTTTAGTGAGCCGCAACAGGACTATACCCGTCAGCTATTAACCTTAAGCTGACAATCAGAAAGGATTGTACCCTGAAAATGGCTCGGCAATCGCCACGCCGAAATTTTTTAGCCGACAGGTAGCCGCAAACTCATCCTGTCGGTTAACAAACAGACAAGGCTCGCCTTCGCATTCAAGCACGGAGCAATCGACCTCAATATCACTCAATGCCTGGCTCAGGGTATGCATCACCGGCCAGGCGTTATCTCCGTCCGGACTCAGCAGTTTTAACGCGACAAGACAGTTCTCACAGGGTGGCGCACTGTGCGGAATCGGTTCAACTCTGGAACCCGCAAATCCCGACAGCCAGCGATAGCTCTGCGGCAAACGGTGAACGATAGAGAGTTGTTGATGCGTCACTTTAGTATCCCCGGAAGCAGTAAAAATTAACAATTGATTCACATCAATATTAACACATGGTTGACAATTCGTCGTGCATCCTGAAGAAAACGCTTTCATCCACAACCAGTAAGGGTCAAGCAGCTCAATTATCGAGAGTTTAATCAGCGTTACAGGAGCCTTTTGGCGCTATATGTACCGTTTTTTGTGATCTAAAACAACCTTTTTAACAACATTAACGTGACTTTTTACATAAATTGATTTTACAAAAAATAAACAATTAAGGCGTAATCAGAGGAACGGGGACGTGATAACGTCCCCGGAAAAGATTAGCGGGCGCGCTTTTTACTGCGGCTGGCGTACGAGCAAAAGAGGACAGAACTGGCTGCACAAAAGGCAATAGAGAGGATCATTGGCCAGGCAGTAGTAAACGTCGCCAGCGACAGCAGCGCGCCGACAATCGCGCCAATGCCAAAGCGAAAGGTGCCGGCCAGAGAAGAGGCGGTTCCCGCCATATGCGGAAACTCATCCAGGATCACCGCCATTGCATTTGACGCCACCAGCGACACGCAGCCGACAAACGCCGCGACCCCCACCACCATCGACCAGAAGCCGACATCGAAAAGCCCACATACCACCAGCCACACCGCTGTGGCAAACTGCACCCACAGCCCGGCGCGGAACATGTTAAGCGCCCCGACCCGCCGCACAAATCGGCTGTTAACGATGGTTAAGACGAACAGGAAAGCCACATTCAGCGCAAAGTAATAGCCAAAATGCTGTGGCAGGACATGGTTAAGCTCGATATAAACAAACGGTCCGGCGCTTAAAAATGAGAACATCCCGGCAAAACTGAATCCGCTGGCCAGCATATAGCTCAATACGCGCTTGTGGCGAAACAGCGAGGCAAAGTTGCCCCCGGTGGTGCGAATATGAAATTTCTGCCGTCGCTCAACGGGCAGCGTCTCGTCGATAAAAAAGAAAATCATCGCCGAGGCCAGTAGCGCGGCAATCGCGAGTATCCAGAAAATCGCATGCCAGCTAAACCAGATTAGCACCGCCCCTCCCACCATCGGGGCCACCAGCGGTGCAATGGTCGTCACCAGCATCACGAACGACATCATGCGCGAAAATTCTTCCTTCGGATAAATATCGCGCATCAGGGCGTTAATCACCACGCTAGCCGCAGCCGCCGCCAGGCCATGGAAAAAGCGCATAATAATTAAGTAGTCGATGGACTGCGACAGCGCGCACGCGGCGGCGGCGGCAGCAAAAACCAGCGTGCCTCCGAGGATCACCGGCTTACGCCCAAGGCTATCCGCCATCGGCCCGTAAAGCAGCTGACCGAGCGCAAAACCAAGAATGTAGGTGCTGAGCGTCATTTGTGCACTACCGGCGGGCACGCCGAACTGCGCGGAAATGACCGGCAAAGCAGGCAAATACATATCAATCGAAAGTGGCATCAGCATGGCCAACAGGCCAAGAATAAACACGATACCCAGCGAGGAGCGCTGCTTTGTCGTCACCCGTAACTCCTGTTATGGCATGCCAGGACTGGCAATTTCGTCTTCTGTCAGCGCACGGTATTCACCCGGCGCAAGATCGGCATCCAGTACAATGCCGCCGATACGTTCACGATGCAGGCCCACCACGTGGTTGCCCACCGCCGCAAACATGCGTTTGACCTGGTGGTAACGTCCTTCACTAATGGTCAGACGTACCTCGGTTGGGGTAATGACCTCTAGTGTGGCAGGTTTAGTCAGATCTTTTTCATTATGTAGTTGTACACCGCGGGCGAACTGCTCTGCGGTGTCTTCTGCTACCGGCGATTCCAGCGTCACAAGATAGGTTTTTTCACAGTGATGGCGTGGAGACGTGATACGATGCGACCATTGGCCATCATCGGTCATCAGCACCAGTCCCGTGGTGTCGATATCCAGACGGCCTGCAGCGTGCAGCTTGTAAGCCACCGGCTCGTCGAGGAAATAAAGCACCGTCGGATGATCCGGATCGTCAGTGGAGCAGACGTACCCTTGCGGTTTATTCAGCATGAAATAGCGCGGGCCATGCTGCTGGGCAAGCGGGTTGCCGTCGTAGGCTATCTCATGTTCTGGTTGAAGTTTAAAGGCGCTGTCCCTTACTATTTCGCCATCTACCGTGACACGGTTGGCACGAATTTCACGCCCGGCAATAGCACGGCTTACGCCAAGCTGCTGAGCGATAAATTTATCAAGTCGCATGAATTATTTTTGCCTGTAATTATGCCTGGAGTCGGACTACGCTGTCCGAAAAAAGAAGCGGTGTTACACCCCCCAGTATAGCGGGCAATGCCCGCCGCTCAAGGGAAAAAGCACCGTGGCGTACTATTTAAGATGATTATGACCTTTATTCTTCGTCCCTATCAGCAGGAAGCGGTGAATGCCACCCTCGCCCATTTTCGCAGGCATCAGGAACCCGCAGTCATTGTACTGCCAACAGGGGCCGGTAAAAGCCTGGTCATTGCCGAACTGGCAAGAGTGGCGCGTGGGCGCGTACTGGTGCTTGCCCATGTTAAAGAACTGGTCGAGCAGAACCATGCTAAATATCTGGCGCTGGGGCTGGAAGCAGATATTTTCGCCGCTGGTCTGAAGCGCAAAGAGAGTCACGGTAAAGTGGTTTTTGGTAGCGTACAGTCGGTAGCGCGTAATCTTGAAGCATTCCAGGGCGAGTTTTCCCTGGTGATTGTCGATGAATGCCACCGCATTAGCGATGATACCGACAGTCAGTATCAACAAATTCTGGCGCATTTATCTGCGGCGAACCCCCGCCTGCGGCTGCTAGGGCTTACCGCCACGCCTTTTCGTCTCGGCAAAGGCTGGATTTATCGTTTTCATTACCACGGGATGGTGCGCGGTGATGAAAAGGCGCTGTTCCGCGACTGTATTTATGAGCTGCCGCTGCGCTATATGATTAAACATGGCTATCTGACGCCGCCAGAGCGGCTGGATATGCCGATCGTCCACTACGATTTCAGCCGCCTTCAGGCGCAAAGTAATGGTCTTTTCAGTGAGGCGGATCTCAACCGCGAGCTGAAAAAACAGCAGCGGGTCACGCCGCACATCATCAGCCAGATTATTGAATTCGCCCAGTCGCGCAAAGGGGTAATGATTTTTGCCGCCACCGTCGAGCATGCGCGGGAAATCCTTGGCCTGCTGCCCGCTAATGAGGCTGCGCTTATTACCGGCGAAACACCGGGTGCACAGCGTGATGAGCTGATTAACGCATTTAAGGCGCAGCAGTTTCGTTACCTGGTCAACGTCTCGGTACTGACCACAGGCTTTGACGCGCCACATGTGGATTTAATCGCTATTCTGCGTCCTACGGAATCGGTCAGCCTGTATCAGCAAATTGTGGGTCGTGGACTGCGCCTCTCGCCAGGCAAGATCGACTGCTTGATTCTTGATTATGCGGGCAACCCACACGATTTATATGCCCCAGAGGTAGGTGCGCCAAAAGGCAAGAGCGACAACGTGCCGGTACAGGTTTTTTGCCCTGCCTGCGGCTTTGCCAATACGTTCTGGGGGAAAACCACTGCAGACGGCACGCTTATTGAGCATTTCGGTCGCCGCTGCCAGGGCTGGTTTGAGGATGACGAAGGCCATCGCGAACAGTGCGACTATCGTTTTCGCTTCAAAAATTGTCCGCAATGTAACGCCGAAAATGATATTGCCGCCCGCCGCTGCCGTGAGTGCGATACGGTGCTGGTTGATCCCGACGATATGCTGAAAGCGGCGCTGAAATTAAAGGATGCGCTGGTACTACGCTGTGGCGGGATGGCCCTGCAATACGGCAGCGACGAAAAAGGGGAATGGCTAAAAATCACGTATTACGATGAAGATGGTGCCGACGTCAGTGAACGTTTCCGTCTGCACACCCCGGCACAGCGGACCGCTTTCGAACAGCTTTTTATTCGTCCGCATACCCGCACACCCGGCGTGCCGCTACGCTGGAGCACTGCAGCGGATCTCGTCGCTCAGCAATCCCTGCTCCGCCATCCGGATTTTGTGGTGGCACGTAAGAAGGGTCAGTACTGGCAGGTGCGCGAAAAGCTGTTTGACTACGCCGGCCGTTTCCGGCGGGCGAATGAATTACGCGGTTAATCGCGCTTTTCATTGCTGTGACAGGCGTTCAGGTATAGAATACCGCCCGCTTTTGCATACGCAAAGCAGATCGCTTACCTGTTACTGGGTCGCCTGTAGCAGGATTTAATGAAGAGAGAAATAAATGTCTACTATCAACGCAGAAGTACGTAAAGAGCAGGGTAAGGGTGCGAGCCGCCGCCTGCGCGCAGCTAACAAGTTCCCGGCTATCGTTTACGGTGGAACTGAAGCTCCGATCGCTATCGAACTGGATCACGACAAAGTGATGAACCTGCAAGCTAAAGCTGAATTCTACAGCGAAGTGCAGACTCTGGTTATCGATGGCAAAGAAGTAAACGTGAAAGTTCAGGCTGTACAGCGTCATCCGTTCAAGCCAAAACTGTCTCACATCGACTTCGTTCGCGCGTAATCGCTGACAAGTTAAGAAGAACCCCGCTCCGGCGGGGTTTTTTTATGGCTGAAGGCTCACTTTCCACCAGAAGTACGGCGTTGAAGCTGATCGCGCAGATTCGGCGGCGTGCCTTTAATGGTCAGCGTATCAGTGGCCGGGTCCCAGAAAATACGTTCACCAAGCAGTAATGCGTCAAAGTTAATCGTTAATCCACCGCCGCTACCGGCGTATTTGGTGAGCTGACGCAGCGTGCTACGGTCTGCCGGGAAACTCTCTTCCAGCTCATAGCCTTTCTCAGCGGTAAATTCGCTGAAGCTGACGTCGCTGACGCTGGACAGCTCTTTTGACAATGATTCCAGGGCAATTTCTTCCCCCGCCTGAAGCTGCTCGCTGCAATAATCATACACTTGCTGACGCACGGTCTGGCGTTCTGCTTTGTCCAGTTGAGCCTCGGCGGTAAAGTCGTCCACCGCCTGCAGCAGACCGCGGTTTTGCGCTTTAGCATTTAACCCTTCGCTGGCACCGAGGAAATCCATAAAGAAGTCGGCGACCTTGCGCCCTACCCGCCCCTTGAGGAACGTCAGGTAGCGCGTGGATTCCGGGTTGGTTTCCCATTCAGTAAGATCGATACGGGCGACAATATCCGCATGATTAATATCCAGATAGTGAATGGAACTGATATCCAGATTTTCATTAACGCGCATGCTGCTTAAGTTGTTCAGCACAGCGACTAACAGATATTCCACCGCCAGATAACGGTAGTGGCAGAACAGAACGATGCCACCGTCAGCAAACGGATATTTCGCCAGCTCATCGCGCAGTCGCCCGGTTGCCGCACGGCTGAAGGCCAGGAAATCTTCCTCGCCCTGGCGTTGCAAACGCAGCGCCTGCGCCAGTTCGCTCTCTTCGCTAAACAAACCGTAAGCTTTATTTTTGGCGCTATAGACCCGGTGCAGCTCGGCCATCATTTCTTCGACGGCGGCATTTGGCTCAAGCAATGAATCGCGCAGCACCAGCTCAAGGCTTTGTTCATCACGTTTGATTAACTGATGCAGGGCAATCTGGTTGATATCCAGACTCATGGTAAACTCTCCTTTTAGACCGAACGGTATTCAACCACCGCCGGGCCCCACAGTGTAAGGTGAAAAAAAGGGGAAAAAAAGCTGTTGCTACGGTAATATGTTGCCCTTTCATGAACAGACTGATTTTGATTTATGCCACAACACTCCCGCTATAGTGATGAACACGTTGAACAACTGCTGAGCGAGCTGGTCAATGTATTAGAAAAACACAAAACCCCCACCGATCTTTCATTGATGGTGTTGGGAAACATGGTGACGAATCTGATTAATACCAGCGTCGCACCGGCTCAGCGTCAGGCTATCGCCCGTTCTTTTGCCCAGGCGCTGCAATCCTCGGTCAGCGACGAACAGGCGCACTAAGGAAAACGAACGACTGCATATGGTGACTCATCGTCAGCGCTACCGTGAAAAAGTCTCCCAGATGGTTAGCTGGGGGCACTGGTTTGCCTTGTTCAACATCCTGTTGGCAACGGCGATCGGCAGCCGCTATCTTTTTGTCGCCGACTGGCCGACCACGCTTGCCGGGCGGATCTATTCGTACCTGAGTATTGTCGGGCATTTCAGTTTCCTGGTGTTCGCTACCTACCTGCTGATCCTTTTCCCGCTGACGTTCGTGGTGATGTCGCAGCGGCTGATGCGTTTTATTTCCGCTATCCTTGCGACCTGCGGGATGACGCTGCTGCTCATTGATAGCGAAGTGTTCACGCGCTTTCACCTGCATCTTAATCGCATCGTCTGGGAGCTGGTGTTTAATCCCGATCAAAATGAAACCGCCCGCGACTGGCAACTCATGTTTATTAGCGTGCCGGTGATTTTGCTGATTGAAATGCTGTTTGCCACCTGGAGCTGGCAGAAGCTGCGCAGCCTGACGCGTCGGCGACGCTATGCCCGGCCGGTGGTGGCACTGTTTTTCGTCGCCTTTATTGGCTCGCACAGCATTTATATCTGGGCCGACGCCAATTTCTATCGCCCGATCACCATGCAGCGCGCTAACCTGCCGCTTTCCTACCCGATGACCGCTCGTCGGTTCCTGGAGAAACACGGGCTGCTGGATGCACAGGATTATCAGCGTCGACTGATCGAGCAGGGCGATCCGGAAGCCGTTTCCGTTCAGTATCCGCTAAGCGATCTGCATTATCGCGATATGGGTACCGGCCAGAACGTATTGCTGATCACCGTGGACGGTCTCAACTATTCACGCTATGAACAGCAGATGCCATGGCTTGCCAGCTTCGCCCAGCAGAATATTAACTTTACTCAGCACATGAGCTCGGGGAACAGCACCGACAACGGCATTTTCGGCCTGTTTTATGGTATTTCACCAGGCTATATGGATGGCGTACTCTCGTCGCGAATTCCTGCTGCGTTGGTCACTGCGCTAAATCAACAGGGCTATCAGTTAGGTCTTTTCTCGTCCGACGGCTTTAGCAGCCCGCTTTATCGCCAGGCGTTGCTGTCTGATTTTTCACTGCCTCCAGCCAGGACGCAGTCGGATACACAAACAGCTAACCAGTGGATCAACTGGCTCGATCGCTACGCCCAGGAAGATAATCGCTGGTTCTCATGGATCGCGCTGAATGGTACCAGCGTCGATGAGAGCAATCAGCAAGCCTTTACCCGTCGCTATGCCCGGGCCGCCGCTGACGTCGACACGCAGATTTCCCGCGTACTGGAAGCCCTGAAAGCCTCTGGCAAGCTTGATAACACGGTGGTGATTATCACTGCGGGTCACGGCGTCCCGCTGGATAACCAGCGTAATGAGTTTGACTGGTCTCGCGCCCACCTTCAGGTTCCACTGGTCATTCACTGGCCGGGAACGCCTGCGCAGCGTATAAACACCCTCACCGACCATAAAGACGTAATGGCGACGCTGATGCAGCGTCTGCTACGGGTCACTACGCCAGCTAATGAATATTCTCAGGGCCAGGATCTGTTCAGCGTGACTCGTCGTTATAACTGGGTAACGGCAGCCAGCGGCAATACGCTGGCGATCACCACGCCGCAGGAAACGGTCGTGCTGAGCCACAATGGCGACTATAAGACCTGGAACGCCCGGGGTGAGAAAATACACGACCATAAACCGCAAATGAGTTTGCTGTTGCAAGTGCTGACGGACGAAAAACGGTTTGTTGCTAACTAATTGATTAATTATAAATCAGTCAGTAGGTTGGTGGCTTGCAATCGTCGGTGAAAGAGGTAGTATTAGCCCACAAATCGGCACGTAGCGCAGCCTGGTAGCGCACCGTCATGGGGTGTCGGGGGTCGGAGGTTCAAATCCTCTCGTGCCGACCAAAGAACCCTTAAAAAACCAACCGCAAGGTTGGTTTTTTTATACTCTCATTTCCTTATTGTATATCGCCTTATCTCTACGTTCCCAATCGACCCTACCCACGGCTTTTACACCATAGTGATCCTGAACACCGCTTTTATAATGCCCCGTTGAAGGACGGGGTTATGGTCGCTCGTTACTACTAACAGATACGTAATTGCTTTACTTACACAATGACAAATAGCGCTGTAAGAACATGGCGATGATGCCATGTTCTGGCATAATAAGATTGACCTGTATTGACCGATGACCCTGCGCACAAAAAGCCCACGAAAGCACTGTACTTTCTCGCCGCGGCTGGTAAATTGCTGTACATAAAGACAGTATTTCAGAGGCGGTAAAATGTTTGTAGAACTGGTTTATGATAAGCGTAACGTGGCTGGCCTTCCCAACGCGCGGGAAATTATCCTTGAGGAACTGACGCGTCGCGTTCATCGACTCTTTCCCGACGCTGACGTGCGGGTAAAACCCATGCAGGCCAACGGGCTGAACAGCGATGCCAGTAAAAGCGATCGGGAAAAACTGAACCGCATGCTGGAAGAGATGTTCGACGAAGCCGATATGTGGCTGGTAGCGGAGTAAGCGCCCCTGGTGTCGGGCGCTTTCACTATTTTACAGCGCGATATCTGCAACAGGCGCGATGCTCACGACTGGCAGCGCGCGTGGCGTCTGCGGTATCGCATCCGGCTGACACGGCAGGGCATAATCCAGTTCCAGCACCTTACTGGTCCAGGCCAGCATCTCCTGCGAAGTGGCCTGACGTCCGTTAAAGGGTATTCCATAGCCCGGTACGATCTGCTTTAACGCCTCCTGCCACGCCGTCGATGCCATTTTCTGCGCAAACACAGTTTCCATCAGCTCGAGCATGATGGCGGCGGCAGTCGAAGCACCGGGAGAAGCACCTAACAGAGCGGCCACCGTGCCTTCATCGTCACATACCACTTCGGTACCGAGTCGCAGCACTCCCCCCGTTTTCGCCTCGCGTTTGATAATCTGCACTCGCTGGCCGGCCTGCCATAGCCGCCAGTCAGCCTTCTTCGCCTGCGGGTAATAAGCACGTAACGCCGAGAAGCGGTCCTCATCATTTTGCAGGACCTGACCGACCAGATATTTCACCAGCGCAAGGTTATCCATCCCGACATGGATCATCGGTAGCAGGTTTGAAGTGTTAGTAGAGCTGAGCAGATCCCACAGCGAGCCGTGTTTGAGAAAACGGGTCGAAAAAGTGGCGAAGGGTCCAAACAGCACTACATGCTTACCGTCAATTATGCGGGTATCAATGTGAGGAACCGACATCGGCGGTGCGCCGGTGGAAGCCTGACCGTACACTTTTGCCAGATGGTGCCCGACAATATCAGGGTTTTCACATACCAGAAACTGTCCGCCCACCGGGAAACCCGCATAGTCCTTCGCCTGTGGGATACGGGTTTTTTGTAGCAATTTTAACGCTGCACCGCCCGCACCGATAAAAATGAATTTTGCCCGGATCAAACGGCTGATTTTAGGGTTATGCGTATCGGATACCCGC
This sequence comes from Superficieibacter electus, assembly GCF_002915575.1. Classification (GTDB taxonomy): domain Bacteria; phylum Pseudomonadota; class Gammaproteobacteria; order Enterobacterales; family Enterobacteriaceae; genus Superficieibacter; species Superficieibacter electus. Next base: position 319,511 of record NZ_PQGD01000001.1, read on the forward strand.
ACGGTCCAGCTTTTATCAGCGTTACGTCTAAAGTCCCGGACCTGCGTACTGAGCTGCAAAGAAAAATTATCCCGTGTCTGCAGCGCAGCAATAAGCTGGCGGGTGATTTCGCCATAATTGACGTCTGTACCATTGCCGGTGCGCGTTGCCGCCACTTTTTGCTGGGGATTACGCCCTTCCATCACCAGCGGTGCCCAGTCTTTAATTTGCTGATGATCTTCCGAGTACCGCATGTCCTGGAACAGCGGATTTTGCTGAAGCGCCGTATAACGTGCACGCAGAAAATTAACATGTTCCTCGCCCCAGACGAAGCTTATGTGAGGTACGCTATTAATAAAACTGCGCGGATGCCTGAGAACGCCGCGCCCGACCTGATGCGCCCAAAACTGACGTGAAAGCTGAAAGGCCTCATTAATTTGTACCGCTTTTTCAATACTGACGGAGCCATCCGGGTTTTGCGGAGTATAGTTCAGTTCCATCAGGGCAGAATGCCCCGTACCGGCATTATTCCAGCCATTTGAGCTTTCCTGAGCAACACTCTCCATGCGCTCAACCATGGTGATAGACCACGTCGGCTCCAGTTCCTGTAGATACGTCCCCAGCGTGGCGCTCATGATGCCACCACCAATTAACAACACATCGGTAACCTGTTCACGGGAAGCGGCGATGGCGTTCATAAGCCGATCTTTCTCCCCGACACTGTTGATGGCCGTTTTTCTTTTCATCGTAGTAATTGCCTTACGGAACTCACGTTCTGAGATATGCAGGTGAAACGATTCGGGGTTTCCACGTTATCACCGCCGCTTAACAAATTAAATATTGTTTAAACTTTAAATTTAGTTTTATGGATAGTTATAAAAATGTTTAATAACTGAAAAGCGCAAATGATAAAAAATGCTGGTCCTGCGTTGAGCCAGCCGTTACTATCCTGCGTTTTGTGATATTCCGCACGGACGCCTGTTAATTGTTATGGATGCCTTTATATTGTTTGCGGATCGGTATGCCTGAAACTCAATCGTCTTTCTCACCTGCCCAACCGGGTACCATTGCAGGCGTAATACGTTCGCCCGCGTTACTGCTGCGCGAATCTCTGGCCGGGGTGATCACGGCCCTGGCGCTGATCCCGGAAGTCATCTCTTTTTCTGTTATCGCCGGCGTCGACCCAAAAGTGAGCCTGATCGCTTCAGTTGTATTGTGTCTCGCTATGTCCGTGCTCGGGGGGCGTCCGGCGATGGTGACCGCAGCAGCCGGTTCTGTAGCACTGGTCATCGGGCCAATGGTTCACCAACACGGTGTGGGTTATATTCTGCCTGCGGTAGTTCTGGCAGGAATTATTCAGATTATTTTTGGCCTGAGCGGTATGGCGCGCCTGATGCGATTTATCCCGCAGGCGGTGATGACCGGCTTCGTTAATGCGCTGGGAATATTGATATTTTTCGCTCAGATTCCCCACTTCTGGAGCCGGAATCCGCTGGTCATCGGGCTGTTTGTGCTGACGCTGCTGATTGTCCTGTGGGTACCGCGCCTGACAAAACGTATTCCGTCGCCGCTGATTGCCATTGTGCTGCTGACGATTTTTACCGTTACCACCGGCCAACTGCTGCCCACCGTGGGGGATGCAGGTTCAATGAGCGGTGGTCTGCCTGGCCTTAGCGAGCTGCAGGTGCCTTTGGATCTCACGACGCTGAACATAATCTGGCCATGCGCATTAAGCATTGCCTTTGTCGGATTAATGGAGTCGCTACTGACCGCAAAACTGGTGGACGATCTGACCATTAGCCCCTCGAATAAGCATCGGGAAAGCACGGGCCTCGGTATCGCCAACATTCTGGCAGGCTTTTATGGCGGTATCGCCGGATGTGCGATGATTGGTCAAACGATTGTGAACGTGGAGATGGGACGCGCACGTAGCCGCCTTTCTACCCTCGCCGCCGGGATCGTCCTCCTGCTGCTGGTGACGGCATTAAGTGAGGTCATGGCAAAAATTCCAATGGCGGTACTGGCGGGGATCATGGTGATTGTCGCGCTAAAAACCTTTAGCTGGCACAGTATCCAGCCCGGCACATTGAAAAGCACGCCGTGGCCGGAAACCGTGGTGATGGTAGTGACCGTCGCCGCCACCGTATCAACGGGGAATCTGGCGATCGGCGTGCTGGCGGGCGTAATGACCATGGCGGTGGTACCGTACCACATTAAGCGAAAATACCGGCTTAAAGCAGAAAAATCGTCGCCAGACCAAGGAAAATAAAAAAGCCCCCGGTATCGGTGATGGCAGTGATCATCACGCTTGAGCCGACCGCCGGGTCGTGACCGAATTTGGTCATCACCATTGGGATCAGCACGCCCATTAGCGCAGCCACCAGCAGATTCAGCACCATTGCCAGCATCATCACCCCGCCCAGCGCCGGATCGCCATACAGTGCCCAGGTCACACCGCCCATGATCCCGCCCCAGACCAGACCGTTGATCAGCGCAACGCCCATCTCGCGCAGGATCAGAAAGGAAAAGTTGCCAGGCTGAATATATTGCAGTGCCAGCGCCCGCACGATCATCGTAATGGTCTGATTACCGGTATTGCCACCGATGCCCGCGACAATCGGCATCAGCGAGGCCAGCGCCACCAGCTTTGAAATGGTATGTTCAAAACCGTCGATCACCCGCGAGGCGATAAACGCGGTACACAGGTTGACCGCCAGCCACGCCCAGCGCGTTTTTACCGCTTTATGCACCGGGGCAAAAACGTCTTCATCGCCGCTTAAGCCGCCCATCTGACGCAAATCGTTATCCGTCTCGCGATATACCACATCAACAATTTCATCAATGGTAATACGGCCCATCAGCTTGCCGGCAGGATCGACCAGCGCTGCGCTTATCAGGTTATCACGCTCGAAGGTTCGCGCGGCTTTTTCTGCGTTTTCGTCGGGATGGAAGGCCAGGATATCGCGCTCCATTACATCGCCAACTTTCATCCCGGCAGGGGAAATCAGGATCGTTTTTAGCTCCAGCTCGCCAAGCAGTTTGTTTTCCCTGTCGGTCACAAACAGTTTATCCGTATTCTCAGGCATCTTGCCCAGCCGGCGCAGATAACGCTGGACCGTACCCAACGTCACGTCCGGGCGCACAGTAATGACTTCAAATTCCATGATCGCGCCAACGCTGCCGGGATCATAATTCATTACCTGACGTACGCGCGCACGTTCAGCCGGAGACAGCGTAGCCAGCAGGCGGCCCGTAAGGTTGCGCGGCAGGTGCTGAACGATATAAATCTGCTCATCAATATCAAGCGTATTCATCGCTTCCAGCAACGCTTTATCACTCATCTGATCGATAAGATCGTCCCAGACGTTTTCGGAGGCCTCAAGTAACACCTGCCCGCGCTTATTTTCGCTAATCAACAGCCATAGCGCGCGTCGTTCTTCGGCTGGCAGGGCTTCCAGGGTGTCAGCAAGATCGGCCGGCTTCAGGTGTTCAACCAGAACGCCAACTTCGGCAATTTGATTTTCCAGCGCGCCACTGTCGAACTGCTCAACGAGGGTTAATTTATTCAGCAGTGAGGAGGTAATGGCTTTATCGGTGGTGAGCAGCCAGATCAGGCGCGCACGCTCTTCATCGCGCAACCGGGCGCTGTTGTTTGTCGAAACGGACATCGGGAGATCCTTGGGTCATTTTATTACGTCAGGCAAGGTGCCTGGCGCATTAAGCATAGCGCGGCGTTGACCATTAATGATAAACGGAGTGAATGAGTGCGGAAAAAATAAGCGGTGGTGCCTCCTGTTGAACAGGAGGCACTGTTTTCAGGCCGTACGGGCTACGGCATCTCGCGAAGCCTGGGCCCGTTCCTCGCCGGTTAGCTCAGCAAGCTGGCCGTCACGCATTTCCAGCAGTCTGTCGGCATGGATAAAATAGTGATCGTCATGGCTGATGGCGAAAATGGTTTTGCCCATTGCCTGCATCAACGGCAGAATAACCTGATAAAATTCACGGCGGAAATGCGGGTCCTGATCGGCAGCCCACTCGTCCAGCAGAATAATTTCTCTCTCCTCCGCCAGTGCCAATAGTAGCGCCACGCGTTTTTTCTGCCCTTTCGACAGTTTGAGATCGAGGATTTTGCCATTATCCAGCGTCAGTTTATGGTCCATCTTCAGCTGTTTTATCCAGCGGTCAACCAGTTGCGGATCGGCAGGCTTACCTTCTGCGCCTAACAGTTGATCGAACAACCAGACATCGGTAAATACCGCCGAAAAAAGTTTCCGGTAGTCTTCCGGACTGTCTGCTGCCAGCGGCATGCCGTCCAGTAAAATCTGCCCGGATACCGGCTGATACAACCCGGTCAGCAGCATGGCGAGGGTGGATTTACCGCTACCGTTACCGCCAATCAGAAATACCAGCTCACCGCGATTGAGCGTCAGGTTAATCGGCCCCACGGAGAACGTATTCTCCTGGTAGCTGAACGTTACATCCCGTAGCTCCAGGGTCTGCCACTGAGAATGCCTTTTCGGCTGTGGGAATTCAGGTTGGTACGTGGCCAGCTCGAATTTTCTGAGTTTATTAAATGCAACCTGAGCACTAAGCAGCGTCGGCAATGCGCCAACCGCGGAAAGCAGCGGCGTGCGCAGGAATAAGAGTGTCAATGAATAGGTGGCCGCAACGTTGGTATCGGCCCAGCCAAGGCTGTTTGCCATCCAGAACACCAGCCCGATTGCGCCCAGCATCATAATATTGGACCAGTTCACCGCACTCAGATGGAAGGTGTCGGCGCGAACAATATGATGGCGATACTCTTTCGCGTCTGGCACATAGATGTTATTAAAAATATGCTCCGCACGCTCGCGGTTAAGCGTTAACTCTTTGCGGCCTTCAAGAACGGTTTGATAATCGTGATAGAGCTTATCTTCGGTTTCACGCAATGTGGCAATATGCCGGTACACGCGCGCAACCAGCACAAAGCCACCCCAGATGGTTAATGCCATCCACAGCGCGGTAATCAGCAGCATCTTTGTGGAGAGCGTTGCCAGGTAGGCGGCTGAACCTACGGTCAGGATGATCCCCTGCACCAGCTCAGGCAGGCGAACAAACGCGATAGTGATATTGCGAATATCGCTGGTCAACCCTGCCAACAATGTCGCGCTGCCCAGCCGCTCAATCCGCTCAACCTGAGTATCAAGGATGCGTTTAATAAATTCGGTGCGCAGGCGGTAAACAAAATGATGGCCGAGCGTCGTCAACGCCAGCTGTGAGCCAAGCGTTACTGCCATCAGTAGCACCAGCAGCCCGAGGAATTCCGGCAACACGAGTAGCGTTGTGTCTACAGATTCGATCAGACGCAGGTTAATGAAGGCGATAAGCCCAATGCCAAGCGCAGCGCTGACTAAACTCAGCGCCATGACCGCGATAAACGGCCAGCGATACTGACGCCAGACAAGCAGGAGAAGTTCCATAAATATCATCCGCAACAAAATCAGCCAGCAGTGTAAACTGCTCGCCGCTGACATCAAGAATAATTCTTATTTTTATTCAACTATGCCCGTTTGACGGAAAGTAAGATTGTAGCGGCAGCGTCCGGTGGCAGGATGATCGCCCTCTTTCACCGGCTGAACGCCATGATAAAAAAGCCGCGATGGACCGCCCCATACCACAACATCTCCATGCTCCAGCAACGTGCGCTGCAGAGGATCGCTTCGTTTCAGGCCCCCGAACTGAAAAATGGCCGGTAGCCCCAACGACACCGATACAATGGGTGCGCGAAGTTCTTTTTCATCTTTGTCCTGATGTAGCGACAACTTTGTTCCTGGCAGATAGCGGTTGATCAGGCAGGCATCCGGAATAAAATCGGGATAACCTGCCGCCGTTGCCGCGTCATCGGCAAGCGTACGAAAGATATCTGGCAATGGCGGCCAGAACGCCTCGGTTAGCGGATCGCGAGGAGAATAAAAGTAACCCCGGCTGTCGGTAGTCCAGCCCAGCGGCCCACAGTTGGTCATCGCCACCGACATGGTATAGCCGCCGGGCGTGATCATCTGGCGGAACGGCGAGATGCGGGCGACTTCATCGATCGCCGCCAGCAACGAGGCTGCACGACTGAGGGCGAAACGGCGCAGAATGGTTGCGCCGGAGGTCAGCGGCTCCTGCCAGGGTTCAGCATCGGCGAACAGATCGAGCATTACTCCTCCTGCTGCGTTTCGCGGCGTAATAAAGCGGCTTTTCGCGCCACACCCCAGCGATAGCCAGAGAGCGATCCATCTCCCCGGACAACCCGGTGACAAGGGATCACTAATGCCAGTTTATTCGCCGCGCAGGCGCTGGCAACGGCACGCACGGCGCGGGGATGACCAATTGCCTGCGCGATTTGTTGATAACTTCGGGTCTCACCGGCGGGAATGTCCCGCAATGCCTGCCAGACGCGCATCTGGAAAGCCGTGCCACGAATATCCAGCGGCAGTGTAAGAGGCGCAGGATTACCGTCCAGTCGGGCAATCACCTGACGCAGCTGTGCAATAAATTCCGCGTCCCCTGGCCTACATTGCGCCAGTGGGAAAATCGCTTTCAGTGAAGCCGTCAGCGCCTCATCATCTTCACCCAGCAAAATCGCACATACGCCACGCTCGCTGGTGGCAACCAGACATCGCCCCAGGGAACAACGTTCAAGAATATAGCGGATGCTTAGCGCGTCGCCCCCGCTGCGGTACTGACGCGCGGTCATGCCGAGGGTGGCATCGGCATGACGATAAAAGGCGCTGCTGGCGGAAAACCCGGCGTTCAATACCGCCTCGGTAATAGCTTCACCCTTTGTCAGCGCGTCACGCAAACGCCGGGCGCGGTGTGCCTGCTGCCAGGCTTTAGGCGTCATGCCGGTAGCCGATTTGAACAGACGGTGTAAATGAAAAGGACTGACTCCCAGAGCGTGCGCCAGTTTATCCAGCGTGACCGGCGTGTCCTGCTCCAGAAGGCGGCAGGCTCGCGCCACCAGATCGGCGTACTTCATTTGCGGTGACAATCCCGCTGGCTGGCAGCGTTTGCAGGGGCGAAAACCGGCAGCCAGCGCCGCCGGTGCATCAGCGTAGAAACGCACGTTTTGCCGTAGCGCGTGGCGCGCCCGGCAGGAAGGACGACAAAAGATGCCCGTTGTCACGACGGCAAAAACAAACTGACCGTCAGCGCGGGTATCGCGATCGAGCACCGCCTGCCAGCAGCGCTCATCTTCATTAATGGTGTGATGTTTCATAAGCAGGCTCCTGCTATAAGGGTAGCTCTACTCTGGCAAAACACCGACCATTAAAAACCGACAATCTTGCTTTTTAATTTTTTTCACTGAGCAAAAAGGCGGAAAACTGAGGTGACATCCAGGTTTTGAAGGCATCTCCCTCTTTAACTATCATATAAACCGCCAGTCCCTGCTCGCGGACCACCTCTTTTGCCTGCTCGGGCCCCAGCACCATCAGGCCGGTATCCCAGCTGTCGGCTTCCAGCGCACTGGGCGCAATCACCGTCACCGACACCAGTTGATGCGTTATAGGTCGTCCGCTATGGGGATCGATAACGTGAGAGATACGCTTGCCGTCAAGTTCATAATAGTTGCGGTAGCTACCGGAAGTACTGATACCGTGGCCGTTAATATCCACAATTGCCTGAACGGCATTTTCCCGATCGGTCGGTTTTTGTATAGCCACCCGCCACGGTTTGCCCTCACCATTCATACCGCGACTGACCAGGGCCCCACCGACGGAAACCAGATAACGAGACAGGCCTTCCTGCTCCATTAGCCTGGCAAGATGATCGGCTGCATAGCCCTCTCCTACCGTTGAAAGATCAACAAATAAATCGGCTATATCTTTTTGCAAATACTGCTGCCCGGCCTGAGAAATAACGGAGAGATGCTGGAGACCGGTACGCGCTCTGGCGTCGGCGATTTGTGCATCGTCCGGGGTAGATACCGGCTGTTTATCCGGACCAAAGCCCCATAAATTCACCAGCGGCCCCACGGTGATATCCATCGCCCCATTCGTCTTATCGCCAACGCGCAGTGCCTCGGTGACGATGTCTGCCATCGCTTCATTGACAGGCCATGGAGTCGTACTCTGCGAATGGTTAAAGCGCATTAAAGCGGAGTCTGGTTTCCAGGTCGAAAGAAGCTGGTCATCAGCATCAAGCTGGGTCTGAATTTTTTGCCGTAGGGTCTCTTTTTGCTCAGGCTCTACGTTGATAACGCTAACCCGCCACATGGTCCCCATGGTTTTCCCTTCCAGTACGGTAGGTGGCGTGGCACTGGATGGGGCAGAAACCGGCGCATTGTCACACCCGGTAAGTAAAACAACGGCGGTCAAAAACGCCGCGCGAAAAAAAGTGGTTTCCATTGATTTTTATCCTCTTACTGAGGAGCGTAAGAGTACACCTGTTCATCGGTTTTAGAACGATCGATCCGTGCGCAAATAAAAAGGGCCCGCAGGCCCTTTATCGATAAGTCAGCACATCAGAACTGGTAAACCAGGCCCAGCGCAACGATATCGTCAGTGCTTACACCCGCTGCGCGGGTAAAGTCGTTGTCGTCCAGCAGGTTGATTTTATAATCAACGTAGGTGGACATGTTTTTGTTGAAGTAGTAAGTCGCGCCTACATCAACGTATTTCAGCAGATCCTGATCGCCATAGTTAACGACGCCATTATTCACGTCTTTACCTTTGGACTGCAGGTAAGCTACGGACGGACGCAGGCCGAAGTCGAACTGGTACTGAGCCACGGCTTCAAAGTTTTGCGCTTTGTCAGCAAAACCGTACGCGTCAGCACCGCTGCTGCCACCGAAACGGGTTGCGTTATAAGACTGAGTATACTGCGCTGCCAGATAGACGTTGTTAGCGTCATATTTCAGGCCGCCAGAGTAGGTGGTCGCACGATCGCCGTTACCGTAGATACCCGGCAGATCGTTTTGGTCAGAGGTACGTTTAGAACTGGCAACCGCACCACCCACGCTGAAACCAGAACCCAGATCGTAAGTTAAAGAACCACCAAAACCATCACCATTCTGACGCAGCACGCTGCGGCCACCGGCATCTTCACCGCTGGTATTGCCGTTGCTGCCCTGATACTGGACAGCAAAGTTCAGACCGTCTACCAGACCGAAGAAGTCGGTGTTACGGTAGGTTGCTACACCGTTAGCACGAGATTGCAGGAAGTTGTCCGCACCGTAGGTATCGCCGCCGAACTCAGGCAGAACGTCGGTCCAGGAGGTCACATCGTAAACAACGCCATAGTTACGACCGTAGTCGAAAGAACCGGCTTCGTTAAATTTCAGACCCGCGAAGCCAACACGCGTCCAGGAATCGTTTGAACCTTCATCAGTGTTACCCTGAACCTGGTATTCCCACTGGCCGTAGCCGGTGATCTGGTCATTAACCTGGGTTTCACCTTTGAAGCCGATACGCACGTAGGTCTGGTCGCCGTCGCTACCGTCATCATCGGAAAAATAGTGCAGACCATCAACTTTACCGTACAGGTCTAATTTGTTGCCGTCTTTGTTATAAACTTCAGCCGCATTTGCTGCGCCTGCTACCAGCAGAGCTGGTACCAGGAGGGATAGTGCTTTAACTTTCATGTTATTAACCCTCTGTTATATGCCTTTTATATGCTTTTTTTAGTTGCCACTGCTTTACTGGTTATTGGTTACCCACTAACCCGTCGGCGAAACCATTTTGCGGCAAAATACAGAATAATCCAACTGGAATATGATACGAAAACTTCTAAGATGTTTCAGTTTTCCATGTAGATGTTTCATTTTGTGAATTTCCGGGAACTTTTTTTTGCCACAAATAGCTAAAGATTTACGCATCAATAATCAAAATATAAATATTTCCATTTACAATCAATGTATTATACCCAGATCGGGTTATAGCACTGATTGCCAAAACAAATACCACTAAGGCGACTAGAATAGATACCGCTATCATCATTAACTTTATTTATTACCGTCATTCAGTTCTGAATGTCTGTTTACCCCTATTTCCACCGGATGCTTCGCGTCCGGTTTTTTTTTACCTTTCTTTACGTTTCTGCATTGAAGATGTACTACCCAGAAGAAATTATAACGACTATTAATTAATCATTTTAATAACTTAGTGTGATAATTACCGCTTCGTCTGAGCACCTTTTTTTTGATATTTTGTGCTCTCAGATCTTTATATGCTGTCGTTTCTGAAGGGTACAGAGTGTCGTTATGAGAGATGCCCGGCGCACGCTGAAAGCCTGTTGCTATGGTAAAAAGTCCGTAACGACCTCGTTAAGAGTCTGGAAATTCGGCCAGTACCCTTTATACTGCCAGCAGTACAAAATCATGCAGCGTAAAGGCTTACATCAGTTTGCCAGGGTTGATTAGCCGCTAAAGCATGGTCAATACAGTCTCTCAGTTGCACTCGGGCTCTGAGTTTTTCCTTATTTCAGTGCGGGTACACATGCATAATGAGTCAGTCTGATACAATGAGCCCTTCTAAGTTTTCCTTAATGCCCACGAGCCTCACGCGCTACTTCCTGTTACTGATCATTGTATTACTGGTAACAATGGGTGTGATGATCCAGAGCGCGGTAAACGCCTGGCTTAAAGATAAGAGCTATCAGGTTGTCGACATCACCCATGCAATCCATAAACGGGTTGATACCTGGCGTTACGCCACCTGGCAGCTTTATGACAACGTTGCTGCCACACCGCTTAACGCCGGAGAAGGGTTACAGGAAACACGTCTGAAGCAGGATGTGTACTACCTTGAAAAACCGCGCCGGAAAACCGAAGCGCTTATTTTTGGCTCGCACGACAGTTCGACGCTGGAAATGACCCAGCGGATGTCAACCTATCTCGACACCTTATGGGGCGCAGAAACGGTGCCCTGGTCGATGTATTATCTCAACGGCCAGGACAACAGCTTGATTCTGGTCTCAACGCTGCCCCTGAAAGATCTCTCCTCCGGGTTTAAAGAATCGAACGTAGGCAATATTGTGGATTCCCGCCGCGCTGAGATGCTACAGCAGGCCAATTCACTGGACGAGCGGGAAAGTTTTTCCTCTCTGCGCCGCCTCGCCTGGCAAAATGGCTATTACTTTACGTTACGTACTACGTTTAATCAGCCGGGCCATCTGGCAACGGTCGTTGCGTTTGATTTGCCTGTTAACGATATTATCCCACCCACGATGCCGCTGGATAGTTTCCGTCTGGAACAGGATAACGCACCGTCAGCCCTGCGTGGCGCGGAAAAAGAAGCGGCCGACAGTGCCAGTGTCAATCTTAATGGCTCGCGCATTGAGATTGCCTCCGCGATCAATTCCACCGGCATGCGCCTGGTGTGGCAGGTTCCTTTCGCCACACTGCTGTTGGACACCCTGCAAAATATTCTTTTACCGCTGCTGCTGAATATCGGCCTGCTGGCGCTGGCGCTGTTTGGCTATACCACTTTTCGTCATCAGCCGGTACGCCAGCAGGGCGAACCCTCCGCGCCTGCGGTTGTTAATAATGAACTCCGGGTATTACGCGCTATCAATGAAGAGATTGTATCTCTGCTCCCATTAGGGTTGCTGGTACACGATCTCGAGTCCAACCGGACAGTCATGAGCAATAAAATCGCCGATCATTTGCTGCCGCATCTTAATTTGCAGAATATAACCAGCATGGCGGACCAGCATCAGGGCGTGATCCAGGCAACCATCAACAATGAGTTGTATGAAATCCGCCAGTTCCGCAGTCAGGCCGTGCCGCGCACGCAAATATTTATTATCCGCGATCAGGACAGAGAAGTTCTGGTGAGTAAAAAACTCAAGCAGGCTCAGCGGCTGTATGAAAAAAACCAGCAGGGCCGCGTCGCGTTTATGCATCATATTGGCGAAGCCCTGAAACAACCGGCCAAAGCCCTGGCCTCGCAAGCCGCGATGCTAGGCACAGAGCAAAGTCAGAAACTCGCCCATCACGCCGATGTTCTGGTGCGGCTGGTCGATGAGATCCAACTGGCGAACATGCTGGAAGATGGCAGCTGGCAGAGTGCCCCACGTGAATTTTCTATTCAGGAATTAATTAATGAAGTGGTGCCAGACGTTCTGCCGGTAGTGAAACGTAAAGGTTTGCAACTGTTAATCAATAATAATTTGTCTGCCAGCGAACAACGTTACGGCGACCGGGATGCCCTGCGGCGTATTCTGCTGCTGCTTATCCAGTATGCGGTTACAGCCACCTCTATCGGCAAGATCACCCTCGAAGTGAATGCCGATGAATCGGCGGAGGATCGTTTAACGTTCCGCATTCTTGATACCGGCAACGGTGTCTCCCCGCGTGAAATTGACAATCTTCACTTCCCGTTCCTCAATGACACGCAGGCTGATTTGTACGGTAAAGCTAACGCGCTCACCTTCTGGCTTTGCGACCAGTTGGCGCGTAGACTCGGCGGGCATCTTAATATCAAATCCCATGACGAACTGGGCACGCGCTATTTATTGCATGTAAAAATGGCTGCCAGCGCACCGGACACGGAATCTGACGAGCGTCTGCTGGATGACGTCGTTGCGATGATCGATATCACTTCCAGTGAAATCCGCAGTATTGTCGTAAGACAGCTGGAAAACTGGGGAGCCACCTGCATCTCTTTAGACGAAAGAGGCGGTAGTCAAGAATTTGATCTCTTTTTAACAGATAATCCGTCTAATCTTACAGCCGCAGGCTTGCTTTTAAGCGATGATGAGCCTGGCGTGCGAAAAATTGGCCCCGGTCAGCTGCGGGTCAACTTTAATATGAGCAATGCTATGCAGGATGCTGTACTGCAACTGATAGAAGAGCAACTGGCTCAGGAAGAGAGTGTGGAGTCCCCCGGCGCAAACAATGAAAACGCCGAGCTTCACGCCAGCGGCTATTATGCGCTGTTTGTTGACACGGTACCGGATGATGTTAAGAAGTTGTATACTGAAGCGGCAACGGATGATTTCGCTGCGCTGGCGCAGACGGCTCACCGCCTGAAGGGAGTATTTGCCATGCTTAATCTGGTGCCCGGCAAGCAGCTATGTGAAACTCTGGAACAGGTCATTCGTGAGAAAGACGCTCCAGGCATAAAAAAATACATCAGCGACATTGACGCTTACGTCAAGAGCTTACTGTAGCAAGGTAGCCTTATAGATGAACAACATGAACGTAATTATTGCCGATGATCATCCCATCGTCCTGTTTGGTATTCGTAAATCTCTGGAACAGATCGAATGGGTGAATGTTGTCGGCGAATTTGAAGACTCCACAGCGTTGATTAATAACCTGCCGAAGCTGGACGCTCATGTGCTGATCACCGATCTTTCCATGCCAGGCGACAAATATGGCGACGGGATCACTTTGATCAAGTATATCAAGCGCCATTTCCCCGGCATTTCCATCATTGTACTGACAATGAATAATAACCCGGCGATCCTGAGCGCGGTGCTGGAACTGGATATCGAAGGGATCGTACTCAAACAAGGTGCGCCAACCGACTTGCCAAAAGCGCTGGCAGCGCTGCAAAAAGGCAAGAAGTTTACGCCTGAAAGCGTGTCGCGCCTGCTGGAAAAAATCAGTGCCGGCGGATACGGCGACAAACGTCTGTCACCGAAAGAAAGCGAAGTACTGCGTTTGTTTGCGGAAGGGTTCCTGGTCACCGAAATTGCCAAAAAACTCAACCGCAGCATCAAAACCATCAGCAGCCAGAAAAAATCAGCGATGATGAAACTGGGTGTTGAGAACGATATTGCCCTGCTGAATTATCTCTCCTCGGTGACGCTGTCGTCTGCCGATAAAGAATAATCCTCTTTTCACCCCGGCACATCGCCGGGGTAAAGTCCCTACCCTCTGGCCTTTCTGACGCGACTCGCATAGGTCGTCAATGTCTGTTTCAGCACATCCAGCGTAACGGGCTTAGACAAACAGCTATCCATGCCGGATTCCAGACAACGCTGTCGCTCTTCTGCCAGCGCGTTCGCGGTCACCCCTACCACCGGCAACGTCAGTCCTAACTGGCGAATACGTTGCGTGAGACGGTAGCCGTCCATATTCGGCATGTTGACGTCGCTCAGAATGATATCAATGTGATTTTTGCTCAATACATTGAGCGCATCCACACCGTCGTTGGCCGTTTTACACTGGTAACCCAGCGATCCGAGCTGGTCGGCAAGTAAACGCCGGTTAATCGGATGATCGTCAACCACCAGAATCATCATGTCGTCATTAACTGCCATCGTCGTTTCACCCGCAGGCAACGCCGCCGCGCCGCTCTGGGAACCTTCCACATCCAGGCTATAAATCCTCGCCATTAATGCGATCAATTCGTGCGGCGATGCCACGCTATGTACCCACTCACCTGGTGAGCGCTCCTGAGGAATCCCGATATGGCGACGACAGAAGGTGATCGTCGCCCGGCCACTCCACGCCTGTGGTGCCGTGCCGTCGGTGATCAGCGTATCTTCATGATCGGGATATTGCCCTTCATAGCGCTCAACCCGCACGCCCTGACGCTGGAGTAGATTCTCCAGGAACAGGTACAGCGACGCATTGTTTACCGCCAGCCAGCAGCGCTTATCGCTCAGACCGTGCAGGACGATTTCCGGCATATTCTCCACGCCATACAGCGGAATACGGATCGTAAACTGGCTGCCCATACCAGGTTCAGTATCCACTGAAATATCGCCGTCCATCATGCCGATGAGCTTCTCGCAGATCGCCAGCCCCAGCCCGGTCCCCTGAAAGTTGCGCTGCACGCCGGTACCGACCTGGAAAAACGGATCGAAAAGACGCACAACCTCTTTTGCCGGAATACCCACCCCGGTGTCACGCACGCGGATAGACAAGTACTCTTCACTACGCTGGATATGCAAAATGATGCAGCCGGTATCGGTGAATTTAATCGCGTTGCTGAGCAGATTGGAGATCACCTGTTGCAGGCGCATCGGATCGCCTTTCATTTGCAGCGGTACGTCAGGCTCCACAAAGCAATACAGACCAAGCTGTTTTCTGACCACCAGCGGCAGGTAATTGGCAGTGATGTGGCTCATCACTTCGCGCGGCGAAAATTCACGCGGCTCGATTTTTAGCTGCTCGGATTCGATTTTCGAAAAATCGAGAATATCGCTAATAATTTTCAGCAGCAGTCCCGATGAGTTATTCATTGCCGTAACCAGCCGATCAACACCTTTCGGCAATGCTTTAGTTTGCAGCAAATCGAGGTTACCGATAATGCCGTACAGCGGCGTGCGCAGTTCATGGCTGACGGTTGCCAGGAACATGGATTTCGACTGGCTGGCCTGCTCAGCGGCATGGGCCATTTCCTGCAGCGACTCTTCCATTTTGACGCGTGAAGAGACATCGACCAGCACGCAAATTGCCACATTCTCATTGCGATAGCGCGAGTGAACAAAGCTGATTTGCAGATTAGTATTGTTGCTGGTCAGCACATCAACAAAGTTAACCTGCTGGCCACAGATAATTTGCGTCAGCCGCTGGCGGTCTTCATGGGTGAGCATGTTGAGGTAGTCATGCGCCAGTTCGTTACTCAAAATGTTAGTACCATCAAGGGTACGTAGAATGCAGATCCCTACCGGGGCAGAAGCCACGATTTTGCGGTTAAACTGCTCATGTTCTTCCAGCCGCTGCGCATCCGTTTCAGCCGGAATAAACAGCCTGCGCTCATAGAGGCGTGCCAGCCAGAACAGGCCGATGCCAACCAGGATGTTCAGCAGTAGCGCATTCATGATCAACATCCGCAGACGTTCCAGTACGACATCTACCGGCACTGAATACACGATACTCAGCGAAGATGGCAGCAGATTTTTCTTCAGCACCAGCTCGTGATAGCCGGAGGTATAGCCAAACCACATCCGTTCCTGCAGCCAGCGGGAATCGATTTGCAGGGTATTTTCCGGTCCGGTCAGGGAAATTAAGGAATGACCATTTTCATCCAGAATGGTCACGCCCATGGGCAAATTACCCGGTGTAAAAAAGTTTTCCATCCGGATGGTCTGCTCGACGCCCAGTAGCGACTGAAGACGGTTTGCCAGGTAGACCGGGGTCAGCGCATAGAAATACCCTACCCCAGGACGCGGTCCCCGGCTGATCCAGAACAGATTATCACTGCGTTCTTCCTGGGGCGCGCTACGGTATTTCATGATCCGTTCATGCAAGGCACTCAGGGCTTCATCGCGCTCAACCGGAATATCGCGCAAACCAAAGTTCGCCATACACAGATTTTCGCCGCCGATCAGGAATACACGATTCAAATCGTAGGCGGCGGAAAAATTATCCCGCCAGTAGCGCATAAACCACGCCATGGACTCCAGCGATCCCCGCCATGCCGTCCCCATGGAGGTACAGTCAGAATCAGGAAATAGCGGCGCAAATTCCGGGACATTCATATCATTAAGCCGGTTACGTCCCGTCAATACGCCATTTTCGGCGGTGAGACGATTCTCAGCGATATATTTTAGCTCTTTCATCACATCCGACGTGCGCTGTATATAGCGCTGCGCCTGATCGGCACTCAGGGTGAACTCCTGATGAATCTCCGCTTCGCGGTCGTGAAGAGCATTGACGATATAAAAGACGGAGGCCAGCGCGATAAGCAGCCAGAGCAGCAGCGCCAGCGCGCGAAACATATAGCGCGAGATTTTAAGAGTGCTACGAAAAGAGGCAAGGTATTTCAAAGGAAGCAGCCATCAGAACAATCGAATGGAAATAAAGTAGCGGTAAAACACGCTACCCGCAACGGCAATAAAAAGGGCCGGAAGATCCAGCCCTTTTTTTACGCGTCATACGTTGTATAGTGCGTTACTCGTCAGCGTCGTCCGCCACGTCATCATCAGTATCTGCTTCCGGGGCAATGTCTTCATCCCCTTCCGCAACACTGCCGTCGATCGAATCCAGTTCTTCATCATCCACCGGCTCGGCAACACGCTGGAGACCGACCACGTTTTCGTCTTCCGCCGTGCGGATGAGGATCACGCCCTGGGTGTTACGACCTACCACGCTGATTTCCGATACGCGGGTACGCACCAGCGTACCGGCATCGGTGATCATCATAATCTGATCGCAATCATCGACCTGGACCGCGCCAACCACGGAACCGTTGCGCTCGGTAACCTTGATAGAGATAACGCCCTGCGTACCACGTGATTTGGTCGGATACTCGCTTTGCGCGGTACGCTTACCGTAACCATTTTGCGTAACGGTCAGGATTGCGCCTTCATCGCGCGGCACGATAAGCGACACAACCTTATCAACGCCCGCCAGTTTGATACCGCGTACGCCGGTCGCCGTACGGCCCATCGCACGGACCGCGCTGTCTTTAAAGCGCACCACTTTACCGGCCGCCGAGAACAGCATGACTTCATCCGCCCCGGAGGTCAGATCAACGCCAATCAGCTCGTCGCCTTCATTCAGATTCACCGCGATAATACCGGCAGATCGCGGACGGCTGAACTCGGTCAGCGCCGTTTTCTTCACCGTACCGCTGGCGGTTGCCATGAAGACGTTGACGCCCTCTTCGTACTCACGTACCGGCAGAATAGCGGTAATACGCTCGTTGGCTTCCAGCGGCAGCAGGTTGACGATCGGACGACCACGTGCGCCACGACTGGCTTCCGGCAACTGGTAAACCTTCATCCAGTACAAACGACCCCGGCTGGAGAAGCAGAGGATGGTGTCATGGGTGTTGGCCACCAGCAGGCGATCGATAAAGTCTTCTTCTTTAATACGGGCGGCTGATTTGCCTTTGCCACCGCGACGCTGGGCTTCGTAATCGGTCAGCGGCTGATATTTCACATAGCCCTGATGAGAAAGCGTGACGACCACGTCTTCCTGGCTAATCAGATCTTCAATGTTGATATCAGCGCTGTTGGCGGTGATCTCTGTGCGACGCGCATCGCCAAACTGATCGCGTACCAGTTCCAGCTCCTCGCGGATCACTTCCATCAGCCGTTCAGCGCTGCCCAGAATGTGCAGCAGTTCCGCAATCTGTTCCAGCAGCTCTTTGTACTCGTCGAGCAGTTTTTCATGCTCAAGGCCGGTCAGTTTCTGCAAACGCAGATCCAGGATTGCCTGTGCCTGCTGTTCAGTCAGATAATATTGACCGTCACGCACGCCAAACTCTGGCTCCAGCCATTCCGGACGCGCGGCGTCATCGCCTGCGCGTTCCAGCATTGCAGAAACGTTACCCAGATCCCACGAGCGCGCCACCAGGGCGGCTTTCGCTTCGGCCGGCGTCGGCGCACGACGAATAAGCTCGATAATCGGGTCGATGTTGGCCAGCGCAATCGCCAGCGCTTCAAGGATATGCGCACGATCGCGGGCTTTACGCAGTTCAAAGATAGTACGGCGCGTCACCACTTCACGGCGGTGGCGTACGAAAGCGGCGATGATCTCTTTCAGGTTCATGATCTTCGGCTGACCATGGTGCAGTGCCACCATGTTAATACCGAAGGACACCTGGAGCTGCGTCTGCGAGTAAAGGTTGTTGAGGACAACTTCACCCACCGCATCACGCTTCACTTCAATCACAATGCGCATACCGTCTTTATCAGACTCGTCACGCAGTGCGCTGATGCCTTCAACGCGTTTGTCTTTCACCAGTTCGGCGATTTTCTCGATCAGGCGCGCTTTGTTCACCTGATACGGAATTTCATGCACGATAATGGTTTCACGCCCGGTTTTGGCGTCGGCTTCGACTTCCGCGCGGGCGCGGATATACACTTTGCCACGCCCGGTACGATAGGCTTCTTCAATACCACGACGACCGTTGATGATCGCCGCCGTCGGGAAGTCCGGACCGGGAATGTGTTCCATCAGCCCTTCAATGCTGATGTCTTCGTCATCAACATACGCCAGACAACCGTTAATCACTTCGGTCAGGTTGTGCGGCGGAATGTTGGTCGCCATCCCGACCGCGATCCCCGAGGAACCGTTGACTAACAGGTTCGGGATCTTAGTTGGCATGACATCTGGAATGCGTTCCGTTCCGTCGTAGTTATCGACGAAATCCACCGTCTCTTTTTCGAGATCGGCCATCAGTTCGTGAGCGATTTTCGACATACGGATTTCCGTATAACGCATCGCTGCGGCGGAGTCGCCATCGACAGAACCGAAGTTACCCTGGCCATCTACCAGCATGTAACGCAAGGAGAATGGCTGCGCCATACGAACAATGGTGTCGTAAACGGCGGTATCACCATGAGGGTGGTATTTACCGATAACGTCACCCACGACACGGGCTGATTTTTTATAGGCTTTGTTCCAGTCATTGCCCAATACGTTCATGGCGTATAGTACGCGACGGTGAACCGGCTTCAGGCCATCTCGGACGTCCGGCAGCGCACGGCCAACAATGACCGACATCGCATAATCCAGATAGGAGCTCTTCAGCTCTTCCTCGATGTTAACCGGTGTAATTTCTCTCGCAAGGTCGCTCATCTAACCGCTATCCCTCTACTGTGTCCCGGATTCAAAGGTCGCAAATTATAACACAATCGTAATGAGACAGGTAAAGGGAATGGCGCTGCGGGAAGGCTTTCTTCATCGCGCAGTGCTGATATACTCAAACGACTTGCCAAATAAGGAGTAAAAGTGCCAATGAATGCCGAAAAAACCCCGGTGGCCCCGAATGTTGACCATCAGGAGATTGCTAAATTTGAAGCGGTGGCGTCACGCTGGTGGGATCTGGAAGGCGAGTTTAAACCTCTGCACCGAATCAACCCGTTGCGTCTGGGTTACATCGCGGAGCGCTCAGGTGGCTTGTTTGGTAAAAAGGTGCTGGACGTCGGCTGCGGCGGCGGCATTCTCGCTGAAAGTATGGCGCGTGAAGGTGCAAACGTCACCGGGCTGGATATGGGCGCGGAGCCGTTACAGGTAGCCCGTCTGCACGCACTGGAATCCGGGATTGAGGTAGACTATGTGCAGGAGACGGTCGAGGAACATGCGGCAAAACATGCGCAGCACTATGATGTGGTCACCTGCATGGAAATGCTTGAGCACGTACCTGACCCGCAATCCGTGGTGAACGCCTGTGCGCAACTGGTTAAACCCGGCGGGCATGTTTTCTTCTCTACCATTAATCGTAATGGTAAAGCCTGGCTGATGGCGGTGGTTGGGGCTGAGTATGTTTTGCGCATGGTGCCGAAAGGAACGCACGATGCGAAGAAATTTATTCGCCCTTCCGAACTGCTGGGCTGGGTGGATCAGACCTCGCTTAAAGAGATCCATATGACCGGTCTGCATTATAATCCGCTGAGCAATACGTTTAAACTCGCCCCTGGCGTTGACGTTAACTACATGTTGCACACCACGGCGAAAAACGACTGACGTTAGCAAAAAAATTTCTAAAGATTGCGCGGTATCAAAAGGCGCAATCTTTTTATTCGTTGAAGAAATCAGCGCTCGATCAAAATATCTATTTTTTTTCCAGATTATTGACATGCCCTCCAGCCCTTATGTGACGTGGATTTTGCCTTTCTTACGCTTTCGCAACCTCAATTTAACCTCAAAATCAACTCTTGTGCTCAAAAGAATCCTTACTAGAATACTCACCATATAGCGTTCATTTTATTCATCACCCCCTACATATAGTATTTATCCACAGAGTTAGTCACAGCGACGTTTTGTGGATAAGCGGGGGATATTTCTTCACGGACAGGTAAAAAGCACATGAATCAGAGTCTGCTGGTGACAAAGCGTGACGGTCGCACTGAGCGCATCAATCTCGACAAAATCCATCGCGTGCTGGATTGGGCGGCAGATGGGCTGAATAACGTCTCCATTTCGCAGGTAGAACTGCGCTCGCATATCCAGTTTTATGATGGCATTAAGACTTCCGATATCCATGAGACGATTATCAAAGCCGCAGCGGATTTGATTTCCCGCGATGCGCCGGATTATCAATATCTGGCCGCCCGCCTGGCGATTTTCCATCTGCGTAAAAAAGCCTACGGGCAGTTTGAACCGCCTGCACTGCACGACCACGTGACCAGAATGGTTGAGCTAGGCAAGTACGATACACATCTGCTGGAAGACTACACGGAAGAAGAGTTCAAGCAGATGGACGCGTTTATCGTCCATGATCGGGATATGACCTTCTCCTACGCTGCCGTTAAGCAACTGGAAGGAAAATACCTGGTGCAGAACCGCGTCAGCGGTGAAATCTACGAAAGCGCGCAGTTCCTGTATATTCTGGTTGCCGCATGCCTGTTCTCTAACTATCCGCGCGAAACCCGTCTCGATTACGTGAAGCGTTTTTATGATGCGGTATCGACGTTCAAAATTTCTCTGCCGACGCCGATTATGTCCGGCGTGCGCACTCCGACCCGTCAGTTCAGTTCCTGCGTACTGATTGAGTGTGGTGACAGCCTCGACTCCATTAACGCCACTTCCAGCGCGATTGTGAAATACGTTTCTCAGCGTGCCGGTATCGGTATCAACGCCGGCCGCATTCGTGCGCTGGGCAGCCCGATCCGCGGCGGTGAAGCGTTCCACACCGGCTGTATTCCGTTCTACAAACACTTCCAGACGGCGGTCAAATCCTGCTCGCAAGGCGGCGTGCGCGGCGGAGCCGCAACGCTGTTCTACCCGATGTGGCATCTGGAAGTGGAAAGCCTGCTGGTGCTGAAAAACAACCGTGGCGTTGAAGGCAACCGCGTGCGCCACATGGACTACGGCGTGCAGATCAATAAACTGATGTATACCCGTCTGCTCAAAGGCGGCGACATCACGCTGTTCAGCCCGTCTGACGTTCCCGGCCTGTACGACGCCTTCTTCGCCGATCAGGATGAATTTGAACGTCTGTACACCCAATATGAACAAGATGACAGCATCCGTAAACAGCGCATCAAAGCGGTTGAGCTGTTCTCGCTGATGATGCAGGAGCGTGCCTCTACCGGTCGTATCTACATTCAGAACGTTGACCACTGCAATACTCACAGTCCGTTTGATCCGCAGGTTGCGCCGGTTCGTCAATCGAACCTGTGCCTGGAAATCGCGCTGCCGACCAAACCGCTGCTCGATGTTAATGACGAAAACGGTGAAATTGCGCTGTGTACGCTGTCCGCCTTTAACCTCGGGGTGATTAAAAACCTCGACGAACTCGAAGATCTGGCGGTGCTGGCCGTTCGCGCACTGGACGCCCTGCTCGACTATCAGGACTACCCGATTCCGGCGGCCAAACGCGGTGCGATGGGTCGTCGTACGCTGGGTATCGGCGTGATTAACTTCGCCTACTGGCTGGCGAAAAACGGTAAACGTTACTCTGATGGCAGCGCCAACAATCTGACCCACCAGACTTTCGAAGCCATTCAGTACTATTTGTTGAAAGCGTCGAACGAGCTGGCGAAAGAACAAGGTGCCTGCCCGTGGTTTAATGAAACCACCTATGCGCAGGGGATTCTGCCGATCGACACCTATAAGAAAGATCTCGACGGGATCACCAGCGAGCCGCTGCATTATGACTGGGAAGCACTGCGTGAATCCGTGAAAACCCACGGCCTGCGCAATTCCACGCTCTCTGCGCTGATGCCGTCTGAGACCTCCTCGCAGATTTCAAACGCCACCAATGGGATTGAGCCACCGCGCGGCCATGTCAGCATTAAAGCATCGAAGGACGGTATTCTGCGCCAGGTCGTGCCGGATTATGAGCACCTGAAAAACAATTACGAACTGCTGTGGGAAATGCCAAACAACGACGGCTACCTGCAGCTGGTGGGAATTATGCAGAAGTTTATCGACCAGTCGATCTCAGCCAACACCAACTATGACCCGACGCGTTTCCCGTCCGGAAAAGTGCCGATGCAGCAGTTGTTGAAAGACCTGCTTACCGCCTACAAATTTGGCGTGAAAACCCTGTACTATCAGAACACCCGCGATGGCGCGGAAGATGCCCAGGATGACCTGGCACCGTCTATTCAGGATGATGGCTGCGAAAGCGGCGCATGTAAGATCTGATGAACGATGCCGGGTAGGCAAAGCGCCACCCGGCATTCATCCTATAAAGGACTCCAATTCATGGCATACACCACCTTTTCACAGACGAAAAACGACCAGTTGCTGGAACCTATGTTTTTTGGCCAGCCGGTGAACGTGGCACGCTACGATCAGCAAAAATATGACATCTTTGAAAAGCTGATTGAAAAGCAACTCTCCTTCTTCTGGCGTCCGGAAGAAGTGGACGTTTCCCGCGACCGCATCGACTATCAGGCGCTGCCAGAGCACGAAAAACATATTTTCATCAGCAACCTGAAGTATCAGACGCTGCTGGACTCCATTCAGGGCCGTAGCCCGAACGTGGCCCTGCTGCCGCTGATTTCAATCCCGGAACTGGAAACCTGGGTCGAGACCTGGGCGTTTTCCGAGACGATTCATTCGCGCTCCTATACCCACATTATTCGCAACATTGTGAACGATCCGGCGATCGTGTTTGACGATATCGTTACCAACGAGCAGATCCAGAAGCGTGCGGACGGCATTTCCAGCTACTACGATGAATTAATCGAGATGACCAGCTACTGGCATCTGCTCGGCGTTGGTACGCACCAGGTAAACGGTAAAACGATTACCGTTAACCTGCGCGAGCTGAAGAAAAAACTCTATCTGTGCCTGATGAGCGTTAACGCGCTCGAAGCCATCCGCTTTTACGTCAGCTTCGCCTGCTCGTTCGCCTTTGCCGAGCGTGAACTGATGGAAGGCAACGCCAAGATCATCCGATTGATTGCCCGTGACGAAGCGCTGCATCTGACCGGAACCCAGCATATGCTGAATCTGCTGCGCTCCGGCAACGATGACCCGGAAATGGCAGAGATTGCCGAAGAGTGTAAGCAGGAATGCTATGACCTGTTTGTGCAGGCGGCATTGCAGGAAAAAGAGTGGGCAGGCTACCTGTTCCGCGACGGCTCGATGATCGGCCTGAACAAAGATATTCTGTGCCAGTACATTGAGTACATCACGAATATCCGTATGCAGGCTGTCGGGCTTGATTTGCCGTTCCAGACCCGCTCGAACCCGATCCCGTGGATCAACACCTGGCTGGTCTCCGACAACGTGCAGGTCGCGCCGCAGGAAGTGGAAGTCAGTTCTTATCTGGTCGGTCAGATTGACTCTGAAGTCAATACTGACGATCTGAGCGACTTCCAACTCTGATGAGCCGGGTTACACTGCGCATCACTGGCACACATCTGCTGTGCCAGGATGAACATCCGTCGCTGCTGGCCGCGCTGGAATTTCATCAGGTGACGGTGGAGTATCAGTGCCGTGAGGGCTACTGCGGTTCCTGCCGCACCCGGCTGGTGGCGGGACAGGTAGAATGGCTGACCCAGCCGTTGGCATTTATCCAGCCCGGCGAAATTTTGCCCTGCTGTTGCAGGGCAAAAGGTGATATTGAACTGGAAATGTAACCGTTAATGCAATTCGTGTGTGGAAACCAGTTTGACGTTTCCACGCCTTTTCATCTGTACAATATAGAGTGCGCCGGCAAGCATAACCACCACCGCGCCCATCAGATAAATAGCCCGGTATCCTGCGCCTTCCACCATCAGGCCCATAATGAAAGCCCCAATGGCCATGCCTGCATCCATCGCATTAAAAAACAGTGAGTTTGCCACGCCAATTTTATGCGGTTCAACTGAGCTGATAATCTGGGTCTGAAAAACCGGCGTCACTGACCCATAACCGATGCCTATCAGCGCACCGGAAAGGATCATCATCACGCTGCCATGAGTATAACCAAGCACCACCAGTCCAATGGTAAAGGCCAACAGGCAGGGATATACCACGTACTTTGGCCCCTTTTTGTCGCAGATATTCCCCGTAAAGGTTCGACATATCATCAGGAACACCGCGTAGCACAGCAGGAAATTACTGGCCGCCGCCATCAAATCCAGCTCACGAGCATAAAGTGAAAGAAAAGCAGATACGCCGGCATAAGCAAAAGTCATAAAGAATGTGACGACGGCGAAAGGCATCGCACCACGGTCAAACATGGCAGCGAAGCCCAGTTTTGGCGCAGAGCCATCAGCATGGCGGATCACCGGTGGCACCGCAACAATAAAGGACAGCAGGATGCCCACCAACGCGACGGCGGTGCACAGCCAGAACGCCGGAATATAAAGCGCATGTCGCGCCATATTAAGACCGACCCATGGCCCTACCACCATTGCCAGTCCCATTGCTAATGAGAAAAAACTGATGCCCTCTCCACGTCGGGAGGCCGGTATCAGCCGCGCTGAAATCGTCCCCTTCACTGTCGTAATCACCCCGAAGGCGACACCATGCAGTACGCGAACCAGCAGCAGTACTTCAATAGAATGACAGAAAGGATACAGCGCGGTGATAATCAAATAGGCCAGAGAAGAAAGCACCAGAACCGTTTTGTTCGAATATTTACCGACCCACTGCCCGGCAAACGGGCGAATAACGATCGCCGCTCCCAGAAAGAATGTGACTAATAAACCGGCTTTATCTGCCGTGGCGTGCAGATTATCCGCAATATATATAGGAAGTAGTGTAAGCAGTACATAAAAGACAAAAAATATAATAAAGCTGATAATAGTTATGGCCCAAAAATCTTTTGTCCAGAGCTTTTCTTTCATAGAAACTAAACCTGTTCAGACGGCGCGCAGGTTTGTAGTGCTCGCTTAAGCATTCACTACAATATATTCACAATACTTATAAATACCGGGCGTCATTTTGTGAGTTAATCGACAGAAAAAGTATAAGTTTACGAGCATGATTAGTAAAATTAATCGTTTTAATGATATTAATTAGAAAAGACTTATGACTATTATTCAAATGAATGCTCTGCTGGCCGTACTGGCATACGGTGGTTTTACGGAAGCGGGTAAGCGCCTTTATATGAGCCAGTCCGCGGTCAGTCAGGCTATTTCATCTATTGAAGAAGAACTCGGTATCAAAATTCTGATTCGTGAGCGGCGCAAAGCATTACAGCTTACGGCTGCCGGAGAACGGATTGTGACCCACATACGCGCCATCATGCACGAGGTGAACGCTATACGTGAGATTGCCGAGCAGGAGAAAAATACCCCCACGCGCCAAATCCGTATCGGCTGCTTTCCCAGCGTCTGCGCCTGTATTTTACCGCGTGTTGTACGCTACTTCGAAACACATTATCCGCATATTAAAATTATTCCGTATGAAGCGAATAGTGCAGAAATAATAGATTCTTTGCAAAAAGAAAATATTGACGCAGGCTTTGTGCATATTCCTGTCAAGGGGATGTATTCTGTGCCGGTCTATACCGACAAATTTTGCGTGGTCGTCCCCGACCATCACCCTTTTGCACAGCGTGAATATGTTACGCTTGAAGCGTTATTCAACGAACCGCTGATTATTAGCAAAGGGCGCTATGAATTAAGCATTATGAGCCTTTTTAAAGAAAGGAATATCACGCCGGTGATTAAATATGAATTTAACCATCCGGCGACAGCAATCAGTTTTATTCGCCAGGGATTGGGTATTGCTCTGCTGCCTGAACTGACGCTGAAAAGCGTGGAGCACAACCTGTGTTCTGTCGCGCTGGAACCCACCTTTTACCGTACGATTTCACTGGTCTGTAAAGAAGAACCGATCGGCGGGAGCCCGCTTGCCTTGCTCAATACCTGTCTGCAACAGGCAGCCATGGCGTGAAATAGCCGGGCGGCGCCGGCCGCCCGGCTACATTTAACGTCGTTTGTGCTGACGTTCAGCGTGGTGACGTTTCTCGCCGATCATCACCACAATCAACAGCAATACTGCCAGTACACTACCGCCGATCATCACGATAAATCCGCCGTCCCAGCCAAAGAAATCAACGGTATAACCCACAATTGCACTGGCCGCTACCGAGCCGCCAAGATACCCAAACAGGCCGGTAAAACCGGCTGCCGTGCCAGCAGCTTTTTTCGGGGCCAGTTCCAGCGCATGCAGGCCAATCAACATGACCGGGCCGTAAATCAGAAAGCCGATGGTGATCATACAGATAATATCGATTGTCGGATTTCCCGGCGGGTTCAGCCAGTAAACTACCGTGGCGATAGTCACCAGGGTCATAAAAAAGACGCCGGTCGCGCCCCGGTTGCCGCGAAAGACCTTATCCGACATCCAGCCGCACAGCAACGTACCGGGTATTCCGGCATACTCATAAAGGAAGTAGGCCCAGGACGATTTATCCAGCGCAAAATGCTTCACTTCTTTCAGGTAGGTTGGCGACCAGTCAAGAATGCCGTAGCGCAGCAAATAGACAAAAACGTTCGCAATGGCGATATACCACAACAGTTTGTTGGGCAATACGTACTGCATAAAGATTTGCTTCGCCGTCAGTTCCTCTTCTGCTTTCTCGTTATAATCATCCGGGTAGTCGTTTTTATACTCTTCTATAGGCGGTAAGCCGCAGGATTGCGGAGTATCGCGCATCAGCGCAAAGGCAACTACCGCTACCATAATCGCGGCGAATGCTGGCATATAGAGCGCCGCTTTCCAGTCGTTAAACCACGCCATGCCCAGTAAGAACAGCAGCGGAGGAATACCGCCACCCACGTTATGCGCGCAGTTCCAGACGGAGACAATACTGCCGCGCTCTTTTTGTGACCACCAGTGGACCATCGTGCGTCCACACGGCGGCCATCCCATCCCCTGAAACCAGCCGCAGAGGAACAGCAGCACAAACATGACAGCAATACTGGAGGTAGCCCAGGGCACAAACCCCATAAACAGCATCACGGCGGCGGCAAGAATTAACCCTGCCGGAAGAAAAACACGCGGATTCGATCGGTCGGAGACCGACCCCATAATAAATTTAGAAAAACCATAGGCAATTGAGATCCCCGAGAGAGCGAAACCCAGATCGCCCCGCGAAAACCCCTGCTCAACCAGGTAGGGCATCGCGAGGGCAAAATTTTTACGCACCAGATAATAGGCGGCGTAACCAAAGAAGATCCCCAAAAATATCTGCCAGCGTAGCCGACGATACGTCGGGTCCACTTCCGCAGCTGGCAGGCGCGCCCGGTGAGGTGCAGGTTTAAAAATACTCAGCATAATCGCCTCCGTGGCCATGTCATATTCAGAGGTAAAAGCAGCGCAAGTAAGGTTTCTCCTGGCTGCATATATTTTCATTACGTAAAAAACGAGGGACTGCTTCGTGAAGTAAAGCATAGATTGTTACATTTTTATGACAAATGTTCAAAAAGGCGCATTAGCTCACAATTCGCCTTCGTAAAATGCGCGAATGTGCTCGAAATCAAACATTCCTTACGCTTTGTATGGCTAAATGTTAAGAAACGAACAGTCAGGAGAAAGCGATGAGCGCACAGCGGACGCACGAGAGTGATGTAATTATCATTGGTGGAGGAGCCACCGGTGCGGGTATCGCGCGTGATTGCGCTCTGCGCGGACTGCACGTCACACTGCTGGAAAGGCATGACATTGCGACGGGTGCAACGGGACGCAACCACGGATTACTTCACAGCGGCGCGCGTTATGCGGTCACCGACAGCGAATCTGCCCGCGAATGCATTCGCGAAAATCAGATCCTCAAACGTATTGCCCGTCACTGCGTTGAACCCACAGAGGGATTATTCATTACCCTGCCTGAAGACGACTTAGCTTATCAGGCGACCTTTGTCAGCGCCTGCGAAGCCGCCGGGATTCATGCTGAGATTATCGATCCGCTGCAGGCCCGGCAGATTGAACCCGCTGCCAATCCGCAGTTAACAGGCGCGGTCAGGGTTCCGGATGGCACTATCGATCCCTTCCGCCTGACGGCGGCGAATATGCTGGATGCCCGCGAGCACGGTGCGACCATTCTGACTGGATACGAAGTAACCGGCCTTATTCGCGACGGGGCTACGGTGCGCGGCGTCAACGTCATAAACCATTTGACCGGCGAAGCCCACGCGCTTTACGCACCGGTCGTGGTCAACGCGGCGGGTATCTGGGGCCAGCGTATCGCCGAGTATGCCGACCTGAGTATTCGCATGTTCCCCGCTAAAGGATCGCTGCTAATACTCGACCATCGGATTAATCAGCATGTGATCAACCGCTGTCGCAAGCCTGCAGACGCCGATATTCTGGTGCCTGGCGACACTATCTCGTTGATCGGCACCACCTCGCTACATATTAATTACGATGAGATAGACCAGAACCGGGTGACCGCTGCCGAAGTTGATATTTTGCTACGTGAAGGGGAAAAACTGGCTCCCGTGATGGCCAACACCCGCATTTTACGCGCCTACGCCGGGGTGCGTCCGCTGGTGGCCTGTGATGATGACCCCAGCGGGCGCAACGTCAGCCGGGGAATTGTCCTGCTCGATCACGCCAGTCGTGACGGGATGGAAGGTTTTATTACCATCACCGGCGGCAAGCTGATGACCTACCGGCTGATGGCAGAATGGGCTACCGATGCCGTTTGCCGCAAACTCGGACATCACGCGTCGTGTACGACGGCCAGTGCACCACTCCCCGGATCGCAGGGTTCGGCAAAAGACGCCCTGCAACGCATTATTTCCCTTCCTGCTCCGCTGCGTGGTTCAGCGGTATATCGCCACGGCGACCGCACGCCAGGCTGGCTGGGTGAGGGACGATGGCACCGTAGCGTGGTGTGCGAATGTGAGGCGGTCACTGCCGGAGAAATACAGTATGCAATAGAAAATCTGGCGGTGAATAGTTTGCTCGATCTGCGTCGTCGTACCCGCGTCGGGATGGGAACCTGTCAGGGCGAACTTTGCGCCTGCCGCGCGGCGGGCCTGCTCCAGCGTTTTAACGTTACTA
This sequence comes from Superficieibacter electus, assembly GCF_002915575.1. Classification (GTDB taxonomy): domain Bacteria; phylum Pseudomonadota; class Gammaproteobacteria; order Enterobacterales; family Enterobacteriaceae; genus Superficieibacter; species Superficieibacter electus. The sequence goes on from NZ_PQGD01000001.1 coordinate 349,269, forward strand.
CTGCAGCGCAGTCGCTTAGTCAGCTTTCCGACTTTCTTAACGAACGCTGGAAGGGGGTCCAGCCTATCGCGTGGGGTGATGCGCTGCGGGAAAGTGAATTTACGCGCTGGGTTTATCAGGGACTGTGCGGGCTTGAGAAGGAGTCAAAGCATGAAGTTTGATACGGTCATTATTGGCGGTGGACTGTCAGGTCTGTTGTGCGCACTGCCATTACAGAAAGCCGGTCTGCGCTGCGCCATTGTCAGTCGGGGCCAGAGCGCCCTCGCCTTCTCGTCCGGCTCGCTTGACCTGTTAAGCCAACTGCCGGATGGTACGCCAGTGACCGATATTCGTGAGGGGCTGGAGCGCCTTAACACGATGTCGGCAGAACATCCGTATACGCTGCTGGGGAGCGAGACGGTACTGACTCAGGCCCGTTATGCCCAACATCTGCTGGCAGAGTGCGGGGCGCAGATGCAGGGCAGCCTCAGCCACAATCATTCGCGTATCACGCCGCTGGGTACACGACGCACAGCCTGGCTAAGTCCCCAGGAAGTGCCCGTCGCCCCCCTGCATGCTAAACGAATTGGCGTGGTAGGGATTGGCGGCATGATGGATTTCCAGCCTCATCTTGCCGCCGCCTCACTGCGTGAAGCCGGTCCCGAGGTCGAGGTCGCGGAAATTGATCTGCCCGTACTGGATGTACTGCGCGAAAATCCTACCGAGTTTCGTGCCGTGACCATTGCCCGTTTTCTTGACGATGAAGCGCAGTGGCCCTCGCTTTATCACGCATTACTACCGCTGGCGCAGCGCTGCGAGGGCTTGTTGATGCCGGCGTGCTTTGGGCTGGAGGATAACCGGCTTTGGGACTGGTTAAACCAGCGTCTGCCCTGCCCTCTGTATCTGCTACCGACCCTGCCGCCCTCGGTGCCGGGCCTGCGGCTGCACCGCCAGCTACAACGCCGGTTTGTTCAGTCTGGTGGTATCTGGATGCCCGGCGATGAGGTTAACCGCGTTACGCAGCATGACGGGATGGTCAGTGAAGTCTGGACCCGGCATCACGCCGATATCCCGCTTCGTCCGCGCTATGTGGTGCTGGCCAGCGGTAGCTTTTTTAGCAATGGCCTGCTGGCTGAACGTAATGGTATTCGTGAACCCATCTTCGGGCTTGAGGTCAGGCAGACATCCGATCGCGCCAACTGGTATCAACATGACTTTTTCGCTCCGCAGCCCTGGCAGCAGTTTGGCGTCACGGTTGACAACACCCTGCGTGCCCGGGTGAAGGGTAAAACTCTCGCGAATCTGTTCGCTATCGGTGCGGTGCTTGGTGGATTCAACCCAATTGCACAGGGTTGCGGCGGAGGCGTATCCGCAGTCACCGCCCTGTTTGCCGCGCAGCAAATTGCGGCGTTAGCCGGAGGTCAATGATGAGCGACACCCGTTTTGAGAGCTGCATTAAATGCACGGTTTGTACGACGGCCTGCCCGGTGAGCCGCGTTAATCCACATTATCCCGGCCCCAAACAAGCCGGTCCGGATGGGGAACGGCTGCGGCTGAAAGATGGCGCATTGTATGACGAAGCGTTGAAGTACTGTATCAACTGTAAACGCTGCGAGGTGGCCTGTCCGTCAGATGTCAAAATTGGCGATATTGTTCAGCAGGCCCGCGCCCGCTACGATACCTCCCGGCCATCACTGCGTAACGTGATCCTCAGCCATACGGATTTGATGGGCAGCCTGTCCACGCCGATTGCACCGCTGGTAAATACCGCCACCTCGCTGAAACCTGTGCGTCAGTTGCTGGACTACGCCTTAAAAATCGATCATCGCCGCACGCTGCCGAAATACGCTTCCGGCACCTTTCGCCGCTGGTATCGCAGCGTGGCGGCTCAACAGGCGCAGTATCAGGATCAGGTGGCCTTTTTCCATGGCTGTTTTGTCAATTACAACCATCCCCAACTGGGTAAAGATTTAATTCGCGTATTAAATGCGATCGGGACCGGCGTACAGTTGCTGAGTAAAGAGAAATGCTGCGGCGTGCCGTTGATTGCTAACGGTTTTCACGATAAAGCCCGTAAACAAGCGGTCAGTAATGTGGCATCGCTACGGGAAGCCATTAGTGAGAAAGGGATTCCGGTTATCGCAACCTCTTCCACCTGCACCTTCGCGCTGCGCGATGAGTATCCGCAGGTGCTGGAGGTGGATAACAGCGGGCTGCGGGAACATATTGAGCTGGCGACTCGCTGGCTGTGGCGCAGGCTGGATGCCGGGCAAACGCTACCGCTGAAAACCCTACCGCTGAAAGTGGTGTATCACACTCCCTGTCATATGGAAAAAATGGGCTGGACGCTGTATACCCTTGAGTTGCTGCGCCTGATCCCGGGGCTGGAGTTGACCGTACTGGACTCACAGTGCTGCGGTATTGCGGGAACTTACGGTTTCAAGAAAGAAAATTATCCCACTTCGCAGGCCATCGGTGCGCCGTTATTCCGCCAGATTGAAGAAAGCGGCGCAGATCTGGTGGTGACAGATTGTGAAACCTGTAAGTGGCAGATCGAGATGTCCACCCGTAAACGTTGTGAACATCCGTTTACTCTGCTGGCGCAAGCGCTGGGAAGTCAGCCACGGGCCTGAACCATCAGGCCCGTTGTAACGCCCGCGTCTACAGTGCCAGCGACTCCACTACGTTAATCCAGCCGTGTTCGCTGGCGACAGGTTTGCCTGCCAGCCAGCGACGTAGCATGTTCAACACCATCATTGCCGCCACCTCCTGGCGCACCTGGATCGAGTGACGTGTGGCACTGAATTTTACCCGCAGCGCCCAGGTACCGTCCGGCGTCGCAAGGGCAAAATTCAGATGATCGGACTCCAGTCCGGTGATGGCCAGCGCCAGCCCGGCAAAATGGCTGCGGCGACGTTCTCTTACCCAGCGGGCAGTCTGCGCCAGCGTTTCTTCTTGTGCGGGAATGACTTCAGAGGCCAGCAGTGGCGCACCGGCACGTGAAAGCTGAAGCGCCACCAGGCCTGCGGTAAACTGTTCGCTGAGGGTCAGACTGAGCTGCCGCTGCTGAAGCTGGCGGGTAATTTCCACCGGCAAGCCATCGGTGCCTTCAAAGATCAGGCTTTCTCCGGCGACGCGCTTTACCTCCGGCCACAGAGCCAGCATGGCGTCGCGCTGGGCAGCCGGTCCGGTCAGCTTCAGCTCAATAATCGGCATTGAGGAGCGATAGCCCATGGTAACGCCCGGCGGCAGCACCAGCGAATCCAGGCTCTGTGCTAAATCACTTTCTGAACGGCCAAAAGTTGTCAGACGCAGGCACAGTGGCGGTTCCACCTGCGCATAGCGTTTACGCAAACGCGGCAGGATTTGCTGCTCGACCATCACTTTAAATTCAGACGGCACGCCGGGCGTAAAAAAGACCAGGCAGCGGTTAAGCTCCAGAGCAAATCCGCAGGCGGTGCCGACCGGGTTGTCCACCAGTTCGGCACTGGCCGGAATTTCCGCCTGCTTACGGTTGCTGGGGGCCATAACGCGTCCACGTTCGCTAAAAAAGCGCTCCATTTGCGCCAGCCATGCTTCATGCAGCACCAGCGCTTCACCTTTTGCCGTGGCGGCGGCTAATGCGCTTAAATCGTCACTGGTCGGGCCCAGCCCGCCATTAACAATCAGTACATCCGCCTGCTGACTGCGTTCGCGCAGAATGGCGACTAAATCGTCCAGATTGTCGCCGACGGTATGACGGCGAGTGAGGGGAAACCCCTGGGTAAATAAAAAATCGGCAAGCCAGGCGGCGTTGGTATCGACGATCTGCCCGTGCAGAACTTCGTCACCCGTGGATAGCATCTCCACATTTATCATCATTTTCTCCAGCAAAAGAGGACGATTAATCATAACGCATGCGGAGGGGAAAAAAAGCGGTGCGGCGAGTTTACCGCACCGGGGGGATCAGAAGCTGGCGTTAACGCCGACGTAAGGACCGTCTGCCACCGCGCTATCGCGGTCGCCGTCTTTACCTGAGAGATTGATGTAACGGTATCCTGCCTCAACGCTTAACGGACGCAGAATGGTCATCCGCGCACCTGCGTTGGCTTCTTCGTAATCTTTCACGCCGCTGGAGAGCGAATCAGGCGAGTAGTAATACTCCCCGAACAGGCGGAAGCGGTCGCCGATTTCCACTGTAAACCGCCGCCTACCGCCGCCGCATAACCTTCATCGCCCTGCTGAGGGCTGAGGTAAACGCCTTTACCGCCTGCTGTTGCCAGCAAAGGCCCCAGCGGCATATTTAAGCCCAATCCAAGACCGGCAATATCGCCGTCGTCGTCGTTGTGCGCCCAGTTACCGCTCAGCGCCAGCCCGGTAGACTCGGTACCAAATCCAACACCGATATTGGTGTAATCTTCACCTGCCTGTCCGCTCACACTGAGCGCGTTGGCCGCAGCAGAAACAAAAAGCAGCCCGCATACGCTCACCAAAATTCTTTTTTTCATTTTAATGCTTCCACACCAATGCAAAGTAAACATCCCGAAAACTGCAGGATTGTACAACCGAATGAACAACAGGGAATGAACGAAAAACGCTATTGCATGGAATAAATGATAGCTGGCAATGCCGCTGGGCTGAGAGGCTAAAGGTATAGATGTAATAGAGAGAGACAAATTGCCTGAGATCAATATTTTAATTACAAATATGCCCTAGATTAGTTTCCGAAATGAAACGGAAATTAAACATTTCTTCAAACATCTATACCCCAAATGATTCGCGTTTTATCACGGCACGTGAGGGAGTCCTTTAACGCTGATTCACATTAGTGACAGGGATGAGCGAGCGCAGCCAGCTCGAAGCAGGATGGGTATTACGGGAGATTAAAGATGAGCAAAAATTAACCACCTCAGCTGGCGCACCGGTTGCGCATAATAATAACGTCGCCACTGCAGGTCCACGTGGTCCAATGCTGTTGCAGGATGTCTGGTTCCTGGAAAAGCTGGCTCACTTTGATCGCGAAGTGATCCCGGAACGCCGCATGCACGCCAAAGGCTCCGGCGCATACGGTACCTTTACCGTCACCCAGGATATTACCCACTACACACGCGCGAAAATTTTCTCTGCTATTGGTAAAAAAACCGACCTGTTTTTACGTTTCTCCACCGTGGCAGGCGAACGCGGTGCGGCCGACGCCGAACGCGATATTCGCGGTTTCTCAATGAAATTTTATACCGAAGAAGGTAACTGGGATTTAGTGGGCAATAATACGCCAGTATTCTATCTGCGCGATCCACTGAAATTCCCGGATTTGAACCATGTTGTCAAACGCGATCCCCGCACCAACCTGCGTAATCCGACCTACAAGTGGGATTTCTTCTCCCATCTGCCGGAAGCCCTGCATCAGTTAACCATCGACTTCAGCGATCGCGGTCTGCCCTTCTCGTATCGCACGATGCACGGTTTTGGCAGCCATACCTTCAGCTTTATCAATGCCAATAATGAGCGCTTCTGGGTTAAATTCCACCTGAAATCTCAGCAGGGCATTGCCAACCTGATGGATGATGAAGCCAAACGGCTGGTGGCGGAAGACCGTGAAAGTTCGCAGCGCGATTTGTTTGATTCAATCGAAAAAGGCGACTTCCCGCGCTGGACATTCTATGTGCAAATCATGCCGGAAGCCGAGGCATCGGCAGTGCCTTATAACCCGTTCGATCTGACCAAAGTGTGGCCGCACGGAGATTATCCGCTGATTGAAGTCGGCGTACTGGAGCTGAACCGTAACCCGGATAACTATTTTGCCGAGGTGGAGCAGGTGGCGATGTCGCCCGCCAACGTGGTGCCGGGCATTGGTTTCTCTCCGGATCGCATGTTGCAGGGCCGTTTGTTCTCCTACGGCGACGCACACCGTTATCGTCTGGGAGTCAATCATCATCAAATCCCGGTGAATGCCCCGCGCTGCCCGTTCCATAATTATCATCGCGATGGCGCGATGCGGGTGGATGGCAACAGTGGTAACGGCCCGACCTATGAGCCGAACAGCTTTGGCGTGTTCCAGGAACAACCGGATTACAGCGAGCCACCGTTGAGCCTGGAGGGTGCAGCCGATCACTGGAACCATCGCGAGGATACCGACTACTTCAGTCAGCCGCGCAAGCTGTATGAGCTGTTAAGTGAAGAAGAACATCAGCGGATGTTCGCGCGCATCGCCGGGGACATGAAAGATGTGCCAGAGTTTATTCAACAACGGCAGATTGGTTTGTTCAGCGAAGTGCACCCGCAATATGGTGCGGGCGTGGCGGCCGCGCTCGCGGCCTTAAAAGAAACCCTGTAATTCCAGGGGCCTGTGCCGGGTGACGCTGCGCTCACCCGGCCTACAAATCCTTAAATATCAATAAATTGAGTTAATCCGTAGGTGCGCGCAAGCGAATGCGCCGCCGGGCATCTGCAACGTATTGCCGGGTGACGCTGCGCTTACCCGGCCTACAATAACTTAAATATCAATCAATTGGGTTAAACCGTAGGCCCGCGCAAGCGAATGCGCCGCCGGGCAGGTTTAGCTACGGAGCGTTGTTTAACGGCTCACTTGTGTAGGCAGGATGCCACCCATGTCTGTAACGCCTGGCGGGAAATCTTAATCCCGCCGGTGTTAAGTGTGTCGGGTAGCATCAACCAGCGTACCGGCTGCTGGAAAACCGCGAGCTTGTCCTTCACCCACAGGGATAACGCCTCGCTATCCAGTGGCGTAGTGCTCTCCACCACGGCCACCGGCCGCTGGCCGAACTCCGGGTCGTTAACGGGAATGACGAATACCTGTAGCAACTGCGGGTGAGCGGCAATAATGCGCTCCACTTCTTCCGGTTGAACACCTTCCCCGCCGCTAAAAAAGAGATTATCCAGCCTGCCGATAATGGTTAATTTACCGTCACGCCATTCGCCACGATCCCGCGTGGCAAACCAGCCTTGCTCATTTACCAGCGGGATCAGGGTGCCATCACGCCAGTAGCCCTCAGCCATACTGGCAGCACGCAGCCAGACTTCGCCGTTGACTAACTGCATTTCCCGTCCGGGTAGAGGGATGCCCACATCGGCCTGGCCATCAGCTTCTTTTCCGCAGACCGTAGAGGCAAACTCAGTCAAACCATAGCCGCACCAGCTACGCACGCCGCGCGCCAGTGCCTTGCGGGTCAATTCCACCGGGATTGCCGCGCCGCCCAATAACACAGCTTTTAGCGCGATTTGCGCGTCATTTTCTAACAATCGCCAGAGTTGAGTAGGCACCAGCGAGGCGTGAGTACAACCCGCGAGCGCTTGCTCCAGCGGCTGTTTTACCCGCACCGTCAACCGGGCTCCGGCCAGTAGCCAGCGCCAGAGTATGCCTTGTCCGGAGACGTGAAACAGCGGCAGCGACAGCAGCCAGTCATCCTCCGGCGCAAAGGGGATCATCGCCAGCACGCCCTCCGCGCTGGCAAGATGCGCGCCGCAGGTATGGACTGCGGCTTTTGGCAGCCCGGTCGAACCGGAAGTTAAGGTCATTGAGGCCAGACGTCGGGGTTGCCAGGGTAGTGCACTTTCGCCGTCAGCCTCTTGCAGCACCAGCGCGGTAAGGCCCGGAAAACAAAAGTCGCTATCAAAATCCAGCGCATGTTGCAACGTCAACCGGGGCAGAAGCTGCTCAAGTAGCGACATCGGTAACTGCGGGTTGACCGGTAACACCCGCGCGCCACACTGTAACAGTGCCAGCCAGGCGAGCAGTACCTGAGGGTGATTCGCTCCCCGCAGCATCACGCCATCACCTTCGCTCACGCCCTGCGCTGCAAAACCTGCCGCCAGCGCGTCGATGCGTGCGCACAGCGTATTCCAGCTTAATACCGTGTGATCCAGACGCAGCGCCTGCGCCTCTCCCCGCGCCTGACGCCAGTGCCGCCACGGCCAGTCGGTGAAAATCATAGCAATGGCTCCAGCGCGTCTTTCTCCAGGCACGGTAACGCGCTACCGGGCCAGCGGCGAAGCAACTGCGCCTGCATCAGGTTAAGCGTATCCAGACCGGGAATGGTCTGTGGCGTCAGCCAGGCGGCAAGGCGCGCCAGCTGGGTAAGCCCAAGACTTGACTCAATCGATGAGCTGATCACCGCCGTTAATCCCAGCGCGTGCGCTGTAGTGATCTGTTCACGCACTTTTTGCAGGCTGCCGGTTAACGTCGGTTTGATCACCACCGCACGCAGACCCGGCTCGGCTGCAAATGCAAAATCGGCTTCGCGCAGGCTTTCATCCCAGGCAATGGCGATGCCGGTGTCGCGGGCAAACGCGCGGGAGTCCTCGCGGGTTTTACACGGCTCTTCCAGAAAGGCAATGCGGTCACGCCAGGCAGGGTTCACGTATTTAGCAAACTGCTGTGCCTTAAGTGGCGTCCAGGCGCGGTTGGCATCAAGCCGCAACCGCAAATCCGGAATGGCTTCCAGCAGTAAATTGACGACCATACCGTCGCGGACCGCTTCATATAATCCAACTTTAACCTTCGCCACTTTCTCACCGGGCATTGCCGCCAGCACTGGCAAAAGCGCATCCGGATCGCCGGTACACAGCGGTGCTGCCCGATAATCTGCGGTCTGCGGTAGTTCATCATACAACTCCGCCAGTGCGCAGCTGGTCCCGAACGCCACTGAAGGGAGCGCAGACATGTTATTATCGCCGTGCTGCTGCCAGCGCTGAGCCCAGGCCAGTAGTTCAGCCTGCGCGACATCCAGCGTTTCATGGCTAAAACCCGGCAGCGGGGCAATCTCGCCCCACCCTTCGCGCTCGCCATTATTAAGACATAAAAACAGCCCGTCGCGAGTTTTTAAGCGCCGTTCCCGCAGTACCACGCCCGCGTCCATCGGTATCTGCCAGCGCCAGACCTGCGCGCGACGCATTACGGGTTCCGTTTAAATTTGCTGAAATCAGGCTGGCGCTTCTGATTGAACGCGTTGCGCCCTTCCTGACCTTCTTCGGTCATATAGAACAGCATGGTGGCATTGCCCGCCAGCTCCTGTAAACCGGCCTGCCCATCGCAGTCAGCGTTGAGAGCCGCTTTCAGGCAGCGCAGCGCCATCGGGCTGTTTTGCAGCATTTCACGACACCAGCGCACGGTTTCTTTTTCCAGACTCGCCAGCGGTACCACGGTGTTCACCAGCCCCATGTCCAGCGCCTGTTTCGCGTCGTACTGGCGGCACAGGAACCAGATTTCGCGCGCTTTTTTCTGCCCGACAATGCGTGCCATATAAGAAGCGCCCCAGCCACCGTCGAACGAGCCGACTTTCGGGCCAGTCTGGCCGAAGATGGCGTTCTCAGCGGCAATCGTCAGGTCACACATCATATGCAGGACATGGCCGCCGCCGATGGAGTAGCCCGCCACCATTGCCACCACCGGTTTTGGACAGGTGCGGATCTGGCGCTGGAAATCCAGCACGTTCAGATGGTGCACGCCGGAGTCATCCTGATAGCCGCCGTAATCGCCGCGCACTTTCTGATCGCCCCCGGAGCAAAAGGCCTGATCGCCTTCACCGGTCAGGATGATCACGCCAACGTTATCATCGTAGCGGGCATCGGCGAGCGCCTGAATCATCTCTTTAACGGTCAGCGGACGAAATGCATTGCGCACCTGCGGACGGTTAATGGTGATTTTGGCGATGCCATCGGCAGATTTTTGATAGCGAATGTCGGTATAGCCTTCTGAGCAATCCAGCCATTCAACAGGGGCGTAAAGCCTATTTTCATCAGGATAAATCATTATGTTTCCTCAAATCAGAGTGGCAATATTTGCGCCAGCGCGGCAGCAACACTGGCCGGAGCTTCCCGGTGCGCGTTATGGCCGGCGGCAGAAATACAATGGCAAGGCGCGTTAAATTCATTGGCAATTGCCCTGAATTTAGCGTCACGCTCACCGCAGAGATACCAGAAGGGAAAATCCCGCGTGCTCAGCACCGGGCGTAAATCAGGCTGTACTGCCAGCGACGTCGCCAGCAGCATATCTGCCAGCGCCGGGCCGTTATTTTTCTGGCGCAGCAACACCAGCTCGCGGCGCTGCGCGTCTGTTAATGAGGCAAAAACCGGCTGCTGATACCAGCGCGTAAAGACCTCACTGAGCGGCTGGTGGCGAAAATCTTCAGCCCAGCGCTGGTCAGAAAGCCAGCGGGCCTTGCGGGCGGCGTCATCCTGTAAGCCCGGATGACCGCCTTCCACTATCACCCCCTGCAAGCCAGACCGTTGGCCCTGGCAAGCCCGGTACATCGCAATGCGGCCACCGAGGGAATAACCCACCAACCAGTATTCTAGTATGTTGTAACTAAGTAGCGTAGCCGTTAGCGCCGCATCGACTCCGGCAAATCCATCAGCCTGCACACCCGCGGAACCGCCGTGGCCGGGCAGGTCAACATAGAGGCGCGAATAGTGCGGAAATTGTTCTCCCACGTCGCGCCATTCACGATGATCGCCGGAAAAACCGTGCAGGAAGATAAGCCAGGGCTTAACCGCTGACGCACGCTCTGCGATCGCATGTAGCCTCACAGGTGGCTGACCTGCGCCAGAAGCTGCTGCAACGTCTGCGCGCCGTCGGTGCTGTTCACCACCACCTCAACAACGGTGGCTGACGGCATGCGCCATGCGCCTGCCAGCGCCTGCTCCAGCGTTTCCCAGTCGCTCACCCGGGCATAGCCGAGACCAAACATGGCGGCGGCATGATCAAAGTGAACGTGTTGCGGCATGCAGTAAAAACGTTCACGCTCGTTTACCGGCGTCGGCAGCAAAGAGAATATCTGCCCGCCGTTATTGTTTACCACAATCAGCACCAGCGGCGCTGAAACCTGGCGTAACAGCGCCAGGCTATTCAGATCGTACAGGGCGGATAAGTCACCCACAATGGCAAGCGTCGGTCTGGCGCTGGCGCGCTGGACGCCTGCGGCGGTGGAGATCAGACCATCAATGCCGCTGGCCCCGCGATTGCTGTATACCGGGTATCCGGCGGGAAGCTGGCCCAGCGCGTCAATCAGACGCACCACCAGGCTGTTGCCGACAAAAAGCTGCCCCTGCTCCGGCAGATAGTCGCTGATGCGATGCGCCAGTTGCGCCTCACCAAACGTCTCCCGGCTGGCCTGCACTTTTTGCCATGCCTGCCCGGCGAGGCGCGGAATTGTCACGCACCACGGCTGACGTTTTTCCGCCGGGTGTTTTTCCAGCCAGCCGCTAACGGTATCGACCAGCCGACGGCCACGGTGCTGCGCCGGGTCCAGACGTCCGGTCAGGTTATCCACCAGCCAGTATTCTTGAGGCTCACAACTCATCTGCCACTGCAAAAGCCGCTTACCCGTCAGGCTGCTACCGAACTGCACCACGATCTGCGCCTGCTGGAGCTCGCTGACCGCCTGCGCGTTGCCCAGCCATAAATCCGCACACGGCAATGGTTGACCGGTCTGCGAGAGCACGTCGCCAATCAGCGGCCAGCCCAGCGTTTTTGCCCATTCCGCGACCTGTTTCCCTTCCGACGCACTCATCCTGCCGGCAACCACCACGCCACGTTTTTGCCGCCAGTAAAACCAGTCGCGCTGAGCATCACTTCTGAGGGTTAATGCACTCTGCAGCCAGGGCTTCTCATCCTGCCACCAGTCCCCCAGCGCCTGCTGCCAGGCAAGGTCGGTATCATCCATCTCGCCGTATAACGGCTCGGCAAAAGGACAGTTGATATGTACGCCGCCTGCATGCAGGTTTCCCAGCGCATTATCAATCGCAGAAACCAGCCATTTGGCCGGAATATCCGGGCTGGGACGCGGTAGCGCCAGCGACTGTGCAGGATGGGTGGCAAACATACCCGGCTGACGAATCGCCTGGTTTGCGCCGCAATCAATGAGTTCCGGCGGACGGTCGGCGGTCAGCAGAATAAGTTTTTCACCGGTTAACCCGGCTTCAATCAGCGCCGGATAGAGATTGGCGACGGCTGTACCGGAGGTAACAATCACTGCTACCGGCTCACCGCTCACTTTGGCCAGCCCGAGCGCCAGATGGCCAAGCCCGCGCTCGTCGAAATGGGTATGCTGAATAAGCGAACGGTTTTCAGCAGCCGCGAGCGTCAAAGGTGTAGAGCGGGAGCCAGGCGCGATACAGATATGCCGCACACCGTGACGGGTTAATGCTTCAAGGATCACCGTCGCCCAGCGTCGGTTAAATGCGCTTACTGACATAAATTTGTCCGGTATCAATATTGCGACACATTATAAATAATCGAGAATAATGAATTTTTGATATGAATCGGGATTGTGTGCGTCATTGCGCCAAAATGGCAATAAAGTGCACTCACGGACGTCTTAAGAGAGAAGAGAAACGCTGAAAGGCATGCTCTGAGGCTTAATAGTCAGTGAAGCTCGCTTCGCCTGCCGCTTAAAACCCGGAGATTATAATGGGTACTGCCCGTAAAAGGCAGTACCCATGAGTGAGGAGGGGTAAAATTAGCCGCGTAGCAGGAGACCAAGCACCAGACCTGCCGCTGCACCAATACCAACGCCCTGCCACGGTTTTTCACGCACGTAGTCATCAGCGCGGTAAGCGACCTGTTTTGCCCGGTAATAATAAGTGTCAGACGCCTGGCTTACACGATTTTTCACGTCTTCAAGCGACTGTTCTGCGCGTGCTTTCAGCTCAATGTATTTCTGATCGGTCGGGTCTCCGGAGGAGCGCAGTACTTCCTCCAGCGTCTCGCTCAAAAGTGTCAGATCGTCATCAATGCGTGATTCATAAGAGTGATAAGACATTTGCTTTCTCCATGTTTTACAAGGCCAGTCAGATAACTATAGACAATGACTTTGCGTTACGCCTGGTCAACTTCACGTGCCATGCCGATATGTGGAATGTCATCTTCAAGGTAGATTTCCGTTACCGGCTGGAAGCCAAAGCGGGCGTAAAAATTTTGCAGATGCGCCTGCGCGCTCAGATACAGCGCGTGCTGCGGCCAGTGTTGCTCGCAGCTCGCCACCGCTCTGGAAAGGAGCTGATAACCCAGTTTTTCACCGCGCACCGCCTCGCTGACAATCACCCGGCCAATGACGACCGGGTCATATTCGCGCTCGCTTTTCAGAATCCTCGCATACGCCACCAGCACATTATCGCGCCAGCCGAGAAGATGTCGGTTCTCGCCCACCAGATCGTCGTCATCAATATCCAGGTATGGACAGTTTTGTTCAACAATGAAGACTTCGCAGCGCAGTTTAAGCAACGCATAAAGCTGAGGAACGGTTAACTGCGAATGATGAAGGTCCTGCCACTGAATCATGCTGTGCTCCTGAATGCGTCATCGCGTTATAATGAAGTTTTCACTACGCGGCGAGAGGAAAATTGATGGAATTAACTTTTTTGGGAACGTCCGCTGGTGTGCCAACCCGCACGCGTAATATGACGTCGATTTTGGTCAATTTGCAACAACCAACGTTCTCTGCTGTATGGCTGTTTGACTGCGGTGAAGGTACGCAGCACCAGTTGCTTAAAACCGCTTTTCACCCCGGTAAGCTGGATAAAATTTTTATCACCCACCTGCATGGCGATCATCTTTTCGGCCTGCCCGGTTTGTTATGTAGTCGCTCTATGCAGGGCAATCCGCAGCCGCTGACGCTCTACGGGCCCAAAGGCTTACGCGAGTTTGTGGAGACGGCGCTGCGTTTAAGCGGTTCATGGACCGATTATCCGCTGACCATTGAAGAAATCAGTGAGGGAGACGTCTTTAGTGATGAATACTTTACCGTCACGGCCTTTGCACTTAATCACCCGGTAGAGTGCTACGGTTACCGTATTGAAGAACGCGACAAACCCGGCGCACTGGATGCGGCAGCCCTCAAAGCGCAGGGTATTGCTCCTGGCCCGCTTTTTCAGCAGCTTAAGCAGGGGCTGACGGTTGAACTCGACGACGGGCGGCTAATTAACGGGCAGGATTATTTAAGCGCCCCCATGGCAGGCAAAAAGCTGGCGATTTTTGGCGATACCGCTCCCTGCCCCGCCGCGCTCACCCTCGCCAGCGGTGTGGACGTGATGGTGCATGAAACCACACTGGAACACGCCATGGCAGAAAAAGCCAACAGCCGTGGTCATTCGTCAACGCTACAGGCCGCCGGGCTGGCAAAACAGGCAGGCGTGGGCCGGTTGATAATAACGCATGTCAGTTCGCGCTACGATGCCGCCGGTTGTGCAGAGCTGCTGGCGGAGTGCCGCCGTCATTTCCCCGCCACGCAACTGGCGGAAGATTTTGCCGTCGTCACGGTTTAAACATTCAGCCCTCGATTTTCTGCGTAAGGTGCCGATAACTCGTTAATACCGTTTCGCGTTTACCTTTCCTCCTGAGGGCTTTATGGATACTTTTCAGAAAGACATCGACGACAGGGCCAATCTCACCCTGTCAAACCGCTTTGAACTGCTGCTGTTTCGCCTCGGCGAGTCCGCCCACGATGCGAAATCCGAGCTGTTCGGTATCAACGTCTTTAAGCTGCGCGAGATTGTACCAATGCCCGCCTTTACCCGCCCGGCGGGGATCAAACCGCCGCTGCTCGGAATGGTGAATATTCGCGATCAAATCATTCCGGTCATCGATCTCCCTGCGGTTGCCGGTTGTAAGCCCTCCGGGGGGTTAAATATTTTACTGATTACCGAATATGCCCGCAGCGTACAGGCATTTGCCGTGGAATCAGTGGAAAATATTATTCGTCTCGACTGGACACAGATCCATACTGCCGAAAAAGCGATTAACGGCCAGTACATCACCAGTATTGCCTGTCTGGATGAAGATAAAAACAGTAATAATCTGGCGCTGGTTATCGACGTTGAACAGATCCTGTATGACATTGTGCCGGCAGAACACGATCTGCACGCCACGAATTTGCAGACACAAAAGTTTAAGGTGAAAGCAGGCTCTACCGCCATTGTGGCGGAGGATTCGAAAGTGGCGCGAATGATGCTGGCAAAAGCGCTGGAGTCGATGGAAATCCCCGCACAGCTGCACATTACCGGCAAAGAAGCGTGGGAAAAAATCGAAAAACTGGCGGAAGAGGCCCGTACTGAAGGCGTGCCGGTCACCGATAAAATTTCAATGGTGCTGACCGACCTGGAAATGCCGGAGATGGACGGCTTTACCCTGACCCGCAAGATCAAAACCGATGAGCGTCTGAAGCATATTCCGGTGGTGATCCACTCATCGCTATCTGGTAATGCCAACGAAGATCATATTCGTAAAGTACAGGCCGATGGCTACGTGGCGAAGTTTGAAATTAACGAACTCTCTTCGGTGATTCAGGAGGTGCTGGATCGCGCGGCGACCAACAGCCAGGGACCGTTGATCAGCCGTAAGAGTGCCTGATGACGCGGGGAAGCCTGCAAGGCCTCCCCAAATTATTACTGAGACATGCCCTCAGCCAGTTTCACCAGCCTGAGGAATTCCGCGCGATAACCTTGCTTATCTTCTCCTCGGGCCTGTTCTCCCCACTGACTGATTTGCTGCCAGGTGGTGTCCGCCAGATACTCAGAACCACGCAGTTTTTGCCCGTAAGCCGCCACCGCGGCGCGAAAACGGAAATCTTCAGAGGCACCAGCAAACGTGAGTTCATTTTTGTTGATGACCGGAAATTCATCTAATGTGCTTTTCTTGCCCTGCGGTGCTTTCCAGCGCAGCTTGATCCAGGCCATCTCACTGGATTTTGTGTGCTTAGAGGCACCGTTGTCCTGAGCGTAGCGCAGCTTATCGACCGCCGCTTTTTGGCCATTTAACGTCAGTTCAAAGAGCAGCGTGACGTGTTTACCGGCACCAATATCTCCCGCATCAACCTTGTCGTTATTAAAATCTTCATCGCGCAACTGGCGTTTTTCATAGCCAATCTGCCGGTACTCTGTGACCCACTGCGGGTTAAATTCGATTTGTGATTTCACATCTTTGGCGACAGTCACCAGCGTTTGATGCATTTCATCATTGAGGACTTTCTGCGCTTCAGCGAGCGAATCGATATAGCTGTAATTGCCGTTGCCCACGTCAGCAATTCTTACCATCATTGCTTCATTGTAGTTGTCGTCGCCAACGCCAAGGGTGGACAAAGTAATCCCGGACTCCCGCTCTTTTTTCACCAGCGCTTCGATGTCTTTAGGATCGGTAATGCCAAGGTTAAAGTCGCCGTCAGTGGTCAGCAAAATACGATTAACCCCGCCTTTGATAAAACCTTTTTCGGCCTGCTGGTAGGCCAGCCGCAGCCCCGATTCGCCACTGGTGCCGCCGCCAGCATTCAGACTGTCAATCGCCGCTTTTATCGCGGTTTTATTATTTCCCGATGTAGCGGCAAGCGCGACGCGGGTATCCCCAGCGTAGGTCACAATGGTGATGTTATCCTGCGCGCGCAGATCGTTAACCAGCAGTTTTAATGCCGACTGGATCAGCGGCAGGCGTTCCGCCGACTGCATGGAGCCGGACGTGTCGATAAGAAACACCAGGTTGGCGGGCGGCAGCTCGTCTGATTTGATATCCTTTGCCTGAATATCCACCTTTAATAAGGTGCGCTGCGCAATCCACGGGGCGGGAGCCAGCTCATAGTTAACCGCAAACGGCATCGGTTCACTGGCAGCAATCGGGGTTTTGTCATCCTTTTTATTAGCGGGCTGCGGGGCAGGAAAATAGTTCAGCATCTCCTCCACCCGAACCGCTTCCGGCGGCGGCAATTGCCCCTGATTGAGAAAACGCCGCACGTTGGCATAGCTCCCGGTGTCCACGTCGAGACTAAAGGTGGCGAGCGGGGACTGGCTGACTTGCTTGAGCGGGTTGTCGTCGTACTGTTCGTAGCGCGCAGTTCCCATTGCTATAGCGGGCGTTTTTTGTGCCTTAGCCGCAGTACGGCCTTTTAAATCAAATGCTGCTTCTCTGCTTTCGGCGGCTTCGACCTTGAAGCTCATGGCTTTAGCGTCCGCAGCGGCTTTGGCTGCAGCTGCTTTGTCAGCGGCCACCCGGGCAGCATAATTTTCAGCTTTGCCGACGGCAGGCGCTTCGGTCTGCTGATTACTGGCGCTCTGAACAGGCTGTTCCTGTTGTGTCTCGCGAGGGTTATTTGCCTGCTTTTCAGCAGGTTCAGGCCCACAGCCTGACAGCATTATTCCGCCTATTAATAACATGAATATTTTTCGATTAATCATGTAAATTCCTTTTAATTATATTCCAGTGTGAGCTACAAATAACCTGTGTTATATTATACTTTGTTTCTTGCCTGCGCCATAAACATAAAACCGCCTGTTTCCAGCATTCAATAATTATCAGCAATACTACGCGGGATTATATTTTTGAGGCCAATGATGCACTATTTAAAACGACGGTTATTCATCTTCCTGTTGAGTGTTTTTATTATCGCGACATTCATCGCCGCCATCCTGTATCAGCCCTTGGTGGCACCTTTACCCCGCAGCCAATATCATGCCGATCCACAGCGACTGGAGAAAGACGTTCGCTATTTTTCTGAAACCCTTTACCCACGCAGCGCCGATCAACGTGAGCATCTGGAGGCTGCCGCACATTATATTAAGCAGGTGTTTGAGCAACACGGCGCACAGGTGGCGGAACAAGCGGTTCCCGCAGATAATGGCCCTTTTCGAAACATCATCGCCCGCTACGGCCCACAGCAGGGGCCGGTCATAATCATCGGCGCACATTATGATTCCGTTGCACATGACGACGGCGATATGATGCATTACACGCCAGGCGCGGACGACAACGCCAGCGGCGTCGCAGGTTTGCTCGAACTTGCGCGTCTGCTGCAACATGCGCGGCTAAACACCGGTGTCGAACTGGTGGCCTATGCATCAGAGGAACCGCCCTTTTTTCGCAGCGATGAAATGGGCAGCGCGGTCCATGCCAGCGCGTTACAGCGGCCGGTAACGTTAATGATAGCGCTGGAAATGATCGGTTATTACAACTCACGCCCCGACAGCCAGCGCTATCCCTTTTCCGCACTCAGCGCGTTATATCCCGATCGCGGCGATTTTATTGCGGTGGTGGGCCGCCTGAGTGATATCAGCGCGGCACGGAAGGTAAAAGCAGCGTTATCAGGAACTGAAGCATTGCCCGTCTATTCCATTAATGCGCCGCAATGGCTACCCGGCATCGATTTTTCCGATCATATGAATTACTGGCGTCAGGGCATCAGTGCGGTGATGGTGACCGATACGGCATTCTACCGCAATACGGAATATCATCAGCCCGGAGATACCGCCGACCGTCTGGATTACCGGAAAATGGCAAAAGTGATTGAGGGCATTTTTGTGCTGCTGGCCAATGACAAAGATAAATAAATTTTTTGATAAAAAACAGAAATGTAATCATTAGAGTGTGATGAACAGGATGAAAATATATTACACAAATCCATTTATTTTAGGATTGTCTGCTTTTCTGACACAAACACACTTATCTATTGTCCGTGGCATGGATGCCTGGGATGAGTTGAGAGACTATCTTTCTGAACGGGAAACACTTAACATTATTGATACTCTTCTGAATGCAAGTCAGAGGAAAAAGTATGAAAAACCGCCCTCCTGCCTGCAAAAAGTATTTTATACCCTCAGAAAAAAACAGTATATCACCTCTCAGGAATGGACGTTTTTGTGCGAGCAATTAGAAAGAACACGAGCAATTCTACTCAATCCCACTCCTGGCAGAGATGAGGTTATTGATGTACGAATGAAACTTTGCGATCTATCGCTGTTAATAGAGAGGAGAGTTGCAGCAAACGCCACTATACGGAAAATAGCCAGGCGTGTTGAACATTTTTATCAGGCTGACTTTATAGTTCACTATGAGATACAACAAATTACCGGAATTGTGAATGGTTATATGAAGGTGCGCGACAATGAAACTCTATGGTGAGGTAGCATTAACTTACAGGCAAATGTTTGATGATCATGGCGGCATTGTTGATAACTGCCTTAGATTCAGTACAATTAAATTCAGCCATTTCATATGAGGGATCGTTTATGAAACTTCCTCCATTATCCCATTCTTTGTCCATTGAAATCGATACCCTTTGTGCTGGTCCTTTCCCGCCATGTGGCTTTCTCCCCCTTAACGAAGGAGCCCTGGGCAATGGCGACTGTTTTGGCTTGTACTGGCTGTTAGGTAAAGAAAATAACGATCCCATTATTTGTGAGCTGTATCATGATGAATGGCGCTTAGTGCCTGCGTTTTCCAGCGTAGCAAAATTTCGTGAATGGCTGAATGTTAATGATGATGATCCCTGGGAAAATAATATTGAGATTGACGATCGACATTTCGCCCCTGCCCATTTTACGCTTGCCAAAAAATATCTGGCCACAGGAGATTTGGATCACGCCCTGCCCCATTTAATCAACGCCACAACAAAATTGCCAGAAGTCAGTGAGTACTGGTTAACCCTCGCTGGCCAGTATCGTCGGTGCCGGGAAGACATTGCCGCCGCTGAAGCCGCGCTTAACGCCTGGCTAAGTAACTGGGCCTTCGGCATGCCAGACAATAAAGTGATTCAGATGCTCACGCAGGCCGCGAAGCTACCTGAATTTCGCGAAGATCCGGTTGTGCGCAGAATTGCTGCAAAAGAAATGGATCTGAACTTTGGTGGCGTTAAAGAAAATAGCAATTACCTGATGATGCAAGACTGTATTGACGTGTATTTTGCTCAGAATAAACCACTGTTAGCATTAGCGTTACTACAAAATTATGCCTATCTCATGACAGGTGAGACCACTGCTTTTCAGGAACGATATGGCTTTAATTTGAATGAATGGCGGATCAACTTCAGCCAACTGTGTTCTGTGCATCTGAACGATCCGCGTTGTGATGCTGAATAAATTCACAGTAGATCCCGATTATTTTATCTCGCTATTGCGCCAGAAAGAGACGCAATAGCGTACAACCAATCTACTAGTCAGCGATCCTGATGACAGCCTGGAAACACATCAAGATTGTTTTTAGCCAGCGTCAGCAGGGCGTCATCAATAGCGCATTCCTGCTGATAATATTGCGCTTCAAGCGTCTTATATTGCTCATCCCGGCAAATTATCTGATGTGCTTTGTTGCCATATATCGCTAAAAGCGCGTCATAACGTTTCTTTGCAGCCAGCACGGTTTCCGCCACGTCATGTAACTCCAGCAGGGTTAATTGATCGCAATACGCTGTCAGGTCAAAGAACAGCGCGCAGGGAAACCCCTCCCAGCCGGCGTAATTTCGCCATTCCCAAATCAGCATAAAACAATGCAACACTGGCGGCAGATGTTTAAGATCGTCTTCGTTAAACCAGTAGTGGCGATTAAGCTGCCACTCAAATTCAATGGCTAAAGCAATCTTATCTTGCGCGTCAGTTGCGTTTTTATTTTTTAGAAGAATCAATTCGGTCAGGGTATAGCGTTGTTGTTCAATGTATCTGAGGGCGCGGGCGATATCATATTCGGTCAGAAGCAGGAGTCGTTCAGCCTCCTGACTGGTGACCTGTGCTTTATTCACCAATACCGCAGCTTGTTGGGCACGAAAGCAGGCGACGGCAGCGGCGACGTCGCCTTTGGTACTGCTTAATAATCGCTGAGCAGCTTTAATGCCGACGGGGATACGTTCCCTTAAATGCGCAATCTCAGTCAACCATTCCATTTATTGATTCCCTGTATCATAGCACCTGCGCCAGCTGGCGCAGAAAAACCCGAATCTCATCACGTAATGTTTCATCCACCAGGCTAACCCAGAGCAAAAACAGTAGCGTCACCAGCGTCAGTATCAGCCATTTTTTCCTTTTACAATGCGACATACTCTTCCTGATTTCGCCCGCCGGGCAACAAGCCATTGTTGACGTTAACTTAGCGCAAAAAGGTATACAGGACTACGGCAGTTACGCTGATGAGCTGACTTTTTAACAGCGCAAATCAATTCACCGCCAGGGCGCATAGCATAGACTTAACAACATCGGCTCCATGTAAAAGAGACAATGCAATGGGAATGATTGCTCGTTATGTCAAATCAATGACACCTCAGCTCAAACAGATACGGGCAGCGGGCCGGGAAAAGTAACGGACAGCTGTCCTGGTAGTGCTACAATATCTCACTGGTTAATAACCTATCATACGCGTGCTATCATAATGCGAATAAACATAAAAAATTTCTATGAAGATAAACTTTTCAGCACCACCAATTGCATCGCTGACAATACCTTTGTTTTTGACTGCGAGCGGAATATCTATTTGGTTACGGACAATGGAGAATTGCAGTCATCCGGTTTCTTTCATTCACAAGTACAATTAACGGACCCAAAAATTGCTTTCCATCCAGCAAAATTTCAGGCAGTCACTATCCTGGAGACGGGTGATCTGGCTTTATGTGATTTTAACGGTAATATTATCTGGCAAGCACCTGGAAATTTTGAGGTGGTATGCTGCACTGACGGTGGAGAAAAAAGCTGGACGCTTGAGCGAATAAATGAAGAACTGGTTAACATAACCTTATTTGCCACCGCCAGCGGCCAACTACTCGCCACCCTGCAACTGGCAGACGAAATTTATGATAGCGTCTTACGACTTGCAGATATACCCGCCAGCGCATCGCTGCTGCTTGAATTTGCAGGAGGTCAGGATGGCATTTCGGTAGTGGAGCTAACGTTTAAGGAACAATACCTCCACAGCCGGGAATTGTTCCCCGGCAATTCTTATATATTACCAGCGATCACACCTGATAATACGAGAATACTCACCCTGGAAAATGATAAGCAAACCTACGCCGTTTTCCGCTGGCCGCAGCTCGACTTGATATCACATCAGGAAAGCCAGGTTTCTGATAATGACAACGTGATCCCCGGATACGATCTTATTTATCTGAGAGATAATCTGGCAATCACACAGAACGCTGTTAACGAATATTTTTTATTCAATCCGCTCACGATGACAAGGCTTGAACAAATCCATTTTTACAAAGCGCTCCTGACCACCGAAAAGCAACATGACGCTACTCCGTTAGACATTTCTTCTCTGACACGAGTGGGCCGTTTTCTCGCGGCCAGTGTCGTAGAGGGTGAAAAAAGACGTACGTTATGCCTGCTGAACGAAGCAGATTTCATTCATCCGCTACTATAATCGCCATCTCTTTCATCTCTTAACAGACGTAAAAAAGCCGCTGGAACTCAGCGGCTTTCGAGGTTGATGGCCAATCTGTTTCCTACTATGTTCGCCGTTTTGCCGGGTGGCGGCTTCGCCTTACCCGGCCTGCGAAAAGCATTAATATCAATACGTTATGCGTAACCCGTAGGCCTGTGCAAGCGAAGCGCCGCCAGGCATGATGGCACGGTTTACCGCCTGTCAGCAGCCATAAAAAAACCGCCGAAGCGGTTTTTTACTTTCACTTACATCAGCGGTAATGCCCGCTGCACAATGCTAATCAGCGGCTGCGGCCAGACGCCGAGGATCAGTACCAGCAGCGCAGAAATCAACACCACAATCCCGCCGGCGCTGTACTGCCAGTTCGACGGCGCATCGCGGTTGAGTTTCTCCGGCGCACTCAGGTACAGACTCACCGCTACACGCAGGTAGTAGTACAGACCAATCGCCGAGCCAACAATCACCGCGCCCACCAGCCACCACAGGTGTGCCTGCACACCGACCGCCAGCACATAGAACTTGCCGATAAAGCCCAGCGTCATTGGGATACCCGCCAGCGACAGCATCATTACCGTCATCACCGCCGCCAGAATCGGACGGTGCCAGAACAGGCCGCGATAGGAGAACAGCGACTCGGCATCCGGGCCACGATACGGGCTGGACATCAGGCTGACCACGCCAAATGCGCCAAGGCTGCTGAACAGATAACCTGCCAGATAGACGCCTACCGCTTCCATCGACATCTCACCGCTTTGCAGGGCAATCAGTGCCACTAGCAGATAGCCAAGATGGGAAATGGAGGAGTAGCCGAGCAGACGTTTGATATTGGTCTGGCTCAGCGCCATCAGGTTACCGAAGATAATGGAAGCGAAGGCGATAATGCCCAGCACCACGCGAACCGCTTCACTGTCGCCTACCGGCGCATACAGGAACAGACGCATCACCACACCGAAGATGGCGATTTTGCTCGCCGTCGCCAGGAAGGTGGAGACCGGCGCAGGCGCGCCCTGGTAAACGTCCGGCGTCCACAGATGGAACGGCACCAGAGAGAGTTTAAAGCCAAGACCCACGATCATCAGGCCCAGGCCCGCCAGCAGCAGCGGCTCATGCAGCACCCCGTCGCCGAGGCTCTTACCGATGGCGAGGAACGACAGATTCCCGGTCTGTGCGTACACCAGCGCCATACCGAACAGCAGGAATGACGACGCTGCGGCAGACAGAATAGTGTATTTGATGCTGGCTTCCAGCGAGCGTTTCTGGCGGAAAGCGTAGCCGACCAGGCCAAACAGCGGCAGGGAGATCAGCTCAATACCGAGGAACAGCGCCGCCAGGTGATTGGCATTTGCCAGTAAAATACCGCCCAGTGCGGCAATCAGCACCAGCAGGTAGAACTCTTCCTGGTTATCGTTGTAGCCTTCAAGCCACGGATAGGCAAAGGTACAGGTGGCGAGACTTGCCAGCAGGACCAGTCCGGTATACAGCATGGCGTAGCCATCAACGCGCATCAGCGGCGTGACGTCCATTGCGCCCGCCTGGCCAACAAACCAGAGCGATACTAACGCGACATTCAGCCCAATGACCGACAGTGTGGCATTGAGAAAATGATTACGTCGCCACGCAATGGAGAGCATCACGACCACCACCGTCAGACCGACGATTAGCAGCGGTAGCAGCGCAATCAGGTGTTGTGAAGTTATTGTCATGGCGATTTACGGCCTTGTAGTAGAAACAGAATTAACAAACCACTGCTGGATGTTGCTCATCGCTGAATGCGAGGTATCCAGAATCGGCTGAGGCCAGAAGCCCAGCAGTACCAGCAGCACAACCAATAGCAGAATGATAAACAGTTCGCGCAGCGACATCCCCGGCAGCTCCTGCGCAGCAATTTCGCTTTTTGCTTTACCAAAGTAAGCGCGGTGCAGCATTGCCAGTGAGTAAACTGAAGCAAAGACCAGACCGAAAGTCGAAATGACTGTAATCACCGGAACGACCTTGTAGCTGCCGAACAGGATCATGAATTCGCCGACGAAGTTACCGGTGCCCGGCATGCCGAGCGTCGCTACTGCAAAGAACAGCGACATGGCAGGAAGCCATTTAATTTTGCTCCACAGACCGCCCATCATGCGCATGTCGCGGGTGTGCAGACGCTCGTAAAGCTGACCGCAGATGATGAACATCCCGGCGGCAGAAAGGCCGTGAGCAATCATCTGGATAACCGCACCCTGGTAAGCCAGCTGGCTACCGGTGTAAATCGCAATCAGCACAAAGCCCATGTGCGATACCGAGGTGTAGGCAATCAGACGTTTGATATCCGTCTGGGCAAAGGCCATCCACGCGCCGTAGAAAATACCAATCACACCAAGCCACATGGCAATTGGGGCAAACTCCGCCGAGGCGTTCGGGAACAGCGGCAGGGAAAAACGCAGCAGACCGTAGGCCGCCGTTTTCAGCAGAATACCCGCCAGGTCAACGGAACCCGCCGTCGGTGCCTGCGAGTGCGCATCGGGTAACCAACCATGCAGCGGTACCACCGGCATTTTTACCGCAAACGCAATAAAGAAGCCCAGCATCAGCAGATATTCCACACCGTGAGACATCGGCGTTTTCATCAGCGCTTCGTAGTCAAACGTCCAGACACCGGTCGCGTTATAGTGTACAAAGACCAGCGCGAGGATAGCAATCAGCATCACCAAACCGCTTGCCTGGGTATAGATGAAGAACTTGGTCGCCGCCGAAATACGCGTCTTGCCGTCAGAGGCTTTATGACCCCAGAGTGCAATCAGGAAGTACATCGGCACCAGCATCATCTCCCAGAAGAAGAAGAACAGGAACATGTCGATGGCAAGGAACACGCCGATCACGCCGCCGAGTATCCACATCAGGTTGAGGTGGAAAAAGCCCTGATATTTTTCAATCTCACGCCAGGAGCAAAGCACCGCCAGCACGCCAAGCAGGCCGGTCAGGGCCACCATCAGCAGCGACAGACCGTCAATCGCCAGATGGATGGAAATGCCAAAACGTGGTATCCACGGTAGCAAAAATTCTGACTGCCACTGCGGCAAACCGGCTGATTGGGTCAGAGAATAGCCGCCCTGCAACCACAGTTGCAGAGAGAGCAAAAACGTCAGTCCCATGGTAATCAGCGCGATCCAGCGCGGCACTTTCACGCCGAAGCGTTCGGTTTGCCAGCACAGGAAGCCGCCGATAAAGGGAATTAGTATTAGCCAGGGTAATAGCATGGCGATCTTTATTCCTTGTTAAAGTCTCGCAAGAGACCTGATTTTCAACGAATTCTCACAAAATTCACATGGGACTGTGGGACGTGATGCCCGGTGGCGCTGCGCTTACCGGGCCTGGTTTATAAAGCGCGGGTAAGCACAGCCCGACCATCCCACAGTCTCAACTCAACGCAATACCATCAGTAAACCCAGCACGACCACCGCACCAATGCTCATCGACGCGACGTACCAGCGCAGGTAGCCGTTTTCGCTGAACAGCAGCCCTTTGCCAGCAAAGCGGGACAAAATGGCCGGAATGTTCATCAGAGCGTTAAGCGGATCGCGACGGATAAGCCAGGCGATGCCAAGGAACGGTTTGACAAACACTTTGTCGTACAGCCAGTCGAAGCCCCAGGCATGGAACCACCAGGTGCCGAAGAAGCGGCCCGGTGCGCTGTTGGCAATTGAAGTCACCAGCGTGCGTTTACCCAGCCACAGCCAGGCAGCAATCAGAATACCGGCAATGGCGACCACGCCAGAGGTGATTTCCAGGGTCAGCACCTGACCATGTTCCATCTCGGTGGTATGCGGCAGTACATTCTGCAACGGCGGCACAATCAGCGCGCCGAGGAAGGTGGACAGCAGCATCAGCACAATCAGCGGCAGATGATGCGTAATCCCTTTCCCTGCATGAGCGTGGATCTGTTCTTTGCCGTGGAAGACGATGAAAATCATCCGGAACGTATAGAGCGAAGTCATAAACGCCCCGACCAGACCGGCAATCATCAGGTTCAGATGCCCGTTCGCCATCGCGCCAGCGAGGATCTCATCCTTACTGAAGAAGCCTGCGGTGATGAGCGGTAGCGCCGACAGCGCCGCGCCACCAATCAGGAAGCTCAGGTACACCAGCGGAATGGACTTGCGCAGGCCGCCCATTTTAAAGATGTTCTGCTCATGGTGGCAGGCGAGGATCACCGAACCGGACGCGAGGAACAGCAGCGCTTTAAAGAAGGCATGGGTCATCAGGTGGAAAATCGCCGCATCCCACGCCTGCACGCCCAGCGCCAGGAACATGTAGCCGATCTGACTCATGGTGGAATAAGCAAGCACGCGTTTGATGTCGGTTTGCACCAGCGCGGCAAAACCTGCCATCACCAGCGTCACCGCACCGACGATGCCGACCAGATGCAGGATTTCCGGCGTCATCAGGAACAGGCCGTGGGTACGTGCAATCAGGTAAACACCCGCCGTCACCATCGTCGCGGCGTGGATCAGCGCGGAAACCGGCGTTGGACCCGCCATCGCATCAGCAAGCCAGGTCTGCAACGGCAACTGTGCCGATTTACCGACCGCGCCGCCAAGCAGCATCAGCGTCGCCCATTGCAGCGTGGTGCTGCCGTTGGCGAAGTGCTGCGGTGCCAGCTCGACCATTTCACGGAAGTTCAGGGTGCCGAGCTCGTTGTAGAGAATGAACAAGGCGAAGGCGAGGAACACATCACCAACACGCGTGACCACAAACGCTTTCATCGCCGCCGCGCCGTTTTTCGGATCGGTATAGTAGAAGCCAATCAGCAGATACGAGCACAGGCCCACGCCTTCCCAGCCGAGGTACATCAGTAACAGGTTATCGGACAGCACCAGAACAACCATGCTGGCAATAAACAGGTTAGTGTAGGCGAAGAAGCGGGAGTAGCCCTCTTCACCACGCATGTACCACGAGGCGAACATATGGATCAGAAAGCCCACACCGGTGACTACCGAAAGCATGGTCAGCGACAGACCGTCCAGCACGAGGTTGAAGCCAATGTTGAAATCACCGACCGACATCCACGTCCACAACGGCTGGCTGAACGGCGTGCGATCGCCATTCAGAAAATCCATGCCGACAAAGGCAGTCACCAGCGCGGCGAGGCCGATGGAACCCACGCCAACGGTCGCTGAAAGATTCTCAGACCAACGGCCGCGTGAGAACGCCAGCAGAAGAAAGCCAATCAATGGCAGAATTATGGTTAAGGCAAGCATGTTCATCCACGCAACTCACTTACTGAATCGATGTTCAGATTCTGGCGGCGACGATGGAGCTGTAATAACAGCGCCAGGCCGATACTCGCCTCGGCAGCCGCAAGGCTGATGGCAAGAATGTACATCACCTGGCCATCGGTCTGGCCCCAGTAGCTTCCGGCGACCACAAAAGCCAGCGCGGAAGCATTAATCATGATTTCCAGCCCAATCAGCATAAACAGCAGATTACGCCGGATAACCAGGCCGGTTAAACCGAGTACAAACAGGATGGCTGCAAGGATCAGCCCATGTTGTAAGGGGATCATGCGTGCTCCTCCGTTTTTCTTTTCGCACGGTCGTCAGGTCGGTTGCTCAGCACCTCACCGGCGCGGTCTTCGCGCCCAACGTGGAAAGCGACAACCAGCCCCGCCAGCAGCAGCATTGAAGCCAGTTCAACGGCCAGAACGTAAGGACCAAACAGCGTGATACCCACCGCTTTGGCACTAATCGCCGCACCGTCGATGCCCTGATCGTTAACGTTCAGGATGGCGTAAATCATCACTGCCAGCAGAACCGCAGACAACACGGCGGGCCCCACCCAGATTTGCGGTTTCAGCCACTGGCGTTCCTGTTCAATTTCAGAACCACCGAGGTTGAGCATCATCACCACGAAAACGAACAGCACCATGATGGCCCCGGCATAGACGATAATCTCCAGCGCCCCGGCGAAATACGCGCCAAGCGAAAAGAAAACGCCTGCAATCGCCAGCAGAGACACAATCAGATACAGCAGTGCATGGATCGGATTGGTATGCGTCACTACCCTGAGCGTCGTCAGGATGGCAACCAGGCCACAGATATAAAAAGCGAACTCCATTGCCCCTCTCCTTACGGTAACAGGCCTTTGACGTCGATAGGCTTGGCTTCGTTTTCCGCTTCGCCCTTATCTTTGCCGTCGATTGCCATACCTGCCATCCGGTAGAAGTTATATTCCGGGTATTTGCCCGGACCGGAGATCAGCAGATCCTCTTTTTCGAATACCAGATCCTGGCGCTTGTACTCGCCCAGCTCAAAGTCCGGCGTCAGCTGGATAGCCGTGGTCGGACAGGCTTCTTCGCACAGGCCGCAGAAAATGCAGCGCGAGAAGTTGATACGGAAAAACTCCGGATACCAGCGGCCGTCTTTGGTTTCGGCTTTTTGCAGCGAGATACAGCCTACCGGACAGGCTACCGCACACAGGTTACAGGCAACACAGCGCTCTGAACCGTCCGGATCGCGCGTGAGCACGATACGGCCACGGTAGCGCGGCGGCAGGTAAACCGGCTCTTCCGGATACATGCGCGTTTCGCGTTTGGCGAAGGCGTGCAGGCCGATCATCCAGATACTACGAACCTGGGTGCCGAAGCCCACTACTAATTCTTTTAAGGTCATGGTCTATAAGCCCCTTATTGCGCCTGCCAGAGAATGACAGCCGCCGTTACCAGCAAGTTGATCAGCGTCAGCGGCAGGCAAATTTTCCAGCCGAAGGACATTACCTGGTCATAACGCGGACGCGGTAATGATGCGCGGATCAAAATAAACATCATCATAAAGAACGCCGTTTTGATGGCGAACCAGATAAATGGCGGTAAGAACGGGCCCTGCCAGCCCCCGAAGAACAGGGTGACAATCATCGCCGATACAGTAACGATACCGATGTATTCCCCCACAAAGAACAGACCGAACTTCATGCCGGAATATTCAATGTGGTAACCGTCGGCCAGTTCCTGCTCGGCTTCCGGCTGGTCAAACGGGTGACGGTGACACACCGCCACGCCCGCGATGGCAAAGGTAACAAAACCAAAGAACTGCGGAATAACGTTCCAGATGTTTGCCTGGCTGTTGACGATGTCGGTCATGTTAAATGAACCGGCCTGCGCCACCACGCCCATCACCGACAAGCCCAGAAACACTTCGTAGCTCAGCGTTTGTGCCGAGGCACGCATCGCCCCGAGCAGCGAGTATTTGTTGTTACTGGACCAGCCCGCAAACAGCACGGCATAGACCGCGAGGCCCGCCATCATCAGGAAGAACAAAATCCCGATATTCAGGTCGGCGACCACCCAGCTCGGGCTGACCGGGACAATAGCAAAGGCCAGCAGCAGCGAGGTAAAGGCGATCATCGGTGCCAGGGTAAAGATGACGCGATCCGAAAATTTCGGTATCCAGTCTTCTTTAAAAAACATCTTGATCATGTCCGCGACCAGCTGGAGCGAGCCGCCCCAACCAACGCGGTTCGGTCCGTAGCGGTTCTGGAACAGGCCGAGCAGACGACGCTCGCCGAAGCTCATGAATGCGCCACAGGTTACCACCACCAGCAGGATCACAATCGCTTTCAGGATGCCTAACAGAACATCAATAACTTCCGGTGTTAACCAGCTCATGCTTGTGCCTCCCGCAGATCCTCAAGACGCGCGCCCGCCAGTACCGGCGCAATGCCCGGCATCCCCATCGGCAAACCGACCTGCCCTGCCGTCAGTCCTTCGGCAATCACGACCGGCAGACTGATCGTCTGGCCTTCATAGCTGAAGGAGACGTTTGCCCCGGCGTTAACGCCCAGTTTTGCGGCATCCGCCGGATTCAGGCGAATATAAGGCTGCGGCATACGCTGCTGGAATACCGGCGAACGCTGCGACATTTCGTCGCTGCCAAACAGATGGTAGTAAGGCGCGATCCGCCATTTCCCTTCTTCAGCGCGGAAGCTTTCCGGCACGCTGGCGAAGAAATCCAGCCCGGTTTCAGACGCTTCAATCAGGCGCACGCCCGGATCGCCATGACGCAGATGACCGCCCACCTCAGCCTGGAATTTATTCCACGCCTGCGGGGAGTTCCAGCCCGGTGCCCAGGCAAACGGAATTTGCGAGCGCGGTGCAGACGGCTGGTTGTTGCCTTCCATTGAGAAAGCAAACATGGTGTCTTTGTCCTGCGGCTGGCGTGGTTCATGTACGCTGATATTGGCGCGCATCGCCGTGCGGCCACTGTAGCGGTGCGGTTCACGCGCCAGTTTCTGACCACGAATACGGAAGGCGGCATCCGGCGCGGCATCTTTAATGCCCGCCAGTTGCGGCAGCGCGGTAATGGCCGCGTCGATCACGTGATCGAGCTGCGTCCAGTCCACCTCGCGGTTTTCGACCGTGCTGTGCAGCGAGTGCAGCCAGCGCCAGCTTTCCAGCATAATGGTGCTGCTGTCGTAATACGCCGGGTCGTAAACCTGGAAGAAGCGCTGGGCGCGGCCTTCGTTGTTAATAACCGTACCGTCGCTTTCGGCAAAGCTTGCTGCTGGCAGCACCAGATGTGCGTAATCCATAATGGCCGTGCGCTGATGGTCAACCACCATTACCAGCGGCGCTTTCGCCAGTGCGGCATCCACGCGCGCGGCGCTGGCGTGACGATGCAGATCGTTCTCCAGCACCACCACCGCATCAGCGGCACCGGATTCCAGTTCATCCAGCGCATCGTCCAGCGAGCCGCCGCCAATCATGCCGAGGCCCATGCTGTTCACCGCGCGGGCGATCATAGTGATTCCTACGTCCGCACCGCGACCCTGCAACGCTTTCGCCACGTTGGCCGCCGCCTGAATAACGTCGGCGCTACCGGCGTTAGTGCCGGAAATAATCAGCGGTTTTTTCGCCCCGGCCAGCGCCTGGACCACCACGTCAATTTTGTTTTGCAGATCGCGGTCGATACCTTCTACCGCCGGCGAATTACCGTCCAGCGCGTGAGCGATGGCAAAGCCAAAGCGCGCCTGATCTTCCACCGGCGCACGATAGGTCCATGCGGCGATGTCGTCCAGACGGGTGTTATCGACGTTAGTCACAAACAGCGGATGCTTCGCACGCTGGCCGATGTTAAGGATGGCCGCAATCTGCCAGTCGGCGACTTTCTGCGCCGCTGCCATTTCACGCGCTTTACCTTTCACCGCCTGACGGACTGCCAGCGAAACGCGTGCGCCGGTCTGGGTAATGTCTTCGCCCAGAATCAGCACCGCATCGTAAGATTCGATTTCACGCAGCGCTGGGGTGCGAATACCGCCTTCGCGCAGCACTTTCAGTACCAGTTCAAGACGTTGCTGCTCGCCACGCGCGATGCCGGTATAAAAGTTGTCTGCCCCGACCAGTTCACGCAGCGCAAAGTTACTTTCCACGCTGGCGCGCGGGGAGCCGATACCGATCACTTTCTTCGACTGGCGCAGAATATCCGCCGCGCCCTGCATTGCCTGTTCGGCGTTGAGAGTGATGACATCCGCACCACGGCGCTGCACTGGCTGACGCGGACGGTCTTTCAGGTTCACGTAACCGTAGCCGAAACGGCCACGGTCGCAGAGGAAGTAGTGGTTTACCGTGCCGTTATAACGGTTTTCGATCCGACGCAGTTCACCGTAGCGCTCGCCGGGGCTGGTGTTACAACCCAGGGAACACTGCTGGCAGATGCTCGGCGCAAACTGCATGTCCCACTTACGGTTGTAGCGTTCGGAGTGAGTTTTATCGGTAAATACGCCGGTCGGGCAGATTTCGACCAGGTTACCGGAGAATTCGCTTTCCAGGGTACCGTCTTCCGGACGACCGAAGTAGACGTTGTCATGCGCACCGTACACACCCAGATCCGCGCCATCGGCGTAATCTTTGTAGTAACGCACGCAGCGATAGCAGGCGATGCAGCGGTTCATTTCATGCGAGATGAACGGCCCCAGATCCTGATTGCGATGGGTACGTTTGGTAAAGCGATAACGGCGGAAGCTGTGCCCCGTCATGACGGTCATATCCTGAAGATGGCAGTTACCGCCCTCCTCACACACCGGACAGTCATGCGGGTGGTTGGTCATTAACCATTCCACCACGCTTTCACGGAACTGTTTCGCTTCTTCATCATCAATAGAGATGAAGGTGCCGTCGGAGGCCGGTGTCATACAGGACATCACCAGCCGACCACGCGTGTCTTCCGCGTTTTGATATTGCTTCACCGCACACTGGCGGCAAGCACCGACGCTGCCCAGCGCCGGGTGCCAGCAAAAGTAAGGAATATCAAGGCCGTGAGACAGACAAGCCTGTAGCAGGTTGTCCGCGCCATTCACCTCGTATTCTTTGCCGTCTACATGAATCGTAGCCATTAGCATGCTTCCAAATTAAAATTTAACTCACCAGCGTGCTTTCAGCAGGTTCGGCTGAATACCACTAATCGCATGGGTATTGCTGAACGACTGCTTGATGCCTGCTTCGAATTCGTCGCGGAAATATTTTATTGCGCTTTGCAGCGGCTCAACCGCGCCCGGCGCATGTGCGCAGAAGGTTTTACCCGGCCCAAGGAAACGACACAGTTGCTCAAGTGTCTCGATATCTCCCGGCTGACCTTCGCCACGCTCAAGCGCGCGCAGAATTTTCACGCTCCACGGCAGTCCGTCGCGGCACGGCGTACACCAGCCGCAGGACTCGCGGGCGAAAAACTCTTCCAGATTACGCACCAGCGGCACCATGCCAATTTCATGGTCAACCGCCATCGCCAGCGCCGTCCCCAGACGGCTGCCCGCTTTGCCGATGCTTTCGAATTCCATCGGCAGATCGAGATGCGCTTCGGTGAGAAAGTCAGTTCCTGCCCCGCCCGGCTGCCAGGCCTTAAATTTGAGACCATCGCGCATGCCGCCAGCGTAATCTTCGAGAATTTCGCGCGCGGTGGTGCCGAACGGCAATTCCCAGACGCCAGGGTTTTTCACCCGCCCGGAGAAGCCCATCAGCTTGGTGCCCGCGTCTTTACTGGCTGAAATGCCCTGATACCACTCCACGCCGTTGGCAAGGATTGCTGGTACGTTACACAGGGTTTCCACGTTATTGACGCAGGTTGGTTTACCCCACACGCCGCTGCTCGCCGGGAACGGCGGCTTGGAGCGCGGATTAGCGCGGCGGCCTTCCAGCGAGTTAATCAGCGCGGTTTCTTCACCGCAGATGTAGCGCCCTGCTCCGGTGTGCACGAACAGTTCGAAATCAAAGCCAGTGCCGAGAATATTTTTGCCAAGGAAGCCCGCTTCAGTCGCTTCAGCAATGGCACGGCGCAGGTTTTCCGCCGCTTCAATATATTCACCGCGCAGGAAGATGTAGCCACGGTATGCTTTCAGGGCAAATGCGGAAATCAGCATGCCTTCCACCAGCAGATGCGGCAGTTGCTCCATCAGCAGGCGGTCTTTATAGGTGCCCGGCTCCATTTCATCCGCGTTACACAGCAGATAACGGATGTTCATGGATTCGTCTTTTGGCATCAGGCTCCACTTCAGACCGGTGGAGAAGCCCGCGCCGCCACGACCTTTCAGACCGGAATCTTTGACCGCGTTGACGATGTCATCAGGTGCCATGCCGGAAAGCGCCTTACGCGCACCTTCATAGCCATTTTTGCTCTGATATTCATCCAGCCATACCGGCTGCTTGTCATCGCGCAGACGCCAGGTCAGCGGATGCGTTTCGGGAGTGCGTATAATGTTTTTCATTTATACTGCTCCAGCAGATCGGGGATCGCCTCCGGCGTCAGATGGCTGTGAGTGTCCTCATCAATCATCATGGTCGGCCCTTTGTCGCAGTTACCCAGACAGCAGGTCGGCAGGAGAGTGAAACGCCCGTCAAAGGTGGTCTGGCCCGGCTTGATATTGAGTTTTTTCTCAATCGCCGCCTGAATGCCCTGATAGCCAGTAATATGGCACACCACGCTGTCGCAGTAGCGGATCACATGACGGCCCACCGGCTGACGGAAGATCTGGCTATAGAACGTTGCCACACCTTCTACGTCGCTCGCCGGAATTTGTAAGACTTCAGCAATCGCGTAGATAGCGCCATCCGGCACCCAGCCACGCTGCTTTTGAACGATTTTCAGCGCTTCAATGGACGCTGCACGCGGATCTTCGTAGTGATGCAATTCATGTTCGATTGCTTCACGTTCTGCCGCACTCAGTTCAAAAGCCTCGGTTTGTGGTTGTTGATTTTCGTGCATAATTAGCGGTCCACGTCTGACATAACAAAATCGATACTGCCCAGATAAACGATCAGATCCGACACCAGGCTGCCGCGGATCGCCGAAGGGATCTGCTGCAAATGCGCAAAGCTTGGCGTGCGCACGCGGGTGCGGTAGCTCATGGTGCTGCCGTCGCTGGTCAGGTAGTAACTGTTGATCCCCTTGGTCGCCTCAATCATCTGGAAGGATTCGTTAGCCGGCATGACTGGCCCCCACGAAACTTGCAGGAAGTGAGTGATCAGGGTTTCGATATGTTGCAGCGTGCGCTCTTTCGGCGGCGGCGTGGTCAGCGGGTGATCCGCTTTGAACGGGCCTTCCGGCATATTGTTGAGGCACTGCTCGAGAATGCGCAGGCTCTGGCGCAGCTCTTCCACTTTTAACATCACGCGGGTGTAGCAGTCGGACACGCCGCCGCCGAGCGGGACTTCAAAGTCGAAGTTCTCATAGCCAGAGTAAGGACGCGCCTTACGAATGTCGAAGTCGATGCCGGTCGCACGCAGGCCAGCACCGGTGGTACCCCACTCCAGCGCCTCTTTTGCACCGTAAGCGGCAACACCCTGAGCACGGCCTTTCAGAATGGTATTACGCAACGCGGCTTTCTCGTAGGAGGCCAGACGTTTCGGCATCCAGTCGAGGAACTCGCGCAGCAGACGGTCCCAACCGCGCGGCAGATCGTGCGCCACACCGCCGATGCGGAACCACGCCGGGTGCATACGGAAACCGGTAATCGCTTCCACCAGATCGTAGATTTTCTGCCGGTCGGTAAAGGCAAAGAACACCGGGGTCATCGCGCCGACGTCCTGAATAAAGGTCGAGATATACAGCAGGTGGCTGTTAATGCGGAACAGCTCAGAGAGCATCACGCGGATGACATCAACGCGCTCCGGCACTTTGATCCCGGCCAGTTTTTCCACGGCCAGTACGTAGGGCATTTCGTTAACGCAGCCACCGAGGTATTCAATACGGTCGGTATACGGAATGTAGCTGTGCCAGGACTGGCGCTCGCCCATCTTCTCAGCGCCACGGTGGTGGTAGCCGATGTCCGGCACGCAGTCGACAATCTCTTCGCCGTCAAGCTGCAGGATAATACGGAAAGCACCGTGCGCAGACGGGTGGTTCGGGCCGAGGTTGAGGAACATAAAGTCCTCGTTATCGGTACCGCGTTTCATGCCCCAGTCTTCTGGCTTGAAGGTCAGTGCTTCCATTTCCAGATCCTGTTTGGCTTTGGTCAGCTCAAACGGATCGAATTCGGTGGCGCGTGCCGGGTAGTCTTTACGCAGCGGGTGACCAGTCCAGGTCTGCGGCATCATAATGCGCGTCAGGTGCGGATGGCCTTCGATATCAATGCCGAACATTTCCCAGGTTTCACGCTCATACCAGTTAGCGTTGGGAAAAAGTTTGGTGAAGGTCGGCACGCGCAGATCGTTTTCAGACAATGCCACCTTGAGCATGATATCGCGATTGCGTTCAATAGAGATCAGGTGGTAGAAAACGGAAAAATCCGCGGCGGGTAACCCGTCACGGTGCGTACGCAGACGTTCGTCCATGCCGTGTAAGTCAAACAGCATGACGTAAGGTTTTGGCAGTTTCTTTAAGAAATCGCCCACTTCCAGTAACTGTTCACGCTTAACCCAGACAACGGGAACCCCGGTGCGGGTCGCCTGAACGGTAAAGGCATCCGGCCCAAAACGGTTGCGCAGTTCGCCAATGACCGGGTCATCGAGATGGTCCCGGGTCTGCCATGCAGCGTCTTGCGCGGTTAAATCGGTCATAATGTTCACCATTGCAAATGGTCCGTGGTGACTGTCCGGCAGAGCTTCGCGCTATTTGTTTTGCTATGCGAAGATATCCCTCTGCCAGCAGGCGCAAATTAAATCTCGTCAGGCGTACGCAGATTGGTAACCGCAATACGTTCGCCGCGTTTACGCTCGCGTTCCGACTGCATGTTGGCGCGATACACGCCCTGATCGCCTACCACCCATGACAGCGGACGGCGCTCCTTACCAATCGACTCTTGCAGCAGCATCAGCGCCTGCATATAGGCTTCCGGACGCGGCGGGCAGCCGGGGATATATACATCCACCGGGATGAATTTATCCACGCCCTGCACGACAGAGTAAATATCGTACATACCGCCGGAGTTGGCGCAGGCTCCCATGGAAATCACCCATTTTGGTTCCAGCATCTGATCGTACAGGCGCTGAATGACCGGGGCCATCTTGGTAAAGCAGGTTCCTGCCACCACCATCAGGTCAGCCTGACGCGGCGAGGCACGCAGCACTTCTGCACCAAAACGCGCAACGTCATGCACCGCAGTGAATGACGTTACCATTTCGACATAGCAACATGACAAGCCGAAGTTATACGGCCAGATTGAGTTTTTACGGCCCCAGTTCACCATGTCATGCAGGGCATGCTCAAGCTTGCCCATGTACACGCTTTTGTTAACTTCCTGCTCAAGGGGGTCGGTTACGATCTCCTGTTTTTGCAGGGGGTAACGGTCGTTCTCACCGTTAGGATCTATGCGGGTGAGCGTATAATCCATCTTATTGCCTCGCTTCTGGCGTTAACGATTAGTGCGGTCTGTTTCCGGGTTCATCAGTTCACGGCGTGAACGTACAGGCGTCCAGTCCAGCGCACGCACACGAACGAGGTAAACCAGGCCTGCCAGCAGCACTAAAATAAAAATGGCGGCTTCTGCAAAACCTACCCAGCCGCTTTCACGGATTGAGGTTGACCATGCAAAGAGATAAAGGGCTTCAACGTCAAAGATGACGAAGAACATCGCGACCAGATAGAACTTGGCAGACAGGCGCAGTCGGGCGGTACCGACTGAATCAATACCCGATTCAAACGGGGTATTCTTGTGCCTGGCACGGGCCCGGCCGCCAAGATACCAGCCGCCAACCAGCATTAAGCAGCACAGGCCGATGGCAACGACGAGAAATACAGCGAATGCCCAGTGATGAGCGATGACTTCAGTGGATGTTGACATACGCATTGCTTAGCTCAAAAAGTAGCACTAAAACCCCTGCTCTTAACGGCAGGTGAGCGCCACGTCTGTTCATGGGGAGGAAGAAAAAACCATACATTTACTGCGTAAATATTAAAACCGCTAAATGATGTGGTTTTTTACTCCTTTCTATAACCTTTTGTCAACTTTAACAAAAGTTTCTTCACATTAATTCACATTTAACACGACCCATTAACATTTAGTGCCTTTTGACTGCCAGGAAACCGGGTTCATTGTCAGGATTTAGCGCTGTTGAATCGTGTCCGTCAGGAACATAAAAAGGTATTACCCTCCTATTTTGACAGGATTTTGCCGTAATGCCTCCCCCTAATGAGGAGTATTTTCTTGATCTGTGACACGCTTTTGTTAATCCAACCGTGAAAAAGACAACAAATTTGCAGTTTTTTTTAACATTCACCCATAACCTGAGTCGTTACAAGGTTAATGCCAATCCGCGCTGTGCGGGCACTTAAGCATATGATATCGGGTAAAACTGCCGCCTGATGCAGCACAATGAGTGGCGAATTGTTTAAAAAATAAACCGCAGAGACTTTTTTTGTCGTCTGCGGTTTATTTTTGCATTTACATTTTGTTACGCGATTATCGCCAGATTGTTATTCAACATCCTCTTCAAAGACGAGCGTTGTCTCTCCTCCTTGCGAGGTAGAGACAGACGCGAACAACGGATGTTGGGCCTCATATAAAGTCCGGAAAATAGTATGCGCCAGTTCATTCGTGCTGTACGGATTGTAGCAAAGCTGATAATCCGTATCCGGTAACGAGGGTAACCCATCCGCACGTCCCAGCACCCGTAGCTCTGGCCCCATCATCTCAACGGGCCGCGCTGTAATTCCCAGCCCGGCTTTTACAGCACTCCTTACCGCAGCCAGCGTCGAAGCAACATAGGCCAGACGCCACGGAATTTGTGCCGCATCAAGGGTGCGGATAGCCATCTCGCGAAACGGGCTGGGCTCATCGAGAATAACCAGCGGAATTGGCTCTGATTTCTGTAACGTAAATTCCGCTGCACAGTACCATAAGGTGGGTGAAGTGCGTAACATATGGCTGGCGAACTGTGCCGGACGCTGGGTGGTCAACATCAGATCGACTTCCTGACTCTCCATCATTTCAACAATGGTCGGGTTATGCTTGATGCGAATATCCAGCGCCAGCCGTGGATAAGCCGAGCTAATACGGTTGAGCAAAAACGGTAGTAAGATATCTGCTGATTCACTGGATGCGCCGATCGTCAGCTCTCCTTGCAAATCATTGAATATCAGTGAAGTACAGGCCTCATCATTAAATCGCAGGATTTTACGCGCGTAACCTAAAAGCTGTATTCCCTGTTCGGTAAGTAGCTTGTTACGACCATGACGAACAAAAAGCTCTTTTTCTACCAGCTGTTCGAGCCGCTGCATCTGTTGACTGACCGCAGACTGCGTTCGACAGACCGCAACGGCTGCCGCCGCAAACGTGTTGCAATCAGCGACCGCCACAAAGGTTCTCAGCAGATCGAGGTCGAGATTAATTATCGGACGATTTGCGTTAATCATATTTTTCCACTTACAGGCTGCTCGCAACTGACCTGCCTGGATTGATGCTGTGCTCAAAAAGTCAGGCAATTCCATTTATACCCCCGACAGGTTTCACCTGCCCAGGGGATCTGAACGAGCGTTATTGCAAATACATACCTACTGATACTTAGCAGGCTCCCTGGCTATATTTTGAATGGCAGTATAAGTAAGAATATTCACGCAAAGCATTTATAGATCAATGCTGCTATAAATACGACTTGCTGTAAAACCCCGACCAATACGGATTGTGTCTGTATGGTCCGGCATCCCTACTATAATGCAATCGAAACATAAGCAATAACAACGTTATAAAGCATTTTCATATGAAGGTCATGGCCGCTTAACAGCAGGCCTCCAGACTATTCATAGGGGTATCTTAACCGAAAAATTCTGCGGTTATAAGGGTATCTACGAATAATCTTACAAAGATCTTTTTCATGGTATCAACTTCGTTTTATTCAATTAACAATTGTCATCGCTGAATGATAAATAATAAAGAACCTTTAATTATTTAATGAATACTTTATTAACAATATTTAACATCAAATTTACACAGACACTTTCATTCATTAGTTATTTATTCTTACGATAAATAAATAATTACTTGTTCAGCCCATAAGCGCCTCATCAGCCTGCAGCAATCTATGAGTACCGTATCACCCGATATGTTCAGTATAAAATAGAGTTCAACAAGCGGAACACCAGCTGTAAATCTCCCTCTTTGCCATTTAATTAAAGGTTAATAGCGTTTAAGTGAAGTTTGGCAGCAAGAATGCACACGGCATAAATAGCTATTTCGCAAAATCTTCAACTACCAGCCCTTCAAAAAAAGCCCTTCGGGGAGTACATTATTCGGTGAAAGCTTCCACGGCAGGGAGCGGTACTCATCGCTATAAGGTCAAGGTTCATGTCCCCCATCGAAAAATCCAGCAAGTTAGATAATGTCTGTTATGACATCCGTGGCCCGGTTCTTAAAGAGGCAAAACGCCTTGAAGAAGAGGGTAATAAAGTACTGAAGCTGAACATCGGAAATCCTGCACCCTTCGGTTTTGAAGCGCCCGATGAAATTCTGGTTGATGTCATTCGCAATCTGCCTACCGCGCAAGGGTATTGCGATTCCAAAGGGCTTTATTCTGCGCGCAAAGCGATTATGCAGCATTATCAGGCACGTGGAATGCGCGATGTTACCGTTGAGGATATTTATATCGGTAATGGTGTGTCAGAGCTGATCGTGCAGTCAATGCAGGCGCTGCTCAATAGCGGTGACGAAATGCTGGTTCCGGCACCCGACTACCCGCTATGGACCGCAGCGGTAGCGCTTTCCAGCGGCAAAGCCGTGCACTATATTTGCGATGAATCCTCGGACTGGTTTCCGGACCTTGATGATATCCGCGCAAAGATCACCCCTCGAACACGCGGCATTGTCATTATCAACCCGAACAATCCAACCGGTGCAGTTTACTCAAAAGCGCTGCTACTGGAGATTGTTGAACTGGCACGCCAGCATAACCTGATCATTTTTGCAGACGAGATTTACGATAAGATCCTTTACGATGATGCAGAGCACCACTCCATTGCCCCGCTCGCGCCGGACCTTCTGACCATTACCTTTAACGGCCTGTCAAAAACCTACCGTGTTGCTGGCTTCCGTCAGGGCTGGATGGTGTTGAATGGACCCAAAAAACACGCTAAAGGCTATATTGAGGGTCTGGAGATGCTGGCGTCGATGCGCCTGTGCGCCAATGTTCCGGCGCAGCACGCTATTCAGACGGCTCTCGGTGGTTATCAGAGCATTAGTGAATTTATTTTACCCGGCGGGCGGCTTTATGAGCAGCGCAATCGTGCCTGGGAACTGATCAACGATATTCCTGGTGTGTCCTGCGTTAAGCCGAAAGGCGCGCTGTATATGTTCCCGAAAATCGACGTTAAACGTTTTAATATCCATGACGATCAGCGGATGGTGCTTGATTTTCTGCTTCAGGAAAAAGTGCTATTGGTACAGGGTTCCGCTTTCAACTGGCCGTGGCCGGATCACTTTCGTATCGTGACGCTGCCACGCGTAGACGAACTGGAAATGTCACTCGCCAAATTTGGCCGCTTCCTTTCCGGTTATCATCAGCTTTAATCTCTGACTCTCTGGCCGGCGGAATTTGCATCCGGCGGCCATCTCAGCGCACAATGCCTTTTACCATTGTTGTATAAAAGGGTCATCATGAGCCAGAGTCATTTCTTCGCCCACCTTTCTCGCCTTAAGTTAATCAACCGCTGGCCGCTGATGCGCAATGTGCGCACCGAAAACGTCTCCGAGCATAGCTTACAGGTGGCGATGGTTGCCCACGCGTTGGCCGCGATCAAAAACCGCAAGTTCAGCGGAGCGCTGAACCCTGAGCGTATCGCACTGCTGGCGATGTATCACGATGCCTCTGAAGTGCTGACCGGCGATTTGCCGACGCCGGTAAAATATTTTAATTCGCAAATTGCGCAGGAATATAAGGCGATCGAAAAGATCGCCCAGCAAAAACTGGTCGATATGGTGCCGGAAGAGTTACGCGATATTTTTGCCCCGCTGATTGA
Source organism: Superficieibacter electus (assembly GCF_002915575.1). Taxonomy (GTDB): domain Bacteria; phylum Pseudomonadota; class Gammaproteobacteria; order Enterobacterales; family Enterobacteriaceae; genus Superficieibacter; species Superficieibacter electus. The sequence goes on from NZ_PQGD01000001.1 coordinate 390,771, forward strand.
TGAGCATCAATACAGTGATGAAGAGCGCGCCATCGTTAAGCAGGCCGACGCCTTGTGCGCGTATTTAAAGTGCCTGGAAGAACTTTCCGCCGGAAACAACGAATTTCTGCTGGCGAAAGGCCGCCTGGAAAAAACGCTGGAATCCCGTCGCAGTGAAGAGATGGATTATTTTATGCAGGTATTTGTACCGAGTTTTCATTTGTCGCTGGACGAAATTAGCCAGGATTCGCCGCTGTAAGCGGGCTGACGCAAGCAGTAAGGCCAAATATGCCGGGCGGCGGCGGCACCTGGCGCGGCCTGCGGATTAGGCAAACATCAGGGCATAGCGAGTCTCCTCTTCTATGCCAGTTATCACTGTTACCCATGTATCCGGTCTAAAGTGTTACCCATGTTTCCGGTTCATCCCATAGCGCCACCCGGCTAGGCGGCGCTATGAGGGGCGATGGCTTCAGAACGGAAACAGCACCGGGATAAGCACCACGCACACCACCATCACCAGCACGGTAAACGGTACGCCAATTTTCACAAAGTCGCTGAAGCTGTACTTCCCTGGTCCCAGCACCAGGGTATTGACAGGAGAAGAGACTGGCGTCATAAAGGCGGCGGAGGCGGCCATCGCCACCATCATGGCAAAGGGATAAGGCGACACCCCCATGGACTTAGCGGCAGCCAGCGCAATAGGGGCCATCAGCACGGCAGTCGCCGTATTAGAAATAAACAGCCCTATTATCGCGCACATAATAAACAGGCAGATCAGCATAAAATACGGTCCCCTGCCCCCGCCGATATCTATTAACCCGCTGACCACTAAATCGATACCGCCGGTTTTTTGTAGCGCCAGCGCGAAAGGCATCATGCCGATAATGAGAATAACGCTTGGCCAGTGAATCGCTTTATAAGCGCTGGCGGCGTCAATACAGCGAAATTTTGCCATCATCAGACAGGCGATAATCGCTGCCACCGGATTAGGTATTTCATCGGTCAGCATCAGCGCAACCATCAGCATTAAGCAGAATACGGCGTGTGGAGCCTGGCTGTGCGCAGGCGAGGCGTCACTCTCTTCAATGGGCATATTGTGTACCACAAAATCGCGCCCGGTTTGCGCCAGCTGGCTTATCTGCTTCCAGTTACCCACCACCAGCATAATGTCGCCAACCTGCAAAGGCTCATCGACCAATGCCCCTTCCATGGCGACTCCGTCGCGCTTCAGACCGACAATGTTCAGTCCATAGCGGGTACGAAATGCCATCTCGCGTACTGTTTTCCCCACCCGCTCAGAATCGGGGATCAGTGAAATTTCCGCCATGCCGACGTCCAGCGCCTGCTCGGAAAAATACTCGCCACGCAGAATCATCGGCTCAAGCATCTGCTCACCACAGAACTGGCGCAAATCGACCTCTGCAGCCGACATATCAATCAGCAGCACATCCCGGGCGCGAAACTCAGAAACCCCGTTAACATTCACAATGACCCGACGAAAACGTCGCCAGCGCTCTACGCCAATGACGTTAGCACCGTAGCGCTCACGCAGTTTGAGATCGTCCAGCCGCTGTCCGACCATGGGCGAACCGGGGCGTATCGCCAACCGTCTTGCGCGTCCTGTCAGATGATAAGCTTTGATCAGATCGCGAAACGATGAGCGTTTTCCGCCCTCGCGTAGCAGATCCTGCTTTTCGCCTTTAAGCATAAAGCGCATCAGCAACATGTAGACCACACCCAGTACCAGAACTACCAGGCCAATGGGCGTAACGCTGAAAAAACCAAAACCGCTTATTCCTGAACGTAACAATTCACTGTTGATGACCATGTTCGGTGGCGTGGCAACCAGGGTCATCATACCGCTAATCAGCCCGGCAAAACTTAGCGGCATCATTAAGCGTGACGGAGAGGTTTGCATGCGAGTGGCAACACTGAGCACTACCGGAATAAAAATGGCGACCACCCCGGTGGAACTCATAAATGCGCCCAGGCCAGCGACGGTGACCATCAGGTAGACCAGCATTTTGGTCTCACTGTTACCGGCAACTTTGACCAGCCATGCGCCCATACTGGTGGCAACGCCAGTACGTACCAGCCCGTCGCCAATAATAAATAGCGCGGCTATCAGAATCACGTTTGGATCGCTAAAACCAGAAAACGCTTCTTCAAGCGTCAGCGTACCACTGAGGATAAAGGCCACAATAACCAGTAGCGCGACCGCATCCATACGAATTTTGCCCGTGGCGAACAGAATGACCGCCACCGCCAGAAGACAGAGAACCCAAATTAATTCACCGTTCACAACATATCCTTGTCTGCCCAGGGGAATTCTTATAGTGCCATAAAAAAGCCCCGCAGAAGCGGGGCTAAATCATGAGATCAGGCGTTAATGCTAACCCTGACCGTATCGTCGGGCTGTTTTTCAATGACCACATTAGTGAGGGTGGTGAGATTAAAGTCAACCTCCGCAAGACGAGGTGCATCCTGCGGAACGTTTACCGCCATCACCCGGCACCCGGCGGCCAGACCGGAGAGCACGCCAGCGGCGGCATCTTCTACCACCATACAGTCCTGCGGCATAAGGCCCAACAACTCTGCCCCGAGCAGATAGGCATCCGGCTCGGGCTTACCGCGCTTAACGCGTTCGGCCGTGACAAATACTTCTGGCAGCGGTAAACCAGCCGCTTTATGACGTGCATGTGCCACAGGCACAGAGCCTGACGTCACAATCGCCCATGGAATATGATGTTGCTCAAGCGAGTTCAACAGTTCCAGCGCACCGGGAAGCGCGACAATACCGTTCGTATCCGTTGCTTCGATACGTTCCAGAAGGGTAAATTCCGCCAGAATTTCCTCTTCCGGCCTTCCGGCCAGAAAATGGCGTAGCGAGGTGATTGCCTGCTTACCATGAATATAATTCAGGATTTCATCATGGTTTATACCAAACCGATCGGCCCACTGGCACCACGATCTTTCCACGACAGGAAGCGAATCCACCAGCGTGCCGTCCAGATCAAACAGAAATCCTTTGCAAAGCACAACAGCCTCCCTAGGCGTTAATAATTTGGTTAATCTCGTTGCTGCTTAAATGATACTGACGGGGGCAGTTATGCCAGACGCCGAGCATACGCTGGTATTTTTCCCACATTGGGGTTTGAGCGTTAAAGCCATGGGTACCCGCATCAAAATGGGTGTAGCGTCCTTCGGTGTTTACCATAAAGCGTACATAACTGAGGTAGCGTGCTTCGGTTGCTGCATCAAAGCCAAGGAAAGTCACGCGACGCTCATCAATGGTGTCGTTGTCTTTGAGATTATCCCAGGAGACGCGCAAGGCGTGATACATCTCCATAATATCGATAATAGTACGGCAGGTTTCTTCAGTAAGCTGGCCGAACTCGCGATCCAACTCGCGCATTTGCAGGCCGTAGCCACGCTCAATGATGGTTTGCAGACGGCGATAACGCTCGGCGTTATCAGGATCAAGCAGGGTCATCATTTTGTACTGGTTAGACAAAATCAGGCGTTGAGCGTTGGTCATTTCCATTTCTGACTCCTTTAGCACTTCACGGCGTTAAAAAAAGAGGCACATTTTTTATGTGCCTTCTTTTATATGCGTAATCGGGGGGCAATTACAAATCATCCAGGAAAGTTTTATCCAGTTGTTTGAAGGCGCGCTTAAGCGTGTCAGCTAATGCCTGGTAATCCGGCTTCCCTTCCACTGGCGCGAGCGCAAGGCCGGATTCCTGAAGTTTCCCACGCACTTCATAAAACCAGTTTAAAATAGAAGGAGGCAGTGGTGTCACCGAGCGTTTTCCGAGCCACCATAATCCTTGCATTGGCAAACTGATAGCAAAGATGGCGGTGGCCACCGCTGGACCAAGTTGCCCACCAAGCGCAATTTGCCAGCACAGGGTGAAGATGGCGACGGGCGGCATGATGCGAATACCAAAGCGTGTCGCGCGAATCGCCCGATTTTCAATAAAGACCGGCGCGAGGCGTTTTTCCATCGGCCACGTCCTGGCGTAATGCTGGCCCCGACGAAAATGGCTGAAAAATCCCGACGGGCTGGTTTCTGGTGTCGACATGGCTCTACCTCAACTTCACATATAAAAATTAAAAAATCTGTGCAAAACAACAACTGTACATGGCATCGTTCAAAACATTTTGTCACAGGCCCCCGGTATCAGGTATCCTGTGCCCGCCTGAGATGGCCTTAGCCTCTCTTTCTGGCTTGTCAACGTGCCGCATAATCCGCCATTGGCTGAAAATTATGCAAAATGGCATAGACTCAAAGGAATTTCTTCCATCATGCCCGAAAAGCGATTTGAGCATGATGTTAATCATAAATGTCAGCGTCGTCATGCGCTACGCTTTAGACTCCTGACGTTTTTTTAGCCACGTATCATAAATAGGTACTTCCATGTCGAGTAAGTTAGTACTGGTTCTGAACTGCGGTAGCTCCTCACTGAAATTTGCAATCATTGATGCAGTCAACGGTGACGAGTACATTTCTGGTTTAGCCGAGTGTTTCCATCTTCCGGAAGCACGTATTAAATGGAAAATGGACGGCGGTAAACAAGAAGCGGCTTTAGGTGCAGGAGCCGCTCACAGCGAAGCGCTGAACTTTATCGTTAATACTATTCTGGCACAAAAACCAGAACTGTCCGCTCAGTTGACCGCGATTGGTCACCGTATTGTTCACGGCGGCGAAAAATATACCCGTTCCGTGGTAATCGACGAGTCAGTTATTCAGGGTATCAAAGATTCTGCTTCTTTTGCACCGCTGCATAACCCGGCACATCTGATCGGTATCGCTGAAGCGCTGAAGTCCTTCCCGAATCTGAAAGATAAAAACGTCGCTGTGTTCGACACCGCGTTCCATCAGACCATGCCGGAAGAGTCTTACCTCTATGCCCTGCCGTACAGCCTGTATAAAGAACACGGCGTTCGTCGTTATGGCGCGCATGGCACCAGCCACTTCTATGTGACGCAGGAAGCCGCGAAAATCCTGAACAAACCAGTCGAAGAACTGAACATTATCACCTGCCATCTGGGCAACGGTGGTTCTGTGTCTGCTATTCGCAACGGTAAATGCGTGGATACCTCTATGGGGCTGACCCCGCTGGAAGGTCTGGTAATGGGTACCCGTTCTGGTGATATCGATCCGGCTATCATCTTCCATCTGCATGACACGCTGGGTATGAGCATCGAGCAGATCAACAAGCTGCTGACCAAAGAGTCTGGTCTGCTGGGTCTGACTGAAGTGACCAGCGACTGCCGTTATGTCGAAGATAACTATCAGACCAAAGAAGACGCAAAACGCGCGATGGACGTTTACTGCCACCGCCTGGCGAAATATATCGGCTCCTATACTGCGCTGATGGACGGTCGTCTGGACGCGGTGGTCTTCACCGGCGGTATCGGTGAGAACGCGGCGATGGTGCGTGAGCTTTCCCTGGGCCGTCTCGGCGTACTGGGCTTTGAAGTTGACCACGAGCGCAACCTGGCTGCCCGTTTCGGCAACACCGGTTTCATCAACAAGGAAGGCACTCGTCCTGCCGTGGTGATCCCGACCAACGAAGAACTGGTCATTGCGCAAGACGCCAGCCGTCTGACCGCCTGATTTCACACCGCCAGCCATAATGCTGGCGGTGCTGTTTTGTAACCCGCCTGATATCGGCGGTAACGAAAGAGGATAAACCGTGTCCCGTATTATTATGCTGATCCCGACCGGAACCAGCGTCGGCCTGACCAGCGTCAGCCTCGGCGTGATCCGCGCTATGGAACGTAAAGGCGTGCGCCTGAGCGTGTTTAAACCGATCGCCCAACCGCGTGCCGGCGGCGATGCGCCTGACCAGACCACCACTATCGTGCGTGCCAACTCTGGCCTGCCAGCGGCTGAACCGCTGAAAATGAGCCACGTTGAATCTCTGCTCTCCAGCAATCAGAAAGATGTGCTGATGGAAGAGATCATCGCCAATTATCATGAAAGCAGCAAAGATGCTGAAGTCGTGCTGGTTGAAGGCCTGGTGCCAACCCGCAAACACCAGTTCGCCCAGTCGCTGAACTATGAAATTGCTAAAACGCTGAATGCTGAAATTGTGTTCGTGATGTCTCAGGGTACTGATACCCCGGAACAGCTGAAAGAACGCATTGAGCTGACCCGTAGCAGCTTCGGCGGCGCGAAAAACGCTAACATCACCGGCGTTATCGTTAACAAACTGAACGCCCCCGTAGACGATCAGGGCCGTACTCGCCCCGATCTGTCAGAAATTTTTGATGATTCCACCAAAGCGCAGATTGTGAAAATCGATCCGGCGCAGCTGCATGGCTCCCTGCCAGTGCTGGGCGCAGTACCGTGGAGTTTCGATCTGATCGCTACCCGTGCTATCGATATGGCGCATCACCTGAATGCCACCATCGTGAACGAAGGCGATATCAATACCCGTCGCGTGAAGTCTGTGACCTTCTGCGCACGCAGTATTCCGCATATGCTGGAGCACTTCCGCCCTGGCTCGCTGCTGGTAACCTCCGCCGATCGTCCTGACGTGCTGGTCGCTGCTGCGCTGGCCGCCATGAACGGCGTCGAGATTGGTGCCATCCTGCTGACCGGCGGTTATGAAATGGACGAGCGCATCAGCAAACTGTGCGAACGTGCTTTTGCCACTGGCCTGCCGGTATTTATGGTCAACACTAATACCTGGCAGACGTCGCTGAGCCTGCAAAGCTTCAACCTTGAAGTGCCGGTAGACGACCATGAACGTATTGAGAAAGTTCAGGAATACGTTGCCAGCTATATCAATGCTGACTGGATTGAGTCGCTGACCGCCACCTCAGAACGCAGCCGCCGCCTGTCGCCGCCTGCATTCCGTTATCAGTTGACCGAGCTGGCACGTAAAGCCGGTAAACGCGTCGTGCTGCCGGAAGGCGATGAACCTCGTACCGTTAAAGCCGCGGCTATCTGTGCCGAACGTGGTATTGCGACCTGCGTGCTGCTGGGTAATCCGGATGAAATCACCCGCGTTGCCGCCGCTCAGGGCGTAGAACTGGGCACGGGCATCGAAATCGTCGATCCTGAAGTGGTTCGTGAAAGCTATGTTGCGCGGCTGGTTGAACTGCGTAAGAGCAAAGGCATGACCGAAGCCGTGGCCCGCGAACAACTGGAAGACAACGTGGTGCGCGGTACGCTGATGCTGGAGCAGGACGAAGTTGACGGTCTGGTTTCCGGCGCGGTTCATACCACAGCCAACACCATCCGTCCGCCGTTACAGCTGATCAAAACTGCACCGGGCAGCTCGCTGGTTTCTTCCGTATTCTTCATGCTGCTGCCAGAACAGGTTTATGTTTACGGCGACTGCGCGATCAACCCGGACCCGACCGCAGAACAGCTGGCTGAAATCGCTATCCAGTCTGCGGATTCCGCGATTGCTTTTGGTATTGAGCCCCGCGTGGCAATGCTTTCCTACTCCACCGGTACTTCTGGTGCCGGTAGCGATGTAGAGAAAGTCCGTGAAGCAACTCGTCTGGCGCAGGAAAAACGTCCTGACCTGATGATCGACGGTCCGCTGCAGTATGACGCCGCCGTTATGGCTGACGTCGCGAAATCCAAAGCGCCGAACTCACCGGTTGCCGGTCGCGCTACCGTGTTCATTTTCCCGGATCTGAACACCGGTAACACTACTTACAAAGCGGTACAGCGTTCTGCCGACCTGATCTCCATCGGGCCGATGCTGCAGGGTATGCGCAAACCGGTCAACGACTTGTCTCGTGGCGCGCTGGTAGATGATATCGTCTACACCATCGCCCTGACGGCAATCCAGTCTTCTCAGCAAAAATAACGGCTGAGAAATAAAAAGGCCGCAACGGTTATCGCTGCGGCCACAGATTGCTGACAAACGTTATACCGTGGAATGATGCCTGGCGGCGCTTCGCTTGCACAGGCCTACGGGTTACGCATAACGTATTGATATTGATGATTTTCGTAGGCCGGGTAAGGCGAAGCCGCCACCCGGCACAACGGCGAATACAGTAGCAAAACAGATTTTGTCATCAACCCAGGCCGCAACGGTTAACGTTGCGGCCTTTTTTATGCCCTACGGAGGATCAGAATGACCAGCGGATATTGGCATTCACCGCATTGTCACGGGTATCGGAACCATATTGCCCCTGGTAACCCACATCCAGGCTAGCGGTACGCGACAACCTGACGCTGACGCCAACGTCGCCGACCAGCGTGTCTTCATCTACCGCATTCCCCTGAGTGACGAACGCATCGCTGCCGGCAAACGCCATCCGGGAGGAGGCAGTTTTATCGCCATACGCATGCTGCCAGCCTAATGAACCGTACAGACTAACGTTTTGCGGCAGTTCCGTTACACCACGCACGCCCAGCGTAGAGAAGAAGGTGTCCATGGTTTCATTACGCACGCTTAGCGCCGCGGCCCCGCCATTTTCCTCAAAGTTATCGGTGTGCAGGCGGATGTAGCTCAGGTTTACGAACGGCTCGACGTTCAGTTCCGGCTGACCAATGCGATAAGCCGCTTCGGTGTACGCCAACAACGAATTCGCATCGTAGTCGGATTTCAGGCGATCCGAGAAGCCGCTGAAATCAACGTTACGTTCACCGTCGATTTTGTGCCAGGTATAGCCCACTGCACCACGTAACGAGAACGCATCCCGCTGCCCTGCCGCATACAGACCGAGGTGATAGTTATCGCTATCAATGCTGGAACGACGGCTATCAACATCATAATCACCACGACTGTAGCCAAAATAGCCACCGATGCGCACATCGCGATCATCCAGTTTACGATCGGCCCCAATCAGGAAGCCAGCAGTGTTGCCATCAAGCTTACCGGTGTTGCCGTCGCCGCTATTTTTACTCCAGGAGCCAAACGTCTGGCCCCATACAGCATTGTTTTGATCCTGCATCGGCTGTACCAGTGACATCGCCATCGGCGGCACCGGCAGCGCATCATTATCAAATACGCGCAACATACGCTGGTTGAGTACACTGACCACTTGATTGCTGCCGGAGATCAGCCTTGATTGCAGGGACGGGTAAACCTCGCCTGAGAGCTGATTAAACGCCTCGCGCGCTTCCGGGGCACTCAACAGCAGTAGCGAGTTGTAGAGTGCCAGTGAAGGACCGCTCTGCGTCAACGTCGATAGTGCGCCTGCGGTATTCCACTGATTGCTGGTTTCCGCCACCGTCTGGAAAATCCCCGGCTCACCACCCGGATTGCCGCCGCCGGGGTTCTCACCGCCCGGATTACCGCCGCCGGGGTTCTCACCACCCGGATCGCCGCCGCCAGGGTTCTCACCGCCCGGATTGCCGCCGCCAGGGTTCTCACCGCCAGCATCTTTCTGTGCGATGGTGAGGTCGACCGCATTAGCACTCTGGTTAAGCGCTACATCAAGAAAAGCGGATTTAGATAACGCCGACGCGAACTGTCCCTCAATGCCGCCGTTCGAGGTGAGAATACGGTAGCTTTGCCCGGTTTGATAGCTGGTCTGTGGATCGAGCGCGGTCACCTGTACTTTAGCCTGATCGCTGATGGTGGTTTTACCTTCCACCAGCAGTTGATCGCTTCGGCCATCGCCTGCAATGTCAACATCGTAGAATGACTCGCCAATAAAGTTGAGGTAGCGCTTCAACGTCAATGTGCCGATAGAGCCATCACCCGGGGAGATATGGCCGCCGGACAAGATCTCAGTCTGCCCCAGCGTACCGTTACCCCCCAACGTACCGCCGTCTTTAATGGACGCGGCGCTACTGTAGCCCAGCCCGTTACTGACGTCCGATCCCGCAGTGCCGTTAAGAATTAACGTCCCGCCACTTTCCGCACTCAGCGTTTGCACATCAAAAGGGCTATCCTCTTCCTGAGTATTGATATCGCCCGCGATGATGATCTTCCCGCCCCGGGCCGTCACGTTGGCCTGCAGTTGGGTCAGATCGCCACTTAACGTTGTCTGGCCGGCGGTATTAATAACATCGCCTTCGCCGCTCATCTTGTTACTGAATTCGTAATTTTCGGCGGTGTGATTAAAGTAGACGTAGCTACCAAAAAGCCCGCCTCGCAGATTAATCGCGGTTTGCGCGTCAATCACCCCAGCCCCACCTGCCGCCCCGAGCGTTGGCTCGGTCAGGCCGGTGCCAGTATCCATATTGCCACGGCTACCAATGATCAGCGCACCACGGTTCGAACCCGAACTTGTAGTACCCAGCACCAGTTCGTTATTACCCGCGGAGAATACCCCGCCATCGGCGACCGACAAGACGCCATTACCATAATCACCCACGGCAACACTGCTACCACTGGTGAAGCGCGAACCTTCACCGGCTACATATAATTCGGCAGTTTTAGCCGAGCCTGACACCCCGTCGACCTCAACATTGCCGACGTTAACCGCACCGCCGTTCAATACGTCCAGATCGCCGTTAAGGGTAAGCGCGTTGGCGACATTCCATTGGGAATTATTGCCCGTTACCGTCACTTTGGGGTTAGCGTTGTCAGCTTCATTCGGTCCGGAACCGTCACCAATACGGGCCTGATTTGCCGTGTTCATCACCGCGCCATCTTCAATCGATACGGTGGAACGCGCGCCTAAATCGGTGCCTACGCTGAGATAGTTACTGTCAATCCGGGAACCCGCGCCAGTGGCAATAAGATGGCTGTCATAACCCCGGTTTGCGCCGACCACAATTTCTTTGGCGCTGGCCAGGGCACCATTTTCAACCCGTAATGTTGCTAACCCAAGATTCAGGTCACCGTGCAAAACGTATTGATCGTTGAGCGCGTTCAATTCTGCATCCGGCCCACTGACCGTTACCAGGCTTTCGTAGATTTGACCGTCAGACAGCCGGCCAATGTTGATGTTATTAGCGGTGATTTTACCGTTGTCGATAAACACGTTGGCGCGTTGATTGCGGCCCACGTAGACATTTCCGTTATAGACTAACGACTCATTAATGGTGGAATCACCGTCGAAAACAGCATCATCGGCACGTGCATTATCAGCAGGAGCCAATAAGAACAATGGTGCAGAAAACAGGGCGAGGTAAAGTCTGGAAAGCGGGGTTTTCACCGCTAGCGGGGGCGATAAATGTTCATTCACGGGCTTTCTCCGTTTTTATTAGCGTGATATCGCGAAGATCGTTGTTATAAAAACTCAATACACCACAATAGTTAACCCGTTATTTCGCGAAAGCAGGCTTGCAGGTTTACTCTTCGGCACAGGGCGAACTTATACAGTTTCCACTTTGCCAGGCGATAACAGAGAACAGCCACCCTGCTCTCTGCAACACATTATTTATGAGTGACGATCGGCACGCAGGTTGGCGCACTTAATGTCGGCGCAGAACCCAAAATACCTGGCATCATCAGCGATGAGCAGTCAAAGATTCGCCCTTTTTCGGTCGTCGCCCGGTAAGAAAGTTTTTGCCCGCCCAGCGCATCAGGCTGCGCGCCATTCACATTCGTTACGGTAATTTCATCAGACGAGCCCAGGCCCAGCATTTTTGCCGTTTCCGCTTGCAGTAACGGCACAGCCTGATCGGTTTTCATGGTCGAACAGCCAGCTATCATCATCGTAGCGGTTAAAGCGATGAGTACTTTTTTCATAAATTATCCTTTTTAACCAGACAGTTGCGAACCCTGAATGGCTTTATATTTTCTCTTATCACAATCCTGAGATAATATATTTTCCTTTCCTAAACGAAAAAACCCTCCTAAAGTAGGGAAGGTTAATTAATAAAACGCCGTCAGCCCTTTCTGAGACGCACAGTAAAAAGGAGAGACCTTTGCGGGAAGATTATGCGTTGGTCGTCGATGATCATCCGTTAGTCGCAAGCGGCATTGCCAATTTCCTCAGTACGCATTGTCAATTTAAAAAAGCGAGTGTGGTAACCACCGAGGAAAATTGCTATCGACATATTATGGACTGCGGACCCCCGCGCTTACTGGTTATTGATTTCTGGCTTTCTTCTGGCACCGCTCTGAAATTACTCAAAGAGATCAAACAACTCTACCCTCAGGTGCGCCTGCTAGTCGTCAGCGGTGATGAAAATAATGATCTATGGCTCAAAGTCCGCCAGGCGGGCGGGCATGGTTTCGTGTTAAAAAATGAGCCACCAGAATTGTTTTCCAGAGCCGTTTCGGCACTTAAAGAAAATAAAGAGTGGTTTCCTCTGGAGAGTCAAATATCCACGGTAAACAACAATGAATTTCTCTTGAAATTTAACTTAACGCCACGTCAAATTGACGTTCTGAATATGATGATGCGTGGTTTACCTAACAAAAGAATTGCATCGCAACTGTCTATTTCTGAGCCCACTGTCAAAGAGCATATCAGTAATATTCTAAAAAAATTCGGCGTCAACAGTAGGGTTGAAGCCATTACCCTGCTGCACAGTAAACGGGGACATTCTTGATGATGTTTTCGCAGGATTTGCAAAACGTGGGGATTTCTTCACGCGCTCAGATCCGAATGCTGGATAATACCTTTCTGCGTTTAGTTTTTAGTTTTACCGCGGTCCCTTTTGTCGGCATTCCTTTTGTCATGTGGCTTTATTTGTTGGGGGATGAGTTAGCACCTACCGGTATCTGGATAAGTATTTATCTGATCTGTGCCGTGGCCGTCAGACTATGGCACAAACGCTACCTGCGGGAGGCAAAAGAAAATGATGCCAAAATCGTGTTACGCCGCTGGCTGCCACGCGTCAATAATGTCGCGCTATTACACGGGCTGGGTATTTCATCGCTTTATTTAATCACCCCGCAGACGCATAACTTTGACTTTTTCTTGCTACTAAACATCAGCATTGCCGCCATCGTCGCCGCCAATGCCACGCATTTAACCCCCGTCATCAGCACGTTCACACGCTTTTTTTTCGCGTCATGGGGACTGTTAAATTTCTGTATTATCTGGCGGCTGGACAATCTTATGTTTATTGTCCTGATGCTGAATTTACTTTATGGTTTTGCCATTTACCGCCACGCTTTAACGTCACACGCCTTTTTTATACAGCAAGCACGACTTGAAGAAAAAAGCTCGCGCCTTGCCGAGCAATTTCGTCAGGCTAAAGAAGACGCGGAGCTGGCGCTACTGGATAAAAATCAATTTCTGACGACCGCCAGTCATGATTTGCGCCAGCCGGTGCATGCGATGGGGTTTCTCATTGAAGCCATTATTCATAAAAATCGCGATGATGCCCTCACCCCACAACTGCTGGATTTGCAACAAAGCGTGCGTTCAGTGCACCTGATGTTCAATTCACTGCTCGATCTCAGCAAAATTGAATCCGGTAATGTCAGGACCTCCACAACGGCGGTGGATATCGGCAACCTGCTCGATTCAGTAATGACATTATTCCGTGAAGAAGCCAAAAGCCGTGCCCTGGCGCTGCGCATCTGGCGACCTAAACGGAGTATCCGGGTAATGGGCGATCCGCTGTTAATTCGGCAGTCACTCATTAATCTGATTCAGAACGCGCTACGTTATACACAACACGGTGGCGTGCTGATCGCCATCCGTCCGCGCGGCTCAGACTGTCTGATCGAGGTTTGGGACACGGGCGTAGGCATCGCGGATAACGAGAAAAGTAAGATTTTCTCCCCCTACTATCGCCCTGAGCTGGCATGGAAAATCGACAGTGCGGGTCACGGTCTGGGGTTAGCCGTGGTCGCACGATGCGCCAAATTGATGAACGTGCGCTACGGCATGCACTCTGTTGAAGGCAAAGGCTCTCGTTTCTGGATGCGCTTTAGCCAGACTACTGGCGAAGAAAAAACCGCGGAGAACGCAACAGTGCATCAAAATCTTACTCCTCCCACGCCGCGGGTGCCGCTATCTGGCTCCTGTCTGGTCGTCGATGACGATCCGCTGGTGACCTCCGCCTGGGAAAGTCTGATGAGCACATGGGGAATTACCGTACGCTGCGCGGCTTGCGCAGAAGAAGCGTTTGCCATTGTGGATGATGGATTCAGGCCCTTCGCCATGCTGTGCGATCAGCGGCTGCGCTCCGGTGAGAGCGGCTTCGATATACTTAAAGCGCTGTTTGAGCGTCTGCCGGACGTCAGCGGCGCAATGGTCAGCGGCGAGTTTAATTCGCGCGTACTGCAAGAAGCCGAAGAAGAAGGTTATCTGGTGTTACGTAAGCCTCTGGAGCCAGCAAAGTTATATGCGCTGTTGACCCAGTGGCATGGCGAGTATGCAGGCCAGCCATATTAGCTCAACGGGAACACCTTCCCATGCGGCACAAATGGCAGACGCCGCCCCTGAGGCAGCAGCCACGCATGTTCCATCGCCACGCGAACACTCTCCTCACAGTAACCGTCTGTGATCACCAGCACCGGCCCGCCCCGGGGGAAATCACCCTTTATGGCCAGCGCACTGAGCATATCAATCCCCGGTTGTAACACGGTACCACCGCGCCCCAGAAGCGTGAAGTGATGTAACAGGTCCTCTGGCAGTACCCAGCCGCGATCGTAAGCTCTGGCGTCACAGCAAATAAAGCGCACGGCAAACACATCCCGCGCCAGAGAGTAACTGGCAATAGCACCCAGCGCTTTACCCAGCAATTGCGGGTCCATAGAGCCGGACGTATCCAGTACCACGCCAAAGACGCGCGAACGGCGTTCTTCCTCGGAAGGTTTTATTAAGGCAGGACGCGGAATGCCGGGCGTGGCGCTTTGACGTCGGGACGGGCGGGCATAGCTACGCCGTTGTTCCGGCGGCGGAAAGTGCTCATCAAACCATTCTGCCAGCGCCACATCCCATGGGACTGGCGGCTGCGCCAGACTACGGATTTCCTCAATAAGACCGGCTGGTAACGTGCCTCGGGCGGGCGAATAGAGACAGCGATCCAGCCCCTGATACAGCGCACGGCGGCACCAGGCTTCCGCGTCGGTAAAGCGGCTTTCATTTTCCTCACTTAGAATGTCGCCTCCGGCACGGCCGCGCAGTGTGATCAACTTACGCGACTGACGCATATTCTGCGCCAGCGCATCGTAGATCTCTTCCGCTGACATCGCGCTGAACTGCGGATCGTAGAGCAGCCCCAGAGCCGGTGGGGTGCCTATCTGCATCTGGATCAGCCAGTCGTTAATAATAAAATCGCAGGCGACGTTCCACAGTTCGGCATCCCGCCCGCGACGGCGCGAGGCATGGTTCAGACCTGCATGCAAAAGCTCATGCGCGAAGACAAACACCAGTTCATCCTGTTTCAGGCGGGCATGGGGATTAATCCAGATTTTGCCAATGCTGACGTCAATGGCTGCGACGGCAATGTCATACTGGCTGCAAAGCTGGCCATCTTCTTCAATATCAAAACTGGCTGCCAGCGCGCCTAAAAGCGGATAGATTGTCATAATGTGCTGGCGCGCCTTCTGCGCGGCGCTCATTTTATACTGACGGTGTTCAGAGGGCTGATAGCCCCCCGCCTGCTCCAGCGCCAGGCTGACGCTGTTACTCAGTCCGTCTGCCAGTAAACTTTTCCAGTCAGTTGCTGACGAATCACTTTTCGCAGACCGCGAAAAAAGATGAAAACAGCTCTTCTTCCCGCCGCTATAACGCATGTGCCACTGGTACAGTTCTTCGGCGATACCCTCTTCCTGCATCTGGCGAAAAAGCGCGTCAGCGTCCGCGTGATTTCCTTGCGGAAAGGGAAAGGACTGAAGTTCTTCGGGCAGTGGACCAATTTTTAGCTCATCACAAAAACGCATCATGGCGATTAGCACCGCCAGTTCCCATTGCAGCGCAGACGCCGGAGTCGGGTCGCGGATCAGCCCAAAGCCCAGCGCTGACAGCGCCTGTGCAATCATCCGCGCCCACTGTTCAGGCGTGGCGTGGCGCTTTGCGTTGAGCCACAGATAGCCGTTATTACCGACAATTAACCAACCCTTTGCAGAGACGTGATTATGATCGTGGTCAAAATACGCATACACACGTGACCACATCGGCGCAAACAGTGGATGCTTCGCCACGATAGCAACGCCGGCTTTACAGGCCTCCAGCGCCGGGTTACGCACCGCTTTACTCATGATTTTGCCCTTGCCGCCAGACGAGGCAGGTCGCGCGCCACTTCAATCAAAAACCAGGCGGGCAGCTTTCTGCCGTTTTCATCCTCACTCATCACCGACTGGGCAATCTCCACGCTAATGCGTGCCAGGGTCTTCAGACAATCTTTTGCCTGCACCGCCAGCCGCTTGTGCTCACTGCGCAGGGATTGATCGTCAACCGGCAGTTCTTTATACAAATGAGAGCGGAACGACTGCGCCAGAAAATAGAGCACGTCGCGATCGGTGGGGTCTTCCGGCCAGGTCGCATCGCCTTTTAAGATCGCCGTAATCGTATGTTTCTGGCGGATCTGCTTCACGAACCCTTTAAAACTGCCTGCATGCGCCGGGGAGAGAAGACCGTAAATCAGCGCTTCCAGCATTTCTGACGGGATCTCCTCGCCAAAGGAAAACAGTGCATCGGACAGCATATGCCAGCTTCGCGGCGTGGAAAAAGGCTCTTCATGCTTCGGCGGCTCATTCCACAACTGGTCAGGACGTAACTGAATGTACTCCACCACCCACGGATGAAGCCCGGCCTCGTTGATCGCCCAGTGCAGCCACTGCCGGTGATCGGCCCGTAAGTGAACGTGCACCATACGGTTAATAAGGGCTGAGGGCATCGGTTTAACAATCGCGGCATCTTTCGCCCGGTTACCCGCGCCAATCACTACCGTCCCTTCCGGCAAACGATACTCCCCGATGCGTTGCTCCAGAATCAGCGAATAAAACGCTTTTTGAATTTCATGCGACGAGGCGTTAAGTTCATCCAGAAACAGCACGAAAGGCTGCTGGCGCACGATGTTGGCAGGCGGATAGAAGCGCGAGCACTGGCCGTCAATTTGCGGGATGCCAAGAAGATCTTCCGGGGCCAGCTGGCTGCCAAGTAGCGAAACGCACTCCATCCCCACCTCATCGGCAAAACGTCGCACCAGCGCACTTTTTCCGATCCCCGGTGCACCCCACAGAAATACCGGACGGGTAATGGCAACATTAAGAAGAAAATTAAAGGTTTGATCAGGGGTCAGCTGAATCGCAGACTGCATGCGGTGATTCCTTTTCGTCGTTATGCAACATTTTCAGCATAACCTTTTAAAATACGCCCAAATTGCCGTGTCGCAACCCCTCAGAAAAAGTAGCTCCTTTATAAATTCCGAATTTGATCGCCACAGATAGCACATCATTGAATAATTATTCTGATATTCGCATACTTATGCCTTTGCTTTGCAACAAGGATTGTGAGTTATGTCCGCCGTATCCCCTGCTCGCTCAGCCAGAAAATGGGCCATGCCCGATACCCTGGTCATCATTTTTTTCGTCGCGATTCTGACCAGTATCGCCACCTGGATCGTTCCGGTTGGCCTCTTTGATAGCCAGGAAGTGCAATATCAGGTTGATGGACAAACTAAAACGCGTCAGGTTGTCGATCCGCACTCCTTCCGGGTTCTGACCAACGAGGCAGGTGAGGCGCAATATCACCGCGTTCAGCTGTTCACTACCGGCGAAGAGCGTCCGGGTTTGATGAACTTTCCTTTTGAAGGCTTAACCTCCGGGTCTAAATTTGGCACCGCCGTCGGCATTATCATGTTTATGCTGGTGATTGGTGGCGCGTTCGGCATTGTGATGCGTACCGGAACCATTGATAGCGGCATTCTGGCACTCATTCGCCATACGCGTGGTAATGAAGTCTTATTTATTCCGGTGCTGTTTATTTTATTTTCCCTCGGCGGCGCGGTATTTGGCATGGGTGAGGAAGCGGTGGCATTTGCGATTATCATCGCCCCGCTGATGGTGCGACTGGGCTATGACAGTATCACGACTGTACTGGTGACCTATATTGCCACCCAGATCGGCTTTGCCAGCTCGTGGATGAACCCGTTTTGCGTCGTGGTTGCACAGGGCATTGCGGGTGTGCCGGTGCTTTCAGGCTCCGGGCTGCGCATTGCGGTCTGGGTCATATCGACACTTATTGGGCTGTTTTTTACGCTGGGGTATGCGGCACGAGTGAAGAAAAACCCGCATTTGTCGAAGGTACATGATTCCGATCGCTACTTCCGCGAAAAACAGGCTGATGTGGAGCAACGTCCCTTCACCTTCGGCGACTGGCTGGTACTGCTGGTGCTTATTGCGGTTATCATTTGGGTGATTTGGGGCGTAGTGGTCAACGCGTGGTTTATCCCGGAAATCGCCAGCCAGTTTTTTACCATGGGCGTGGTTATTGGCCTTATTGGCGTGCTGTTCCGCCTTAACGGTATGACGATTAATATCATGGCGTCATCATTTACTGAAGGTGCGCGCATGATGATCGCCCCGGCGCTATTGGTCGGCTTTGCGAAGGGTATTCTGCTGCTGATGGGCAATGGCGAAGCGGGTGATGCCAGCGTGCTTAATACCCTGCTTCATGCTATCGCGCAGGGCATCAGCGGCCTGAATAACGCGGTCGCCGCCTGGTTTATGTTACTGTTTCAGGCGGTGTTTAATTTCTTTGTCACCTCCGGTTCGGGTCAGGCGGCATTGACGATGCCGCTGCTGGCTCCGCTCGGGGATCTGGTCGGGGTTAACCGTCAGGTTACCGTGCTGGCGTTCCAGTTTGGCGACGGCTTTAGTCATATCATCTACCCAACCTCCGCGTCGCTGATGGCGACACTGGGCGTCTGCCGGGTGGATTTCCGCAACTGGCTGAAGGTGGGAGCAACGCTACTGGGGCTACTGTTTGTGATGTCGAGTATCGTGGTTATTGGCGCGCAGGTGATGGGGTATCATTGATGAAAAAGCATCGCCGGGCGGCCTGCCCGGCGATGCTGATATTACAGGAGTTCTCGCGCGGCCTTCACGATGTGTTCTGCCGTAAGTTCATATTCCTGCTGTAAAAAGTCCTGCGTTCCCACCTGACCATAACGCTCTTTAACGCCGACGCGACGCATCGGAACCGGACTGTTTTCCACCAGCACTTCTGCCACCGCTGAGCCGAGGCCATTGTGAATACTGTGATTCTCACAGGTCACGATGCGACCGGTTTTCTCGGCATAATTTTTCACCAGCATACGGTCAATCGGTTTGAGGGTGAACATATCAATAACCGCAGCGCTCACTCCTTCCACCTCCAATATCTGCGCAGCCTTCAGTGCCTCGGCGACCATAATGCCGTTGGCGATAAGCGTAATGTCATTGCCTTCACGCAGCACGTTGCCTTTGCCAATCGTAAAGACCGATCCCTCGGCGTAAATTTTCGCTGCCTGCTTACGGATGGTGCGTACCCAGTAAAAACCATCAAGCGCCATAAGTTGATGAAGGATGTTGTCAAACATCACCGCATCGGTCACTTCCAGCACGATTGAGTTTGCCAGCCCGCGCACAATGCCCATATCTTCAAACGACATATGTGTACCGCCGTTATGGCACGCAGTCACACCAGAGTCAGAGGCGATAACTTTAACGTTATTGCGCTGATAATCGAGCGACATAAAAAGCTGGTCGAAACAGCGGCGGCTGGCAAACGCGGTGAAAGTATGCACAAAAGGTTTGCGTCCGGTCAGCGCCAGTCCGGCCGCGGTACCAATCACATTCGCTTCCATAATCCCGCAATTAATCACCTGCTGCGGGTATTTTTTATGCACGCCGTCCATCGCCATAGAACTCATCAAGTCCGCTTCAAGCGCGATGATCTCGCTACCCGCCTCAATCTGCTCGCTGACAAAGCCTGCGTAGACCTTGCGCATTTCAATACTGTCTTTTTTCCCGATGGGTGCAACCTTAATCATGCGCGGCCTCCAGTTGTTCAATGGTGCGGGTAATTTCCTGCGTCATCTCGTCCGTCAGGCGCAGATGGTGGGAATTGCCTAACTGTTCCAGATACGGCACCCCCTGCCCTTTAATACTGTCCAGGATCACCACGCGCGGGCGGTCTGTAGCCTGCGGGCGCGGTTTTACCACTGCCAGCAGACCGGCAATATCGTCGCCTTTTACCTTGCAGACGTCATAGCCGAAGGCGCGGAACTTCTCTTCAAGATCAAAGGCACAGATGATTTCATCCAGCTCGCCATCGAGCTGCTGCTTATTCCAGTCGATGAAAATGGTCAGATTATTCAGACAGTGATGTGAAATAAACTGAAATGCTTCCCAGCATTGTCCTTCGTTCAACTCACCATCACCCATGATGCAAAATACACGGTTATCGCGCCCGGCAAGCTTATGCGACAGCGCCATCCCGCCAGCGATGGAAATACCCTGCCCCAGTGAGCCAGTGGTGGCATCCACGCCGCGGGTTTTAAGACGGTCAGGATGGCTTGGTAGCCGGGTGCCGTTTTGATTAAGCGTCTGTAGTTCTTCGATTGGAAAATAGCCTTTGATTGCCAGCGTGCTATATAACGCTGGCCCGGCATGCCCTTTCGACAGAACAAAGTAGTCACGTTGCGTCCAGTCAGGATCGGCCGGATCGATATTCATTACATCACCGTACAGTACTGCCAGCGTTTCGACGACCGACATGCTGCCGCCGTAATGACCAAATCCCAGCGAAGTCAGTGATTTCAGCGTAGCGAGGCGGATGTCGCGCGCCAGTTGTGTCAGCTCTTTGATGTTACTCATAACTTTTCTCCGGTATTGGTATGCCCTGGATTACCGGCGGAACGGTTTTTCGCCAGAATGTTATAGATAACCAGCACGGCGAATAGCGCCACGACGACCCCCGTAATCGCCAGCGGCGGCAGATAGCGCGCCAGGTTGCCCAGCACAATCCCTATTACGCCAAAGTCGGCGTCGGAAAAGGTGGTATTGGCAAAGCCCAGTGCGCCCAGTACGGGCAGCAGTAGTACAGGCAGGAAGGTGATCAGCAGGCCATTAGCAAACGCACCCAGCATCGCGCCACGTCTGCCTCCGGTAGCGTTACCAAAAACGCCTGCCGTTGCGCCGGTAAAAAAGTGAGGTACTACGCCTGGCAGGATCAGTACCAGTTTCATCTGACCGAGAAGAAACAATCCCACCAGTCCGCCCAGGAAGCTGAATAAAAAACCGATCAATACCGCATTCGGTGCATACGGGTAGACCACCGGGCAATCCAGTGCCGGGCGGGCATTCGGGACCAGCTTTTCAGAAAAGCCGGTGAATGCCGGGACGATTTCCGCAAGAATGAGACGCACGCCCTGAAGAATAATAAAGACGCCCGCTGCGAA
Organism: Superficieibacter electus; assembly: GCF_002915575.1. Classification (GTDB taxonomy): domain Bacteria; phylum Pseudomonadota; class Gammaproteobacteria; order Enterobacterales; family Enterobacteriaceae; genus Superficieibacter; species Superficieibacter electus. Next base: position 411,979 of record NZ_PQGD01000001.1, read on the forward strand.
GGTGATCGCCATGATAATGGCGTAGACCAGATAGTTTTGTCCGCCGCTAAACTGGCTTTCTACATATTCGCGTCCGGCGCAGACCGCCATAATCAAATAGATGATCATCATGGTCAGCGAAATAGAGATTGAACTGTCGCGCAGAAAGCTGAGATTTTTCGGCAGGTTCATCTCTTCCGTAGAACGGGAGTTTTTACCGCAAATGCTGCCAATCCAACCTGAAAGCACATAGCCCAGGGTACCAAAATGACCGAAAGCGATATCATCATTGCCGGTGATACGTTTCATATAACGCTGTGCCAGCGCCGGGAAGAAGGCCATTACCAGCCCGAGGATCAATGAACCGGTGAATACCAGGCCGATACCCTCAAACCCGGCAACCGTCAGGATCACGCCAATCATACAGGCCATATAAAAGGTATGATGCCCGGTTAAAAAAATGTATTTGAGGCGCGTAAACCGGGCGACAATAATATTCGCCACCATCCCAAACGCCATAATAAGTGCGGTAGATGCACCATATTTTTCCAGCGCAATAGATACTATCGCTTCGTTATTCGGGATAATCCCCTGAATAGTGAATGCATGTTCAAACATTCCCCCCAGTGGATTAAGTGAACCGACTAACACGGTTGCACCGCCGCCAAGGACAATAAAACCGAGAATAGTTTTAACGGTACCTTTTACAACATCCGAAAACGATTTTTTTTGCGCCACCAGACCAATTAATGCAATTAGCCCTACCAGCACCGAGGGTACTTTCAATATATCAACGACAAAATTTAGCGTTTCAAGGATAAACATATCCACCTCGCTTTATAGTGAGTTACCGTTGGTCGAAGTAAGCGCTGAGCTTCGCTTCCAGTTCATTGATGTCAATAATGTTATTGATGACCACGAGCTGACTGGCGGGCACGCTGGCGCTATCGGCTATGTCTTTAGCCATGACAAACAAATCCGCCGCGCCGGGCGTTGCTGAAGATAAATCCGAGTGCTCAACCTCAGCGTCGATATTCAGCTTTTTGAGCACTTTTTTGATATTCATCTCGACCATAAAACTACTACCAAGTCCGGAACCGCAAATCGCCATGATTTTCATTGTTTCACCTTATTTTGAGTAGAGTACATGCGCATCATGTATGGCAACATAATGGAGTTATTGAGGCTGATAACAAACCGCCCGTGAAACACGGCGCGACCGCCTGCTTTGTCAATAATCTGAGTTATTGTGTTATGACGCGAAATTCAAAATGCGTAAATAATGGCTTTTATCTCCTCTGGATTATTTGCCTTGTGTAATTTTTCCATTTCAGCTTCGCTGGAAAATAATTCTGCCAGCGCGGCGATCATGTCAATATGGCTATGCTTATCCGGCGCTGCCAGCATAATAATCAGATCGACCGGATCAAATTCTCTGGCGGCAAATGAAACCCCCTGGTGTAATTTCAGTAATGATAGCCCTGTGCCCCTCGCCCCCTCTTCGGGGCGTGCATGCGGCATGGCAAGCCCTGGCGCTAACACAAAATAAGGACCGAGCGTTTGGTGCTGCTGAACGATCGCCGTGACGTAGTCGGGCGTGATCACCTTCGCCTTAAGCAGCGGCTGCGCACAGATTTCCAGCGCCTGCGTCCAGTGGTCGACGCGCTCAAGCGTTTGTATGGTGCTATCAGTAAACCATTTTTCAAGCATTGCGCCTTCCTCACTTGCTGAAAAGGTGAACAAACTGTATGCGAGGAAATCACCGTTAGCTGTGATAACAGTCACAAAGATAGCGCTATCAAAAAGCCTTTATCAAAAGTGTGATAGCGCTATCAAATCACAATCATTGCCTGAAATCGCATCAAAGATGAGGTTATCAGGCGTATACTAACGATCTTAAACGCGCGCAAAAAAGCGAAAAAGCGTATACGTTCATTGAGGTTACGCAGGAAACAGAATGGCTATCACCCGAAAACGGCGAAATACCGGTAAGGTCACGCTGGCAGATGTTGCCCAGCTTGCAGGCGTAGGGACAATGACCGTATCGCGGGCGATCCGCACACCGGAGCAGGTTTCAGACAAACTACGTGAGAAGATTGAAGCAGCGGTTCATGAGCTTGGCTATATGCCAAACCTGGCTGCCAGCGCCCTGGCTTCGGCCTCGTCCTGGACTATCGCCATGGTAGTGCCAAATCTGGCGGAGTCCGGCTGTTCTGAAATGTTTGCTGGTTTACAGCAGGTTCTCCAGCCTGCCGGATATCAGATTATGCTCGCGGAGTCTCAGCACCGTCTGGAGCAGGAAGAAAAACTGCTGGAGACACTGCTGGCCTCCAATCTTGCCGCAGCCATTCTGTTAAGCGTTGAGCACAGCGAAACCGTGCGACAATGGTTAAAAAACGCCACTATTCCGGTGATGGAAATTGGTGCGGTAAGCGCTTCCCCTATTGATATGAACATCGGCATTGATAACGTGGCGGCAATGTTCGAACTTACACAGACGCTGATTGAACGCGGCTATCAGAATATTGGTCTGCTGTGCGCTAATCAGGAACAGTGGATTTTTCAGCAGCACCTTCAGGGCTGGTACAAAGCGATGCTGCGCCACCATATGTCGCCGAACCGGGTAATTAATGCGGCGGCCGCGCCGACGTTCTCAACCGGTGCGGCCCAGTTACCGGAGTTTATTCTTGCCTGGCCGGAGCTGGATGCGCTGGTATGTGTGTCAGATGAGCTGGCCTGCGGCGCGCTGTATGAATGTCAGCGCAGGCGAATAAAAGTGCCGGACGATCTGGCGATTGTTGGCTTTGGTGATAGCGACGTTAGTCGGGTCTGTCAGCCGCCGTTGACGACGATCTCCGTGCCGCACCGACAGATTGGAGTAGAAGCAGGACGCGCACTGCTGGCGCGCCTGAATGATGAAACGTGGAAAAGCAAAGCGCCGATTGCCTCGAAGCTTTGCCTGCGTGAGAGCTGTTAACCTTACTCTGCCACTTCCAGCTTCGAGGCTTCATTGCTGGCGTTACGGGTCATCCACAGCGCCAGCGCCTTTAAGGAATCCGGCGTGAACTCGTCGCAGCGGGCGGTAATTTCGGCGGGCTCCATCCAGCTCACCTCGCTCACTTCCTCTTCCTGCAAAGCGAAAGGACCGTGTGAAACACAGCTAAACAGCCCGCCCCAGACACGGCAGTGCTCGTCTTCGAAGTAAAACTGACCATGTTCGGCAAAAGGCACGCCGGCAATACCCAGTTCTTCTTCCGCTTCGCGACGCGCCGATTCCAGCATGCCTTCATCAGCCTGCACGACGCCGCCTGCAGTCGCATCCAGCATCCCCGGCATAAAGTCTTTGTTTTCGGTACGGCGCTGTACCAGGATTTTGCCCATTCCATCGTGAACCACAATATAGGTCGCACGATGACGCAGGCATTGCGCGCGCATTTGAGCGCGACTCGCCTGTGCAATGACCTCATTGTCTTCGTTGACAATGTCCACCCACTCCGTACCTGCCAAATGCGTCTGCTCCACCATCAGAAAACCTTCTCTTACAAGCGCTCTTAAGGCGCGTTTATGGTTGACGGGTAAGTTACGGATTAATCGCTATCTCTGCAATAACCCGTTGATCATTGAGTGCGATAACACGTAAAACGTTGTTATCAAGCATGCCATAACTGGCTTCATTGCCGCCCTTGGGAATACTCACCGAGCCAGGATTAAAATGGTAGATGCCGTCACGTTTTTCCGCCACTGGTAGATGCGTATGTCCATAAATCAGGATATCTCCTGGTGATAATGGCGGCTGATTGTCGGCACCAAACAGGTGCCCGTGGGTCAAAAATAGCCGTTGGTGAGCGGTTAAAACCTGCTGCCATGGGGCCATCATCGGGAACGTCAGCAACATCTGGTCCACTTCACTGTCGCAGTTACCGCGCACGGCAATGATGCGTTGCGCTTGTTCATTAAGCCTGGCAGCAACCTCTGCAGGCGCATACCCGTCCGGCAAGGCATTGCGTGGACCGTGGTTAAGAACATCGCCCAGAATTACCAGCCAGCGCGCACCACTTTGTGCGAAAAGGTGCAGCAGACGTTCCGTTGCCGGTAGCGATCCGTGAATATCCGCGGCGAACATCAATTTCATCGTGGTCTCTCCTCTCGACATGATTGCGCGATAGTAGGTGATTTTATAATTTCCTGCTTTGATGAAAACCAGCCTTGTCCGCAACCGCCTATACTTTCTCACAGGCTAACTAAATCTGCGCAAAGGAAATAATGATGATTGATCTCTATTATGCCCCGACCCCTAACGGCCATAAGATCACCCTCTTTCTGGAGGAAACAGGGATTGACTATCAATTGATTCGGGTCAACATCAGCAAAGGCGATCAATTTCGTCCCGATTTCCTCGCGATTTCGCCAAACAACAAAATTCCGGCGATTGTCGATCATCACCCTGCCGACGGCGGTGGGCCGCTAAGTCTGTTTGAATCCGGGGAGATCCTGCTTTATCTGGCAGAAAAATCAGGTCAATTACTTAGCGGGGAGCTGCGTGAACGCCATACGACTCTGCAGTGGTTATTCTGGCAGGTCGGCGGACTGGGGCCGATGCTGGGTCAGAATCATCATTTTAATCATTTTGCGCCTCAGCCGGTGCCTTATGCCATTGAACGTTATCAGGTTGAAACGCAGCGTCTTTACAACGTGCTCAACAAACGGCTGGGGCATTCACCGTGGCTTGGCGGTGAACACTACAGCATCGCCGATATGGCCTGTTGGCCCTGGGTGCACTCCGCTCAACGTCAGCGAATAGACTTGAATAATTACCCGGCGGTAAACAACTGGTATCAGCGCATTCTACATCGACCGGCGACGGAAAAAGCGCTCCAGCTGGCACAGCCTGTTTAGGATCGATAAACTTCATGCGCTGCGCTATGCCGACGCCGTATCAATGACCCTGAGCTGGCAGCGTTAAGCGCTACCGTGGAGGTTTCATGAATATTCTGATTACTGGCGGGACCGGGCTGATTGGTCGCCATCTCATTCCACGTTTACTGGAATTGCAGCATACCGTCATTCTGGTCACCCGAAATCCGCAAAAGGCGCGTCAGGAATTTCACGATCGCGTGACGTACTGGAAAGGTCTCGCAGACAAAACACACCTCAATGAAATTGATGCGGTCATTAATCTTGCTGGTGAACCCATCGCTGACAAGCGCTGGACCGAGGCGCAGAAACAGCGTTTGTGTAGCAGCCGCTGGAATATCACTCAGCAACTGGTTGATTTGATCAATGCCAGTGAAACACCCCCTACAGTGATGATCTCAGGTTCTGCTATCGGCTACTACGGCGATTTGGGTGAAGTGGTGGTTAATGAAGAAGAGCCACCACATAACGAATTTACCCATAAACTGTGCGCTCGCTGGGAGCAAATTGCCTGCGGTGCCCAGAGTGATAACACCCGTATCTGCCTGCTGCGTACCGGTGCGGTACTGGCACATGGGGGGGGAATGCTGGCGAAGTTAACGCCGATTTTCCGGCTCGGGGTTGGTGGCCCTATTGGCGATGGACGGCAGTATCTGGCATGGATACACATTGATGATATGGTTAACGCGATCCTCTGGTTACTGGATAACGATCTGCGCGGCCCGTTCAATATGGTTTCACCTTACCCGGTGCGCAACGAGCAATTTGCTCATGCGCTTGGTCATGCCCTGCACCGCCCTGCCTTTATGCGTGCGCCTGCGACAGTAGTGCGGCTGATGATGGGAGAATCCTCCGTGCTGGTACTGGGCGGTCAGCGCGCGCTGCCCAAACGACTTGAAGCCGCTGGTTTTGCCTTCCGCTGGCACGATCTGGAAGAGGCACTACAGGATTTGGTAGGGTAGCCCACCTGATTCAGGAATGATTTTTCGCCTGCACCGGTGATAAGGTTACTCGCCTTTTTCACCGGAATGACGATATTCATGCTTAGGTTACTGACGCCGCGTTTCACGCTCTCTTCTTTTCAGGAGTCTGACTGGCCCTTCTTTCTCGAATTGCGACAGAATAACGCCGTAATGCGCTATATGGCGGGCATTGCCTCAGAAGAAGATATACGCCGCGTGTTCGGGCAACGACTGCTTGAGAACAACGCTTTTGTTATTCGCCTGCACGTTGATGAGACGCCGCTGGGTGACGTTGGCCTGCGGATCAGTAAAGTGAATCCTGCTGAAGCCGATGTAGGCTATTCAATTTTACCGCCGGCGCAGGGACAGGGTATCGCCAGCGAAGCGTTAAAGGCGGTATGTGAGTATGCGTTTTATCAGGCGAACGTTGAAGCGCTGAACGCCTGGGTACTGGCGGCAAATGCTGGCTCGGTAAGAGTGCTGGAAAAGGCCCGCTTTAGCCGCGTACAGACGCTGGAAAAGTCTTTTTTACTGAATGATAAATATTATGACGACTGGGCGTTTCGCCTGACAAAAGAAGACTTTGCACGAGCTGATGGATAGTTGCTCGGGATGAAAGGCGAGGCGTAGTGCCCCGGTTTCACCCTCACCCCAGCCCTCTCCCTGAGGGAGAGGGAGAAACCTACCACTCAGGTTGTTTCTTCTGCCTCAGTACGAGCAGTTTTTGTACCCTCTCGCCAGATACCCGGACGGTTCCCTCTCCCTCAGGGAGAGGGTTAGGGTGAGGGTGAAAATCAACGCTCAGCGCTACTTCAGCGAGCCCTTCAAAAACTGTTGCAGGCGCGGGCTTTGCGGATTGCCAAACAGCTGCTCCGGATGGCCCTGCTCCTCAATTTTGCCCTGATGAAGGAAAATAACATGGGACGAGACATGGCGCGCGAAACCCATCTCATGGGTGACTACCACCATGGTTTTTCCTTCCTCTGCCAGTTGCTGCATAATACGCAATACTTCACCGACCAGTTCCGGATCGAGCGCGGACGTCGGTTCATCAAAGAGTAGCACCTCCGGCTCCATTGCCAGCGCGCGGGCAATAGACACTCGCTGCTGTTGCCCCCCCGAAAGATGGACCGGATACTTACCCTGCGCCATCTCATCAATACCCACTTTTGCCAGGTATTTCATCGCTCGTTCACGCGAGTCCTGCTTGCTAAGTCCTAAAACCTGAATCGGCGCTTCCATCACATTTTCCAGCACCGTCATATGGCTCCAGAGATTAAAATGCTGGAACACCATGGTCAGCCGGGTGCGTAAAAGCCGCAGTTGATTTTTATCGGCCACCTTAAGCTGTCCGTCTTTATCGCGCACCAGCGTAATATTCTGCCCGCTAACGGTAATGGTTCCTTCACTCGGTTTTTCGAGAAAGTTTATACAGCGTAAAAAGGTGCTCTTACCCGACCCTGACGAGCCAATAATTGAAATCACATCACCAGCATTAGCCGTCAGCGAAACCCCTTTCAGCACCTCATGCTCGCCGTAGCGCTTGTGCAGATCGATAACATTTAATTTGTTTTCAGACATCGTATTCTCAGTGCGTCGATGAAGGTTTCACGTGCTGTAACCAGCGCTTTTCCGCCTTGCGGAATAAACTAATCAGCACATAAGAAATGATTAAATACAGAACGGCCGCAATACCGAACGCGGTAAAAGGCTGATAGGTGGCCGAGTTAATATCGCGCGCGATTTTTAGCAAATCCGGTACCGTCGCGGTAAACGCCAGCGCGGTGGAGTGCAACATTAAAATTACTTCGTTGCTGTAGGCTGGCAGCGCGATGCGCAGCGCCGAAGGCAGAATAATACTGCGGTACATTTTAAAGGACGAAAAGCCATAAGCTCGCGCTGCTTCGATTTCACCGTGCGGCACCGAACGGATAGCGCCGGCAAAAATCTCGGTGGTATAGGCGCAGGTATTTAAGGTTAACGCCAGCACCGTACAGTTCAGGCCGCTGCGGAAAAAAGCATTCAGCAGCTCGGTGCCTTTTACGACTTCCAGGGTGTACATCCCGGAATAGAACACCAGTAACTGGACATAAAGCGGCGTGCCGCGAAAAACGTATGTGAACAACCAAATAGGGTAACGGATAGCTTTATTGCCGGACACCCGGCCAATCGCCAGAATGACCGCCAGCAGGCCCCCCATCACTACCGAGGAGATCAGCAGCCATAACGTTACCGCCACACCGGTCATCCGGTAGCCGTCGCTCCATAATAGTGACTGCCAGTATTCCTGAATAATGTCAATCACAGGTCGGCCCTCTTCACACCCACGGAGTAGCGACGTTCAAGCAGCAGCAGTACCCCATTGGAAACCGTAGTAAAGACCAGATAAATCAGCCCGCAAACGATGGCGAAATAAAACGGCTGCCAGGTACTTTTCCCCGCCAGCTGCGTCGCCTTAACAACGTCTTCCAGACCCAGCAGCGATACCAGCGCCGTGGCTTTCAGGATCACCTGCCAGTTATTACCGATGCCAGGTAGCGCATAGCGCATCATGGCCGGAAACAGAATACGCCGGAACGTCTGCCCACCAGTGAAACCAAAAGCAGTTGCTGCTTCGATATGCCCTTTAGGCACCGCCATAAACGCCCCGCGGAACGTTTCGGTAAAATAGGCCCCATAGATAAAACCCAGCGTAATAATACCGGCAACCATTGGGTCGATATCAAATTGCGCCAGCCCCAGCGCATCGGTGATGCTATTGAGCGCAATTTGCAGACCGTAGAAAATCAGCAGCATCAGCACCAGATCGGGCACGCCGCGAATAAGCGTGGTATAACCTTCAAAAATCAGCGCCAGCGGTCGGCTGCCGGAAAGCTTTGCGCCTGCCCCAACCAGACCTATCAACACCGACAGCACAACGGCGCTTAATGCCAGCTCCAGCGTGACCAGTGCGCCCTGTAAAATGACCTGTGAAAACCCGTGCAGCATTCAGTCTGTCCTGTCCTGGGCGGGCCCGGTTTGATTAACCACGGGCCCGGGCGGATAATTAGCCGCCGTAAACGTCAAAATCGAAATACTTTTTCGCCAGCTTTTCGTACGTGCCGTCCGCACGCATGTCGGCGAAGGCTTTATTGAGCGCCTCGCGCAGTTCGTTATCCTCTTTACGCAGGCCCATACCCGTGCCCACGCCGAATAACTTTTCGTCTTTAATTGACGGGCCGCCGAAGGCGTAGTCCTTACCGATCGGCTGCTTCAGGAAACCTTCGCTGGCCGCTACTTCGTCCTGAAACGCGGCGTCAATGCGCCCGGCGGTCAGGTCGGCGTAAATATTGTCCTGGCCCTGATAGGAGACGATCTCGACGCCTTTCGGTGCCCAATGCACATTGCCGTAGGTTTCCTGAGTCGTTCCCTGAAGCACACCCACACGCTTGCCCTGGAGTTTGTCGAGGTCAGGCGTAATGTCAGAGCCTTTTTTCACGACCAGACGAGAATCAGCCGCATAAAGTTTGTCGGTAAAAGCGATCTCCTGCTGACGTTTTTCAGTAATCGACAGCGAAGACATAATGGCGTCAATTTTTTTCGCTTTCAGCGAGGGGATCAGCGCATCAAGCGGACTTTCCATGAAAGTACATTGGGTATTAATGCGTTTGCATAGCTCTTTTGCCAAATCAATATCGAAACCCACCAATTCACCCTGCGAATTTTTTGATTCAAAGGGAGCATAAGTTGGATCGGTACCAATTCGTAATTTTTGCGGAATGGCAGCGAACGCGCCAGAAACACTGGAAACTGCCAGTACCAGAGAAAGAGACCACACCAGCTTTTTCATAATTATCCTCAACAAACCGTCATTCTAATGGGATTTATGGCAAAAATAAGGTGCAGGTATCGTGCCATCATTCGGGGCGGCAAGGCAAAATATTCTGCATCCTCAACGCGTTTTTTTCGCATCTAAAACGCTTAAGTATGCATTTATGCCCAACAGTAGTGCAGCCTTCGCACCACAACGATGCATAACTCCCATTTATGCTCCATACCGGCAAAACGGTATGGAGCAACGTTGAGGCTTACTCGCCGTAAACGTTAAAATCGAAATACTTTTTCGCCAGTTTGTCGTAGGTGCCATCCGCGCGCAGGTCTTTCAGCGCTTTATCAAAGGCGGCTTTTAGCTCGGTGTCATCCTTGCGCAGGCCAACGCCCGTCCCGTCACCAAAGAATTTTTTGTCTTTTACAGAGGCTCCGGCAAAGGCAAAATCCTTCCCGGCCGGTTGTTTGAGGAAGCCTTCGCTGGCGGCGACCTCATCCTGCAGTGCGGCGTCCAGACGTCCTGCTGCCAGGTCAGAATAGATAAGATCCTGGTTGGCATAGGCAATAACATCCACACCTTTACTGCGCCAGTGATCGTTGCCGTAAGCCTCCTGAGTCGATCCCTGCAGCACGCCTACGTGCTTACCTTTCAGCGACTCCAGCGTCGGCTGGATCGGCGAACCTTTGGCGGCAATCAGTCGGGAGTCGGCGGCATACAGCTTGTCAGAGAAGGCGATCTCCTGCTGACGTTTTTCGGTGATAGAAAGCGAAGAGATGATCGCATCGATTTTTTTCGCCTTCAGCGAGGGGATCAGCGCGTCAAAATCACTGCCAACCCACGTGCATTTCACCTGAATACGTTTGCACATCTCATTGCCCAAATCGATATCAAAACCAACAAACTGCCCTTTCGCATCTTTCGAGGAAAAAGGCGCATAGGTGGCGTCAGTACCGATACGCACCGTTTGCGGTAGCGCGGCGTAAACGCTGGCGGCGCTGCTTAAACCGATCAGTAAAGACAAAGCCAGAACCGACTTCTTCATACAATCCCCTCAGTATGGTGATGTTATTATGTCGTGCTTGTGTTGTGTGTTGCGGATAAGCCTTGCAGGTTTTATGCCATCTCCATACGCGAGCAGAGTGTTAATAAAACGTTGCAAATTATCGTAAGGTGAAAGATAGCAGTTACAGCGAGGGAACCGCAGCGGTAAAAGAAGGAAAATGTCGGGGATATGATCGCGGTTACAAAAATGCCCTGAAACAGGGCATCGGCCTGTCAGTTGCTCTGCCCGGGGACGCCGCCCGTCCAGCGTGTAAACAGATCTTTCGGCAGATCAATGTCAAACTGGTCGAGAACCCGGTTAACGGTTTGATTAATCACATCATCAATAGAAAGCGGTCGATGGTAAAACGCAGGTACCGGCGGCATGATCACCGCCCCCAGCTCTGCTGCCTGGGTCATCAGGCGTAAATGCCCGAGATGCAGCGGTGTTTCTCGCACGCACAGCACCAGCGGACGTCGCTCTTTCAGTACCACGTCCGCCGCGCGGGTCAGTAGCCCGTCGGTATAACTATTCACAATGCCGGAGAGGGTTTTGATGGAACATGGCAAAATGACCATGCCCGCCGTTTTATACGAGCCGGACGAAATACTGGCGGCAATATCCCGGGCGTCATGCACCGCATTGGCTAACGCCTGAACGTCACGCAGAGAAAGATCGGTTTCCAGCGCCAGCGTCTGTCTGGCCGCCTGGCTCATCACCAGATGAGTTTCGACATCGGTGACGTCACGTAAAATTTGTAACAAGCGCACACCGTAGATGGCACCGCTGGCCCCGGAAATCCCTATTATGAGTCTTTTCATATTAATCGTCCTTTCACAGAATATGGCACAGTTTGCCCGATCAGGACCGGGGGCGTAAAGGTGATGGCGCGCCGGGAGAGCTTTCACGAATCACCAGCCGAACCGGCAGCAGCAGATTGCGTTCCCCTTCACCCGTTACCAGCAGGCGAAACGCATCGCGCCCCAGTTCGCGCTTGTCTACTGCCACGGTCGTTAAGGGGGGATACGCCCAGGCTGCAGCATCAATATCATCAAAACCGACGATCGCAATGTCCTCAGGCACGCGATACCCTTTGCGCGCACAAATACGCATCGCAATCAGCGCCGCCACGTCGTTATAGGCAAAAATCGCATCCGGTGGCTGCGGCAGCGACAGCAGGGTTTCCATGCCTTCTGTCAGCGCCTGTTCTATTTCTCTGACCGGCGGCATTTCAACCCGGTATTGTGCAGGTAATGATAATCCCGCTTCAAACAATGCCTGCTGATAGCCTTCAAGCCGCTGGCGAATACTGTAATGGTGGTGTGCGTCGCCAAGAAAAGCAATGCGGCGGCGTCCCTGTTCAATAAGATGGCGGGTAACCACAAAACCGCCATGATAGTTATCCGGATTAACGCAGGGGAAATCAGCAGCCCATAAGTCCACCAGTGCTACCGGCAATGAGATTTTGCGCAGTTCGCCAATGATTTCAGGCTCCAGATATCCGGCACACAGTATTGCATCGGGCTGATGCAGCGCGATGAGGTCGGCAATGGCATCTTCAGGACCGACAGGTTGAAAACTCATTGCTATGTCATTTTCCCGACAGGCATCCGCCACACCGAGCATGACGGTTGAGTAAAACGGTAGTGCACTGGCAATGTTGTGATGACGATGGAGCAAAAATAGCAGACGTTTAATACGCCCATTACGTAGCCTGCTAAAATCATAGCCCTCCGCTTCTGCAATCGACAAAATTCGCTGCCGCGTTTCATCGCTCAGCCCCGGCTGACCTTTCAGTGCCCGTGATACTGCGGCAATGGAAACACCGCACGCCGTCGCAATATCTTTGATTCTGGTTTTTTTCATCATGGTGTTCGTTTTCACCTTACGGTCAGTCCGTTCCTTTTGTCACCCGCCGCCTGTGATGCACAAGGGCTAAGAATACCACGGCGATCCGCTGTGCCAGAGCCCGTTTCTACTAAAAATCGGTTTTACCTTCCTTCACGGATGTGCAAGAAGCGGACAACAAGACGCTTTATTTCGTAAACGTTTGGCTTTTAAAACGGTCATTCCCCGCTTACTCTCAAACAATCGTCATTTTTCGTGACTTAAATCACTATTTTTAATTTATTTATAGTAAAAATAAGATCAATAACACAATAGTAATCGTCTGCAATATCTTTATAAACCTTTCAGGATCTATGCTTTCTGACGATTTTTTTTACTAAAAATTGTCAGAGATAAGTCGTAATGACGTTTTTAACCATCACAACTTGTTAACGCATAAAGGACTGGTTATGGCTACTGCTCACCATGTGGACACTGAAGTGCAGATAGTTGATGCGAATGAAACGCTCTCTACCCGCGAAAAGATAGGCTATGGATTAGGCGATGCTGGCGGACATTGCATCTCCGATTTGATAAGCGGTTTTTTACTCTTTTTCTACACCGATATATTTGGCCTTAGCCCGGCCATCGTTGGCGCGATGTTCTTTATACTGCGGATTTTCGACGCCGTCTCCGACCCGGTGATGGGCGTCATTGCTGACCGCACCCGCAGCCGCTGGGGACGTTTTCGCCCATGGCAACTGTGGACGGCGGTCCCGCTTGCCGTCATCGGCGTGCTGACATTTACCGTGCCGGATATGGGCCCCAACGCGAAAATTGCCTGGGCATTCGGCACCTATTTATTGCTCTCCATCGGCTATACCGCCAACAACGTGCCTTACTGCGCGCTGATTAACGCCATCACCAATCGTCACGATCAGGTGATGTCTTGCCAGTCCTGGCGCTTTGTGCTCAGCGGCATTGCCGGGTTCCTCGTCTCCGTGGGACTGCCGTGGATGGTCGAGTTTTTTGGTAACGGCAACATGGCAAAAGGCTATCAGTACGGCGTGACCGTGCTGTGTACCATCGGCATGGTCATGTTCCTGCTGTGCTTTTTCTGGGTTAAAGAGCGCGTGCCGCTCTCGCTGGCGGGCAATTTCACCCTGCGCGAGCACCTCAAGGGGCTGCGTAAAAACGATCAGTTGCTGATGATGCTGGTTATGTCGTTCCTGCTGGTGAACATCCTGTGTATCCGCGGCGGCGGCTATATGTACTTTATCTCCTACGTTCTACAGGGCGGTGCGGCCTATATGTCGCTGTTCTTCGGCATTCTGACGATTGCCGGGATTGCCGGCGCGGTGATCGTTAACCCGCTCTCACGTCGTGTGGACATGGTGCGCCTGTACTACTGGACCAACCTGGTGCTGGTTGCTTTCGGGCTGGGCATGTACTTCCTGCCAACCGGCCCGCAGTACCAGACGCTGTGGCTGGTTTGTATCGCCGTCAACAGCGTGATTCAGGGCTTCACCCTGCCGCTGCACTTCTCGATTATGGCCTTCGCCGACGACTACGGCGAATGGAAAACCGGCGTGCGTTCCTCCGGCATGAACTTCGCCTTCAACCTCTTTTTCATCAAGCTCTCCTGGGCTTCTTCCGGCGGCATTATCAGCCTGATCCTGATTATGGTGGCCTACCAGCCGGGGCTGGAAAACCAGACCGCCGCGTCGATTCAGGGCATTACTCTGCTGCAAAGCGTGGTTCCGGCGCTGTTTCACCTCGCGCTGGCGCTGTGCCTGCTGAAGTGCCGCCTGAACGGCCCGATGATGAAACGTATTTCTACCGATCTTCACCAAAGACATTCACACATTTCCTGAGGTAAACATGATGCAGTCTGATGTGATTGAAGCCGATCTGAACCATATCACCATCACCGACCCGTTCCTGGGCGAATACCAGCGGTTGATTCGCGACGTGGTGATCCCTTACCAGTGGGAAGCGCTGAACGATAACATCCCCGACGCCGAACCGAGCCACGCGCTGGCCAACTACCGCATTGCTGCCGGGCTTGAGCCTGGTGAGTTTTACGGGATGGTTTTCCAGGACAGCGATGTGACTAAATGGCTGGAGGCGGTCGCCTGGTCGCTCAGCCAGAAGCCGGACGCCTGGCTTGAACAGACCGCCGATGAGGTGATTGAACTGCTGGCACAGGCGCAGTGTGAAGACGGCTATCTCAATACCTGGTATACTGTGAAAGAACCAGGGCTACGCTGGACCAACGTGGCCGAGTGTCACGAAATGTACTGCGCCGGACACTTGTTTGAAGCCGCCGTGGCGTTCTTCAACGCCACCGGCAAGCGCCGCCTGCTGGAGATTGCCTGCCGATTTGCCGACCATATTGATACTATGTTTGGCCCGAACGAGGGTCAGTTGCGCGGCTATCCGGGGCATCCGGAAATCGAGCTGGCGCTGATGCGGCTGTACGAAGTGACGCTGGAGCCGCGATACCAGGCACTGGCCCGTTTCTTCCTGGAAGCGCGCGGTCAGCAGCCGTACTACTACGATATTGAATTCGAAAAGCGCGGTGGCAGCTGGCACTGGGACAACTGGGGCGACGCGTGGATGGTGAAGGATAAAGCCTACACCCACGCGCACAAACCGCTTGCTGAGCAGAGCGAAGCGGTCGGTCACGCGGTGCGGTCGGTGTACCTGATGACCGGACTGGCGCATGTCGCGCGCATGACCCAGGATGAAGAAAAGCGCCAGACCTGCCTGCGCATCTGGAACAATCTGGTACAGCGCCGGATGTACATCACCGGTGGCATAGGCTCGCAGGGCATTGGCGAGGCGTTTACCAGCGACTACGATCTGCCGAATGACACCGCCTACGCCGAGAGCTGCGCCTCCATTGGCCTGATGATGTTCGCCCGCCGCATGCTGGAGATGGAGGGTGACGCCCACTACGCCGACGTGATGGAACGTGCGTTCTACAATACGGTGCTGGGCGGCATGGCGCTGGACGGCAAACATTTCTTCTACGTTAACCCGCTGGAAACGCACCCAAAAAGCATTCCGCATAACCACATTTATGACCATATCAAACCGGTGCGCCAGCGCTGGTTCGGCTGCGCCTGCTGCCCGCCGAATATCGCCCGCACGCTGGTGACGATTGGGCACTATATTTTTACGCCGCGTCCGGACGCGCTTTTTATCAACTTCTATGCAGGTACTCAGGCACAATTTACGGTTAGTGGCGGCGATCTGAAGCTGACAATCTCGGGTAATTATCCGTGGGATGAACGCGTTGATATCACGTTCACGCATCCGCAGCCGGTGGAGCACACGCTGGCGCTGCGCCTGCCAGCGTGGTGCGATAATCCGCAGATCCTCATCAACGGTGAAGCGGCGGTAGGTAAACGGCGCAAAGGTTATCTGCATCTGCATCGCCAGTGGCAGCAGGGAGACTGCATCACCCTGCTCCTGCCGATGACCATCAGGCGCGTGTATGCCAATCCGCTTGTACGCCATGGTGCTGGGAAAGTGGCGATTCAGCGCGGACCGCTGGTCTATTGTCTGGAAGAAGCCGATAACGGTACGCAGTTACATAACCTTTCACTGCCTGAGAAAAGCGTTTTTCGTGAAATTGAAGGCACCGGGGTACTGAAAGGGAAAGTATTGCTTCAGACAGAAGGGAAACGTGTCGCAACGCCGTCTGATGACCAGCCGCTGTACCATTTTGACCGGCAGCAAACCGTAATTGAAAAACAGACGCTAACGTTTATTCCATGGTTTAGCTGGGCGAACCGTGGAGAAGGTGAAATGCGGATCTGGATACAGGAAGCCTGAGACTAAAAGTAATACGCCTGGCAGAGCCAGGCGTATTAGAGATTAACCTTCGTTATGCATCTCAAGATTTTCCACTTCATTCTGACGCTGGACCGCTTTGGAGTCGTCATTACGCAGGGAATCGAGATAGTCGAGATACTGCTGATCAACGTCTTTAGTGACATAAATCCCGTTAAATACCGAGCACTCGAACTGCTGAATTTCCGGGTTTTCTGCCCGCACTGCGTCAATTAAATCGTCGAGATCCTGGAAAATCAGTCCGTCAGCACCGATGATCTGGCGGATTTCATCGACTTCACGCCCGTGCGCAATCAGTTCGTTGGCGCTGGGCATATCAATGCCGTAGACGTTCGGGAAACGAATTTCCGGCGCGGCGGAGGCCAGATACACCTTTTTCGCCCCGGCTTCACGCGCCATCTCAATGATCTGCTCAGAGGTGGTACCGCGCACGATGGAGTCATCCACCAGCAGCACATTTTTGTCGCGGAACTCGGCGCGGTTGGCGTTCAGCTTGCGGCGCACGGACTTACGGCGCAACTGCTGGCCCGGCATGATAAAGGTGCGGCCAACATAGCGGTTTTTCACAAAACCCTGACGGTAAGGCTTATCTAATATCCGGGCTATTTCCAGCGCGATGTCACAGGAGGTTTCCGGGATCGGGATCACCACGTCGATTTCCAGGTCTTCCCACTCGCGGGCAATTTTCTCGCCGAGTTTGGTCCCCATATTAACGCGGGCGCTGTAGACGGAAATTTTGTCGATGAAGGAGTCCGGGCGCGCAAAGTAAACGTATTCAAACAGGCACGGATTACTGACCGGACGGTCAGCGCACTGGCGGGTGTAGAGCTGGCCTTTTTCGGTAATATAGACCGCTTCGCCCGGGGCAACGTCACGCAGAAATTCAAAGCCGAGAGTATCCAGCGCCACGCTTTCTGAAGCCACCATATACTCGGTGCGGCCATCGCCAATATCGCGTTTGCCCAGCACCAGTGGGCGAATACCATTCGGGTCGCGGAAAGCCACCATTCCGTGACCGATAATCATCGCCACACAGGCGTAAGCACCGCGGATCAAGCGATTAGTAGCGGCGATGGCAGCGAAAATGTTGTCTGCTTCCAGCGGGTAATGGCGGAAGTTATCCAGTTCGCTGGCAAATACATTGAGCAGCACTTCAGAATCAGATGTGGTGTTGATGTGACGGCGCTTCTCTTCAAACAGTTTTTTACGCAGCTCATGAGCGTTGGTCAGATTGCCGTTGTGAGCAAGCGTAATACCATACGGAGAGTTAACGTAGAAAGGCTGCGCTTCAGAGGCGCTGGAACTGCCGGCAGTCGGATAACGAACATGACCGATACCCATATTGCCCTGCATACGCTGCATATGACGCGCTTCGAACACGTCGCTGACCAGGCCATTAGCTTTGCGCAAACGGAAACCATTATTCGCATCAATGGTGATGATGCCTGCGGCATCCTGCCCGCGGTGCTGAAGCACCGTTAACGCGTCATAAATAGACTGGTTGACCGGCATGACACCGGCGATACCGACAATACCGCACATACGTCTTTTCCTCGTTAAGCCACATCTCAGAGCTTATGCTCTGGGCAAGAAACTTGACGAACTCTGCAGATAGTCGAAGAACCATCTGATAACGAAGCTGAATTGCGGAATGAGCTGCGATTTTTGCCAGTCTTCACTCTTCGACATGCCGGTAAAGGTATCAAGAAAGAACAGAATGGCAGCGACGATCAGCACTCCACGCAGAGCGCCAAAGCAGATCCCCAACACCCTGTCTGTACCCGACAGGCCGGTTTTCTCTACCAGCTGACCTATCACATAGTTGACGATAGCGCCGACAATAAGTGTCGCGATAAACAGTATCGCGATGGCAATCCCATTTCGAACCAGTTCGTCTTCAAAGCCCGTAAACCAGACTGACAGGTAAGTGTAGTAATGACTGGCAACAAAGAACGCACAACCCCATGTTACCAGCGACAACGCTTCACGAACAAAACCACGGATCAGGCTAACCAGACAGGAAAAACCTACTACCGCGATAATAGCGTAATCAATCCAGACCATATTTGTCCCACGATTTTACGCCCTGTCATCCGATTGGGGCGCATTCTAACAGAAAAAGAAAACGTTTGCGTAGGGATTTCCCGTCCCTACTCAAATAAAAATGGCGCTGAAAAAACATTCAACGCCATCGCCTTTGTAGGGTAGAGCGGAGTGTTTTCACCCTCTCCCCGGCCCTCTCCCTGAGGGAGAGGGAGGTTAAGCGCTGTACCCGGAATTCACCCTCTCCCCGGCCCTCTCCCTGAGGGAGAGGGGGTTGTGGCGCTGTACCCGGGGGTCACCCTCACCCCGGCCCTCTCCCTGAGGGAGAGGGAGGTTGCGCGCTGGGCCCGGGGTTCACCCTCTCCCCGGCCCTCTCCCTGAAGGAGAGGGAGGTTGGGCGCTGTACCCGGGGTTCACCCTCTCCTTGGC
>NZ_PQGD01000020.1 GCF_002915575.1 Superficieibacter electus
TTACCGCAGACGGAATTATCGATATGCACGAATGCGGATATGTTGAGGGCTGGAACTCCTTCCGCGCCGCCATGCTCGAACCTGTAAGCAATCGTGATGAGTTGCGCGAACAGGTTCGCCGTGAGCACGCTGAATGGTCTGATAAGACGTTCGGCAAAGTCGGACCGGTTGGACCCCTTAAACATTTATCAAAAGAAGCGCTGGAAGCCGCTGCTAACCCAGAAGATCCGCTTGAGTGGGCTGATATGCAGTTCCTGCTTTGGGACGCACAACGCCGCATGGGAATTTCTGACGACTTCATCACCAGGGCAATGATTGAAAAGCTGGCGATAAACAAAACGCGCCAGTGGCCAGAGTCGAAAGATGGTGAGCCGCGCATGCATGTCAAGGAGGCTGGCAACTCTCCGGCAATACCGGATGGTTGGGTGATGCTGCCTGCTGAGCCAACTCAGGCAATGATGAATGCGTGGCTTTCCGAGGTTGCTAACTGGCGCGGACATGCTGCCGGTTACAGGGCAATGATTGCAGCAGCGCCGGAGGTGAAATCATGACATGGCCTTTAGCAATTCTGGGATGCGTTGTTTTTGTTTCAGGCTGTGCGCTGATTGCCTGGATGGTCTGGCTTGATTACAGGGGGAGCAAGTGATGTCCAGCATAACTTTCGTCGTTGAGTTCGAAGACGGTCAGGAGCCGAAGCTAGACGCAAACATGATGTTCATGGGTGGTAAGGTCGTCTCCATTGCTTTCCGTAATGCTTTGTCGGAGAACGCAGATCACTTTGTCTCTTTCCGGAGTGGAAGTCTTTTTGCTAATGGCCGCTGCCTTGTTTGTGGAAATAAGCATTCACCAGGTATTCCTTGCCCCTTCTATGCTGTCAAATCGGGGGTGATTCGTGGCTAAATCCCCCGCAGAACGTAAAGCAGCACAGCGCGCCCGGCAGCGCGCCACTGGCGATAGAAAGCTGGAAGTGGTACTCGACGAGCAGGAAATGGATATGCTGGCGCGGAACTGCGCCGCCCGGCGACCAGGCCGTGATCCCTACGAGATGTCAGAGTACATAGCGATGCTTATCCGCCAGGATGATGCGCGGGTGCTAGGACGTATCACATCGATCAGCAAACGCCAGTGCGGTAAGTGCGGCGACGCGCTGCCGGTGAACGCCTGCCCGTGCGCCGGTGATTCAGAGTGCTGGGCAACGATGGGCTGGCATGAGCTTAAGCTGAACATCGGCGATAAGTTTGAGGTGGCGCTGAAGAGAGCCAGCGAGAATAACCGAGAAACTCTTCGCGCGCTGGCGGATAAGTAAATGTGACAGGTCACGGTGATTGTAATGACTGATGAATTTGATGGTTTCTGAATGCGGCCGCCGACTATGGCGGCTTTGTTTTGCGTGTTAGTATTACCATAACGGTAATTAATTACTCAGGCGGTAACAATGCCAGCGATCCCGAAAACCCACAAACGCAAATCAACGCAATATAAGCCTCTTACGGCAATTCAGGAGGCGTATTGCCAGGAGTACATTAAGTCGCCGGAAGACCAGCGCGGGTCGGCAATACGCGCCGGTTACTCAGAAAAAACAGCCTCAAAGTTCGCCAGCCAGAATATGCGAGATGAGCGTGTACAGAAACGGATTGCGGAGCTGATGGAAGAGCGCAATAAGCGCACACGCGTCAGTGCGGACTATGTTCTTCTCCGGCTGGTGGAGATCGACCAGATGGACGTGATCGACATACTCAACGACGACGGCGGCCTGAAGCCGATAAGCCAGTGGCCGAAGATATGGCGCACCACGCTAAGCGGTCTGGATATCTCGACGACGATCACCAACTTCGATGAGACAACGCTCGAGAACATGCTCAAGAAAATTAAATGGCCGGACAAGGTTAAGAACCTCGAACTGATCGGTAAGCACGTAGACGTCAACGCGTTTAAAGAGCGCATCGAGGTATCAGGCACAGTGACTATCGCCGATAAGATGGCTAAGGCACGCCAGCGTGTCAAAGAGCGGGGCGGTGATAAATGACCGAAGCCGCCATCCTGTCACCCGAAGAGCAGCTCGTCGAGGATATTGCCGGGTTTACTTACGATCCGCTGGGATACGCACATTACGCTTTTCCGTGGGGTGAAGAGGGCGGCGAACTGGCTCATGCCAGCGGGCCGAGACAGTGGCAGGCTGAGGCATTCCAGGAGATAGGCGAGCATCTACAGAACCCTGCTACCAGATATCAGCCTCTGATGCTGGCGCGCGCCTCCGGTCACGGGATCGGTAAGTCGGCGTTCATATCGATGCTGATTAAGTGGGGGATGGATACCTGCGAGGACTGCAAGGTGGTGGTGACCGCCAACACTGAAAACCAGCTGCGGACGAAGACGTGGCCGGAAATCATCAAATGGTCGAATCTGGCTATTACGAAAGACTGGTTCAGCACCACCGCAACCGCGATGTACAGCAATGATCCGGGCCATGACAAGCGCTGGCGCGCTGATGCTATCCCGTGGTCAGAACACAACACAGAGGCGTTCGCCGGGCTGCACAACGAGCGTAAGCGCATCATCGTTATCTTCGACGAAGCGTCGAATATCGCCGATCTGGTGTGGGAGGTGGCAGAGGGGGCGCTGACCGACGAAGACACCGAGATCGTCTGGGTGGCGTTCGGGAACCCGACGCGTAACACCGGGCGTTTCCGTGAGTGCTTCCGTAAATACCGGCACCGCTGGAAGTGCAAACAGATTGACTCGCGCACCGTCGAGGGCACGAACAAAGAGCAGTTGCAGAAATGGGTTGAGGACTACGGCGAAGACAGCGACTTTGTGAAGGTCCGCGTGCGCGGCATCTTCCCTGATGCGTCTGAAAACCAGTTCATCCCGTCCGGCCTGACCGGTCCGGCGGTGGGCAGGGTGATCACCGAAGCACAGGTGGCGCACGCGGCCACGGTGATTGGCGTCGACCCGTCGCACCAGGGCAAAGACCCGGCGGTTATTTACCTGCGTAAAGGGCTGCACTGCCGCAAACTGGGAGAGTACCCGCGCACTACCGACGATGTATGGTTTGCAAAGGTGATCGCCGACTTCGAAGACCTGCACCAGGCTGACGCGGTATTCATCGACTACGGCTACGGCACGGGACTTAAATCCGTTGGCGATAACTGGGGCCGGGCGTGGACGCTGATACAGTTTGGCGGTGGCACGTCAGACCCTGAAATGGCGAACAAGCGCGGCGAGATGTACAAATCAGCACGCGATGCTCTGAAGCTGGGAGCGCAGCTCGACAGCCAGGACTTAGCCGACGAACTCAGCGCGCCTGAATACAAAGTCAGGCTGAAGGACAGCCGCAAGATTTTGCAGGACAAGGAAGAGGTGAAGGAATTACTGGGCAGGTCGCCGAACAACGCAGACGCCTACGTGCTGACCTATGCTTTCCCGGTGGTGAAACGCCAGCGCATCCCTGGGCAGCGGGAGCAGCAGGGAAAGGCCATTACAGAATATGACCCCTATGCATGAAAAAGCCCGCGCGTCAGCGGGCTGATTGTGACATGTCACGCAATCAATAAGTGATTTTATCAAACGCAGCGTTGATCGCTTCGGCGCTGCGCTCCGCGTCGGCTTTCTCAACGAATAATTGTTTTCCAAGCACTTCAGCCAGGCAATTCAACTTCGTTTGGTAGAGGTTGTCGCGGCGCATTTCTTCATTAGGGTTTGGCTTATGAGAATTTGCTAAGCAACCTGCTAAGTTTTGGCTCATGATTTTCACCTTTAAAAAAATGCCCGGCGAACCGGGCAAACTGGAAGCAATAACGGAGGGTGCCTTCCTTGGCGGGATGTCACGGGTTTACAACAGAAAGCCATCGCAATGACGTTCTGGTGTAAAAAGGGCGGTGACAGTAAGGATTCAAATAACCTGCCACCGCCAAGACTACACACAGCTTATCGGTACTTCGGGTATCACGGTCCTAAGGCGTGATTCGTTTGTGGTGGCTGGTGCTGAACTCCAGCTCAGTGGCGCGGTGTTTCAATATCGTAACCGCCCGTTCCATCCGCGTTCGATCAGTCCCTATGCTCGCTTAGAACGTTTCGCCTGCTTATCTTTTCTCAACCGTTTGACGGTCAGCCCCGCCATTCACCACAACGGAAAGAGCACTGCGTCGCCAAACGGTTAGAGGCCAGTCGCCGCCAATCTCAATGCTCTTACCTGTTGTGTCCCCGTCTGCTCCCGGGGTGCCACACCGTATCGCCGCGATGGTGAATCGCTCAGGGCGTCATGTTTAGCCTGGCTTGCACATTCCGGCTACCCACTGATCAATGCACTTCAAGGGAAAATCAGTGGACCGCTACGGCGCATGTGCCATACACCGTTTGTTGTGGTGGCCGGCGCTGATCTCCGGCTTTGATGGTATTTGCCGCCATACTTTCAGGCGCGTCCCAAGTCTCCAATTCCCATCCGACCTGCCATTAAGGCTGCGCATCAGCCTGCGCATTCACCACAACACGAAGCGCACTCCACCGGTTTGGATTTAACGGCAACACCACAAGTGATGTTCAGGAATGCGCTTCGGGTTATGTACTTCGTCCATAAAAGTTACCTTAAAGGTAATAATTAATGCAATTACTGTCAATATACTACGTAAAATAATCCGTATATGGTTAAATTGGTAATAATTTAATCCATCCGGAGTTAATGCTATGTGTGTCGGAAGTAGTCCATCAGTGCCAGCCGCGCCGGAAATCCAGGCTGCGCCGCAGGAGCAGGACCAGGCAGTAGTTGATGCCCGTGATGAAGAGACCCGCCGCCGCCGCGCTGCTAATGGCCGTGCGTCTACGTTGCTGACCGGCGCACAGGGCGACACCTCCGCAGCTAACACCAGCGGTAAAACGCTGCTCGGACAGTAACGGGAGCGCGGGATATGGCTGAGACACTGAAGGAACGACTGAACAAGCAATACGCTCAGCTCGGAAATGATCGCTCATCTTTCGAGAGCCACTGGCGCGACCTGAGTGATTTCATCAATCCGCGTGGCTCACGCTTTCTCGTCTCTGATGTCAACCGCAACGAACGCCGCAACAATAAAATCGTCGACCCAACCGGCAGCCTGGCAGCCCGCACCTTGTCCAGCGGCATGATGTCCGGCATCACTTCCCCGGCGCGTCCGTGGTTCAGGCTGGCAACGCCAGATCCGGACATGATGGACTACGGCCCGGTTAAGCTTTGGCTCGAAGTCGTGCAGCGCCGCATGAACGAAGTATTCAACAAGTCGAACCTCTACCAGTCTTTGCCGCTGCTCTACAGCAGTCTGGGGATTTACAGCACCGGGGCCATGGCTGTCCTCGAAGATGACGATGACGTGCTGCGCACAATGATGTTCCCTATCGGCAGTTACCACCTGGCTAACTCTGAGCGTGGCAGCGTTGACACCTGTTTCCGCAAATTTTCTATGACGGTTCGCCAGCTCGTTCAGAAGTTCGGCACGAACAGCGTCAGCACCAGCGTTAAATCGATGTGGGAAGGTGGAAACTACGAGCAGTGGATCGAAGTAATCCATTCTGTTTACCCGAACATGAACCGCGAGACGGGCAGCCTGCTGTCGAAAGATAAGCCGTGGAAATCGGTCTACTACGAAGTTGGCGGCGACAGTGACAAGGTGCTGCGCGAGTCTGGTTTCGATGAGTTCCCGATCATGGCTCCACGCTGGGAAGTTAACGGGGAGGACGTGTATGGATCGTCATGTCCGGGAATGCTGGCGCTCGGCCAGGTTAAAGCCCTCCAGCTTGAGCAGAAACGCAAAAGCCAGTTGATCGACAAAGCCACTAACCCGCCGATGGTCGCGCCAACCTCACTCAAGACGCAGCGTGTATCCCTTCTCCCTGGTGATGTGACCTACCTGGACACAGTGACCGGGCAGGACGGTTTCAAACCTGCATACCTGGTTAATCCCAATACCTCCGATCTGCTGGCTGATATCCAGGACACGCGACAGATCATCAACTCATCTTTCTTTGTCGACCTGTTCATGATGTTGCAGAGCATCAATACACGTTCAATGCCGGTTGAGGCAGTGATCGAGATGAAGGAAGAGAAGCTGCTTATGCTTGGCCCCGTGCTGGAGCGCCTGAACGATGAATGCCTTAATCCGCTCATCGATCGCGCTTTCAGCATCATGGTGCGCAAGAACATGCTCCCGCCGCCGCCGGACGTTATGCAGGGTATGCCGCTGCGCATCGAATACATCTCTGTGATGGCACAGGCGCAGAAGTCTATTGGCCTTTCCAGTCTGTCCACAACCGTTGGCTTCATTGGCAACCTTGCCGCAGTTAAACCTGAAGCACTCGACAAGCTCAATGTGGACCAGGCGATTGATGCATTTGCGGAAATGTCCGGCGTATCTCCGACGGTCATCGTTCCGCAGGACCAGGTTAATGACATTCGCCAGCAGCGTGCTCAACAGCAGCAACGCCAGCAGGCAATGGAAATGGGTATGGCTGCCGCCGATGGTGCGAAAACCCTCAGCCAGGCACAGACATCAGATCCTAGCGTTCTTACTGCTATGGCTAACGCAGCAGGGGGCGCGCAGCAATGACGGACATTTGGGAAGAAGAGAAGCTTACAGCCCAGCAGGAACGAGCAATTCAGGAGCGCGAAGAACGTGATGCTGAAGATATTCGTTACGTAATGGCTACTGAGCGTGGCCGCCGCGTCGTCTGGAACTTGCTTGAGCAAGGCAAGGTATTTGCTTCCACGTTTGCTGTTGAACCTCACGTCACATCGTTTAACGAAGGTCAGCGCAATGTGTCGCTGGCCCTTTTCAGCAGAGTGATGGCGGTATGCCCTGAGCTTTACCTGAAGATGGCAGAAGAGCAACGCCAGCAGAATAAGGAGGTTTCCGGTGATTGAGGCTATTCGCTATTTCCATGCATCCAGCCTGATGGAACTTGAGCAGGCGATGGTCCAGCAGATCGCTGATGGCTGGCAGCCATTCGGTGCGATGGTCGTGGATTCATCCCTGGGTGGGTGGGACTTCTATCAGCCGATGATCAAGGGTAGCGCCACAACGCTGCCGTCAAATATGGCTCCTGTAACTGACAGTCTGGGCTATCCGCTTTACGGGTCAGATGGCACTACGGATCAGGCGGTTTCCGTCTCTGCCGTGGTGCAGGCAGGTAAAGCAGATCGCTTTAAGTTACCAGCATCTGCTGCTGTCGTTAAGAACGGCGACACTGTTCAGGTACGTAACAGCGCCGGGGCTAATGGCAAGGGGTCAACCTCAGTCGTCACTGCCGGTAGCGTAGTGACCGGGATTAACCTGGCAGCCACCATCGCTCCGGTAGCAAACGGCACCGTTCTGGCGTCACTTCCTGTAACTAACAACGCGATCCTCGCAATTGGCACGGCAAACCGTCAGGTCACTGTCAATGTGGCTAATGGCGTGATCACCGGCCTGACAATCGTTTAAGGGTAAAAGACATGGGCAACGAACTGTTTAAGAAAATTTTTGGCGTAGTCCTGATGGATGAGGCTACTGACGCTGGCGCTGGTGGTTCATCTGGTGGTGGTGCCGAAGGCGATACTGCAACCGGCGCAGAGCAGGCAGCAGGTGCTGAAGGCGATAAACCTGAAAAAACTGTGGACGATAAGCAGCCTGGCACTCAGGACGACCCGCAGAAAAAGCAGGGTGAAAACGCTGATGAAGCTGATAAGCCGGAAGACAAAAAGCAGGGAGACGGCGAAAAGCCAAAGGAAGAGAAGGATAAAAAACCTGAAGGCGCTCCGGAAAAATATGAGTTTAAGGCCACTGAAGGCGTTGAACTGGATACGGAAGCCCTGAAGGATTTCGAGCCGCTGGCGCGCGAGTTGAACCTCAACCAGGAACAGGCGCAGAAGCTGGTTGATATGTACGGCACTAAGTTGCTTCCGATGGTGCAGAAACAGCAGGCCGAAGCATGGCAGAAGCAAACCGAAGGCTGGGCGGAATCAGTCAAAGCTGACAAAGAGATCGGCGGCGACAAACTCAATTCTAACCTGAGCGCAGCGCAACGCGCTCTGGAACAGTTCGGCACTCCTGAGCTGAAAGAATACCTGAACGGCACCGGACTGGGTAATCACCCTGAACTGGTTAAGACGTTCATCAGGATCGGCAAAGCCATGTCAGAAGACAACATGGTGACCGGTAAAGAAAGCGGTCAGCGTAGCGCTGCCGAAGTGCTTTATGGCAAATAAGAGAGGACACAAATATGGCTGTTAAAGGCTTAACTGCGCTGACGCTGGCAGACTGGGGTAAGCGCGTAGACCCGAACGGCAAGATCGATAAAATCATCGAGCTGCTCGGCCAGACTAACCCGATTCTGGAGGATATGCCGTTTGTAGAAGGCAACCTGCCGACCGGGCACCGTACCACCATCCGCACTGGTCTGCCGGAAGGCACCTGGCGCTTGCTGAACTACGGCGTGAAACAGGGTAAATCCACCACGGCGCAGATCACCGATACCGTCGGTATGCTGGAAGCCTATGCCGAAGTGGACAAGTCGCTGGCCGATCTGAACGGTAACACTGCTGAGTTCCGTCTTTCGGAAGATCGCGCCTTCATCGAAGGTATGAATCAGCAGATGGCGCAGACGCTGTTTTACGGCGATACCAGCGTTAACCCTGAGCGCTTCATGGGTCTGGCACCGCGCTATTCCAGCAAGTCCGCTGGTAATGCTCAGAACATCATCGACGCAGGCGGTACCGGTACCGATAACACATCTATCTGGCTGATTGTGTGGGGCGAGAATACCGTTCACGGTATCTTCCCGAAAGACCAGAAAGCCGGTCTTCAGCATGACGATCTGGGAGAGCATACGCTCTACGACCAGAACGGCGGCCAATATCAGGGCTATCGCTCCCACTACAAGTGGGATAACGGCCTGACCGTTCGTGACTGGCGCTATGTTGTCCGTGTGGCAAACATCGATGTCAGCGATCTGTCCAGCCCGACCGCCGCTGCAAACATCGTCCGTCTGATGATTCAGGCACTGCATCGCATCCCGAACCGTGGCATGGGCAAAGCTGTGTTCTATATGAACCGCTCTGTTGCTCAGGCTCTCGACCTTCAGTCTCTCGACAAAGCGTCTCTGGCGTTGACCGTTAAAGAGACAGAAGGCGAGTGGTGGACTGCATTCCGTGGTATTCCGATCCGCGAAACCGATGCGATTCTGGAAACTGAATCCCGCGTTGTGTAACGCCTGTCATTAACTGATGGGCCTGCTGGCCCATACATGGAGAAAAAGAGATGATCCTCGACAAATTGTTGATGTTCTCTGAAGGTCAGGCGGTTACGGCTTCTGCACCTTCGACTGATGTGGTCGACCTCGGCCCGATTGACGGCACCCGCCGTGATATCGGCGTGGGTTATCCGCTGGAATGGTTCGTTAACGCGACTACTGCTGCCGCTGCTGCTGGCGCTGCTACGGTGAATATTCAGTTCCAGACCAGCTCTGATAATTCCACCTGGCGCACGCTTGCCAGCAGTGGTGATCTGGCTCTGGCTGACCTTACCGCCGGTAAGCGTGTTGTTGCACAGAAAGTTCCGCAGGGTGTTCTGCGTTATCTGCGTGTGAACTATTCCGTGGGTACCGGGCCGCTGACCGCCGGCGCTTTCACTTCAGGCATCAACCTGGATGTAGACGGTAACAACACGTCCTACTATCCGATCCGTTCACGTATCACTGGTTAAGAGGCGAATATGTCTGAAGAAAAAGCGAAGTACCGCGTTACGCGCCTCTCTTTCATCGTCAATCAACTGGTACATGAAGGTGAAGAGGTTGAGTACGACGGCGAGCCGGGCAGCGCTCTGGAGCCTCTGAACGATGCGGCTAAGTCCGCGAAGAAGAAGGCCGAGAAAAAGCACGGTAAGACCGAAGAGGTTAAGCCTCCTCAGGTGAGCGTTGTTTCTGACAGCAACCCTGACGACGGCGAGCCGGGCAGCGGTGACGGTGCGGTGAGCGAAGACCTCGCATCTTTACGCCAGCAGTATGAAGAACTCTTCGACAAGAAGCCGGGCAATAAGTCGGCTGAAACAATGAAGAGCGAAATCGCTGCGAAGCGGAAAGAATTAGGGGTTTAAGCCTCTTGAGTTAAACAGGGGGCTTCGGCCCCCTTCTTGCAGGAGTGGATTATGGAACTGGTAAATCTAAAAATCGGCACCGACACATTTCAGGATGAGAACGGCGAAACCAAAACCCGTGATGATTATCCGTGGGGGTTGTGCATTGAGCTGAACAACGAGACGCTGACCAAACTGAAGGCGACGCCGCAGCCAGCAGGGACTGAAGTAATGATCACTGCTAAGGCAATTATTCGCTCTACGTCAACCCGTGACACTGAAGAAGGCATGCAGCATAACGCCAGCCTTCAGATCACTGACATGGCTATTTCTCCGGCCACTCCGCAGGCTCCGGAGCGCAGCACCGCTGAAGTGATGTATGGTTCCGGGGGTGAGTGATGGCTTCCGTTATCGAGATCTGCAACCGTGCTCTGGGGAATCTCGGAAACAACCGGAGCATTAACAGCCTGGAAGAAGCCAGCAAAGAAGCCGGTCAGTGCTCACTGTATTACGAATCAATGCGTGATGCGGTGCTGGCAGACTTCGACTGGAACTTTGCCACCAAGCGTGTAGCACTGGCTGACACCAACAATCCGCCGCCTGACTGGCAATATGCTTACACCTACCCAACAGACTGCCTGCGCATTATTGAGATCCCCACTGCCGGGATCCCTAACCCTGCCTCGCGTATGCGTGTTGAGTATTTTGTTGGCGCTGACTTTGACGGCACCGGAAAGCTGATCTACACGAATGAGGCGCAGGCCTGGCTGAAGTACGTAGCGCGGATCACCGACGTCAACATGTTTGATTCTATTTTTCAGGAAGCGCTGACGTGGAAACTGGCTGCGTCGATCAACATGTCACTGACCGGCAATGCAGATCTCGGAAATAACGCTCTCAGTATGTACAAACAAATCATTCTTAACGCTGGTTCACACAGCATGAATGAGTCGCAGGAGCCGGTAGCACCTGAAAGCGAATTCACTGTTGCGAGGTTATGCTGATGGCATTTAGCTGGATACAACCGAGCTTTGCTGGTGGTGAGATCGGGCCTTCTCTGTATGGTCGCATCGACATGGCTAAGTATCAGGTGGCGCTGCGCAAGTGCGATAACTTCATTGTCCGGCAATATGGTGGCGTGGAAAACCGTCCGGGCACGCGGTTTGTTGCCGCGGCAAAATACCCTGACCGCAAATGCCGCCTGATCCCCTTCCAGTTCTCTACGGTACAGACATATGCGCTTGAGTTCGGTCACAACTACATGCGCGTCATTAAAGATGGTGCGCTGGTGCTGACCAGCAGCAACGCCATTTATGAACTGGCAATGCCATACGCTGAAGACGATCTCTTCCGTATCAAATTCACGCAAAGCGCTGACGTTCTGACGCTTGTTCATCCGAACTATCCGCCTAAAGAGTTGCGCCGGTACGCGCATGACAACTGGCAGATCGTTGATGTTGAGACGAATAACGGACCGTTTGAAGATATCAACGTTACCGAGACGAGCACTGTTTACGCCAGCGCGCCCACCGGCATCATCACGCTGACTGCGAGTCAGGAAATTTTCGGATCTGAACAGGTCGGCAAGTTATTCTACCTTGAGCAACCAGCGGTTGATTCTGTCCCCGTCTGGGAGACTAGCAAAGAAACAGTGATTAACGATATCCGGCGGGCGGAAAGCAACTACTACCGGGCCAACACTGCCGGGAAGACCGGGACGCTGCGTCCGTCACATACCGAAGGCATGGCCTGGGACGGATGGGGCGGCACTGGAGATGATGATACAGGCATACAGTGGGAATACCTGCACAGTGGCTTCGGCATTGTCCGTATCACCGCCGTCGCCAGTGATGGAAAAAGCGCAACGGCTACGGTTATTTCTCGCATCCCTGAAAACGTTGTGGGCAGCACAAAGGCGAGCTATAAGTGGGCGCGGTTTGCCTGGAACAGTGTTAACGGTTATCCCGGCACTGTCGTTTATTATCAGCAACGCCTTTATTTCGCTGCGTCTACTGCTTATCCGCAGACGATCTGGGCAAGCCGCACCGGCGATTACAAGGACTTCGGGAAGAATAACCCGATTCAGGACGATGATCGCATTATCTACACCTACGCCGGGCGTCAGGTTAACGAGATCCGCCACCTGATCGACGTTGGATCTCTGGTTGTTCTGACGTCTGGTGGTGAATTTGTTGTGACCGGAGACCAGAATAAGGTTCTGACTCCCAGCGCTTTCTCTCTCAGTTCGCAGGGATCCAATGGTTGCAGCAATATTCCGCCAATAGCCGTGGCAAACATTGCTTTATTCGTCCAGGAGAAGGGCAGCGTCGTGCGGGATCTGGCTTATTCCTTTGACGTCGACGGTTACCAGGGCAATGACCTTACCATCCTGGCTAACCACCTTTTCCAGAAACGCAGCATTGTGGACTGGTGTTTCTCCATTGTCCCTTATTCCTGCGCGTTCTGTGTTCGTGATGACGGCAAGCTGCTGGCGCTCACATATCTGCGTGATCAACAGGTGTTTGCATGGTCCCCGCAATCCGGCCCGGGCAAATACGAAAGCACATGCAGTATCAGCGAAGCGAATGAGGACGCCGTGTACTTCATCGTCAACCGCACTATAAACGGCCAGGTTGTGCGTTACATTGAGCGCCTTTCAAGCCGCCTGTTTACTGATGATATCGACGCTTTTTTTGTCGACAGCGGCCTGAGTTATGACGGACGTAACAGCGGAAGCCGGACGGCGACCATCAGCGGCGGCAGCGGAGACTGGAGTTATCAGCAGGATTATACCCTGACGATCAGCGGAACGGCATATTTCGGCTCCGGCGACGTCGGCGCACAAATTCAGTTTCCGTATTCAGAATACGATTCCGATGCCGGTGAAGTGGTAGATAAGCAACTGCGCTGCGACATCATTTCTGTGATCGGTAGTAATGCCGTGACCATCTCCGCTAACCGAAATATCCCCGCCGCGCTACGCAATACGGCAACAACCAACTGGCTTATGGCTCGCCGCACGTTTGCCGGGCTGAACCATCTTGAAGGCCAGACGGTTAACATTCTCTCTGACGCCAGCGTTGAGCCGCAGAAGGTTGTATCTGGTGGCGCTGTCACGCTGGAGAAGCCGGGCGGCGTTGTGCATATCGGGCTTCCCATTGATGCGCAGTTTGAAACGCTGGACGTCAATATTAATGGTCAGGAAACGTTGCTCGATAAGAAGCAGCTTATCAACACTGTCACGCTGGTGGTGAATGCCAGTCGCGGTATATGGGCCTCCACTCCTGGCGGGAAGTGGTACGAGTATCCGCAGCGCGAATTTGAGTTTTACGACGATCCTGTTGATGACGCAACCGGTAAGGTTGAAATCAAGCTCGACAGTAACTGGGATAAAAATGGCCGCGTCAAAATAAAACAGACTGACCCGCTGCCGCTTTCTGTGCTGGCGGTTATTCCTCGTCTGACGGTGGGAGGTTTCTGATGATTAACGCTCAGATAGTGCCTGCCACCGCCTCGCATATTGAAGAAATTCTGCCCCGCGTCCGCGCTGCTGATGCTGAAGAGTTTGCAGCCACAAACGGATGGAGTGTCAGGCGTGTACTCGAAACCGGGTTGCGTACGTCAACTTTCTGCTGCGCCGGACTGGTAAACGGTCGCGTGGTAACTGTGTTCGGAGTGGCACCAGGTTCAATGATTGGCGGCTACGGGATCCCCTGGCTGGTGGGCACCGATGAGCTGGAAAAATATCAGCGCACTTTCCTGCGCCGCTGCGGGAAAGTGGTCAATGCAATGCTGACCGTTTACCCGTATCTTGAAAATTATGTTGATGCGCGAAACCACGTTGCTAAATCCTGGCTTCACTGGCTCGGGTTCAACATCGAGGATGCCGCGCCATATGGTGTTAACGGGCTGCCGTTCCATCGCTTTCATATGAGGAAAAAATAATGTGTGGACCAGTCGCGGTTGGTGCTGCCGTACTTGTTTCCGCTGCTATGCAGGCGTACAGCCAGCGACAGCAGGGTAAATATCAGTCGGCTGTTGCAAATCAGAATGCTGATATCGCTGAGGCTCAGGCTGAAGACTCTGTGAACAGGGGTAATATTGCCGCGGCAGAACGCCGCCGCCAGACTAACCAGGCTCTTGGCACACAAAACGCCACAATGGGTGCGCTTGGAACAGATCTTTCAACCGGCAACGCCTTAGATATCTTCGGTGACACGGCTCAGTTTGGGCAACTCGATGCGCTGACCACCGTTAATAATGCGCAGCGTGAGGCTTACGGCTACCAGGTTCAAAGCGTTAACTCAATTGCTGAGGGGCGGGCGGCAAGAAGCGCGGCAAATTCCGCAGCGACACAAACACTTCTGACCGCTCCAATCAAGGCATATGGCGCATACCAGATGGCTGGCGGTACGTGGAGTCCATTCACGCAAAGCAATGCAGCACCGATCAGCTCAGCCGTTGGCACTAAAACAGGTCGATAAGGAGATAAATCATGCCAGTAGTACCAACAACAACCGGGCGTCAAGTTGAAAGCCGAGGGGTGCAGACTGGAGGATTCTCCACGGTTGATTCCCCTCAGGCTGGGCAGGTTCTCTCTGACGTAACAGGTCAATATGCAGGTGCTTTCGCAGAGGCCAAAAAGAGAGCTAATGTGGCACTTTCTCAACAGGCTGGCTTACAACTAAGCCAGTTTGAAGAGGATATGAAAACGGATCTTTTCAGTCTTAAAGGTCAGAACGCCATCGGAAAGGGACAGGAGTTTACTCAAAAATACGATGAGAAAATACAGGAGCTTTCCAGTAACCTGCCAGATGACGCTTCAAAACAGATGTTTATGCAGCAGGCCCAGCAGCAGCGAATCAGCTTCAATGGGATAGCCGGGAGATATGAGCTTGGCGAAGTGAATGCATTTGAGGATGATCAGCTAAATGCTACCAGGCAACTTCAGTTACAAAAGGAAGGCGAGGCGTGGAATAACCCTCAGGAAGCAAACCTTGCAAGGAATACTCGCATGGTTGCGCTTGCTCGTTTTGGCGCGGCCCGAGGGTGGTCTCAGGAACGTATCTTGTCTGAAATTGAAAAAGATAACGCGTCCGCTACTGAAACCAGAGCTAAAAATTATGCAGTTGCAAATCCCCTTGGCTGGATGAATGGTGATTTCTCTGTCATTGATAGTAACGGAGACCTGGACTTACGAGCCGTGGGCATGGTGGAGTCAGGCGGGAAGCACCGTAATTCCGACGGTAGTCTGGTAACTTCCCCCGCCGGGGCACAGGGACAATTTCAGTTAATGCCAGACACGGGAAAAGAGCTTGCTGCAAAGCGAGGCGTTCAATATAACCCAGACGATCCAGAGCAACACGCTCAACTGGCGCGTGATTACGCTGGGCAATTAAGTAAAAAATATCAATCTGAACCGCTGGCAGGTGCCGCATACAACTGGGGAATGGGAAACGTCGATAAACTGATAGCCAAAGTGGGTGATCCACGTAAAGGCGAAATATCGATGGAAGATTTTGTTAAAAATCTACCCGCCGAAACTCGCGGATGGCTCTCCCGTTACAACAAAAATAAAACAGGGATGGACCCACTTACTATCTATCAGGTTGATAATCTGGCAAACGCTCAGATTGAAAAACAGAGAAAGCTTGTTCTGCAATCTCTTGAGCCTGTTTTAAGCAACACTATGGCTCAACTCAATAACGGAGAGGTGCCGGATACGATCCCTTCTATTCCATCCATCATGTTTGGATATGGTGACCAGGGACGTAAAATGGTTTCCCAGCTTGATATCGCAATGGACAATGCAAAAACATTTCAGGCTATTCAGTATCTGCCACCTGAACAGCAAAAAGCTGAGCTTGAAAGAGTTAAGCCTACCGCTAACGATCCTAATTATGCTTTAAAAATCGATGCCTTCGGTAAGTTAAAAACTTTGGTTTCTAACTCAAATACTGTTATTCAGGAACAGCGTGATTCAAGGCGTTTCAATGAAGCATTAGCGATAGGGGAAAAGCTTGATCCCAGCAATGAAGCTATGCAGAAGGCTGCTGATAACACAGAATCAGCGATTAATTTCAGGGTGAACGACCAAAACACGCACGATGATATCGTGCAGCAGGTTCGACAGACCGGCATTATTCCATCACAGGTTACTTCTCAGCTTAATGCCATTTCCCGGGCCAGCAGCCCTGACGTTGTCCTTCAGGGCGCGCGCTTATTTAATGCTCTCTACGCGACTGATTCCGCATCTGTTGGTGATCTCCCAAAAGATATGCAGGGTTTTTATCTGACCGTTAAGCAGCTCAGCGATGCCGGTATGGCTCCCGAGGCCGCAGTTAATCAGGCGCAAAACTTAACATATAACCAGACTGATGCCTTAAAAGCGCAACTCGCTTCTACTCAAAGCACGAAGGAGTACAAAAAAGAAAGAGCAAGCGCTATGGACTCTGCCCGGGGGAACATGGCGCAGTGGTTCAGAATTGATCCTGAAGCTGATGATACCTCTACAGATGCTGCTATGTTCAGAAACGACTACCAGTCTCTTTACGATATAAATTATCGCACATCAGGCGGAAATTCTGAGGCGGCCAAGAAAATGACCAACCAGCAGATCGCGCGCACATGGAGCATTAGTACTGTGAACGGCAATGCCAGGTTTATGAAATATGCACCAGAAGCTCTTTATAATTATGGGCCTTCTGACTGGCAGGTAGAACAATGGAAAGCTGAAAAAGAGCAATTAATGTATGGAGACCGGAAAGAAAATATTTCCGTCAGCCCGACGCAGATCGGCATAACCTCAGGTAATGCGCCAGTTATTGAAACAAATACTCCAGAGTCTCGCGTCGGAGGTGATCTGGAAATAACGCCTGATGCTTTGACACCAAGAAACGGTGACTACGCAATCATGATCCGCACGAAAGATAAGGATGGGATTGAGACAGTTCAGCCTTATTTTGACAAACATTATCGCCAGGTGCGCTGGAAACCGTCTCTGGAAGACTGGAAACCTTACCAGGATTCCCAGAAAGAGCGTGAGCAAAGAGAGCAGGAAGAGGTCATTAGAGGGCAGGAGAAGCGCGGTTTCATCGATAAACATCGCGCCCTTGATGAGCAGTACCAAAAATTCCACGGCGACCGTGTTAATCGCTTCAAAAACTATTTTTCATGGGATGACGAATAATGCCTATCTATCCACAGCCTGAAACATCTCCTTCCGTTATGGATAACGCATTACCAGCGCCTGCTGGTTTCGATGTTCCATTGCCTGACGGCGTTAATCCGGAACCTGCTCAGCCTGAGCCATCAGTATGGGATGCAGCTTTTCGTCAAAACAACTTGCTGGCTGGCATGTTCAGACCAACCAAACAGTTTGAACCTGCTGATGGTTATAATCCCTACTCCGACAAGAACGAGATCCAGGGATATGAACAATGGGCGACCTCGTTTGCGGATGCCAGATCCCCGGAAGAAACCGCCTGGATAAAGCAGCAGATTGATGATGAGAATGAAGATCGAAAGGTTTTGTCAGAGGCTGGTGGCGAAGGCGTGCTCGCGAGTATAGCTGCTGGGGTTGTTGATCCCGTTACAGTTGCCTCAATGTTTATTCCTGGTGCTCAGGGAGGACTGCTGGCTCGGGTTGGTTCCCAAATGGCAATAGGTGCCGCAGGTACAGCAATCAGTGAAGTGGCATTAAATAGTCAACAATTTACCAGAACTGCTGGCGAAAGCGCTGCGCATATTACCGCCGGCGCGTTATTCAGCGGTGTTTTTGCAACCGCTGGATCAATGATCTCATCTGGGATAAGGGACGCTGCAACACGAGAGTTGGGTGACGCACTGGAAAATTCTGGCATTAATGCAGCTCTTAATCGGGGTATGGACAGTCTTCCTGACGGTGGTAGTGTCGGCGCAATGCGAATCAGACAGGCAACTTTAGACGATCTTACTCTGGATGGTGGGAAAGCTGCTGATACCGCTTTAAAGGCTGGCGGATATATGACACCTATATCCCGTGTAATTTCCTCTCCTTCCCGCAGTGCCCGGATCACCGGGCTTGAGTTGGCAGAAAACAATTTTGCGTTACGTGGAAATAAGCGGGGTTTTGAAACACCGGTTGCGGCAGAAACCCGGGTTCTTGGCTGGCGTCGTGAAGAGGCGGCGGTTGTCGTTACCAATAAACAGGCGTATGCAAAATATAAAGCGGACGGAGGGGATCTAAATTATACCCGCTTCCGTGAGGAAGTAGGCGATGCCATGCGCAATGGTGATGTTCACGGTAATGCCTCTATTCAGGATGCTGCGCGCGCATTGCGTCAGGTGGTTGACAGGGTGAAAGTTGCACAGCAGGACCTCGGCCTGCTTCCTCCAGATGCTGAACTAAAAGCGCTGGGTCAGACCAGTTATTTTCCTCGTGTCTACAGGGTGGGGAAGATAGTCGAGGAGCGTGATAAGTTTCGTGACATTCTGGTTAACTGGTGGTCAAGAGGGGCGCAGGCTATGTCACGCGATGATGCTGAGATAGCTGCCGATGCCACGATAAATAAAATTGTTGGTGCGAAAATACCTCAGGATTTCGAAAACATTTTCACTGTAAAGGTGCCAGGCAGTTCACGGCAGCGTACTTTAAACCTTCCTGATAACCTGATGAGAGATTATCTGGAAAGTGATGCCAACTATGTATTGCAGCGGCATATCAGGGAGGCTTCACCAGACATTGAATTAACCAAGACATTTGGCAATCGCAATCTAGAATCGCAGCTTAAAGCGATTCATGACGAGTATGACGAGCTTATGCGCGCCCGTCCCCAGGAACAGGCAAAACTGGCAAAAGCCCGTGAGAATGATATTCGAGACATAACCGCTATGCGTGATCGCCTGGTAGGGACATATAAAATGCCTGACGATCCATCATCATTTTTTGTTCGCGCCGGCAGGGCGATGAGAAATGTGAACTTTGTTTCAAAACTTGGTGGCATGACTGTTTCCGCTATCCCGGATCTGGCCCGAGGCGTAATGGTTAACGGTTTCAAAAACACCATGCGTGGTTATGGATCTCTTATTTCAAGATCTCCGGCGTTCACAGCCAGTAAAAGTGAAATGAAAAAAATGGGGATAATGGTAGAGGCAGTGCTTAATTCCCGGTCCAGGTTGATGGCTGACCTAGTCGATAGCTCTACACGCACAAATGCAGCAGAAGCAGGTCTCGATCGCGTAACCGATGTCTTTGGTAAGCTCACAATGATGGGGCAGTTTAACGATATCAACAAAGCTATTAATGGCATGGTTACTGCCGACAGTATCCTTTCTGGTGCGGCATCTGCATCAAGGATTGCTAAACTGGGCATCAGCCCTGCGACGGCCACGCGAATAAACGCTCAGTTCCGCAAATATGGTGAAGTTCTTGACGGCTGGCACATCGGCAATTTTGATAAATGGGATGATGATTATGCTTCCGGGGTGTTTCAGTCGGCAGTCATGAAAGACACCAATAACATCATTATCACGCCCGGGGTCGGAGACACTCCTTTATGGGCCAGCTCACCTATTGGTCGTACCGTATTCCAGTTCCGTTCGTTCACAACGGCGTCATATAACAGAGCAACAATCGGCGGCCTGTCAGAAGGCTCGGCCCAGTTTTATTACGGTACAGCATTTCAAATCGCTCTTGGTGCGCTTACCTATGCATTAAAACAGGCGTCAAATGGCAGGGAAGTGGACTGGTCACCACAAAAATTAGCGCTTGAGGGTATCGACAGATCGGGTATTCTTGGTCCACTTATGGAATACAACAACATGGCGGAAAAGGCTACTGGTGGCGCGTTTGGCCTTGGTTCGGTTTTTGGCACTAGCACTCAGTCACGTTACGCCAGCAGAGGTTTCATCGGCTCTGTTATAGGTCCAACATTCGGTCTGATGGACACCGTTACTGATGTGACGGCAGGCGTGTTAAATGGCGATGCTGGCGACCGGGTTCTGCATAATGTCAGGACCATCTTACCCGGAAACAACCTATTCTGGATCGCACCGATACTCAACCAGGTTGATCCGGGTATGCGTTGACATGAGAGCATGATTCTGGTGACACTCCGATGCTGAAAAGTAGGGACTGCTTTTCAGCATCATAATAACTAATCATAATTGTTTTCTCCTCCATTCTGGCTTGGCGGAAAATCCCCTCAATTGAGCTTGGAAGCACGAATTCACGCTTATCAGGAGCGCAATATACTTTCTCCAGTCGGTTCTTTGTCAGTTCAGGTATTTCAGGAGAGGACGTATTATTGTAAAAATGATCGTGCGTAATGAACGAGCTTTCTGTGTAAACAGTAATGGTCTTCCCGTCATCTTTACCATAGAAGGCGTGATAACTTGATCGATTAACATCATCAAATCCCGCCATTGGAACAATATAATTTAAGAAAAAATCAGCCGCGATACCAGATAGCTCTAATGGAGTGCGTTCTGTAACAACTGACTTGGCATAAATAATAGTTGGCTGGAAAAGTATGCCAGCCAGTAAACATAAATTTATAAAATTGAATTTCTTACGCATATCAATAGACTCTCTCAAGCTTTTATTCTGAATCGCCCCGATCTATCTTCTCGCTTTATGCCCGTCCCAGCATGTCTTGCACCAGGCCATCAATCCATCGGCGTTCTGCTTGTTAGGGTAGAAACTGGTGCGCTTTCTTCTGACGTTACACATAGGGCACCATTTCATGTGCCTGGTGTTTCTCGGCCCATCAAGACAGCTCGCACACCATATGGTCAGACCATCAGCATTTTTCGACGATTTCCGAAATTTATCATATGGAAGATTTATTCGACATCTTGTGCATTGCTTCAGCCCTTCAATAACTTTAACTTCTGCTGGTGCTGGTGCTGGTGCTGGTACTGGTGCTGGTGCTGGTGCTGGTGCTGGTACTGGTACTGTCTTGAGTTTGATAACCTCATCACCCGGAAATTTACCATGGTAG
This sequence comes from Superficieibacter electus, assembly GCF_002915575.1. Lineage (GTDB taxonomy): Bacteria > Pseudomonadota > Gammaproteobacteria > Enterobacterales > Enterobacteriaceae > Superficieibacter > Superficieibacter electus. The sequence continues at coordinate 21,059 of NZ_PQGD01000020.1, forward strand.
GCAGGTCTTTGTGATACACCATTCGGTAGCCTGGCTGAAAATGGTTTGGGTTGAGGAGGGTTAATTTCTTTTGTGGTGGTTATATTTTTATTATGTGAGGGTTCGATCACCGGGTGGTCATACTTTGATGGTGAAGATACGTCTGGTGCATTTCCTGACGGATGATACTTAGTCGTTGCGCTATCAACTACTTGCACTCGCTCAATGCTTATTTCTCCGTCTTCAGTCTTTATTGTCCTGTGCTGTCTGACAACAGTGCGATCAGAAGTCTTGGTCCGGTTCTGATTAATGATAAAAAGAATCACGGCCACTACACCAACGACGATCCAGAAAACTTGCATATAAGACCTGCAAAATGTTACCTAAAAGGTAATGTTAACCAGGATAGCATTGCATATCTATAGTGACATGTCACAACGTTAACTTCGCCCACAAAAAAGCCCGCTATGCGGGCTTATTCAGAAGTATTTTGGTAGTCCTGCCAGCTTCAGTATTCCGTTAGCCGTATGGCTCGATACTACAGTGTACGGAACGCTAAACTTTTTCCTTGTGATAGGGCTGGACCATATCTCATGGCTTCCCTTTCCCTGCCTTTCAAACTGGCATCCGGCTGCTAAAAGCAATTCCGTTAGTTTTGGATATAGTCCGGTTCCCATTTATCAGAGCGCGATCCTGTCCTGATAGGATTGCTCCTGAGTGAAGGAAAGGCGGATGCGCGCCGGATTACCAATAAAGCCGTTCATCTCGAACAGATCCGGAGCGATTTCCCAAACACGCTCAGTAAGCTCTTCATACGTTTCAGCTTCAGTCACAAGCCCGAGATCATCGCACTGGGCAACCCAGACGTTCTCTTCCTGATCATGACATACTTCCACATTGAATGGATTAGCAAATTTTAACACTGAAGGTTTAAACATAAACACCTCCTGTTTACCTTTAGGGTAATTTTGGACGCAGTTGACGACACCGTCAATGATTATTTTGTGCGCGCTTCCCTGCGCATTTTCCCTCAGAAGTCTGACGCGTTACTGCTGATGTACTGGGCGTGACTGCGGATATTGCTCAGGCATTTGCTGACGCCGGTGATGTAGTTAACCATCGTTGTGAACTCGGCGGCCGCGCCGTCCACGTCGTGCCCGTCCTCTCCAAGCTGGCGTAACAGGTCCATCAACATAGAACTTTCCGCCAGGCCGTTGACGCCTTCAGGCGAATGAATGAACTCACGGTATCCCGGCTTGAGCGGGTAGCTGTATTGGTTCTTACCTTCGGACTTCATCGCTTCGAGTATCGCGGGCATGAAGCTGGCGACAACCTTCTGGGCTTTATCCGCCGGTGATAACTCTTCACGAACGTAGCGCCCGGTCCGGCGGATCTGCGGCAACACCTCGCCGGTTACCCATTTGCGGAAACGGTAGGGGATGGTGCCGGGTGTCACCGCGTCGCGACAGCGGAGGATCAGAGTGTAGAGGCCGGACTCGTTAATGACGTTTACAGTCTGGCTTCCACCAGGGGTGTAAGTTGAACTTACACCCTTCTCATCATCATCAAGCGCTTTAAGTGACATTCGGGAATTAGTAAGGCCAAGCGCTTTGCAAATGTCAGAAGCTGCGAACCATGGGTTACCGTCGATTTGGAACATACGTACTTTGATAGCAGATTCAAAGTTAAATACTGCATCTGGGGTTGGTTTTCTCTGAGCAGTCATAGTGATCACCTTTGTAGTCTGGTTAATCACCACCGCAGGTCTCAATCTGGCAGGTGGTGAACTGAACAGGGTTGAGACTACCGGCTACAAAGGACCCGGCCAGCCTTTCGGCTGCCCTGCCCAGCCCACCATAATTCTGGTATAGCTGTGCGTTACGCATAAAAAAACCGCCTGCGCGGTGTGTGCGCCTCTGTAGTATCGGGGTCTCAATCCCGGCATCGGATTTTGCCGATGCATGATTACTATGGCACAAGATTTAAGCGTTGTAAATTTACCTATTAGGTAATAATTTCATATTTATCAGGTAATTTCAATTCTTATTTGGTTTGTTCGTTCAGCTTCTGGGCGCAATAATCCAGGTGCGTTTGCAAATCTCGCATCGACATTTGCGAACTCGTCACGTAATTGACCAGCGCAACCAGCTCAGCCATCGGCCCATCCACATTAAAACCGTCCTTATCGAGTTCCCTTAGCAGCGTCATGAGGTGGGATTCCTCTACCAGGGATCTGACGCCTCCTGGCGTGTGAATGGTGTCATAGAAATTATCTTTCATCGGGTAATGGTACTGCTGCGGCATCTACTCTCTCCATAAACAACTGTATGCATATACATATATCAAAGGTTAGGTCTTACTTCCAGTGACAATTAAAATTACCTGTAAGGTAATAATTTGGTTAATGCATCACCATTTAATTCATATATGGTTTGGTGGGTAATAGAATGACAGATGTGTAAGCGCGCCGGGCGCATCAGCCATCTGGAGAAAATCAAAATGACGGTCTCTACCGAAATCGACCATAACGAATACACGGGTAACGGGGCGACAACATCCTTCCCGTACACCTTCCGCATCATGAAAAATTCTGATCTGGTCGTTCAGGTAGTCGACCTTAATGAAAATATTACTCAGCTACTGCTCGACACTGACTACAGCGTTACCGGGGCAAAAGGATATTCCGGCGGCAGCGTGGTGCTCAACTCTCCCCTGGCGAATGGTTGGCAGATTTCGATCAACCGTTCACTCCCGGTGACGCAGGACACAGATCTGCGCAACCAGGGTAAGTTCTTTGCTGAAGTTCATGAAGATGCCTTCGACAAGCTGACGATGCTTATCCAGCAGTGCTTTAGTCGTCTGAGACTGTCGTTAAGACGCCCTTCTTTTGTGGCAAATTATTATGATGCGCTGGGATACTACATAAGAAACCTTCGTGACCCGTCACGCGCACAGGATGCGGCCACAAAGAACTATGTTGATGTGCTTGCTCAAAATAACCTCAACCGTAGCCTGCGAGTTCCTGAAGGTTATGTGGCACCTCTTCCTTCAGTAGAGCAGCGTAAAAATAAAATTCTTGCGATGGATAGTTCAGGTAACCCTCTCATGGTTCTTCCTGAAAGTGGGAGTGCTGCAGACGTTTTAATAGAACTGGCAAAGCCTACAGGAGCATCATATATTGGTGTCCAGCCTAAGGGTTATCTATCAGAAATGCAGTATTACGTAACCCCTGAGCAATTTTCTGACTTAACCTCTCCGGGGATATATGTTGATGAAGACACTGACTTTACGATTGCAATTCAAGCCGCAGTGAATTACGCAGCAGAACACCCTGGATTTATAGTTAAAGGAACTGATAAAAGATATGGTTGCGGTGCAATCATTGTAACTGTTGGATGTAAAGCAATCGAGGGCCTAAAGTTAAAATGTTTGATACCTGGAACAGACACTGTCATAAGGTCTTTTGTTGACACTGGGCATGATGGATTAAGAATATCTCAGTGTGATATTGATATAAATCAAAACGCCACAAAAGGAATTGTTGTGTCTGGCGTAATAAATTCAACATTAGAAAGCAATAAAGTATACAATTTCTCCGCTGGTGGAGAGCGGTATGGAATAAGAATTGGTACGTTAAGTTTGAATTCTGTTAACTATAACAACAAAATAATAAATAACGTTGTTACAATGCCTGTAGATCCAGATGAAGGTATCGGAAGTATTACTTTAACTGGCATAGGATTGATTGCGGTAAGTAGTGGTACATATGGTGGTATTGATAGTGGCGGGGTACCTATTTACCCATCAGTGATTACACTTCGTGACACATTAGTATACGGTAATATTGTCAATGGGGGAACACACGGCCTACAGGGAGGGGGTATTTTTAGGGCTAACATTACACATAACATATTCAGTAATCAATCCCACAGGAATATAAATATTTCTTCAAATTGCCAGAGAGTTCAAGTAGTTAATAACTATTTACTTGAGGGGGGATCATCAGGCATCAACATAGCTTGGGGGTGTCGTTGGATCGATATTATTGGTAACTATATTCAATCTAATAGCTCATCGCTAAAATCAACTGATGATACTGCAATCCAGTGTTACAAGGGGGTTACTGGTGTAAACATATCCAATAATCAAGTATTGGGTGATTGGAAATATTCTGTATATCTCGTCGCAAACGTTTCATTTGTAAATGTGACTGGTAATATACTTAGTGCTGGTTCTGTGGCTAGTATTTGTGTTGAGTCGGATTGGGCGGGTTCTCCAAAGCCATCTGGCGCAATCTATAGCAGGGGTTACGATCCTTCCATTGTTCCTGTTTCAGGTGCTACTAATGAAATTAGCATATCTGGGAACGTACATTCAGGCCCAGGTTGCGCATATGCTTTGGGAGGATTCAACAACAAAGTTCTAACAGGAATTATTATAAGCGATGAGATTGTTGGTAATGCCACTTCACGCCCCCACATTCTTTATGTTTTTGACACCAATCTTCTTATAGAAGAAGTTAACTTCAAAGACATCAAAGCCAGGGGGGCATCAGCTAATCAGTATTTCAGCACTAATAACAGAGCTCCCTTCACTGTAATTAGTAATGTAACAATATTGGATGACGCATCTAATAACGAAATATCTATTACAACTTCCACGCCTTCAGCATGGATTGGACCTAACATAATAATTAATGCTCCTATCTCTGTAACAAATTTTTTAGGGGGGAAGAATGGGCAAAAGCTTAGGGTGAGAATGATTGTAGGGGCTGGAATAACATATAACTCTTCGCTTATAAGGCTAAAAGGAAATGTAAGCGTAACCAGCAATGATGCTAATTCTATTTTATATTTGGAAAGAATTGCAGGCATCTGGTTTGAAACTTCAAGAAATTTTTAGAGGCATAACTTAAAGGTAACCCTGTTAAGAAAATTCTCACATAGTATTATCCATATATGGTTTATTGTGTATGATGAACTTACCAACAAAGGGGGTTCATCATGCAGAAAAAACGGTGGCTACTATGTCCGCGTCACTAACAGTATCAAGTATAAATCAGGGGCTTAGCGCGAGCGCGCTTGCTGCATGGGTAATGGGCGTCCCCATAGAGGCAGTATTAGGTGCACTCGCTGGTGCGGTAATATTTGTTACCTTCGCGCTTGAATATCCGATACGCCGTCGCCTTCTTCTTTCCGTGTTAAGCTTCTTCTGCGGCATCCTTTTTTACAAACCCATCTCTTCTATCCTGGTTGGCCTGGCCTCCATGATCCCCGGTGTTTCTTCTTCTGGCTTTGAGCGTGGCATTGTCGATTCCTCGGCGGCGTTCGTGTCTGCAATCGTCGCTGTCGGGGTGGGGTCATGGTTACACCGGGGATCGAACAATCCAGGAAAACTAATCCCGTGGGGCAAAGACAATGACAAGTCATGAGATTTTGCTCATAGCAAAATGCATCATCTGCGGCGCTATCGCGCTGCGGGTGCTTCTCTTCCGGCGCGAAGGGTCACGCCACCGCTGGTGGGGTGGGTGGCTGGCATACCTGCTTATCGTTGTGGCGGCCAGCATTCCGTTGCGTGTGTTCTATGGCTATTACGTTTCAACCGACTGGGGCGATCTGATACTGAATGCCGTCATGCTGGCGGCGGTTCTGAAGACGCGCGGTAACGTGGTGCAAATTTTTAAGATATCGAGGTCATGATGAAGATTTCCGCAAACGGCCTGGCCGTGATGAAGTATTTCGAAACCTGCGAGCTGAATGCATACCCTGATCCCGGCAGCGACCTCGGCAAAGCCTGCACCGCCAGAAAGCTGGCAATGCGAGATTACCGCCTGGTTCCTGACTGGCAGAAGCTCAGCGGTTCACCCTGGACTATCGGGTGGGGTCATACCGGGCGCGAAGTTAAACCGGGTCTGGTGTGGACGCAAAAGCAGGCGGATGACGGCCTGCTGGCAGACCTGAAACGCTTCGAAGATGGCGTGTCTTCTCTGGTCAGCGTCGAACTTAAGCAGGGTCAGTTTGACGCACTGGTCAGCTTTGCCTACAACGTCGGCTTGACCGCGCTGAAGAACTCCACGTTGCTGGAGATGGTCAACAACAAACGATTTGATCTGGCGCTGTCGCAATTTGCGCGCTGGAACAAATCAGGTGGTCGGGTGATGAAAGGTCTTGTCCGCCGCCGGGCCGCCGAAAGCTGGTTATGGCGTGATGCATCAGGTAAGGAAGCCATAGCCAAGGGGATCGCAGCAGCATGATCGCCGCAATCCTGAGGGCATGGTGGAAACCTATTATCGGTGCCGCTGCTGCCGTTGTTGTCGTGGTCTGCATCATCGTTGCCTGGAATGTCCACGGCTCCAGGCAATACGATGCTGGTTACGCAATGGCGCAGGCTGACCAGAAAGCGGCAGAGGATAAAGCGAAAGCACAGCGTGAGCAGGAGAAAGCACTCAATGAAATTGAAGCTCAGCAGAGGATTGACCAGGCGCGCAATGATGCTCTTGATGCCGCTGATCGTGCTGGCCGGTTGCAGCAGCAAATCGTTGCCATACGAAAGCAGCTCGGGCAGTATAACGCCACTGTCGGCGCTGGGCCGTCAGCCGCAGACACCGGAGTTTTGCTTGCCGACGTGCTCGCGCAATCTCTCGAACGAAACCGACAGCTGGCAGAGTACGCTGACCGGGCAGCCGAAGCCGGACGAGTCTGTGAAAGACAGTACGATTCGCTGATGCGATGACATGGTATTTTTCATGTTACAGTCTGGCGTTGACGGTATATAAAACGGTACGGCAACTTTGGATAGCCAGTTTTAATATTTAAAATCAATCAATTACGATGGTTGCAAACAATTGAGTGGGAATAACGGTTTATAAATGCATTAGGGCGACCACTGGTCGCCTTTTTTGTCTCTTAAAGGGCTAACGTTGACCAGGCGTTTCTACGATCAGGCTGGACTGTTGAGTCTGTTTTTTATCTTGATGATGATGCCATGCACCAATGGAGGAGTAGACTAAGCGTCCGAAAAGAAAGAAGAAACTGATAAGCAGTACGATACGGGTCATGCGACTGTTAAATCGATGTCGGTTTCGCATACTGGTAACCTGACTCACAAAAGGTCCTTTAAGGCATACCCACAGATTGGGGCGATGTGCACATTAAGACACAGTGTAGCGCAAGGGTCAATTGAATGTGATGTAAAATTCTGTCAGTTGATTCATTATGAATTGTTATAGAACATAATTAATGTATTTCCGTTATAAATTAATAAATGCTACCAGCGCTGAGTAAACGTAATAATTAGTTAATGAGGGCGCTATAATTGACTTATATCAATTATTACCTGGCGTTAATAATTAGAATCCATAGGTTGTATTATGACTGATAACCTTTTGCAGCTTGCTGCCGGGTGGGATACCTGTTTAAAAATGCCCGCGGGATGCCGGGTTTTCTGCTGAGCATTTATGAAACTAAGTAAAGCCTACATTAAATACAGAGACAGATGGTGGGGACTACCGCTTTTTTTACCTTCCTTACTGCTTCCCGTGTTAAGTAATGCCAATACTTTCGCCCATATCAGTACGGGAACGGTGGTACTTTTTTTTCTGCCATTAGCGCTAATGATCAGTCTTATGCTCTTTTTTGGCTGGGCAGCATTGCCGGGTATGATTCTTTCCATGTTCGTGTATAAATTTGAGCAGGAAGATCTGGCAAAAAATGCGCTGGTTGCGTTCCATTTTATCGTTCCCGTTGTGCTGAGCTGGGGAGGGTATCGGGCCTTTACCTCTAATCGACGCAATGTCTCTCATGGTAATGCTAAGCTGATGTTTCATCGGATCTTCTGGCAGGCATTTTGTCCGGCAACGCTTTTTCTGGCCCTCTATCAAATTGTCGCTTTTTTTGACATTTATCACTTACGGCAAAATTTTAATGGTGCCGGGATTTTTACTATCAATATTGTCATTAATTACCAGGCATTGTTGGTAGGGAATCTTATTGGCGTGCCACTGTGTTATTATATTATTCGTATAATAAGGCATCCGCTATATATCCGCGCTTATTTTTCTCAGTTGCGTTTACAGTTTGACCCAAAAGTTAAGAAAAAAGAAGTGGCAATTTGGATGCTGATATTTAGTAGTTTAATGATAATGCTCTGCATGCCTCTTAACCAAAATAGTTCAATATTCAGCACGAATTATACTCTATCATTACTATTGCCCGTTATGTTATGGGGGGCGATACGTTATGGTTACCGCTTTATGTCGATGGTGTGGACGCCAGTGCTGATTATCTCTATCCACTATTTTCACGGATATATCCCTTTATTTATGGGATATGAAACACAACTGGCAATTACGTCGTCAAGCTATCTGGTGTATTCATTTATTATTGTTTTTATTTCTATTCTGGCAATGCAGCAACGACTGATTACCCGCCGGGCGCGAATGCTGGCGTTTCTTGATCCCGTGGTCCATCTACCGAATTTACGTGCGCTAAACCGTTCATTACATCATTTTCCCTGGTCGGTGCTCTGTTTTATCCGTATTCCTGAGCTGGAAATGTTAGGGCGAAATTATGGCGTGATGCTCCGCATCCAGTATAAACAGCAGCTGGCAAGCTGGATTAACTCACAGCTACAGGCGGATGAAGGCGTTTATCAGTTATCAGGCCACGATTTGATATTTCGCCTGAATACGGAGGCGTATCAACAACGTATCGAAGATATCGATTGCCATATCAAAAAGTTTCGTTTTGTCTGGGACGGGATGCCGCTACAACCGCAGGTGGGCATGAGCTATTGCTATGTCCGTGCACCGGTCACGCATATTTACTTGTTACTGGGAGAATTAAGCACTATTGCCGATCTTTCTCTGGCGACAAATCATCCTGAAAATTTGCAAAAACGGGTTGCTCTGTATCTCCAGCAGGATCTCAAAGACAAGGTTGCGTTAATGAATCGTCTACAGCAGGCGCTGGAACATGATCAATTTAGTTTAATGGCGCAGCAGATCTCTGGCATTCGCGGTGATACTTATCATGAAATCTTGCTCAGGTTAATTGGTGCAAACGGGGAACTGATTAATCCTGTCGATTTTTTGCCCGTTGCACAGGAATTTGGTTTATCGTCACGTATTGATTTATGGGTGCTCGAAAATACATTGCGCTTTATGGCGGAACAACGTGAAATCTTGCCTGCGTGCCGTTTTTCGATAAACCTGTCACCTTCATCCGTGTGCCGTGCACATTTTCATCTGGAAGTGCAGTATCTTCTGAACCAGTATCAGGTTGAAGCATGGCAGCTTATTTTTGAAGTGACAGAAAGTGATAGCCTGGCAAACGTTGAGCAGGCTAATGAGACGCTGGCAAAACTACAAAAAATGGGATGTTTAATTGCCATTGATGATTTCGGTACCGGCTATGCAAGTTATGCGCGCTTAAAAAGCGTGAATGCGGACATTCTTAAAATCGACGGGAGTTTTATCCGCAGTATTGTTTCAAATAGCCTGGATTATCAAATCGTCGCGTCCATATGCCATTTGGCGCGGATGAAAAAAATGCAGGTAGTTGCGGAATATGTGGAGAGCGAAGAAATACGTAGCGCCGCTATCTCGCTGGGTATTGATCATCTGCAAGGTTTTTTAATTGGCGAGCCACAACCGCTGGATACTCTGGTGACAGTAAGGCACCAGAACGGTGCCTTACTGCTCCCTCAGGCCGCAACGTCCGGCGAAGCCTCTTCTTCAATCTGAAGATGCCAGCCGGTGACGGCTTCCCAGTACTGCTGCTCTTTTTCCAGATCCAGCAGTACCAGCGCATTCTGACTAAACCAGCCGTGCGGAAAACGTAACGTCCAGTGATTATCGTCAGTTTCAAGCGTCAGAGTCGGTGGGGTGGTGGTGGCCTGGCGCTGGTTGTTCAGCAGCACGCCCAGACGTAAAAGCTGGATAAGCGGCAAGAACTGCTTTTTCTTAAACAGGGTAAAGCGGGGCAGGTCATCAAGCTTAATGGCCTTACGATGATAGCGTACCAGAGTCGCCATCAGCGTTTGCTGCTCCTGGTTGAAACCTGGTAAGTCGCTGTTTTGCAGGATATAAGCAGAATGACGATGCAGCCCGCTATGGTTGATATTTAACCCAACCTCATGCAGCATAGCGGCCCATTCGAGCAACGCCTCCAGCTGTGGATGCGCCAGTTTTGGCTGCTGGGTCTGCCATTGGGCATACATCTGCATCGTGGTGTCCAGTACGCGTCTGGCCTGATCCCTGTCGATGTTGTACTGATTAGCAAGGCTTTTTGCGGTGCGACTACGTACATCCTGATGGCGGAAACGTCCTTCCATTTCATACAGCACGCCTTCACGCAGTGCACCATCGGAAAGGCGGAGTTCACGGATAGCCAGCGCGTCAAAAACCCCGCACAAAATTGCCAGCCCCGGTACAAATACCGCCTTGCGCTCCTCAGACAGTCCCGGCAGGCTGAGGGCCTCAAAACTCCGGTACTGCAACAGTTCCGCTACCAGTTTGTCGAGTCGTTCAGGCGTAATAAAGCCGTCCTTCTCTCCCATCTCCAGCAACACTTCGTGGGCAGCTTTGATCGTCCCGGAAGCCCCCAGCGCAACGTTCCAGCCCTGAATACGAAATTGCCAGGTTAAGGTTTCCAGCTTCTGGGCGGCCGCCATTCGGGCACGCTGAAAGTGTTCTTTACTGATGACCCCACCGGGGAAATAAAGCTGCGCGAAGCTGACACAGCCCATACGACGGCTTTCCACCAGTTTTGGCTCAAAATCCTCACCAATCACCAACTCGGTTGAACCACCGCCGATGTCGACCACCAGCTTGCGACCTTTTTCCGGCTGGGTATGTTCCACGCCCATAAAAATCAGTCGTGCTTCTTCATTCCCGGAAATGATTTCAATCGGATAAGGAATGACCTTTTCCGCACGTTTAAGAAAGTCAGTGGCGTTCAATGCCTGGCGCAGGGTGTGCGTCCCGACGATACATACACTGGAGGGTGAAAAACCTTGCAGACGTTCGGCAAACAGCGACAGGCAGCTTAAGCCTCGTTCCATTGCCTCTTCACTGAGCATATTATCTTCGCCGAGCCCATCAGCCAGATGGACTCGCTGTTTCAGGCGACCAATAATTTGCATTGCGCCATCAACCACACGGGCGATGACCATATGGAAACTGTTTGAACCGAGATCGACCGCCGCAAACTCTTGCGGTCGTGGTGACGTGTCATGTATTGGCATAGCGTTAGTCAGGTTGCTCAAGTGATTTGATGTAGTCGTAAATCGCCAGTTGCGATTGTACTTTACGGCGGTTACCGCGCGGTACATAGCGATTGCTCAGTTCTTTATCGATGTAACGGGCTTTTACTGTATCGCTAAACAGGATGTCAATAATATCCAGCACCCGTTGTTTAAGCCGTGGGTCGAGCAGCGGCGTCGCGACCTCAATGCGGTAGTCGATATTGCGTGTCATCCAGTCCGCAGAGGAAAGATAGACCTGCTTATCGCCACCGTTTTCGAAAATATAGATTCGGTCATGTTCAAGATAGCGATCGACAATACTGATAACGCGGATGTTGTCACTTATGCCCTCCAGATGCGGGATAAGCGAACACATACCGCGGATCAGCAGATTTACCGGTACGCCGGAACTTGACGCAGCGTAGAGCCGATCAACCAGGCCTTTATCGACCAGATTATTCAGCTTAAGGGTAATGCCACAAGGCAGTCCCTGCTGGGCGTTAGCAATTTCCCGGTCGATCATCTCATACAGCAAACGCCGCGAGTTCTGCGGGGAAACCAGCAGGTAATCAAACGTCACCGGGCGATAGGGATTTTCAATAAAGTTGAATACGCGACGCACTTCGTTGGTAATACGCGCATCGGCGGTTAACAGCGAATAGTCAGTGTACAGCCGCGCCGTTTTTTCATTGAAGTTACCGGTACCGATATGGGCATAGCGCACCACATCGTCACCTTCTTTGCGCGAAATCAGGAACAGCTTGGCGTGGATTTTCAGGCCTGGCGCGGAGAAAATAACATGCACGCCCGCTTCCGTCAGGCGTTTCGCCCAGTGAATATTCGCTTCTTCATCAAAACGCGCCTGTAGCTCTACCACCACGGTGACTTTTTTACCGTTGTGGGCGGCGTGGATCATCGCATCAATGATGCGCGAGTCTTTTGCCACGCGGTAGATATTGATTTTGATTGCCAGTACGCTCGGGTCAAAGGAGGCCTGACGCAAAAGTTCGAGTACGTGTTCAAACGTGTGGTACGGATAATAAAGTAAAACATCGCGCTCGCGGATAGCGTCAAAACCGTTGCGGAACTGGGCTTTATCAAACCAGATATGACGCAGGCGCGGTAGGGGCTTGTTCACCAGGTTGGCTTTGCCAACGTTAGGAAAACTGATGAAATCCTTGAAGTTGTGGTAGCGTCCGCCGGGAACGATAGAATCGTAGCGGGAAATGCTTAATTTTTCCCGCAGCACTTCCACCAGTGCATTCGGCATATCGCGCTGATAGACAAAGCGTACCGGCTCGGCGGTCAGACGCTGTTTCAGGCTGGAGGACATCAGCTCCATCAGGCTGGATTCCATTTCATGTACCAGATCATACTCGGCGTCGCGTGTCATCTTCATCGAATAGGCATTGAGCGCGTCGTAATCAAAAAAGCCATGAAAAATATCATCCAGGCAATAGCGCAAAATGTTGTCGAGTAAGATCATGGGCTTGCGTCGGCGCGGCGCTTCCGGCGGCAGATTGACAAAGCGCGGCACTTTATCCGAAGGAATTTCTAATAGCGCATAGCGTGTATCGTCACCACGAATAATTTCAACCGCCAGATAGGTGTAATCATCTTTCAGGAAGTTAACCAGGTTCGTTTCACGATTGATAAGCGTCGGAATAATGTGCTGACGCAGGTGCTGTTTGAAATAAAGGCGCAGCCAGTTTTGTTGGTTAACAGAAAGCTGACGTTCATTGATGAGGAAGATCTGGTTGCGCGCCATCTCCAGCAACAGCTCGTTATACAGGCTGTCGAACTCTTGATCGGCCTTCAGCACCCGCGACTGGATTTTACCCAACAAATGCCGCGAACTGGTCGGTATTCCTTGTTCTTCACTGATAATGATGCGCCGTTTTAACTCGGCAAACCGCACCTTGTAAAATTCATCAAGGTTGTTCGAATAGATCCCCAAAAACCGCATGCGCTCAATCAGCGGGTTGCTTTTATCAGCCGCTTCCTGAAGCACGCGTTCGTTGAAGGATAACCAGCTTAACTCTTTTTCGATGTATAACTTTTCCTGACCCATTACCACTCACACTCCGGTTCTATCACTGGACGTGTCAAATCCGTCTCAATGTCATTATGGCGAGCTTTGCCATGTAATGTCCAACTGTGCCAGAAAAGTATGACAGCAAACTGAACGGCGGGGCGGTTTGGGAGATAAAATTGACAAAAAGCGCGGTGTTATAGCCAAAGACCACTGTGTCGACATTGCCGGAAGACGCTGCGCGCGCCCGGCCTGCGGAACGCCACGGCGAAGGCGCTGCAATTTACTGGGGTGATATCACTACGTTTGGTTGGCCCGTGCCAGCGAATGCGCCGCCAGCCAAAGCTTTACTCTTCGGCGGCATAACCTTGTGCAGGCAGTTTGACGTTATCCAGCCAGGCCGCGTTATCATGCATTTCCAGCCGTCCATCAACAAACCAGCTTATCACCAGAGGATAAATATCGTGCTCCTGGGCTTGTACCCGGGCGGTGATATCGGCTTCGTCGTCACCAGAAAATACCGGCACGTTGGCCTGCAAAATGACTGGTCCGCCATCCAGCTCGTCGGTAACAAAATGCACCGATGTGCCGTGCACGTCATCGCCGTTTGCCAGCACCTGCTGATGGGTATTCAACCCCGGATATTTTGGCAGCAGCGAGGGATGAATGTTCAGCAGACGTCCTTGATAATGCGCGACGAACGCCGGGCTTAAAATGCGCATATAGCCTGCCAGCACTACTACATCCGGGGCATAGGCGTCAATTTCCAGCATCAGTTCACGATCGAACGCTTCACGGCTGGCAAACTGGCTGGCCGTTAACGCGTGCGCAGGAATGCCCGCCTGACGGGCGCGCTCAAGGCCGAACGCGTCGGCCTTGTTGCTGAATACCGCACGCAGCGTGCCGCCGATCTTCTTCTGTTCGCAGGCGTCGATAATCGCCTGTAAATTACTGCCGTTGCCGGAGATCAGCACCACGATGTTTTTCATTATTCAATGACCACGCGCTCGTCGGAATCAGACGATTTGATGATACCGATTTTCCAGGCTTTTTCACCCATCTCATTGAGTAATGTAATGGCTTTATCGGCATTTGCTGCCGGCAGGGCGACAAGCATACCCACGCCGCAGTTAAAGGTGCGGTACATTTCATGGCGGCTGACATTGCCGCTGCGCTGCATCCAGTCAAAAATGGCGGGCCACTGCCAGGAGGATTCGTCAATCACCGCCTGGGTATGGTCGGGCAGCACGCGCGGAATATTCTCCCAGAAACCGCCGCCGGTGAGGTGAGCAATGGCGTGAACGTCAACGTTTTCAATTAGCGACAGAATAGATTTAACGTAGATCCGGGTGGGGGCCAGCAGATGATCCGCCAGCGATTTACCTTCCAGATCGGTAGTCAGCGGATCGCAGCCGCTTACCTCTACAATTTTGCGTACCAGCGAATAGCCGTTGGAGTGCGGGCCGCTTGAGGCGAGGGCAACCAGAACGTCGCCATCGGTGACCTTCGAGCCGTCGATGATTTCAGATTTTTCAACCACGCCAACGCAGAATCCAGCCACGTCATAATCATCACCGTGATACATCCCCGGCATTTCGGCAGTTTCGCCCCCGACCAGCGCACAGCCGGATTGCAGGCAGCCTTCAGCGATACCGTTAATCACGCTGGCGGCGGTATCCACATCCAGTTTGCCGGTCGCATAATAATCGAGGAAAAACAGCGGCTCAGCACCCTGAACAATCAGATCGTTCACGCACATTGCTACCAGATCGATGCCGATCGTATCGTGGCGTTTAAGATCCATTGCCAGACGCAGTTTAGTCCCTACGCCATCGGTGCCGGAGACCAGAATGGGCTCACGATATTTTTGCGGCAGGGCGCACAGTGCACCAAAGCCGCCCAGACCACCCATCACTTCCGGGCGACGGGTTTTCTTAACCACGCCTTTGATTCGGTCGACCAGAGCGTTACCCGCATCAATATCAACACCGGCATCTTTATAGCTGAGAGAGGTTTTATCGGTCACTGCTGAGTCCCCACGCGTTTGCGGTAGAAATAAAATCGGCGCAATTCTAACAGGGAAAGCAAACGTTTGCGAGTGTGCTTTACGTATGCTGTCAATCCGCAGCGAAGAAGACAAATTTGATACTGTTCACGAAAATGAAACCGGGTACAGTCTTGCGCTTGCCTCTGTAGCCGGGAGCAATCATCATGTTACTGAAACCGGTTTCTGTTTTTGTTACAGACCTCAGGAACCGGGGGCTGACGGGATTCAGGAGGATGAAACAGGATGAAACTTGCCGCATTTGATATCGGTGGGACCGCCTTAAAAATGGGCGTGGTGACAGACGGCGGAGAACTGCTGGAGAAAGGGAAGCAGGTCATTAATCATAGCGATGGCGACCAGATCCTTGAAGCCATGCTTGCCTGGATTACTGCACATCCCGCGTGTGAAGGCGTTGCCATTAGCGCTCCGGGGTATATCAATCCGCACAGTGGATATATTGAAATGGGCGGAGCCATCCGCAAGTTCAATCATTTTGCCATTAAAGACTGGCTTGAAGAGCGAATCCGGCTTCCTGTCGCCATCGAAAATGATGCTAACTGTGTGCTGCTGGCCGAACGCTGGCAGGGTAAGGGTGCTAACCTCTCCGATTTTCTGGTTATGACCATCGGTACCGGTATCGGTGGCGCGGTTTTCTGCAATAACAAACTCCTTCACGGGGCGCATTTTCGCGGCGGTGAGTTTGGTTATATGTTGACCGAGCGCGCGGGACCCCGCGATGTTCCTCGCTATACCATGAATTCTACCTGCACATTGCGTGTACTACGCAATTACTATGCTGAACACATCGGAAAACCGCTGGAAGAGGTCAGCGGCGAAGACATTTTCGACCGTTTTGATGCGGGCGATGTTGTTTGTCAGCGGCTGGTCACTGATTTCTTCAATGGCCTGGGTACGGGCCTTTACAACCTCGTCAATATATTCGATCCGCAGGCGATTTTGCTCGGCGGCGGCATTGTCGAGCGTCCAGGTTTTCTGACGCTGCTGCGTGAGCATCTGGCCTGGTTTGGTATTGCAGACACCATCGATACCGTCAGCCAGGGCAACGATGCCGGGCTGATTGGCGCAGTCTACCATTTTAATCAGCAACACCGGTCGCCAGACGGCGACCGTTTATGAGGGAGAGAACATGTCCGGACTTAAAGAAGGTTTTCTGTGGGGCGGTGCGGTTGCCGCGCACCAGCTGGAAGGTGGCTGGCAGGAGGGGGGCAAAGGCGCAAGCGTGGCCGATGTCATGACCGCTGGCGCGCACGGTGTGGCACGTGAAATTACCGATGGTGTGCTGCCGGGTAAAAACTACCCTAACCACGAAGCCATTGATTTTTATCATCGCTACAAAGACGATATCAAATTGTTCGCTGAGATGGGCTATAAGTGCTTCCGTACGTCTATCGCCTGGACGCGTATTTTCCCACTGGGTGATGAACTGGAACCGAACGAAGCGGGTCTGCAATTCTATGATGACCTGTTTGACGAATGCCTGAAATATGGCATCGAACCAGTAATTACGCTTTCTCACTTCGAGATGCCTTATCATCTGGTGACCGAGTACGGCGGCTGGCGCAACCGTAAGCTGATCGATTTCTTTGTGCGTTTCGCGAAGGTCGTCTTCACCCGCTATCAGCATAAAGTGAAGTACTGGATGACCTTCAACGAGATCAATAACCAGGCGAACTATCACGAAGATTTTGCCCCCTTCACCAACTCTGGACTGAAATACGCGCCGGGTGAAGATCGCGAGCCGGTGATGTATCAGGCGGCGCACTACGAGCTGGTAGCCAGTGCGCTGGCAGTGAAAGCAGCAAAAGAGATCAATCCTTCGCTGCTGGTTGGCTGCATGATCGCTATGTGTCCGATATACCCACTGAGCTGTGCGCCAAACGATATGATGATGGCCATGAACGCCATGCATCGTCGCTACTGGTTTACCGATGTCCACGTTCGCGGCACTTATCCGCAGCATCTGCTGAAGTATTTTGAGCGTCGCGGTTTTAAACTGGATATCACTGATGAAGATCGCGCCGCGCTGAAGCAGGGCTGCGTTGATTACATCGGCTTTAGTTACTACATGTCGTTTGCGACGAAAGCCACGGCGGATAATCCGCAGCTTGATTATGATGAAACGAAGAGCCTGGTCTCCAACCCGCATGTGCAGAAATCCGACTGGGGCTGGCAGATTGACCCGGTGGGCTTGCGTTACTCGTTGAACTGGTTCTGGGACCATTATCAACTGCCGCTGTTTATTGTCGAAAACGGCTTTGGTGCCATTGATGTGCTGGAGAAAGACGGTTCAGTGGATGACCAGTACCGTATTGATTATCTCTCCGCTCACATTGCTGAAATGAAAAAAGCGGTAGTGGAAGATGGCGTAGATCTGATGGGCTACACGCCGTGGGGCTGTATCGACCTGGTTTCCGCCGGTACTGGCGAGATGAAAAAACGCTACGGCTTTATCTACGTTGATAAAGACAACGAGGGTAACGGTACGCTGGCACGCAGCCGCAAAAAATCGTTTAACTGGTATAAGCAGGTGATTGCCTCTAACGGCGAACAGCTGTAATCACGGTATTTAGCGGCCAGTATTCGCTGGCCGCTAAATACTGCTTTTCTTTTTTTTGTGCCGACGCCGACGATCCTCAACGGTATAAATAATCCAGGAACGCTGCGTTTTTCTGCCGTGTACCACAACAACCTCGCTTTTGCCTGCGCGACAGCTAATCACTCGCTTTTGATTAAGCAGCGTGAAGGCGTCCTTTTCACATGCGGTATCCAGCAGTAACTGCCCCGTCTGGTCGTCGTAAATATGATACCAGCACTCTTTCAATACTGGCGGTGGGGGCCGTTGGAATCTGCGTTTTACTTTTTCGGCTGCAAGGATAAGTGAGATGCCAAATGCGCCGAGGAGCGTTAATGACCAGAACGCGAAAGGAAAGAAAAAAAAGTCTTTGTGATAATCGAACCAGGGATCGCGGCAGAGCTTAATCATGGCTGGATTGCTTTTCACGTAATCGAGGCAAATGGTTTTGTTTTCGCCCGGATTATAGACAATATCCTGAAATTGCGCCGTTCGTTTACGGCCATTTACCTGATATTCCACGGTAAACGAGTAGTGATTGCTACAATTAGCCGAGCGACCTCGCAGTTGACACAACCCTTTCTCTGCGGCTTGTTCCGGCGTGATGTAGTCCAGGTGGTAAATCTGCGCACTGGTCGGCACTGCGTGGCGTTGCATCTGTACTTCGTCGTAAATCACCCAACCGAGCCAAAGGCTAAAAATCACCAAAGCGACCTGATAACCTCTGACTAATACCTTCTCAAAGAGGGGCGTCGATGCCTGAATATCGTCTTTCGTTTTCCATTTTCTCATGATGTGCGCATCCTGGCGCTAAAGCAGGCCAATGCTGAGAATCGTTAATCTATTCCCGCTAACCACTTCTATGCTTGATCAATATCAAACAAAAAAATATTGTCGATCAAAAGAAAGGCGGTATAATCCGTCGATTTTTTTTGTGGCTGCCCCTCAAAGGAGAAAGAGAATGAAGATCGTTGAAGTGAAACACCCACTCGTCAAACACAAGCTGGGTCTGATGCGTGAGCAGGATGTCAGCACTAAACGCTTTCGCGAACTTGCCTCTGAAGTGGGTAGCCTGTTGACCTATGAAGCAACCGCCGATCTGGAAACCGAGAAAGTCACTATCGAAGGCTGGAACGGCCCGGTAGAAATCGACCAGATCAAAGGTAAGAAAATCACTGTTGTGCCTATCCTGCGCGCCGGTCTCGGCATGATGGAAGGCGTACTGGAGAACGTGCCGAGCGCGCGTATCAGCGTTGTCGGCATGTACCGTAACGAAGAAACCCTTGAGCCAGTACCGTATTTTCAGAAGCTGGTGTCCAACATTGATGAGCGTATGGCGCTGATTGTTGACCCGATGCTGGCGACCGGCGGTTCGGTAATTGCCACTATCGACCTGCTGAAAAACGCAGGCTGCACCAGTATTAAAGTGCTGGTTCTGGTCGCTGCGCCGGAAGGCATTGCCGCGCTGGAGAAAGCGCACCCCGACGTTGAACTGTATACCGCGTCCATTGACCAGGGGCTTAACGAGCACGGATACATTATTCCGGGCCTCGGCGATGCCGGCGACAAGCTCTTTGGTACGAAATAAATGAATAAATAAAAAAAGCCGACTTTAAGAGTCGGCTTTTTTTTGAGTAAAACAATCCACATACAACATTCAGAGGTAATACTATGACGCGCCGTGCTATCGGGGTGAGTGAAAGACCGCCGCTTTTACAGACAATCCCGCTTAGTTTGCAGCACCTGTTTGCGATGTTTGGCGCAACAGTGCTGGTGCCTGTTTTATTTCATATTAACCCGGCTACCGTGCTGCTGTTTAATGGCGTCGGTACGCTGCTTTATCTCTTTATTTGTAAAGGCAAAATTCCGGCTTATCTCGGATCGAGTTTTGCGTTTATCTCGCCGGTGATGCTGCTTTTGCCGCTGGGCTATGAAGTGGCGCTTGGCGGCTTCATTATGTGCGGCGTGCTGTTTTGTCTGGTGTCATTTATTGTCAAAAAAGCCGGTTCTGGCTGGCTGGACGTGATGTTCCCACCTGCGGCGATGGGGGCCATTGTTGCAGTCATCGGTCTGGAACTCGCCGGTGTAGCGGCGAATATGGCGGGCTTGCTGCCGCCGGAAGGGCAATCTGCCGATAGCAAAACCATTATTATCTCGCTGGTCACGCTGGCGGTGACGGTGTTTGGCTCCGTACTGTTTCGCGGTTTCCTGGCGATTATCCCGATCCTGATTGGGGTACTGGTGGGCTATGCGCTTTCCTTCGTGATGGGCATTGTCGATACCACGCCGATTGCTCAGGCCCACTGGTTTGCGCTGCCAACGTTCTATACGCCGCGCTTTGAGTGGTTTGCCATCTTTACTATTCTGCCAGCTGCGCTGGTGGTGATTGCCGAACACGTCGGGCATCTGGTGGTGACGGCTAACATTGTTAAAAAAGACCTGATTCGCGATCCGGGCCTGCACCGTTCGATGTTTGCCAACGGCCTGTCGACCATCGTTTCCGGTTTCTTTGGCTCCACGCCAAATACCACTTACGGTGAAAACATCGGGGTTATGGCCATTACCCTCGTCTACAGCACCTGGGTTATCGGCGGCGCGGCGATTATTGCCATTCTGCTTTCCTGCGTGGGTAAACTGGCGGCGGCGATCCAGATTATCCCGCTGCCGGTGATGGGTGGCGTTTCGTTGCTGCTCTACGGCGTGATCGGCGCATCCGGTATCCGCGTGCTTATCGAATCAAAAGTGGATTACAGTAAAGCGCAAAACCTGATCCTGACCTCGGTTATTCTGATCATCGGCGTCAGCGGTGCGAAGGTGCATATCGGTGCTGCTGAACTGAAAGGCATGGCGCTGGCAACCGTCGTTGGGGTTGCCCTGAGCCTGATCTTCAAGCTTATCAGCGTACTACGTCCGGAAGAAGTTGTGCTGGATGCTGTGGATAAAGACGCCTAATCCGCGCGATCGTACTGCCGGGTGGCGATCCACCCGGTTCTCAGACCGCTATTTTGTGATAAACTCAGGGCGATTTTTGTAAGCTCAGACCGAGGTCCATCTGAACACACCGGCGCAGCTCTCACTGCCACTCTATCTTCCTGACGACGAAACCTTTGCCAGTTTCTGGCCGGGTGATAACCCCTCTTTGCTGGCCGCATTGCAAAATGTGCTGCGCCAGGAGCACAGCGGCTATATCTATATCTGGTCCCGGGAAGGGGCGGGGCGCAGTCATTTGTTGCATGCAGCCTGCGCCGAACTGTCCCAGCGTGGTGATGCGGTAGGTTATGTGCCGCTGGATAAACGCACCTGGTTTGTGCCGGAAGTGCTCGAAGGGATGGAGCAGCTTTCGCTGGTATGCATCGATAATATCGAATGCATTGCCGGGGATGAGCCGTGGGAAATGGCAATGTTTAATCTCTATAATCGCATCCTGGAATCGGGTAAAACCCGGCTGCTAATCACCGGCGATCGCCCACCGCGTCAGCTTAACCTGGGTCTTCCGGACCTGGCGTCACGTCTCGACTGGGGGCAAATTTATAAACTTCAGCCGTTGTCGGACGAAGACAAGCTGCAGGCGCTGCAACTGCGCGCGCGCCAGCGAGGGTTTGAGATGCCGGAAGACGTGTGCCGTTTCCTGTTAAAACGGCTGGACCGGGAAATGCGCACGTTGTTCATGACGCTCGATCAGCTTGATCGCGCGTCGATTACCGCGCAGCGCAAGCTGACTATCCCGTTTGTAAAAGATATTCTCGGCCTGTAACCCGGCCCCGGCCAATTAATGCTGGCAGTGCGAAAGCTGCGCGTCAGTCAGGCCGGTCATGTCCATCACCAGCGAGCGGCTAAGCCCTTTTTGCAGCATTAATTGCGCGATCCGTAGGGCCTCTTCCTGCTTCCCTTCAATTTTTCCTTCCAGATGCCCTTCATAATGCCCGCGTTCACGCCCCTTCTGCTCCAGATATTCTGCAATGGTCATTAGCGTCTCCTTATGTTCCGCCGAGCGATGAGCCAGTTGACGAATAAACGTTTCTGGATCGCGGCTATTACCGGCTTGCACCATATAATTCAGCAGCGTTTTCAATGGATTATTGAATAATTCTGCAGAAAATCTCAGTTTACGATTTCCAGCACCTGCTCCGGCGGTCGGCCAATCCGCGCCTGACCGTTCTTAACCACAATCGGACGTTCAATCAGTGCGGGATTTTCCACCATCGCCTGGATCAGTTCCTGCTGGCTGAGGTGCGCGTCGGCCAGATTTAACGAGCGGTAGAGATCATCTTTCTGGCGCATCAGTTCGCGTGCGTCGGTCATTCCCAGCATCTGCAATAACTCGCTAAGCGTGGCGGCGTCTGGCGGCATGTCCAGATAAAGCACAACCTCTGGATCAATACCGTTAGATTTCAGCAGGCTCAGGGTGTCGCGGCTTTTGGAGCAGCGAGGGTTATGATAAATCGTTACCGTGTCGGACATGACAACTCCTTACATTTTTTCATACGGGCGGAAGCGTTGTTGCAGCGTGCGTAGCTGGTCGATACGCGCATCATAACGCGACTGTTCCTGACTACCGAGTTTAACCTGGGCGCTGGCGCTGCTGAGCAGCGTAATGGCCTGGTCGAGACGACCCAGCAGCGCCTGGCCTTCTGCCCGCGCGGCCAGTTCACGATCGCGATGGCCGTTAGCGGCTTCTGCCTGTGCCAGAAGGTCCCAGCCGTTAGGATCGTCTTTGTAGGTAAACGTATAACGATTCAGAATGGTCGCAGCTTCATTCGTCTGGCCTGCCTGCACGTACGCGTTGGCGAGGTTAAGCTGTAACACCGGATTAGTGCGGATTTCGCGCGCAGCCTTCAGGCGAGCGATGGCGTCAGCGTTCTTCTTCTGACCCAAATCAATATCGGTGGCAAGATCAAGGTACCAGGCGTTATTCGGTTCGGCTTTCAGCAGCGGCTGTAGGGTCTGGCTGGCTTCAGCAAAGCGGCCAGCCTCCATTGCCTGTAGCGCGCGGCCATACTGCGCGGCGTGCTGCTCACGAATATTGCCCTTCGCCCAGCTATCAAGCATATCGCTGGTGAGCTGGTTACGTCCGGAATTGTACATTCCCAGCGCACGCACCTTCGCCAGATAAAAAGCGGCTGAAGACTGAACGACCACGACAGGCATCTGATTGGCGCGGTTGCGGGCATCTGACAGACGGCTTTCCGGCAGGGGGTGGGTAAGCAAAATTTCCGGCGGGCGGGAGGAGTAGCGAGCTTGATCCAGCAATTTCTCGAGAAAACCGGGCATCGCCTGCGGATCAAATCCGGAGCGTTGCAGCACCTGAATGCCGATGCGGTCGGCTTCCTGCTCGTTTTGCTGGGTGAAGGTAATGATGCCCTGACGTGAGCCAGCCAGCGTCCCGGTCAGCGCGGCCATCCCCGCCTGCGGACTGGCCATCGCCAGCAGGATAGACCCCAGCGTCCCCGCCCAGGTCAGCGGCGCGCTGTTTTTTTGATCTTCCATCGCGCGCGCCAGGTGGCGCTGGGTGACGTGGGAGATTTCGTGCGCCATGACTGACGCCAGTTGACTTTCGTTGTCAGCATAGCGGAAGAGGGCGGAATGGAGCACCACGTTGCCGCCAAAGAAGGCGAAGGCGTTAATTTCGTCGTTATTAATCAGATAAAAGTGGAACGGCGTACGCACGGAGTTGGCGTGGGCCACCAGTCGCATACCCAGAGAATTAATATACTGGACCAGCAATGGGTCGTTGATAAGCGGTGCGCTGCCACGCAGCTGGCGAACATAATAATCCCCCATTTGCATTTCCTGCGCAATGGAGAGCGTGCTTCCTGCCGAGGTGCCCATATCTGGCAGTGTATCTGCCGGATCGGCCCAGGCTGGCAGCGTTTGTCCCAGTGCCAGCGTTACGATAAGGGTTGCCATCAGCGTTTTCTTCAACTGCCTGAACATAACCTCATTCCTGTTATCTGAATTTGCCAGTTTGACCCGCAATGTCGCCTAATGTTCCACCGCCAGGTGAGCTGCGAGTGTAGCCGCCTGCCAGCGTAAAGAAAAGGTGATTGCAGTATGTTAATGTTTCCCTGATAGCACCTAAAAAGCGAAGTCTTTTTTGTGACAGTTAGATACAATTCCCGTTATTGCTCCGGTCACACGCAGGGAAGGTTTTATGCTTGAAATGTTAATGCAGTGGTATCGCCGTCGTTTTAGCGATCCGGAGGCGATTGCGCTGCTGGTCATTCTGCTGGCCGGTTTCTGTATCCTTTTTTTCTTCAGCGGCTTGCTGGCACCATTACTGGTTGCCATTGTGCTGGCTTATCTGCTCGAATGGCCTACCGCCCGATTGCAGCGCATCGGCTGCTCCCGAAGCTGGGCCGCCTCCGTTGTGCTGGTGCTGTTTGTTAGTATTCTTATGCTGATGGCGCTGGTGGTCTTTCCCGTTGCCTGGCAGCAGGGCATTTACCTCATCCGCGATATGCCAGGCATGCTAAACAAGCTGTCGGATTATGCCGCGACCCTGCCGCGGCGCTACCCGGCGTTAATGGATGCCGGCATCATTGATGCAATGGCGGAAAACATGCGTACACGGATGCTGTCGCTTGGCGACTCGGTGGTGAAGTATTCACTCGCGTCGCTGGTGGGTTTGCTGACCATCGCCGTGTACCTGGTGCTGGTGCCGCTGATGGTCTTTTTCCTTGTCAAAGACAAAGAGCAAATGCTTAACGCGGTACGGCGTATACTGCCGCGCAACCGCGGACTGGCAGGGCAGGTCTGGAAAGAAATGAATCAGCAGATCACCAATTATATTCGCGGCAAAGTGGTAGAGATGATCGTGGTCGGCGTGGCGACCTGGATTGGTTTTATTCTGTTTGGCCTCAATTACTCGCTGCTGCTGGCGGTACTGGTAGGATTCTCGGTACTCATCCCCTATATCGGCGCGTTTGTTGTTACCATTCCCGTCGTCTGCGTGGCGCTTTTTCAGTTTGGCCTCGGCACCGAGTTCTGGAGCTGTTTTGTTGTTTATTTGGTGATTCAGGGACTGGATGGCAACTTACTGGTACCCGTGCTGTTCTCGGAAGCCGTGAACCTGCATCCGCTGGTCATTATTTTGTCAGTGGTGATTTTCGGCGGGCTGTGGGGATTTTGGGGCGTCTTCTTTGCTATTCCGCTGGCCACGCTGATTAAAGCCGTAATGCATGCCTGGCCTGATGGGCTATCGCTTGAAGAGTAAATGAAGCGGCCTGTGCAGATGCAAGGCCGCATAATGCAGGATCAGGCGTTGGCTTTCACCCACGCCAGGACGATGTCATGGTGATTGCTGGTTTTGAAATCATCAAAAACATGCTCAATTTTACCGTCAGCATCAACCAAAAAGCTGATACGGTGAATGCCGTCATAGGTTTTACCCATAAACGATTTTTCTCCCCAGACCCCGAATTGTTCGCATACCTGGTGGTCTTCATCGGAAAGTAGCGTAAAGTTCAGCAACTCTTTTTCGGCAAAACGTGACAGCTTTTCTGGTTTATCCGTGCTGATGCCCAGCACATCCACACCCGCATTCTTCAAATCATCCATATTATCGCGCAAACCGCAGGCCTGTACGGTGCAGCCTGGGGTCATGGCTTTCGGGTAAAAATAAACCAACACTCGCTGCCCCTGGAAGTCGGCCAAATTTACTTGTTCACCGTCTTGATCGGGCAAGCTAAATTTCGGTGCAATATCACCGGCTTTCAGTGGATTCATCACTACACTCCATTCTGTTCATCATGCTGTGAATAATTGACGATGTTTATACTGCCTTGTGCATTCAATTCTGTACATAGTGCTTTAAACGCCTGCTCAAAAAGTGATGCGTCCTGTGAGGCGGGACTATGGGCTGTGATCTGAATAAACAACTGCGGAACAACGTTCTCATTACCGGGCTGAGTACGCGATACCAGTTCGGCAATATTCATCTCGTGAGTATAAAACAGGGTGGTGAAGCGCTCAATGAGATGCGGAGAATCGGCAACTTCTACCTGAACCCAAACCATAGACGGCGTTGCCGGGCGCAGATGAGCCTTGGTGCGCTTCATGACGATCAATAAATCCAGCTCAGCGCCTTTCAGCGGCAGCGTCGATTCGATAAGCGTTATGGCGTTCCAGCTGCCGGAAAGCAGCATAATAAAAGTGAATTCATCGCCGAGCATGGCCAGGCGACTGTCTTCGATATTACAACCGCAACTACTGACGTGACGGGTGATCGTATTCACGATTCCTGGGCGGTCAGCCCCCAGCGCTGTGATAACCAGATAGTGTTGAGATGACGCTGTCAAACCTGTTCTTCCTGTCAGAGGTAGGGTAATCATTAGGAAAGCACAAAAAAAACCGTCATACAACAGCCTCAAAGGCCTGAGTCTCTTGCTTTTATTGCGTTACCAAACGTACCATTAAGGTTCTTGTCAGCACAGAGGATGACCCATGTTCACGGGAAGTATTGTAGCGCTTGTCACACCGATGGATGAAAAAGGTAAAGTCTGCCGGTCAAGCCTGAAAAAACTGATTGATTATCATGTGGATAACGGAACGTCAGCAATAGTTTCCGTCGGCACCACGGGTGAGTCAGCCACGCTGAGCCACGATGAGCATGGCGATGTAGTGATGATGACGCTGGAGCTTGCCGATGGGCGCATCCCTGTTATCGCCGGAACGGGAGCCAATGCAACCGCAGAGGCGATTAGCCTGACCCAGCGCTTTAATAACAGCGGCATCGTGGGTTGCTTAACCGTCACGCCGTACTATAACCGTCCTACGCAGGAAGGTCTGTTCCAGCATTTCAAAGCCATTGCGGAACATACTGACCTGCCGCAAATCCTGTATAATGTGCCTTCCCGTACCGGGTGCGATATGCTGCCCGAAACCGTAGGCCGGCTGTCAAAAATAAAAAATATTGTCGGTATTAAGGAAGCGACAGGGAACTTAAGTCGTGTTCATCAGATCAAAGAGCTGGTTTCAGATGACTTTGTGCTGCTGAGCGGCGATGATGCGACTGCCATGGATTTCATGCAGCTTGGCGGGCATGGTGTTATTTCGGTGACGACTAACGTTGCAGCACGTGATATGGCTGAAATGTGCAAACTGGCGGCAGAAGGGCAGTTTGCTGAGGCTCGCGTCATTAATCAGCGCCTGATGCCGTTACACACTAAATTATTTGTCGAACCCAATCCGATCCCAGTGAAATGGGCCTGTAAGGAATTGGGACTTGTAGCGACCGATACGATGCGCCTGCCAATGACGCCGATTACCGACCATGGTCGTGACATCGTCAGGGCAGCGCTGAAGCATGCCGGATTGCTGTAAAGTTTAGGGAGATTTGATGGCTTACTCAGTACAGAAGTCGCGCCTGGCGAAGGTAGCGGGTGTTTCGCTTGTGATGCTTCTCGCCGCCTGTAATTCTGACTCGCGCTACAAGCGTCAGGTCAGTGGCGACGAGTCATACCTGGATGCGGCACCGCTTGCCGAATTACATGCGCCAGCAGGCATGATTCTGCCGGTTCAAAATGGCGACTATAATGTTCCGGTTACCAACGGTAGCGGGGCAGTAGGTAAAGCGCTGGATATTCGTCCGCCGGCTCAGCCGCTGGCGCTGGTTTCAGGTGCGCGTACCCAGTTTAACGGTGATACTTCCACCCTGCTGGTTGAAGGCAGCCGCAGCACTTCGCTGTGGCCGCAGGTGGTCAGCGTCATTCAGGCGCAGAACTACACCATCGAGAAACGTGACGATGCCAGCCAGACCCTGACAACAGATTGGGTAAACTGGAACCGTCTGGATGAAGATGAGCAGTATCGCGGTCGTTATCAAATCAGCGTGAAGACGCAAGGTTATCAGCAGGCGGTTACCGTCAAGTTGGTCAATCTTGAGCAGGCTGGCAAGCCGGTTGCCGATGTCTCTTCACTGCAGCGTTACAGTGCGCAGATGTTGAACGTGATTTCTGCAGGCCTGGATAAGAACGCCACCGATGCGCAAAATGCGGCGCAAAGCCGTACCACTGCCACGCTTGACGTGCAGAGCGCCGCCGATGATACCGGTTTACCGATGCTGGTCGTTCGTGGGCCGTTTAACACCGTCTGGCAGCGACTGCCGGCCGCGCTGGAAAAAGTGGGCATGAAAGTGACCGACAGCACCCGTTCTGAGGGAAGCCTGGAAGTTACCTACAAGCCGCTGTCTGACAGTGACTGGCAGGAACTGGGCGCGCGCGATCCGGGTCTGGTTTCCGGTGACTATAAACTGCAGGTCGGCGATCTTGATAACCGCAGCAGCTTGCAGTTCATCGACCCGAAAGGGCACACGCTGACGCAGTCGCAGAATGACGCACTGGTAGCCGTATTCCAGGCCGCATTCAGCAAGTAATTATAAGGGCTGGAGCAATCCGGCCTTTTTTTCTGCCAGCTACGCAAACGTGTGCGTAGGCAGAAAAGCTCAAATTTTAAACGTTAAATCATAGCTGGAGTAATAAAGATGCAAAAGCAAGCTGAGTTGTATCGTGGTAAGGCGAAAACCGTATACAGCACGGAAAACCCGGATCTGTTGGTGCTCGAATTCCGCAATGATACGTCAGCAGGGGATGGCGCACGCATTGAGCAATTCGATCGTAAGGGCATGGTGAATAATAAATTCAACTATTTCATTATGAGCAAGTTGCAGGAAGCGGGCATCCCTACTCAAATGGAAGCGTTGCTTTCTGACACAGAATGCCTGGTAAAAAAACTTGAGATGGTCCCGGTAGAATGCGTGGTGCGTAACCGTGCTGCCGGTTCACTGGTCAAACGCTTAGGGGTAGAAGAAGGCATCGAGCTGAATCCGCCGCTGTTCGATCTGTTCCTGAAAAACGATGCTATGCATGACCCGATGGTCAATGACTCGTATTGCGAAACTTTCGGCTGGGTAAGCAAAGAAAACCTGGCGCGCATGAAAGAGCTGACTTACAAAGCCAACGACGTGCTGAAAAAGCTGTTTGATGATGCCGGGTTGATTCTCGTTGACTTTAAACTTGAGTTTGGTCTGTATAAAGGCGAAGTGGTGCTTGGCGATGAGTTCTCTCCGGATGGCAGCCGTCTGTGGGACAAAGAAACGCTGGATAAAATGGACAAAGACCGTTTCCGCCAGAGCCTCGGCGGCGTGATAGAAGCCTATGAAGCGGTGGCTCATCGTTTGGGTGTGAAGCTGGACTAATTGGCTTTCGTTATCACTCCCGGGGGATGCCTGGCATCCTCTGGTTTTTTACGCCCGCTTTTCAGTGGTAATCCTGCGTTATACCGCCTACGATCATAATTAACATCAATAACTAAGTGACAGAGGTCGTTATGCGCTGGCAAGGGCGTCGGGAAAGTGACAACGTAGAGGACAGGCGGAACGATTCTGGTTCGCCAATGATGGGCGGCGGTCGTGGCTTTCGTATTCCCACGGGGAAAGGCGGGATCGTGATCCTGCTGGTGGTGGTAGTTGCGGGTTATTACGGTGTGGATCTCACTGGCCTGCTCACCGGCGAACCCGTCTCGCAGCAACAGACACAACGCTCGGTCAGTCCGCAGGATGAAGAGTCAGCGAAATTCACCAAAGTGATCCTCGCCACCACGGAAGACACATGGACAAAACAGTTCAATGCCATGGGCCGCCAGTATCAGCCACCCCGGCTGGTTATGTATCGTGGCGCAACCCGTACCGGCTGTGGTACCGGGCAGTCAGTGATGGGGCCCTTTTACTGCCCGGCAGACAGCACGGTTTATGTCGATCTCTCCTTTTACGATGACATGAAAAACAAGCTCGGCGCGGACGGTGATTTTGCCCAGGGCTACGTGATTGCGCATGAAGTCGGGCACCACGTGCAAAAACTATTGGGCATTGAAGCGAAAGTACGCCAGCAGCAGCAAAATGCGTCGCAGGCGCAGGTAAATCGCCTGTCAGTACGTATGGAACTTCAGGCCGACTGCTTTGCCGGAGTCTGGGGTAATGCCATGCAAAAAGAAGATGTGCTGGAAACCGGGGATTTACAGGAGGCGCTTAACGCCGCTGAAGCCATCGGTGACGATCGTCTGCAACAGCAAAGTCAGGGGCGGGTGGTGCCGGACAGCTTTACACACGGCACGTCTGAGCAGCGTTATAGCTGGTTTAAACGCGGCTTTGACAGTGGCGATCCGGCGCAGTGTAATACCTTCGGTACATCACTTTAATTTGAATGAAGGCTGTCATGGACGAACTGAATGCGCTGACGGCAGCGATGGCGCAGGAGGGCATTCGCCGTCTGCTGGTGATAAGTGGCTCCCCGGCATGGAGTCTGGCGCAGGCGATGTCACTACGTGAAACGCTGCCTGGCGACTGGCTGGCAGTCAGCCCGCAGGCCATGCCCGGTGCGCACTGTCTTCCGGGGGCGCTGGTCACCCTGCTGGGCCGTGAATTTCACCACGCCATTTTCGATGCGCGGCGGGGTTTTGACGTGGCAGCCTTTGCGGCACTGGGCGGAACGCTGCGTGCCGGTAGCTGGCTGGTCCTCCTTGTGCCGCCACTGGTGGACTGGCCGGGCCTGCCCGATGACGATTCCATGCGCTGGAGCGACACCCCCGAACCGATTGCAACGCCGCATTTTGTGCAGCATTTCTGCCGTGTTATCTACCAGCATCCGCAGACGCTGGTCTGGCAGCAGGGACAGCCGTTGCGCATTCCGGTTTTCTCTCCCGGACCCGCGTGGCATCCCGCGACCGGCGAACCTGACGCTGAGCAGTCGCAGGTACTTTCACAGCTTATGCCATTATCTGAAGGGATCGCGGTGCTCACCGCAGGGCGCGGCCGGGGAAAATCGGCGCTGGCAGGAATGCTTATCCGCCAGTGTAGTACAACAGCCATTGTCACCGCTCCTGCAAAAGCGGCGACCGACGTGCTGGCAGCCTTTGCGGGCGATAAATTTCAGTTTATCGCTCCCGACGCGCTGCTGGCCTCAGACAACACCGCCGACTGGTTGATCGTCGACGAAGCGGCGGCCATCCCCGGTCCACTTTTACACAAGCTGACCGCGCGGTTTAAGCGAGTGCTTCTTTGCACCACGGTACAGGGTTATGAAGGTACCGGCCGGGGGTTTTTACTCAAGTTCTGCGCTCGCTTCCACGACCTCAGGATATTCACGCTTGAACAGCCTTTGCGCTGGGCGCGAGATTGTCCGCTCGAGCAGGTTATTAGCGCGGCGCTGCTCTTTCACGATGAAACCTTCACTATACGTCCGCAGGGCAGACTCCAGCTTACTGCCGTGGCGCAGTCGGCGTGGCAGCGCCAGCCGTCGTTACCTGCCGCACTCTATCAACTGCTTTCCGGTGCGCATTATCGTACCTCACCGCTGGATCTGCGGCGGATGATGGACGCGCCTGGCCAGCATTTTTTTGCTGCACAAAGTGATACTGTCCCTGCCGGTGCGCTATGGCTGGTAGAGGAGGGCGGTTTGCACGCCGCATTAAGCCAGGCCGTATGGGCCGGATTTCGCCGCCCGCGCGGCAATCTGGTGGCACAGTCGCTGGCGGCACACGGCGGCAGCCGATTTGCCGCCACACTCCATGCCCGGCGGATCACCCGCATTGCCGTGCACCCGCTGCGCCAGCGTGAGGGCATTGGTCATCAGCTGGTTGAACGAGCCTGCCTTGCGGCGAAGGCGTGTGATTATCTTTCGGTGAGCTTCGGTTATACCCCGGAACTGTGGCGTTTCTGGCAGCGTTGTGGCTTCATCCTGGTACGTATCGGCACTCACCGTGAAGCCAGCAGCGGTTGCTATACCGCGATGGCTATTCGACCTTTTAGCGAACGTGGACAGGCAATGGCAGCTCATGAACACCAGCGACTGCGGCGAGACCTGCCCTGGTTACTATCGTGGATTGAGGAAACCTTGTCCCTGTCGCCCTGCAATGACGCTATGCTTAATGAAGACGACTGGTGGGAGCTGGCGGGCTTTGCATTTGCACATCGGCCTCTGCTTGCCTGCATTGGCAGTCTTAATCGCCTGCTCCTGCAGGTCACGCTTGCGCTTCCGGCGCTGCGCGGCAGGCTATCTCAACAGAGTGAGTCCACGCTTTGCGCCGGGCTGGGATTAAGCGGACGTAAGGCACTGCTTACTCGCCTGCGTCAGGAAACGGCAAGTGCGCTGGCCTCAGTTGACCCGGTACGTGCAGATCTACTGCGTCAGCAGGTCACGAAACTGCAATTTTTTTAACTAACTCATTCAGTTAAATGGCATGGTCATTACCCCTGGACGGCGTAAACTGCCTGTCAGTACAAAGGAGATAGCCATGAAACACGATCATTTTATTGTTCAGCGCCCTGATAAACCCGCGCAGCAGCTTTTGCTGCTGTTTCATGGCGTCGGCGATAACCCGGTCTCAATGGGGCAATTAGGTAGCTGGTTTGCGCCCCTTTTCCCCGACGCATTGATTGTCAGTGTCGGTGGCGTCGAACCATGTGGTCCCGCACCTGGCCGTCAGTGGTTTTCCGTCCAGGGTGTGACGGAGGCGAACCGTCAGTCACGGGTTGACGCCATCATGCCAACATTTATTGAAACCGTACGCGGCTGGCAAAAAGAGAGTGGCGTTGGCCCGCTGGCAACGGCGCTGATCGGCTTCTCCCAGGGCGCGATTATGTCCCTGGAAAGCAGTAAAGCTGCGCCGGGGCTCGCTTCACGCGTGATAGCCTTCAACGGGCGCTTCGCGACGCTGCCTGAAACGGCCACTACCGCCACCTCGGTGCATCTGATCCACGGCGGCGACGATCCGGTTATTGATTTGGCATGGGCGGTCGCCGCGCAGGAAGCCCTGATCGCTGCGGGAGGCGACGTGACGCTCGATATCGTTGAGGATTTAGGCCATGCGATAGACGAGCGCAGCATGCAGTTTGCGCTTAATCATCTGCGCTACACCGTGCCAAAGCGCTATTTTGATGAGGCGTTAAGTGGTGGCAAACCCAATGATGACGGGATCGTTGAGCTGTTCTGATAGTGAAAATGGCGGAAAAGGCATGCCTTCTCCGCCACTTTTTTACTTTTTCTTTGGCCAGTCATCTTCGTCGTCCCACTTATCGTTGAAATCACGATGCGGGGGTAATTCTGGCTTGTTGGCGAGAAACTTTTTATGATCGACGCGCTTAAGATCTTTAATTACGTTTAGCAATACGCCTACCAGAAAAACCAGTACCAGAATCCACCAGTATTTTGTCAGCCATTCCATGTGCGAATCCTCTACGTTGTGCGACGCCTCAGGCGACAAGTTGTTCCATAATCCGCTGATACATGCGGGCAAGCAGTTGCAGATCGGCGGCATTAACACATTCATTAATTTTATGAATGGTCGCATTCACCGGACCCAGCTCCACCACCTGCGCTCCCATGCGGGCGATAAAACGGCCGTCTGACGTGCCGCCTGTGGTTAACAGTTGCGGTTTAATTTCATTATAGTGCTCAATAGCATTCACCACCGCTTCAATCAGTTTTCCACGGCCGGTAAGGAAAGGCTGCCCGGAAAGCCACCAGTCTAGTGTATAACGCAGCTGATGTTTTTCCAGCAGGGCAATCACCTGCGCTTTGATCTGCTCATCGGTCAGTTCAGTGCTGAATCGGAAGTTAAACTGAATAAACAGATCGCCCGGAATAACATTGTTGCTGCCGGTACCTGCCTGAATATTGGCGATTTGCATGCTGGTCGGGGGAAAATAGTCATTGCCGCGGTCCCATTCAATATTGACCAGTTCGCTTAGCATCGGCGCTGCCCGGTGGACCGGGTTATCGGCCAGATGCGGATAGGCGACGTGGCCTTGCACGCCGTGGATCGTCAGGTTACAGGTCAGCGAACCGCGACGACCGTTTTTCACCACGTCACCGACTACTTCAGTACTGGAAGGCTCGCCGACCAGACAATAGTCCAGCCTTTCCCGGCGAGCCATCAGTGCCTCAACCACTTTTACCGTGCCGTTTTTAGCGCTGGCTTCTTCATCCGAAGTAATCAGGAATGCCAGCCGGCCGCGATGATGCGGAAACTGCGCCACAAAACGCTCGGCGGCGACCACCATCGCGGCCAGCGAACCTTTCATATCAGCCGCGCCACGACCAAATAACATGCCATCGCGAATGGTGGGTTCAAACGGTGGATTGATCCAGCGATCGGCATCGCCAGCAGGCACCACATCGGTATGCCCGGCAAAGGCCAGCGTTTCTCCCTGCCCACGCCAGGCCCAGAAATTCCGGGTATCGCCTACATCCATAGGCTCAATGGTAAAGCCAATCGCGCGCAGGCGTTCAATCATCAACGCCTGGCATCCCGCATCGTCGGGACTCAGGGAAGGGCGGCGGATAAGCTGCTGTGCCAGCTCAATGACCGGGCAAGACATACACTACACCTCGTCAAAATAGGTCTGGTAACCTGAATCATTAAAACCAAGCAGCATAGGCTTACCGGGCGCACAGAGCAATGGGCGTTTGATCATTGCTGGCATTTCCAGCATCAATGCAATGGCCGATGAAGTATCTTTTACCGACGCTTTTTGCGCCTCATCCAGCTTCCGCCATGTGGTGCCCCGGGTATTCAGAAGCGCCTCCCAGCCGAGCTCATCAATAAACTTTTTCAGTAGGTTCTCGTCGAGCCCATCAATACGGTAATCATGAAATTGGTATGGCTGGTCATGCTCTTCCAGCCAGCGACGTGCTTTTTTGATGGTATCGCAGTTTTTAATCCCGTATAGCGTGATCATGATTAAACCTTTTGCTTCGAGTGGAGGATTTTATTCATATATTTTGAACAAGATTTTTTATTCAATATTATCGCATAAATAGTCGCCTATCAGCGTATGTTATATAAAATGCATTTTATATACTTGTATTATCCTGCTTTCAGCCAAAATCAGATTGCGCTGAATATAAGATAGCGACATAAGCTAAACATATAAATGTGCTGATTTCTTGCACTGAGTTTTATTGTTACAGTCCTTTTTCTTCACTGTCATCATTGTCATAATATCGTCATACATGATCTTGATTGTAACAAAGATAGGACCGAGAGCTAACAATAAAGGTGCGAATGAGTCACGGTGTTAACTTGTTCTGTTACATGACTCGTGGAAATCCCCCCTATCAGGGCTGTACTGGCAGGTCACAGCACCAAAAATTGACGCAGATTATGAATCGTTTTTATTGCTGCAGAATGTTGCAAAATATTGCTGCATGTCACATTTATCATTCTGCTTTACGCGCATATTATTGTTAACCCAACAGCAGTACCCAGGAGGCAACAATCATTGCAGTGGCGTAAATTTCTTCACATAGAATAAAGAATTTTGTAAAATAGCAATAATAAGAAAGAGAGGTTGTATATGATTGAACGTGAACTGGGGAACTGGAAAGATTTTATTGAAGGCATGTTGCGCAAATGAAATCCTGAGCAGTGTAGACAGAACAAAGAAAAGCGACCACTAAGGTCGCTTTTTCATTCATGTCCGTTGAACATCTTACTCCGGACGCGGTTTTAGCGGAAAGCGGCGGCGTACCAGCACAAAGAACAGTGGGACAAAGAAAATTGCCAGTATTGTCGCCGAAAGCATGCCGCCGATAACCCCGGTACCTACCGCATGCTGGCTTCCTGAGCCTGCGCCGGTACTGGTCGCCATCGGCAGTACGCCAAAGATGAAGGCCAGCGAAGTCATCAGAATAGGCCGCAGGCGCTGACGACAGGCATCAAGGGTAGCTTTAATTAAATCCTCACCTTTCTGATTCATTTCATTGGCGAACTCAACGATGAGAATGGCGTTTTTCGCCGACAGGCCGATGACCGTAAGCAGCCCCACCTGAAAATACACATCGTTCTCCAGCCCGCGCAGCCAGGTAGCCAGCAATGCACCCAGAATCCCCAGCGGCACCACCAGGATCACCGAGAACGGGACTGACCAGCTTTCATAGAGTGCGGCCAGGCACAGGAAAATTACCAGCACCGTGAGGGCATAAAGCGCCGGTGCCTGCGCGCCGGAAAGCCGCTCCTGATAAGACATCGCGGTCCACTCAAGGCCGAAGCCACCGGGTAACTGACGAACCAGTTTTTCCATGGTGTCCATCGCACTGCCGGTACTGACGCCCGGTGCAGCTTCCCCGACAATCTCCAGCGCGGAATAGCCATTATAACGCTCCAGGCGTGGCGAGCCGGTTTCCCAGCGCGAGGTCGCAAAGGCGGAGAAGGGCACCATATTGCTGTCCTTATTGCGCACATACCACAGATTGATGTCATCCGGCAGCATGCGGTATTTGGCGGCGGCCTGGACATAGACTTTCTTCACACGCCCGCGATCCATAAAATCGTTAACGTAGCTCGAGCCCCAGGCTGTCTGCAGGGTGTCATTGATATCATCAATGTTGACGCCCAATGCCTGAGCTTTACGCTGATCGATATCCACCTGTAATTGTGCGCTGTCATCAAGCCCATTGTGACGCACCCGGGTCAATGAGGTATCTTTTCCCGCCAGTTCCAGCAGCTGGTCGCGCGCGGCCATCAGCGCGTCATGACCTTTTCCGGCGTGGTCCTGCAACTCCATATCAAAACCCGCCGAGCTGCCAAGACCGCTGATCGCGGGAGGACTGGTGGCAAACACACGCGCTTCATTGATATGAGCAAAGGCTTTCGTTGCACGTTCAATAATGGCGGAGGCCGATCCGCTGTGCATGTCGCGGTCATCCCAGTCCTTAAGACGAATAAACATGCGCGCCACGTTCTGCCCGTTACCGCCGGGGCCGGAACCGATAGTGGCAAAAATAGAGGTAACGTTATCCTTTTCCTTGCTGAAGAAATAATCTTCTACCTTCTGTACGACCTTAAGCGTTTGTTGCTGCGTCGAGCCGCTGGGAAGCTGAACGGAGGTAGTAAACATGCCGCGATCTTCCTGCGGCAAAAAGGAGGACGGCAGGCGAAGAAAAATAAACACCACGCCACCGAGCAACAGAACGTAAATCAAAATCCAGCGCAGACTGCGATGGAGAATTTTCCCTACCCCGGATTCATAATATTGCGCGCTACGGTTGAAGGTGTAGTTAAACCAGCCGAAAAAGCCGCGCTGGCCGTGATGTTCGCCTTTATGTAACGGTTTAAGCAATGTACAGCACAGGGCAGGGGTGAGGATCATCGCCACCAGTACGGACAGGACCATCGCCGAGACGATGGTGATGGAAAATTGACGATAGATTGCACCCGTGGTGCCGCCAAAAAACGCCATGGGGACAAACACGGCAGACAGGACCATGGCAATGCCCACTAGCGCTCCCTGGATCTGCCCCATCGATTTACGCGTGGCCTGCCGCGGCGTCAGCCCTTCTTCGCTCATGATACGCTCAACGTTTTCCACCACCACAATGGCGTCATCGACCAGCAGGCCGATGGCCAGCACCATGGCAAACATTGTCAGGGTATTAATACTGTATCCAAAAGCGTAAAGCACCGCGAAGGTGCCCATCAGTACCACGGGAACGGCAATCGTCGGAATTAAGGTGGCGCGGAAATTTTGTAAGAACAGGAACATCACCAGAAAAACCAGCACAATGGCTTCCAGCAGCGTTTTGACCACATCGGTGATTGAGGCTTTAACGAAAGAGGTGGTCTCGTAAGCCACTTTATATTCCAGACCGTGCGGAAAATACTCTGACAGGGCATCAAGACGCTTTAACACCAGTTCCGCTGTCGCCATTTCATTGGCCCCGGATGCCAGCTTAACGCCAAGACCGGAAGCAGGCTGGCGATTATAGCGGCTGAGATAGTCATATTTCTCAGCCCCCATTTCCACACTCGCCACATCACCAAGCGTCACATCCGAGCCGTCCTGATTGACCCGCAGCGTAATGTCGCGAAACTGCTGCGGTGTCTGTAATAAGGACTGGGAGTTGATTGTTGCGTTCAGCGCCTGCTTATCGACCGACGGCGTACCGCCGAGCTGACCCACTGCGATTTGCGCGTTCTGGGACTCGATAGCGTCAGTGACATCCTTCGCCGTCAGTTGAAAACTATTGAGTTTTGCCGGGTCCAGCCAGATGCGCATGGAGTATTGCGAGCCATACGCATCAATGTCGCCGACGCCGTTGATGCGGCTGAGTGGCTCCTGGATATTACTGGCAACGTAGTCGGCAATATCCTGCTTATCCATGCTGCCGTCGGTGGACACAAAGGCGATGGTCAGAATATTGGTATCGCCGGTTTTACGCACGGTCACGCCCTGATCCTGCACCGCCTGCGGCAATTTACGCATTGCCGACTGGAGCTGGTTTTGTACCTGCTGCACGGCTTCATCAGGATTGGTACCCGCGATAAAACTTAACGTAACGGTAGCCTGGCCAGTGGCGCTGCTTTGTGATGACATGTACATCAAATTATCGAGACCGGTCATATTCTGTTCGATAACCTGCGTAACCGTATTTTCCAGCGTTTGTGCCGATGCGCCGGGGTAATTAGCCGTTATACGCACATTAGGCGGGGCCAGATCGGGGTATTGCTCAACGGGTAACGAAAAAATTGCCAGGGTCCCCATCAGGCACAGCAGAATCGCCAGCACCCAGGCAAAAATGGGGCGATCAATAAAGAAATTCGCCATCGGAATCAGAACCTCATCTTGCTCATTTTTTGTTATTGCATTGCTTGCATCACTGTAGCGGCAAGGCCGGGTGTAATCGTGGAGAAATTAAGGAGATAATGTAAATTATCATGCCGCTTTCCTGTCCTTCTCTACATTCGCTTACTGTCGGGAGGTATTCCATCCAGACCGGGCGGATGAAACGTAATTTCAAACGGCATGAAATAAATTGATCTACTACAGGTTCGCGCAATATAGCGTGAATTTCCAGGCAAATGTCCATTGCCGGGGTGATGGAGTTCGGTTAAGAAAATACACCTATGGAAATTGAGGCTTATTCCGCAACAAGAGAACCCCGCCATGAATCATTTTATTATGGCCGATAGTCAACAATGTATTGCCTGCCATGCCTGCGAAGTGGCCTGTGTAATGGCGCATAATGATGAGCAGCATGTCATCGCAAAATCCCATTTCCGCCCGCGTATTACTGTGGTGAAAAATGGCGAGCAGCGAAATGCCATTACCTGTCATCACTGTGAAGATGCGCCCTGCGCGCGTAGTTGTCCCACAGGCGCTATCCAACTGGAAAATCACGCCCTACAGGTTAACGACGAAAAATGTATCGGCTGCAAATCCTGCGTGGTGGTCTGCCCGTTTGGTACCATGCAAATGGTGATCACTCCTGTCGCCCGAGGAAGAGTGACCGCCACCGCGCATAAATGCGATCTGTGTGCGACGCGGGAGGCCGGGCCTGCCTGCGTACAGAACTGTCCGGCGGATGCGCTGCATATCATGAGTTCAGAGCGGCTAACTGAACTGGCAAAAGCCCGCCGGTTAAAGGCTGCCAGACGTGAAACGCAGCCCTGGCCTGCCGAAACCGCAACGCCGGTTCTCAATAAGCGGGAACAAATGGATGCCACGCCGCCGCGTGGCGAGCCTGACAAGCTGGATCTCGCCGCCCGTAAGACAGGATTTGCGGAAATTTATCTACCGTTCACTCACGCGCAAGCGCAGGATGAAGCCGCGCGCTGCCTGACCTGCGGTGAGCACAGCATTTGTGAATGGAGCTGTCCGTTACATAATCATATTCCCCAGTGGATCGACCGCGTTAAACAGGGCGATATCACTGCGGCGGTTGAACTCTCACATCAGACCAACTGCCTGCCGGAGATTACCGGCCGCGTATGTCCGCAGGATCGATTGTGTGAAGGGGCCTGTACCGTGCGCGATACCCACGGCGCGGTGACGATTGGTAATATTGAACGCTACATTTCCGACCAGGCGCTGGCCGCAGGATGGCGGCCTGATGTAGGGCAGGTGCCCAGCACCGCTAAACGTGTCGCCATTATTGGTGCTGGGCCGGCGGGTCTGGCCTGCGCCGACGTGCTGGTACGTCAGGGCGTACAGCCGGTGGTCTACGATCTCCATCCGGAAATTGGCGGGCTGCTGACCTTTGGCATTCCCGCCTTCAAACTCGATAAATCGCTTCTTGCCCGGCGTCGGGAAATCTTTACCGCGATGGGCGTTCGTTTTGAGCTTAATTGCGAAATCGATAAAGACATTCCGCTGGCTACCTTGCTGGATGAGTACGATGCGATCTTTATTGGCGTTGGTACTTATCGCTCCATGAAAGCCGATCTGCCTAATGAAGATGCACCGGGCGTATATGACGCGCTGCCGTTTTTGATCGCCAACACTAAAAACGTGATGGGACTGGAGGCCTCGCCACAGGCTCCCTGGATCAACACCTGCGGACAAAATGTGGTGGTGCTCGGCGGTGGTGACACGGCGATGGACTGCGTGCGCACCGCGCTACGTCACGGGGCCAGCAATGTAACCTGCGCCTATCGCCGTGATGAAGCAAACATGCCAGGCTCGAAGAAAGAGGTCAAAAATGCCCGCGAAGAGGGGGCACAATTTGAGTTTAACGTCCAGCCAGTAACCATCGAGGTTGACGAAGCCGGGCAGGTTAGCGGCGTGCGTTTTCTGCGCACGCAGCTTGGCGAACCCGATGAGAAGGGGCGTCGTCGTCCAAAACCCATCTCCGGAAGCGAGTTTGTCATGCCAGCCGATGCGGTCATTATGGCCTTCGGTTTTCATCCCCACCGTATGCCGTGGCTGGAAGCGCAGGGTGTTCAGGTCGATAGCTGGGGACGGATTGCCGCCAGCGTCCACAGCCACTATCGTTACCAGACCAGCAACCCGAAAATCTTTGCTGGCGGTGATGCGGTGCGGGGCGCTGATTTAGTAGTCACTGCGATGGCGGAAGGGCGTCACGCGGCGCAGGGCATTCTGGACTGGCTTGGGGTCAGCACGGTCAACGCGCATTAACGACAAAACGGGTTCCGCGGCGTAAGATAGTTATTCTTTCTCACTCGCGGAGCCTGTATGTCGTTCAAGATTGACGTAATAAAAGATAAGATCCTCTCCGAAAACTACTTTGTTCTGCGCAACATTACCTACGATTTAACGCGTAAAAATGGCGAGGTTATCCGCCATAAGCGCGAAGTGTACGATCGGGGTAACGGTGCGACGATCCTGCTTTACAACCGCGACAAACATACCGTGGTGCTGATTCGCCAGTTTCGCGTCGCGACATGGGTAAA
Source organism: Superficieibacter electus (assembly GCF_002915575.1). GTDB lineage: Bacteria > Pseudomonadota > Gammaproteobacteria > Enterobacterales > Enterobacteriaceae > Superficieibacter > Superficieibacter electus. The sequence goes on from NZ_PQGD01000020.1 coordinate 62,138, forward strand.
CGGCAATGCTGACGGGCGACTGATTGAAACCTGCGCAGGACTGCTGGACGACGACGAGCCGGAAGCCTGCATTCGCAAAGAAGCGATTGAAGAAACCGGCTACCGGGTTGGCGAGGTGCGTAAAGTGTTCGAACTTTACATGTCTCCCGGCGGCGTGACCGAAATCGTCCACTTTTTCATTGCTGAATATGATGATTCGCTGCGTGCGAATGCGGGCGGTGGTGTGGAAGATGAAGACATTGAGGTACTGGAAATTCCCTTTAGCTGTGCGCTGGAGATGATCGCGAACGGTGAAATCCGTGATGGTAAGACGGTGATCCTGCTGCAATATCTTCAGGCTTGCGGGCTGATGCAACAATGATTTCAGGCCTGACACTTTTTAATTAGCGCAATCCGATAATTCTGATTGAGCGGCACATTTTTGCCAGTACAGTTACGCCCTGTGTGAAATGACTCTATTCTGCCGGGGCTGTGCCGTTCATGTATTTTCGCGTTTTGCTGTTTTGGTTTATCGGAGGGTGTTGGGCCTCTGCAGCGTGGGCTGCGCCCGCGCAACAGGCATTTACTGACTGGCAGGTTACCTGTAATAACCAAAATTTTTGTGTCGCGCGTAATACCGGCCAGCATTTTGGTTTCGTGATGACACTAAGCCGCAGCGCGGGGGCGCATAACGATGCCGGCCTGCGTATTGAACTTGGTGGACTCACCCCTCCCTCTGCAAAACCTGCTGCCATTGCTCCGCGCCTCCTCTTTGATGGACAACCACTGAAAGTCACGCCGCCACGCTGGCGCATCGATCCGCTTCGCGTTATTACTGGCGACGGCGCGACGGTCGCCGCCTTTTTAGCCCAGATTCAGGACGGGCAGGAAATTACCCTGGCTGGCGGGCAACAAAAAATTTCCCTCAGGGGGCTGAAAGCCGCCCTGCTGTTTATTGACGATCGGCAAAAACGTGTTGGCAGCCAGACGGCGTGGATCAGTAAGGGCAACAAGCCTCCTCTGCGAGTTCCTCCCGCGCCAGCCCTTAAAGAAGTGGTGGCAGTGAATCCAACCCCAACGCCGTTAACTCATGAGGAGCGCAGCGCGCTACTGGACTACGGTAACTGGAAAATGAGTAATATTCAGTGCTCATTAGATCCCAGCCGTCGTGAAGTCCGTATCTGGGCGCTGACTGACAATAAAGCGCTGATGGCGATAAGCTGTGAAGCGGGTGCCTACAATACGGTTGACCTGGCATGGCTGGTGTCACGACGTAAGCCTTTTACCTCCTGGCAGGTACGTTTACGCTTGCCGTTTACTCCGGGAAGCGGTGAAACGGATATGGAACTGATGAACGCTGGCTTCGATGAGAAAAACCGTGAGTTGACAACGCTGGCAAAGGGAAGAGGAATGGCGGATTGCGGTATCCAGACGCGCTGGCGTTTTGACGGCCAGCGCTTCAGTCTGGTGCGATATGCCGAAGAGCCAAGTTGCGATAACTGGCAGGGGCCAGATGCCTGGCCCACCTTATGGATCACCCGTTAAGCACTTTCTTCGCTTTTTCGACGATATTTTCTACGGTGAAGCCGAAGTACGGGAACAGTTTTTCCGCCGGGGCAGATTCACCGTAGCCGGTCATTCCGACAATCGCGCCTTTCAGGCCAACGTACTTATACCAGTAGTCGGCGATCCCGGCTTCCACCGCCACGCGTTTCGCAACGTCTGACGGTAATACCGATTCCCGGTACTCTTCATCCTGGCTGTCAAAAGTATCGGTCGAGGGCAGGGAAACCACCCGCACCGCCACGCCTTCCGCGCGCAGTTTTTCTGCCGCCAGAACGGTAATTTCCAGCTCTGAACCGGTGGCAATCAGGATCAGATCCGGTTTGCCGCCCGCATCTTTCAGCACATAACCGCCGCGAGCAATGTCCGCCACCTGTTCCGGGGTACGTTCCATCTGCGCCAGATTCTGGCGAGAGAGGATCAGCGCCGTCGGCCCGTGATGGCGCTCGATCGCCGCTTTCCATGCCACGGCAGTCTCAACCTGATCGCAGGGACGCCAGGTGCTGAAATTCGGCGTCAGTCGCAGACTGGCGAGCTGCTCCACCGCCTGGTGCGTCGGGCCATCTTCCCCAAGCCCAATGGAGTCGTGGGTATAAACCATGATCTGCCGCGCCTTCATCAGTGCCGCCATACGCGCCGCGTTACGGGCGTATTCAACAAACATCAGGAAGGTGGCGGTATAAGGAATAAACCCGCCGTGATGGGCGATACCGTTGGCAATCGCCGTCATACCGAATTCACGCACGCCGTAGTGAATGTAGTTACCCGCCAGATCTTCTTTTATCGATACCGACGCTTTCCAGATAGTCAGGTTACTCGGCGCAAGGTCAGCCGAGCCGCCGAGCAGTTCCGGCAGGCTCGGGCCATAGACATTAAGCGTATTTTGCGAGGCTTTACGGCTGGCAATTTTCGCCGGTTCCGCCTGCAATTTCGTGATGTAATCCTGCACCGTTTGCTGCCAGTTTTCCGGCATCCCGCCGCTCATCCGGCGGTTGAATTCCGCTGCCAGTTCCGGGTGAGCTTTCTCGTAGGCCGCCATTTTGGCTTTCCACGACTGCTGGCCTTTTTCGCCACGCTCGCGCGCATCCCATGCCCGGTAAATGTCTTTTGGGATCTCAAATGGCGGATGGTTCCAGCCAAGCTGCTTACGCGCCAGCGCAACTTCTTCTTCGCCGAGCGCCGCACCGTGAGATTCCTCTTTACCGGCTTTATTCGGCGAGCCGAAACCGATAATGGTTCGACAAATGATTAAGGACGGTTTGTCTTTAACACTTTGCGCTTCCTGAATCGCTCTTTTGATCGCCTCCGGGTCATGACCGTCAATCTCATGCACTACATGCCAGTGATACGCCTCGAAGCGCTTCGCCGTATCATCGGTAAACCAGCCCTCGGTTTCACCGTCGATGGAAATACCGTTGTGATCGTAGAAGCCAATGAGCTTGCCAAGACCGAGCGTCCCCGCGAGTGAACACACTTCATGAGAAATGCCTTCCATCAGACAGCCGTCACCCATAAAGACATAAGTATAATGGTCAACGATGTCATGATCCGGCTGGTTAAACTGGGCCGCCAGCGTGCGTTCCGCAATCGCCAGACCGACGGCGTTGGCCAGACCCTGACCCAGCGGCCCGGTGGTGGTTTCAATTCCCGGCGTATAACCAATCTCCGGATGCCCCGGCGTTTTGGAATGCAACTGGCGGAAATTTTTCAGTTCCTCAATCGGCAGATCGTAGCCGCTCAGGTGGAGCAGGCTGTACAGCAGCATTGAGGCGTGGCCGTTAGAGAGAATAAAACGGTCACGGTCATACCACGTCGGATCGGTCGGGTTGTGCTTAAGGAAATCATTCCACAGCACTTCAGCGATATCCGCCATGCCCATCGGTGCGCCAGGGTGACCGGAATTGGCCTTCTGGACCGCATCCATACTTAGGGCGCGAATGGCGTTGGCAAGCTCTCTTCGGGACATAATGTTCTCCGTGACAATAAGTTACAGTTTAGCGGCCAGCAAATCTTCGAGTTTGCGCTGATCGACGGCAAATTGACGAATACCGTCCGACAGCTTTTCTACCGCCATAGGGTCCTGGTTATGCTCCCAGCGGAATTCAGCTTCGGTCATCGGTGCCGGACGATGGAAAGTGGTCGAAGGCGGCACCAGTTTGCGTTCAACCGGCTCGTTACTGTCCTGCAATTTTTGCAGCAGGTCCGGGGAAATGGTCAGGCGATCACAGCCAGCCAGCGCCAGGATCTGCTCGGTTTTGCGGAAGCTCGCCCCCATAACGATAGTGGGGTAGCGATGCTGTTTGTAATAATCATAGATGTTGCGTACCGATTTAACGCCCGGATCTTCATCAACGCGATAAGGGTCCATTGGCTTGCGGGTGTTATACCAGTCGTAAATACGGCCCACGAAAGGCGAAATCAGAAATACACCCGCTTCCGCGCACGCCCGCGCCTGGGCAAAAGAGAAAAGCAGCGTCAGATTACAGTTGATGCCTTCTTTCTCCAGCTCCTCTGCGGCGCGAATGCCTTCCCACGTCGAGGCCAGCTTGATCAGAATGCGCGATTTATTAATGCCCTGATCCTGATAGAGCTGGACAAATTTCCGTGCTTTCTCAATGCTTTTTTCTTTGTCATAGGACAGACGCGCATCCACTTCGGTAGAGACGCGGCCCGGCACACTTTTCAGAATTTCCACACCAAAATTGACCGCCAGTTTGTCGCTGGCTTCCGCCACCTGCTGCTCCTGGGTCTTGCCGCGCTGCTTGCCATACTCGATCGCGTCTTTAATCAGATGCGCAAAGTGATCGAGCGCTGCGGCTTTCAAAAGCAGAGAAGGATTGGTGGTGGCGTCTTCCGGCTGGTAGTGGCGAATAGATTCGATATCACCGCTGTCGGCTACAACGGTAGTGAACTGTTTAATTCCGTCTAGCTGGTTCATTAAAGACTCCTTAAAAAGCAAATAGTTATACGAGTGCTTAGGCTCGCACTTCTGGATAAAAAACAACGTACATAACCAAAAAGCATAGCAGAAGCAGGCGGCCTTGCTGCGCTGAGGTGCAACGAGTTGGTGTGTGTTTTGTTAAAAAACTGTATTTTTAGATGGTAAGAGTTTGGTGTCCTTCAAAGTTTAGGAAGCCGTCTGGGGTGATACTAGACGCTATACCACCGGTGAGCCTCTCTTACACCGGGATCTCTGTAGACCTCCAGGTGAACATCAGGATCACCTTTAGTCCGAAATGAAAGGAACAAGAAGATGGATGACCAGTTGAAACAAAGCGCACTTGATTTCCACCAGTACCCTGTTCCGGGGAAAATCCAGGTTTCTCCTACTAAACCGCTCGCCACCCAGCGCGATCTGGCGCTGGCCTACTCGCCGGGCGTGGCGGCACCGTGCCTGGAAATTGAGAAAGACCCGCTGGCAGCGTACAAATACACCGCGCGTGGCAATCTGGTGGCGGTGGTGTCTAACGGTACTGCCGTACTGGGTCTGGGCAATATCGGCGCGCTGGCAGGCAAACCAGTGATGGAAGGCAAGGGCGTTCTGTTTAAAAAATTCGCCGGCATCGACGTGTTTGATATTGAAATTGACGAGCACGACCCGGACAAGCTAATCGACGTCGTTGCAGCGCTGGAACCGACCTTCGGCGGGATTAACCTCGAAGATATCAAAGCACCAGAGTGCTTCTATATTGAGAAAAAACTGCGTGAGCGCATGAATATTCCGGTATTCCATGACGATCAGCACGGCACGGCGATCATCAGCACTGCCGCCATTCTTAACGGTCTGCGGGTAGTGGAGAAAAATCTCTCCGACGTGCGGATGGTGGTTTCCGGCGCGGGCGCGGCGGCCATCGCCTGTATGAACCTGCTGGTGGCGCTGGGGATGCAAAAACACAATATCGTGGTTTGCGACTCCAAAGGCGTTATCTATAAAGGCCGCGAGCCGAATATGGCGGAAACCAAAGCGGCTTATGCGGTGGAGGATGACGGCAAACGCACGCTGGCAGACGTAGTTGAGGGCGCGGACATCTTCCTCGGCTGCTCCGGGCCGAAAGTGCTGACCCCGGAGATGGTGAAAAAAATGGCCCGCGCGCCAATGATCCTCGCGCTGGCGAATCCGGAGCCGGAAATCCTGCCGCCGCTGGCGAAGGAAGTGCGTCCGGACGCCATTCTTTGTACCGGACGCTCAGATTATCCGAACCAGGTAAACAACGTGCTGTGCTTCCCGTTCATCTTCCGCGGTGCGCTGGATGTCGGCGCAACCGCCATTAACGAAGAGATGAAGCTGGCGGCGGTACACGCGATTGCTGAACTGGCGCATGCTGAACAGAGCGAGGTTGTGGCGTCAGCTTATGGCGACCAGGATTTGAGCTTTGGCCCGGAATATATCATTCCTAAGCCGTTCGATCCGCGCCTGATTGTGAAAATCGCCCCGGCAGTGGCAAAAGCGGCGATGGACTCCGGCGTGGCGACCCGTCCTATCGAAGACTTTGATGCCTACGTCGATAAACTCAGCGAGTTCGTCTATAAAACCAACCTGTTTATGAAGCCGATCTTCTCCCAGGCGCGCAGCGAACCGAAGCGTGTCGTGCTGGCGGAAGGGGAAGATAACCGCGTGCTGCATGCCACGCAGGAACTGGTTACCCTGGGTCTGGCAAAACCGATTCTGGTCGGGCGTCCGGGCGTGATTGAAATGCGCATTCAGAAACTGGGCCTGCAAATCAAACCCGGCGTTGACTTTGAGATCGTTAATAACGAATCCGATCCGCGCTTTAAAGAGTACTGGATGGAGTACTACAACATCATGAAGCGCCGTGGTGTCACGCAGGAGCAGGCGCAGCGGGCGGTGATCAGCAATACCACGGTGATCGGCGCGATCATGGTGCAGCGTGGTGAAGCCGATGCCATGATCTGTGGTACCGTTGGTGATTATCATGAGCATTTCGGCGTGATCCAGCAACTCTTCGGCTACCGCGATGGCGTGCATACGGCAGGGGCGATGAATGCGCTGCTGTTGCCGAGCGGCAACACCTTTATTGCTGATACCTACGTCAACGACGATCCAACCCCTGAACAACTGGCAGAAATCACCGTAATGGCAGCGGAAACCGTACGTCGCTTTGGTATTGAGCCGCGTGTGGCACTGTTATCGCATTCCAACTTTGGCTCATCGAACTGCGCCGCCGCGACCAAAATGCGCGAGACGCTGGCGCTGGTTCGCGAGCGTGCGCCGGAACTGATGATCGACGGTGAAATGCACGGTGACGCCGCGCTGGTTGAAAGCATCCGTAACGAGCGTATGCCGGACAGCCCGCTGAAAGGCTCGGCCAATATTCTGGTGATGCCGAATATGGAAGCGGCCCGCATCAGTTACAACCTGTTGCGCGTGTCCAGTTCGGAAGGCGTGACGGTGGGGCCGGTACTGATGGGCGTGGCGAAACCGGTGCATGTATTAACGCCGATCGCTTCTGTGCGTCGTATCGTGAATATGGTGGCGCTGGCAGTGGTGGAAGCGCAGACGCAGCCGCTGTAATTGGTGCAGATAAGGTAATTTGATTGCCGCTCACCCTACCGGTGAGCGGCATTTTTCTGTCGGTTCTTGCGATAATCAGTCGGTGAAATACCGATGTGATGGCGAAATACTTTAGAAAACAGCAGCGCATCCTGATAGCCGACGGACAAGGCAATTGTGGCGATCGCGTAGTGCGTATTGACGAGTAGAGCCTGTGCTTTATCCATTCTGACGCGCGTCAGATACTCTTTTGGGCTTTGCCGAAATTCCTGCGTAAATAACCGGTGTAAATACGTTCTGTCAATGTTCAGATAACACGCAATTTCGTCAATGCGGATATTTCTGTCGTAGTGATTGCGTATGTATTGCATTGCCTGAATGGCAATTTTTTTTGGGTTTTTTGCGCGCGGACTGCTCTTCGCTCGGAAAGGTCTGGCATAAAAGATAAATGATTTCGGTCAATCTGGAGGTTAACAAAATGTCGCTATTCGCGCCCAGGACTGATATTTCAATGATTTCGCTAAACAGATTTTAATAATCCCGGCCTGACTTTCATGAAATACTGGCTCCTGCGGTGACAGTCGACAGCGTTGCAGATAATGTTTGACCAGCGAACCACGAAATCCCATCCAGAAAAATGACCAGGGCGTCGCCTGGCTGGCTTCATATTTAATGATTTCCCCCGGCGCTATTTTGCTACCGCCGGACCCACGCAGAACGCTGCTGGCTGGTGATTGCCAACCTGTCTGACGAGGGAGTGCCTTTCCCGGACGGTATTGAGATCGGCGACAGCCTGCAGGTTGTTATCAATAACTATCCAGGGGAGCAGGTGGAAAAAACGCTGTCTCCCTGGCAGGCGATGATCATTGAGATGGTGTGTTAACGATTACTCCGGGCGGCTTCCGGGCTGCCCTGCCACACTTGCGCCTTACGTTTGCTGAAACGTCGTCGCGGTAGTGCGACATTGCGGGCAGATAAAGCCATAAATGAGTCCTTCGCCATACGGATCAATATCCTGATAATCAATCTGCGCAACAAACATCATGCTCTGAGTACAGGCAGGACATTGCGGATACTCCGCATCCTGAATCCACGTCGGATGACCGCCAAGCTGAGAAAATGTCGTTGGCAGGAACTGATCTGCGGCGAAGAGCGGGGCGCGAGGTTCAGCGAGTTCTACAGCATTCACAGGAAGCAGCAGCCAGTCGTCCGCACGGCGTGTTGCCAGCGTGGTCGACGCGTTTTGGTCAGACCAGTGCGCCTGTCCTTGTGAGTCAATCTTTCCATAAACGGTGCCATAAGCGCTACAGCATTCACAGGTCATAATGCGTATCATCAGGGACCAGTCCCCAATGTTAAGGCCAACGGCAGCGGGGGAAATTTCAAATAAATTGGTAAGTTTTAGCGAGCAGTTAGGGCAGTTGTCGCCGCGCGTTACGGCAACGCGGAGTCTTTCAGGTTGAGGTAGCGCCTGTTTTTGTAGATGAAAACACGCTGAAAAATAGAGGTTACGCCGGTGGCCTTCTTCGGTCAGCTCCCATCCGGCCTCGCGGGCATAGTCCTCAGGCGGCACATAAAGCGAATCACGCCAGGACGGCGGCACTTGTCGCCAGCGGGCGAAGGATTCGACAACGACTTCATCACCGATCCAGGCCAGGCATTGCAGCAGTAAATTGCGATTTTTCGCATCGGTTTCTACCTGCTTTAACAGCCTGTCGCGTACATCCGGCGGGGCGCGGTGAAAGGGCAACGCCGACCAGAAATCGACATCGTCGTCAAACGTCCATTTACGCAAGCTGTCATCAAGATTGGCCCCGGTAAAAGCCGCCAGGCACAGCAGGATTTCCATCGCTTCACTGTGACTTCCTTCATCCAACAATACCGTTGCATACGCCGCCATGTTGCTGGCTTGATCGGCTGTGAGCCGCAGATAGAGTTCATCGGTGGGGGAAGGGCACGGCGTCCAGGAAATGAGTGGGTCATGCTCCCGTGGCTGATGCACCAGTTTAAGCATCTCAACCGGATCGCTGACGCCTGCAAAGGCGTTGATGGTTTTCCTGTTCAACCGAATATAGTCATCATATTCCTGCTTTTTTCGGGCGTTAACACAGGGCATACAAAAGCCCTGCGTGCGGGCCGCCGTTTCGGGCAGGATACGGTTTGTGCATTCGGGATTTTTACAGGGAAGGCGATCGGTCATTTTGCGTAGCTCCTGCTATCAGAAATGTGGATGCCGTTGGTCACACCCAATCCCGCACCTTAATAAACTCGCTTAGCGCCGCTTCCGGGCTACCGTCTTCCGGCTGCCAGTCATACTCCCAGCGTACCAGCGGTGGCATTGACATCAGAATTGACTCCGTGCGCCCACCGGTTTGCAGGCCAAATAAGGTGCCGCGATCCCATACCAGGTTGAATTCCACATAACGGCCGCGACGGTAAAGCTGGAAATTGCGCTCGCGTTCGGTGAATGGTATTCCCCGGCGACGGGCGACAATAGGCATATACGCCGCGGTATAGCCTTTTCCGACCGCCTGCATAAAGGCGAAGCAGGTATCGAAATCCGGCGTATTCAGATCGTCAAAAAACAGGCCGCCGATGCCGCGCTGTTCATTGCGATGTTTGAGAAAGAAATAGTCGTCGCACCACTTTTTATAGCGAGGGTAAACGTCGTCGCCAAACGGCTGACAAAGATCGCGCGCTGTGCGGTGCCAGTGTACTGCGTCCTCTGCAAAACCATAATAAGGCGTTAAATCAAAGCCGCCGCCAAACCACCACACCGGATCGGCACCCGGTTTTTCGGCGATAAAAAAGCGCACGTTGGCATGGCTTGTTGGAACATAGGGATTACGCGGGTGAACCACCAGCGATACACCCATGGCTTCAAAACGACGTCCGGCAAGTTCCGGGCGGTGCGCGGTAGCGGAGGCGGGCATCTGTGCGCCAAAGACGTGTGAAAAATTGACGCCCGCCTGCTCAAAAATACCGCCATCGCGCAGCACCCGGCTGCGCCCGCCGCCGCCTGCTTCGCGTTGCCAGTTATCTTCAGTAAAGGGGTGGCCGTCTTGTGCAGCAAGCTGCTGACAAATGTCATCCTGTAACTGGAGTAAAAAGGCTTTAACCTGCTGCGCATCGGGTTTCATTAACGTTTCTTCGCGTGAGCTTTTTGATTATCGAACCAGTGAAAATAGCTGATGATGCCAGAGGCAATCGCACTGGCAATCTTCTGGCGAAACGCTGTGGTACCGAGCAGCTTTTCTTCTCCCGGATTGGTGATAAACGAGGTTTCCACCAGCACCGAAGGAATGGACGGAGACTTCAGGACCACAAACGCCGCCTGTTCCGTACTCCGGCTATGCAGGCGATGCACTGGCTTAATTTTCTTAAGGATATGTGAGCCAAGCGTCAGGCTGTTTTTAATCGTGTCGGTCTGCACCAAATCAAACAGCACCTGCTGGAGAAGATGATCTTTGTCGGTGGTTTTTTTACCGGCCACTTCATCCGCACGGTTTTCACGATCGGAGAGATATTTCGCCATCGCGCTACTTGCCCCCCGGTTGGAGAGGGCAAAGACCGACGCGCCAGCCGCCGAAGGATTGGTAAATCCGTCCGCATGGATCGACATAAACAGGTCAGCGCCGTGCTGATGGGCGATTTCAACGCGATCGTAAAGCGGAATAAAGGTGTCGCCAGAACGCGTTAGCCGCGCATCAATACCCTGGCTTTGTAAAATGGAACGCACGTTTTTGGCAATCGCCAGTACGACATGTTTTTCTTTGGAACCGTTGCTACCAATCGCGCCGGTATCAATACCGCCATGACCCGGGTCGAGAACCACCACGCGCCTGGCTCCGCTTTTTTTTGCTGCGGGCTTGCTATGACTGTTACTTTTTTTAAGGGGTTCATCCTTCGCCATCGCGTGGGAGATGCCTGACAGTGTCAGGGCGGCCAGCCCGGCTTTAAGTACCTGGCGGCGCGAGGCGAGTTTTTTTAGGGGTTTAAAAGTGCTCATTCGGCCTGGGTTGTAAAGAAAAAGGTGACAGATGTTATATCGTATCGCGAGTGCCGTTACGAACAATCGTGATGAGAATTGTTTTACTTTTCATTTCAATGCATGAACGTTCGACATTATGCCATTTTTTTACAACGGTTTCGCAAGTTATTGGCTAATCGGCATGTTCGCGCCATAATCAGTTTTTTAACCTGAAAAGGCACTCAATACCATGGAGATACGCGTATTTCGCCAGCAGGATTTCGAAGAGGTCATTACGCTTTGGGAGCGCTGCGATCTGCTGCGTCCATGGAATGATCCGGAAATGGACATCGAACGTAAGGTGAACCACGACGTCAGTTTGTTTCTGGTCGCTGAAGTCAATGGCGAAGTGGTGGGCACGGTGATGGGCGGTTATGACGGGCATCGCGGCTCGGCCTATTACCTCGGCGTGCATCCGGAATATCGCGGGCGCGGCATTGCCAATGCGCTGTTGAACCGGCTGGAGAAAAAGCTCATTGCGCGCGGCTGTCCGAAAGTGCAGATCATGGTGCGTGAAGACAATGATGTGGTGCTGGGAATGTATGAGCGGCTGGGCTATGAAACCGCCGACGTACTGACGCTGGGTAAGCGTTTGATTGAAGATGAAGAGTACTAAGCCTTTATTGTTTCCGTCTGATTATGATGACGGGGGGATGCTGAAACTTCCCTGGCTATTCTGGGGCGTATTGTTATTACAGTTACGTACTTTTAGCTCAGTAATGCATGCTATTGCTTTTGACGGCGTTCATTTTTCCGGAGGCGAGCTTTGGATAGCCTTATCGCCTGGCATACCTGCATTGTTGGTTTTTGTGCTGTTTATCAGGCCGAGGCAACCCGGACCTTATCAGTGTTGGGGACTCTGGTGCACCGGACGCTGGCTATTAATCCTCGGCCAATGTTTACATCTATGCTGGCCGCTTTTTAGCTGGACGCAAGGTGAACCCGTCACTGTCCTGTCCGCACTTTTTTTTATTGCTGATGGTGTAGCGTTATGGTGGGTAAAAACCAGTCAACGGCTGTGGGCTTGTTTCACCGCTGAGTATGGTTATCCCATTTATCATTATAAAAAAAGAGATTATTGACTGACGCGTTCTCCCTGCCGCGTCGAACGACAGGGAGCCGGTTGCTTTTATTCGATCTCGCTGGAAATTTGTTTCAGATCGTCTTCACTAAAGACAATATTGCACTTTTCGCCGGTATCCTTGAGGATTTTTTGCGCAATCATTTCGGTGACGGGCGCGATAATGCTGAAGTGGTCGCCGTTGGGGATTTTATTGATGATTAATGGGATTTTTTCTTTTTTAACGACGACGGCAATATTATCAAATGCCTTCCAGTACTCTGCTGCACCTTCAAAATACCACGTCGGTTTTTTTATCGATTTAATAAAGGTCGCCGGCGAACGTAAACGATACTCGTTGTCCGTTTTCTCAAAAGGCACCGGGACCATCATATTTCCGCCTTCAACGCGCGCTTTCAAGTCCGGTACCGCGCCGAGACTGAAATAAGCGCGGAATTTGTTGCTGTATTCGCTGGCAAGTAGCACGCGCGTACCGCCGGTGCTGTGTCCGGCCAGATAAATACGCTCAGGATCGACCCACGGCTGCCTGGCCAGCCAGTCATACGCGGCATCAATATCGTCCAGTTCACCGTAGAACATTTCATAGCTGCCGGGGTTATTATCTTCGCCACGGAAGCTCGGTAGCATTTCCACCAGCCCGGCCTTGCGGAACGCGCTGCCGCTTTGGTCGTTTTCGCGAGGTTGCTGCTGCCAGTGAAACTCGCCGTCGCTTAATCCGCCGTAGCCGCCCGTGATCCAGATCACCGCCGGATGGCGCTTGCCGTCATGAGGGTCGGGTGTGACGTAAGCCGCCATATTGCCGAGTTTCGTCGGATAGCTGGTCAGGACATACACGTCTTTCGGCGGGGTGACCAGATTGCCCGAGTCGGTGAAGCTCTTTTCAATGATGTGGGTAGTGAAACCTTTGCGTGCGTCGCGCAGCGTCTGCTCGCTGACGGTGACCTGATGACCCGTATCCGGGATAGCGATTGTCTCGCCCGCCTCATTGCAGGCGGTAACGGAAAATAATATACCTGCAAGCAGGCCATAACGGAAAAATGACATACACACTCCTTGTTGATGAAATGCCCGATATTATGAGGCGTTGTTACAGAAAAAACAGGATGGAACCGGACCCTGGCGGATTTATTCTGGCGGACAGGACATCACCCCGATGACGTGTATAATGCGCTTTTATTTTCAGGCGGACGCATGGATTTTCCTTCTGATTACGACCGTAACGGGCTGTTAAAACTCCCTTTTTTATTCTGGTGTGTACTGCTTCTTCAGGCACGCACCTGGGTATTATTTATTATGGCTGGGGCGTCGCGTGGACAGGGCGATGCATTGCTAAATCTGTTCTATCCCGATCATGATAATTTCTGGTGGGGGTTACTCCCGGGTGTACCCGCCGTGGTGACCTTTATCTTTTCCGGCCGACGGCAGCGTTTTCCCCGCTTCTGGTCAGCGTTACGCTGGGTGTTGATACTCGCTCAGTTGTGCTTATTGTTCTGGCAGCCTCTGCTATGGTATTTCGGCGAATCCGTGAGCGGGACGGGCCTGGCGCTGGTAGTACTGGATGTCTACGCCCTGATATGGCTGATGACCAACCGACGTTTACGCGCCTGTTTTACTCATCAGACAGATTAAACGGCACTTTTTGCCGTTGCTGTACTCCAACAGGCGTTGAATTGAAAAGAGAGGATGTGTGAATGAAATCGCTGCGTTTATTGATGTGCGTTATGCCTTTGGCACTGGCTGGCTGTTCGACAATGTCCTCGGTTAACTGGTCGGCGGCAAATCCGTGGAACTGGTTTGGTTCATCGGATGAGGTCACCGAGCAAGGCGTTAATGGCATTAGCAGTACAACGCCGCTGGAAGAAGAGGCCATCGGTGAGGCGCTGGGCAGCAGCTACCACCTTCGTAGCGGCATGAAAACCGACAACGGTAACATTGTGCGCTTTTTTGAAGCCGTGAAAGACAACAAAGTGGCGCTGGTGATTAACGGCGACAGCGGCACGGTCAGCCAAATCGATATCCAGGACCCCGATATCAAAACTGCCGACGGCGGAGAAATTGGCAGCGTCTTCAGCGATTTATATAAAAAAGCCTATGGCAACTGTCAGAAAGCATCAGGCGATCATGCCGGTGATGTTGAGTGCAAGGCTGAAGGCAGCCAGCATATCAGCTACCTCTTTACCGGTGAGTGGAGCGGCCCGGCGGATCTGATGCCATCGGACGATGCCTTGAAAAGCTGGAAAGTGAGCAAGATTATCTGGCGTCGTTAATTTGCGCCTGAACAAATTGCCCTGCTGAAAACCCTGTACAATAGCTGCATTTACGCCACCGTAGCGTGGCATTTTTCAGGAGTAGCAATGTCTCAGGTACAGAGTGGCATTTTGCCAGAACATTGTCGCGCGGCAATTTGGATTGAAGCCAATATAAAAGGGGAGACCGATCCCCTGCGCGCAGGCAGTAAACGATTTGCCGATAAGTTGGCCACCTTTCAGGCGCAGTTTCCTGATGCGCAATTGGGTGCCGTGGTGGCCTTTGGGCATAAAACGTGGCGCGAACTGAGCGATGGTGAAGGTGCTGAGGAGTTGAAAGACTTTATCCCTTACGGTAAAGGCCTTGCTCCGGCAACGCAATATGATGTGCTGATCCACATACTTTCTCTGCGTCACGACGTTAACTTTTCCCTCGCTCAGGCTGCACTGGAGGCGTTTGGTGACGCGCTGGACGTTCAGGAAGAAATCCACGGTTTCCGCTGGGTGGAAGACCGCGATCTGAGTGGCTTCGTTGACGGCACCGAAAACCCGGCGGGTGAAGACACGCGCCGCGAGGTGGCGGTGATCAAAGAGGGCATTGATGCGGGTGGCAGTTACGTGTTTGTTCAGCGCTGGGAGCATAACCTTAAACAGCTAAACCGGATGAGCACGCACGATCAGGAGATGATGATCGGCCGCACCAAAGCGGACAATGAAGAGATCGACGGTGACGAGCGTCCGGTAACATCGCATCTCAGCCGGGTCGATCTCAAAGAGAACGGTAAGGGCCTGAAAATTGTCCGCCAGAGCCTGCCTTATGGCACGGCGAGCGGCACCCACGGCCTGTACTTCTGTGCCTACTGCGCGCGCCTGTACAACATCGAACAACAGCTGCTGAGTATGTTTGGCGATACCGACGGCAAACGTGACGCAATGCTGCGTTTTACCCGTCCGGTCACCGGTGGTTATTACTTTGCACCGTCGCTCGACAGATTGCTGGCGCTATAAATAAAGGGAACGGGCAAGCGTCGACGTGCTCCGCGTGCCCGACGGCGCTGCGCTTGCGCGGGCCTGCATTTTAATAATAACTTGTTGATATTTAATATTGGCAGGCCGGGTAAGGCGAAGCCGCCACCCGGCATGATACACACGTGCTCTGGTGGCTCCTCTAACCCGCTAAATAACATGGTTTTGTCATTGCTTTAAAATGCGTTATCCCACTTTCCCTCCCATACTGTGACCTTTCTGGAAAATCTTTTGTTCAACGCTGGGCACGACGCTCTCTGAGCGCATAATGATGTTATTCATTCTTCTGTAGCACGGATGAGAAAAATAATGGCAAAAACAATAGGTAAAGAATTACTGGCGCAAATTATCACGCTGGTGGGTGGCAACGAAAACATTACCTCGTGCGGGAATTGTATGACTCGCCTGCGCCTGCGGGTGCTGGATACCACGCGCATTGATAACACCATTAGCGAAAAACTTGCCGGGCAGGTGAGCGGCGTGGTGATCAACGGCAATGAGGTACAGGTTGTCTTTGGCGTCGGCAAGGCCCAGCGTGCCGCGGAGGCAATGAATGCGCTTCTTGGCAATAAGGATCTTAAATCCATCGCGGCGGAAAATAAAAGCCAGCTAAAAAGTAAGCAGCAATCCTCGGTTCAACAATTTCTGGCTAATTTTGCCACCATTTTTACTCCCCTTATTCCCGGCTTTATTGCAGCGGGGTTGATGCTGGGTATCGCCACGTTAATGGGGACGTTGATGCACGTTGCGCCAGATGCCAAAGGCACTCTGCCGGATGCGCTGAATTTTTTAAAGGTGTTTAGCAAAGGTCTGTTCACCTTCCTGGTGCTGCTGGTCGGTTATAATGCGCAAAAGGCGTTTGGCGGTACCGGCGTCAATGGGGCGATTATTGCCTCGCTCTTTATCCTCGGGTATAACCCGCAGGCGACGGTAGGCTATTACTCCGGGTTGCAGGATTTCTTCGGCATAACTATCGATCCGCGCGGTAATATCATTGGCGTGCTGCTTGCCGCGTGGGCGGGAGCGAAAATCGAACGCTTCATCAGACGCTACGTACCCGATGAACTGGATATGATCCTGACCTCCATGCTGACCTTGCTTATCACAGCGGCGTTAACTTTTATCATCATCATGCCCATCGGCGTCTGGCTATTCCAGGGCATGTCGTGGCTGTTTATGCACCTGAACAGTAATCCACTCGGCTGCGCGGTGCTGGCCGGGGTATTCCTGATTGCGGTGGTTTTTGGGGTGCATCAGGGATTTATTCCGGTTTATCTGGCGCTGATGGATTCCCAGGGGTTTAACTCTTTATTTCCAATCCTCTCCATGGCGGGTGCCGGCCAGGTTGGCGCGGCACTGGCGCTATACTGGCGGTCAGATAAAGCCTCACTCCTTCGCTCACAAATTCGCGGTGCAATTATTCCTGGCCTGCTGGGCGTGGGAGAGCCTCTGATTTATGGCGTGACGTTGCCGCGAATGAAACCCTTTGTTACCGCCTGCCTTGGCGGGGCTGTCGGCGGGCTTTTCATTGGTACTATCGCCTGGTTAGGTTTGCCGGTGGGGCTGAACAGTGCATTTGGTCCGTCCGGACTGGTGGCGTTACCGCTGATGACATCGCACGAAGGGATTTTCCCCGCTATTGCCGTCTACGGCGGTGGCATTCTCGTCGCCTACGTCGCCGGATTTATCATTACCGCACTATTTGGCTGTAAAAATGTCGATTTACGTTAAGGGATTAGCCATGAAATTAACACCACTTCTCGCGGTTTTCTTCGCAGTCGTACTCCCTGCTCAGGCGGCTGACACCGCGCCGTTAACTGTCGCCAGCCCGGAATCTGTCGGTTTTGACAGTCAGAAACTGCATCGGCTGGAGTCATGGATTCAGCAGCAGGTAGACGCAGGGTATCCAGGGATGAATGTCCTCATCCTGAAAGATAACCATATCGTGTTGCAAAAAGCCTGGGGCTACGCCAAAAAATACGAGGGCTCAACACTGCTCTCCACGCCAGTTAAGGCCACGCCGGAGACGTTATATGATTTAGCCTCTAACACCAAAATGTATGCCACCAATTTCGCGCTGCAAAAGCTGGTCTACGAGGGCAAAATTAATATCAACGATACGGTGGCGCATTATCTTCCTGGCTTTGCCGATCGACCGACGGATAAGATAAAGGGTAAAGACACGCTGCGTATTGTCGATATCCTGCATCACACTGCGGGTTTTCCTGCCGACCCGCAGTATCCCAATAAAAAAGTGGCGGGCACGCTGTATTCCCAGAACAAAGCCACCACCCTTGAGATGATCAAACGCACGCCGCTGGAATACGCTCCAGGTAGTCGCCACGTTTATAGCGATGTCGATTATATGATCCTCGGCTTTATTATTGAGTCAGTCACCGGTCAGCCGCTGGACCACTATGTGGAAGAGAATATTTACCGTCCACTGGGGCTGACGCATACGGTATTTAATCCGCTGCAAAAAGGCTTTCAGCCCGCGCAAATAGCCGCGACGGAACTGCACGGTAATACCCGTGACGGGGTGATTGATTTTCCCAACGTGCGTACTTATACCCTGCAGGGGGAAGTCCATGATGAAAAGGCATGGTATTCCATGGGCGGTGTTTCCGGCCATGCCGGGCTGTTTTCGAATACCGGTGATATCGCTATCCTGATGCAGGTCATGCTTAATGGCGGCCATTATAAAAACGTCACGCTGTTCGATCAAAAAACCACCGAGGCGTTTACCCGCAGTTCATCAGCCGACCCGACGTATGGTCTCGGCTGGCGAGTGAATGCCAATGCCTCTATGACCTCAACGTTCGGTATGCTGGCCACACCGCAAACCTACGGACATACCGGGTGGACCGGAACGCTGACGGTCATCGATCCGCAAAAGCACATGGCTATTGTTGTCTTGAGCAATAAGCCGCATTCGCCGGTTGCCGATCCGCATGTCAATCCTAACCTCTTCGTTAGCGGACAACTGCCAGCAGCCACCTATGGCTGGATTGTTGACGGGGTTTACGGCGCGCTCAAACGCTGATAAAAAGGGCTGCGTTTATTCGCAGCCCTGGTTTCTTCTTATTCCCTTTTCGACTGGAAAATCACGAAACGGTATATAAAACCGTTACTCCTTTCACGTCCGTTATAAATATTATGGCTATTAGAAAGTCATCAAATTTATAAGGGTGCGCAATGGTCGCTAAATCACTGAAAAAAAGGTATCTGGTCCTGGCGGCATCCGTGTTGCTGACTGCGCAGGCACAGGCGACCGAACTGCTGAACAGTTCTTATGATGTTTCCCGCGAGCTATTTGCGGCCCTTAATCCGCCTTTTGAACAGCAATGGGCCAACGATAATGGCGGCGATAAGCTGACCATCAAACAATCTCACGCCGGATCATCAAAACAGGCGCTGGCGATTTTACAAGGGCTGAAGGCTGATGTTGTTACCTATAATCAGGTGACCGATGTGCAAATCCTGCACGATAAAGGCAAGCTTATTCCAGCTGACTGGCAGAGCCGCTTGCCCAACAACAGCTCTCCGTTCTACTCAACGATGGCGTTTCTGGTCCGCAAGGGCAACCCAAAAAATATTCATGACTGGAACGATTTGGTGCGTTCTGACGTGAAGCTGATCTTCCCGAATCCGAAAACGTCTGGTAACGCACGCTACACCTATTTAGCCGCCTGGGGCGCGGCGGATAAAGCCGACGGCGGCGATAAGGCCAAAACCGTGCAGTTTATGACTCAGTTTCTCAAGAACGTCGAAGTATTTGATACCGGCGGTCGTGGTGCTACCACCACGTTTGTGGAACGCGGACTGGGCGACGTACTGATAAGCTTTGAATCTGAAGTGAACAACATCCGTAAACAGTATGAGGCGCAGGGCTTTGAGGTTGTGGTGCCGAAAGTCAATATTCTGGCGGAGTTCCCGGTGGCATGGGTGGATAAATACGTTAAAGCTAACGGCACGGAAAAAGCGGCAAAAGCCTACCTGAACTGGCTCTATAGCCCGCAGGCGCAAACCATTATTACCGACTACTACTATCGCGTGAACAACGCTGAAGTGATGGACAAGCTGAAAGATAAATTCCCGCAGACCGACCTGTTCCGCGTGGAAGACCGGTTTGGCTCCTGGCCTGAAGTGATGAAAACCCATTTTGCCAGCGGTGGTGAATTAGACAAACTGTTAGCGGCGGGGCGGAAGTAATGTTTGCAGTTTCCACCCGGCGCGTGCTGCCGGGCTTTACCTTAAGTCTCGGCACCAGCCTGCTGTTTGTATGCCTGATCATGCTGCTGCCGTTAAGCGCGCTGGTGATGCAACTTTCCCAGATGAGCTGGGAACAATACTGGGAGGTGATCACCAATCCCCAGGTGGTTGCGGCCTATAAAGTCACGCTACTGTCGGCTTTTGTGGCCTCGGTATTTAACGGCGTATTTGGTCTGCTGATGGCGTGGATCTTAACCCGTTATCGCTTTCCCGGCCGTACGCTGCTGGATGCCCTGATCGACCTGCCGTTTGCCCTGCCAACCGCGGTGGCCGGTTTGACGCTGGCTTCGCTGTTCTCGGTCAACGGCTTCTACGGTGAGTGGCTGGCTACGTTTGATATCAAAGTGACCTATACATGGCTTGGGATCGCGGTCGCGATGGCCTTTACCAGCATTCCGTTTGTGGTGCGTACCGTTCAGCCGGTGCTTGAGGAATTAGGGCCGGAGTATGAAGAAGCGGCGGAAACCCTCGGTGCGACAAGGCTGCAAAGCTTTCGCAAAGTCGTGCTGCCCGAGCTTTCTCCGGCGCTGATGGCGGGGGTGGCGTTGTCTTTCACCCGCAGTCTGGGGGAGTTTGGCGCGGTGATTTTCATCGCCGGGAATATCGCCTGGAAAACTGAAGTGACTTCGCTGATGATTTTTGTGCGCTTGCAGGAGTTTGATTACCCGGCGGCCAGTGCGATTGCTTCGGTGATCCTCGCCGCCTCGTTATTGCTGCTGTTTTCGATTAACACCCTGCAAAGTCGCTTTGGTCGACGTGTGGTAGGTCATTAATGACAATCGTTGCTCAAGTGAAACGTTTAGACGCGCCCCGTATTAACTGGGGAAAATGGTTTCTGATTGCGGCCGGCGTGCTGCTGTCGGTGTTCATTCTGGTCGTGCCGATGGTGTATATCTTCGTCCAGGCATTCAGTAAGGGATTAGCGCCGGTACTGCAAAACTTAAGCGATCCGGACATGCTGCACGCCATCTGGCTGACGGTGCTGATTGCGCTGATCACCGTACCGGTTAATCTGCTTTTTGGCACGCTGCTGGCGTGGCTGGTCACGCGTTTTAACTTTCCTGGCCGCCAGCTATTGCTGACGCTGCTGGACATCCCGTTTGCTGTCTCGCCAGTGGTGGCGGGGCTGATTTACCTGCTGTTTTACGGCTCTAATGGTCCGCTCGGTGGCTGGCTGGATGAGCATAATCTGCAGGTAATGTTTGCCTGGCCGGGTATGGTGCTGGTGACGATTTTTGTCACCTGTCCGTTTGTGGTGCGTGAACTGGTGCCGGTGATGCTCAGCCAGGGCAGTCACGAAGATGAAGCGGCCATTTTACTGGGTGCCTCTGGCTGGCAAATGTTCCGGCGCGTGACATTGCCAAATATTCGCTGGGCGCTGCTGTACGGTGTGGTGCTGACCAACGCCCGTGCGATTGGTGAGTTTGGTGCGGTGTCGGTGGTTTCCGGCTCCATTCGTGGTGAAACCCTGTCACTGCCGCTACAAATTGAATTGCTTGAGCAGGACTATAATACCGTCGGCTCGTTTACCGCTGCCGCCCTGCTGGCGTTGATGGCGATTTTGACCCTGTTTTTGAAGAGTGCGTTGCAGTGGCGTTTAAGCAATCAGGAGCGCCGCCTGCAACAGGAGGGAAATCATGAGCATTGAGATTGCCAGAATTAAGAAGTCTTTTGGTCGCACCCAGGTGCTGAATGATATCTCGCTGGATATCCCTTCCGGACAAATGGTGGCGTTGCTTGGGCCTTCAGGCTCGGGTAAAACCACGCTGCTGCGGATTATTGCCGGGCTTGAACACCAGACCAGCGGCAATATTCGTTTTCACGGCACCGACGTCAGCCGCCTGCATGCGCGCGATCGTAAGGTAGGGTTTGTATTTCAACACTACGCCCTGTTTCGCCATATGACGGTATTCGACAATATTGCTTTTGGTTTGAGCGTATTGCCACGCCGCGAGCGCCCGAATGCTGCGACCATTAAAGCGAAAGTGACCCGTCTGCTGGAGATGGTCCAGTTGTCGCATCTTGCCGAACGCTTCCCGGCGCAGCTGTCCGGCGGGCAGAAGCAGCGCGTGGCCCTGGCGCGCGCGTTGGCCGTGGAACCGCAAATTTTGCTGCTTGATGAACCCTTTGGTGCGCTGGATGCGCAGGTTCGTAAAGAGCTGCGGCGCTGGCTGCGTCAATTGCATGAAGAGCTGAAGTTTACCAGCGTCTTTGTGACCCACGATCAGGAAGAAGCGATGGAAGTTGCCGATCGCGTGGTGGTGATGAGTCAGGGCAATATTGAACAAGTAGACGTCCCGGATCAGGTCTGGCGGGAACCGGCGACCCGTTTCGTACTGGAATTTATGGGCGAGGTCAATCGCTTGCAGGGCACCGTGCGCGGTGGTCAGTTCCATGTCGGCGCACACCGCTGGCCTCTGGGATATTCACCAGCTCATCAGGGGCCGGTCGAACTTTTCCTGCGCCCGTGGGAAGTGGATATCAGCCGGCGTACCAGCCTTGATGCACCGTTGCCGGTGCAGGTACTGGAAGCCAGCCCGAAAGGCCACTACACCCAATTAGTCGTCCAGCCACTGGGGTGGTATAACGAGCCGTTAAACGTAGTTATGCAGGATGAAAACGCGCCGGTCCGCGGCGAAAGATTATTTGTCGGTCTGCAACACGCACGTTTATATAACGGCAATGAGCGTATAGAATCCCGGCAGCCGCTTGCTCTGGCGAAGTCTGCCTGATAGCTTAACCGCACGTGGTTTGGCCGGGAAGCATGGTGCTTGCTCTGCCTGAATTTGCCTTCCCCAGGCCCGGTAGCGAAACGCCGCCGGGCATTTTGTTGGACAAAAATGTGAACACATTAGAACACACCATCGGTAACACGCCGCTGGTTAAACTTCAGCGTCTGGGCCCGGATAACGGCAGCGAAATCTGGCTCAAGCTGGAAGGTAATAATCCTGCCGGATCGGTTAAAGATCGGGCGGCGCTGTCGATGATCGTTGAAGCGGAAAAACGCGGCGATATTCAACCGGGCGATACGCTAATTGAAGCGACCAGCGGTAACACCGGCATTGCGCTGGCGATGATTGCTGCGCTGAAAGGTTATCGTATGAAACTGCTGATGCCGGACAACATGAGCCAGGAGCGACGCGCCGCGATGCGGGCTTATGGTGCGGAGCTTATTCTTGTCAGCAAAGCGCAGGGGATGGAAGGTGCACGTGATTTGGCCCTGTTAATGGCTGAACGCGGGGAGGGCAAGCTGCTCGATCAATTCAACAACCCGGATAATCCTTACGCGCATTACACCACGACCGGCCCGGAAATCTGGCAGCAAACGGCGGGGCGTATTACGCATTTTGTTTCCAGCATGGGCACTACCGGCACCATCACCGGCGTTTCGCGCTTTATGCGTGAGCAGGCGAAACCGGTCACCATTGTGGGCTTACAGCCGGAGGAGGGCAGCAGCATTCCGGGCATTCGCCGCTGGCCTGCGGAGTATATGCCGGGGATTTATAACGCCTCACTGGTGGATGAAGTCCTGGATATTCATCAGAATGATGCGGAAAACACCATGCGCGAACTGGCGGTGCGCGAAGGGATTTTCTGCGGCGTCAGCTCTGGCGGTGCGGTGGCCGGGGCGCTGCGTGTGGCACAGACGAATCCGGGGGCGGTAGTGGTGGCGATTATTTGCGATCGTGGCGATCGTTATCTTTCTACTGGCGTATTTGGTGAAGAGCACTTTAACCAGGGGGCGGGGATTTAAGCCTCTGCATCGAGTAAATCGGTTCCGTAAGAGTTATCCACGGTGCATAGCCAGCCGCCATCATCTTGTTGGCGGAAAACATAGGTTGCGCGGCGCGTAACCTGGATGGCGTTTCCCGTAGGGGAAGGAATGGCCAGGTGGGTTTCCATTATCACCAGCGCGTTGCCACCGCCTTCGATAATCTCCATCTTTCCCTGACTTACTACCAGTCGGTGCTGAAAATAATCAGCGATGGCGATAAACGCATTTTGGATATTATCCTTTCCGCTTACCACCCTCCCTGGCTTGACGACCAACGTAGCATCTTCAGCGTAATATGCCATTAAGGTGGCATAGTCTTCCTGCGATATGGCGCGATCGCAGGCTGCTATTACCTCTTTTAACGTTAAGGCTGATGATGGCATGTAATCGACTCTCAAGCTGGAATATTATGCTGCTATTATGACAGCAGTGGGAAGGTCAGGCATAGCGAATCTCAGCGTTGGCCAACGTCCTTCCCAAAATGTTCATCGCTAATTATTTGTCCTCATCAGGCACCGTCTTATCAGTTTCTGCAATCAACGCATGCAGATAACTCTTTGCGTTTTCATCGCTTTTGCCAGGAATTTTGACGATATAAGGCTTCCCACTGATAGACGATGAAGAAGCAACTTTATCAATAAACTGCTCGGCAGTATCAATGCGGTTACGGGTATTGCTCAGCTTCAGGCGCAGGTGGGAAACCGCTTCTTCACAATTATGTGCATCACCATTACGTATAAAAGTGAGATCCTGCTTTTGCGCCAGTGCAGTCAGCATGGCGTTGATGCGTGCTTCTTCGTGGGGGCTAAGTTTGGCAAAGGCAGGAAGCGACATGAGAAGCGCAATAATGACACAAAGGCATTTTTTCATTGAATGATCCTTTTCAATTAATCTGTTACCGCTTTCAGACAGCTCAGGGACCGAGAAGTTGCACGTTAGTCTGACAGGACAAGACATTTGCTAACTTTTTCATAAACGCGCAAAATTCTCATGGGCAGAGGATGACAACGCTAAAACATACTCTGAAAAACGATGAAAAACAGGCAAGGTATTAATACGCAATCCAGCGACAGGAGAGGTGTGTGGGTCAGGAGAATGATATACAGTCCGTGCTTTTCGACGATAAACATCGCGCATTACAAACCGATATTGTCGCCGTTCAGTCTCAGGTAGTGTACGGCAGCGTGGGTAACAGCATTGCGGTGCCGGCCATCAAGGCGAATGGGTTACGAGTAACGGCAGTACCGACGGTGCTGTTCAGCAACACACCGCATTATGAAACGTATTATGGCGGTATTATTCCCGCTGAGTGGTTTAGCGGCTACCTTCAAGCGTTAACAGAGCGTGATGCGTTGCGCGAGCTGAAAGCCGTGACGACGGGCTATATGGGTAGCGCAGAGCAAATCGCGCTGCTGGCGCAGTGGCTGAAAACACTGCGCGTCACGCATCCGCAGCTCGCGATTCTGGTCGATCCGGTGATTGGCGATATCGACAGCGGAATGTACGTCAAAGCAGAGATCCCGCAGGCTTACCGTCAACACCTGCTGCCATTGGCTGAAGGGCTGACGCCGAATGTGTTTGAACTGGAAATGTTGAGCGGAAAACCGTGTGCAACGCTGGATCAGGCTGTTGCGGCTGCGAAAACGTTGCTCTCGGATACGTTGAAATGGATTGTCATTACTAGTGCGCCGGGGGAAACCAGAGATACTATGAATGTGGCGGTGGTGACGGCTGAGCATGTAGATGTGATTGCGCACCCGCGGGTGAAAACCGATCTCAAAGGGACAGGGGACTTGTTCTGCGCAGAGCTTATCAGCGGTATTGTTAAGGGTAACCCACTGACCCTGGCAACGCAGCACGCGGCAGAACGCGTTCTGGCAACCATGACCTGGACACAGCAATGCGGCTGTGATGAGTTAATTCTGCCACCAACAGAGCAGCACGTATAAAAAATGGCACCCGGGGGTGCCATTTTTCACTGCGGCAAGAATTACTTCTTGATGCGAATTACCGGGGTTTCACCCACAGTGACGCTACCGGACAGCTTGATCAGTTCTTTGATCTCGTCCATGTTGGAGATAACGACCGGAGTCAGGGTTGACTTGGCTTTCTCTTCCAGCAACGGCAGATCGAATTCAATGACCGGATCGCCAACTTTTACGCGCTGACCTTCTTCAGCGACGCGCTTAAAGCCTTCGCCTTTCAGTTCAACGGTGTCGATACCGAAGTGCACGAACAGCTCAATGCCGCTGTCGGATTCGATTGAGAACGCATGGTTGGTTTCAAAGATTTTGCCGATGGTTCCATCAACCGGTGCAACCATTTTGTTACCGGTTGGTTTGATAGCAATGCCATCTCCAACAATTTTCTCAGCAAAAACAACATCCGGCACATCTTCGATATTCACGATTTCGCCAGACAGCGGAGCAATAATCTCAATAGTTCCGGTGTCTTTCTTATCATCAGAAACCAGAGATTTCAATTTATCAAACAAACCCATGATCTTCTCCTAAGCAGTAAATTGGGCCGCATCTCGTGGATTAGCAGATTGTTTTTTCTTCAATGAACTTGTTAACCAGCGTCATTAACTCGTCCGTTGTCGGTTGAGCAAGAGCCTGCTCTGCTAATACCTTCGCATCTTCGAAATTCGTGTTACGGATAATTTTCTTAATGCGCGGGATAGAAATGGAGCTCATTGAGAACTCGTCCAGACCCATCCCTAACAACAGAAGTGTAGCACGTTCGTCGCCTGCAAGCTCACCACACATGCCTGTCCATTTGCCTTCTGCATGAGACGCATCAATAACTTGCTTGATAAGCGTCAGCACGGACGGGGACATCGGCTGGTAGAGATGCGAAATCATATCATTACCACGGTCAACTGCCAGGGTGTACTGGGTCAAATCATTGGTACCGATACTAAAGAAATCAACTTCTTTGGCCAGATGACGAGCAATGGTTGCCGCAGCCGGTGTTTCCACCATCACGCCAATCTCAATGCTTTCATCAAAGGCTTTACCTTCGTCGCGCAGTTCCTGTTTATAGATTTCGATCTCTTTGCGCAGGGCGCGAACTTCTTCAACAGAGATGATCATCGGGAACATAATGCGCAGCTTACCGAAAGCAGATGCACGCAGGATAGCGCGAACCTGGTCACGCAGAATCTCTTTACGATCCATGGCGATACGCACAGCACGCCAGCCCAGGAATGGGTTTTCTTCTTTCGGGAAGTTCATGTACGGCAGTTCTTTATCGCCACCGATGTCCATGGTACGCACGATGACCGCCTGAGAACCACAGGCTTCAGCAACGGCTTTATACGCTGAGAACTGTTCTTCTTCAGTCGGCAGCGCGTCGCGGTCCATGAACAGGAATTCAGTGCGGTACAAGCCAACACCTTCTGCGCCGTTACGTTCTGCACCATCAACGTCACGCACGGTGCCGATGTTAGCGCAGACTTCAACCTGATGGCCGTCAAGAGTGATAGCCGGCAGATCTTTAAGCTTAGCCAGTTCCGCTTTTTCGCTGGCAACCTGCTCCTGAACGGCGCGCAGTTGCTCAATTTCTTCATTAGTAGGGTTGACGTAAACTTTATTATTTACGGCATCCAGAATCAGATAATCGCCGTTTTTCACCTGTGCGGTTACGCTACCGGTGCCCACGATGGCTGGCAGTTCAAGGGAACGCGCCATGATAGAGGTGTGGGAGGTACGGCCACCAACGTCAGTAATAAAGCCCAGTACCTTTTGCAGGTTAAGCTGTGCTGTTTCGGACGGGGTGAGGTCGGCTGCAACAAGAATGACTTCGTCCTGAATGGAACCGAGGTCGATAATCGGCATGCCAAGGATGTTGCGCATTAAACGCTTACCGATGTCACGTACGTCAGCCGCACGCTCTTTCAGGTATTCATCGTCCAGCTCTTCTAAAGCAGTGGCTTGCCCTTCGATAACTTCATGCGCTGCGGCATCCGCAGTCATGTGTTTATCTTTAATCAGGGCTATGATTTCCTGCTCCAGCTCCTCATCTTCGAGCAGCATAATATGCCCTTCAAAGATGGCCTCTTTTTCTTCACCAAAAGTTTCGCCAGCTTTGGTTTTAATAGCTTCCAGCTGGGCAGACGCTTTGGCGCGACCGCTCAGAAAACGTTCAACTTCCTGATCGACTTTGTCGGCAGAAACTTTTTTCCGGTCGATGACAATCTCATCTTCTTTAAGCAACAACGCGTTGCCAAAAGCGATACCCGGGGATGCTAAAATGCCTGAAATCATAACCCTACCTTACTTGTGACTGATATTTAAAAGAACCCGTGAACTTACTCGAGTTCAGCCATCAGTTTAACCAGATGCTCAACTGCTTTTTGCTCGTCTTCACCTTCAGCGGACAGGGTGACAACGGTACCCTGAGTCAGACCCAGAGTTTGCAGTTTGAACAGGCTTTTTGCGCTGGCGCTTTTGCCATTAGACGTCACAGTAATTTCGGAAGTAAAACCTTTCGCTTCTTTCACAAATTGAGCTGCAGGGCGGGTGTGAAGACCGTTCGGAGCGGTAATAGTCACTTCTTGCTGGAACATTATATTTCCCCAACTTATAGGTTTAGTGTTGTGGATCTAAAGTTTAGCCTGTTGACCAAACTTTAGCCTGGATCAATAAGCGCCTGCGTAAACGGTGACGACGCCGTCACCTGTAAACGAAATCCGGGACAGGAACTACTGGCCGTAGACGTTTAGCGCGTCATTAAACATTATGCCGCGAAAGCGAGAGTTGAACCAAATCATAAAATCGATTCAGCCAGTGGAAAAGCCACTTTTGAATAATTTCGCGGATCAAAATAATTCTGCTGGTTAAATACCAGACCTGACGGGGTGAAGCAATGCCTGCTGGAGCAAAAGTTTGAAGTACGCCACAAAAAAAGCACCCCGCAGGGTGCTTTTTTACGCATTTTTTACAACCTGGCACTACTGTTGCAACTCTTTTTCTGTGAACAGATCGGCAAACAGTGCGGTGCTCAGATAACGCTCACCCGAAGAGGGTAGGATAACCACAATATTCTTATTGGTAAAGGCTTCATCTTGCTGTAATTTCAGCGCTGCTGCGACGGCGGCACCGGACGAGATACCCGCGAGAATTCCTTCTTCTTCCATCAGCTTACGTGCAGTAGAAATGGCTTCCTCATTGGTAATGCCAACGACTTTATCGACCAGTTTAAGATCGAGGTTGCCGGGAATAAAGCCTGCACCAATGCCCTGAATTTTATGGGGGCCTGGTTTGAGCTCCTCGCCTGCCAGCGCCTGAGCGATAACCGGAGAGTCCGTGGGTTCAACCGCAACGGTAATCAGATCGCCTTTCCCTTTGGTGTTTTTAATATAGCGGCTGACGCCGGTCAGCGTACCGCCCGTGCCCACGCCGGAGATAAAGACATCAACCTGACCGTCGGTATCTTCCCAAATTTCAGGACCGGTGGTTTTCTCATGAATTTCCGGGTTTGCCGGATTACTGAACTGCTGAAGCAGAAGATACTTAGACGGATCGCTGGCCACGATTTCTTCCGCTTTCTGGATGGCACCTTTCATCCCCTTTGCACCTTCCGTCAGTACCAGATTTGCCCCCAGCGCTTTGAGCAGCTTGCGGCGCTCAACGCTCATGGTTTCCGGCATGGTCAGCGTTAGCTTGTAGCCACGCGCAGCGGCAACATAGGCCAGCGCAATCCCGGTGTTACCACTGGTGGGCTCAACCAGTTCAATACCTGCTTTTAAAACGCCGCGTTTTTCGGCATCCCAAATCATATTGGCACCGATTCGGCATTTAACGCTAAAGCTCGGGTTACGTGATTCCACCTTCGCCAGAATGCGTCCATTACCGATTCGGTTCAGTCGAACCAGTGGCGTATGACCGATAGTCAGCGAGTTATCTTCAAAAATCTTACTCATGGCCTGTCCTTAACTGTTTGAAATTTGGGATGACGCTACCAGCATACCTGCTCAGACAATATGCGGAAGTAAGGATTTCGCATATCTATATGCCCCCTGGAAATAATGATGACCAGTATGGAATAAGACGCGGAATAATCCAGTCACTACGCTTATCGCCATGATGCATGTGCTTGACGAAAGTTATCCACCCACATTGAGGTTGCGCCGCATATCGCGACCGGCATGATAAACAGGTTGATTATTGGGATCATGGTAAAGAGGTTTACCATCATGCCAAATTGCATATTAGTCATCTTGCGACCGCGCAGCGCCTCACGCATGGTACGAAATGGCACTTTATGATTATCAAAAGGGTAGTCGCAGTACTGAATCGCCATCATCCAGGCGCTGAACAGGAACCACAATACCGGAGCCACTGTCTGGCCGATGCCGGGAATAAAATAAAGAATCAGTAACAACACCGCCCGGGGCAAATACCACGCAAGCTTTTGCCACTCGCGCTTCATTACCCGCGGCAAATCTTTCATTATTCCCAGTACACCGCTATCCGGAGGCGTTGCACCGGTCAGGCGAGCTTCAAGTTGCTCTGCCAGCAAACCGTTAAAGGGCGCGGCAATCCAGTTGGTAATGGTGGAAAAAAGATAGCCAAAGACCAGTAATATAGAAAGGACCGCCAGCGGCCAGATCAGATAGCTTAGCCACTGAAGCCAGTCAGGGACATAACTGAGCAGGGCAGGTATCCAACGGTCCAGCCGGGTAAATAACCACCAGAAGGCACCCCCCATCAACAAAATGTTAATAAGCAACGGCATAAAAACGAAACGACGAATACCCGGAAGCGCGATCAGTTTCCATCCCTGGGAAAAGTAAAAAATACCGCTTCGTGAGGGTGTTGAAGAGGACGACGTCATGTTCAGGCAAAGCTCCTTTTACTGCTGGCAGATAAGTTACGCGCCTATATTATCCGGTTGGCTGGCAATGAACAGCTGAGAAATGTTCGAAAAAACAGCAAAAGGCACGATTTAGTTCATCTTTATGCGGGGAAATCCGTGCGCGCACTTGCACTCAGCGTAATCGACAAATACTCTTAAGGTGTAAATGTTTGCCGTGGTGGCAAGGTGTTAGAACAACAGAGAATATAATGATGCAGGATTTGCGTCTGATATTAATCATTGTTGGCGCGATCGCCATAATCGCTTTACTGGTTCACGGTTTCTGGACCAGCCGTAAAGAGCGCTCTTCTATGTTCCGCGATCGCCCACTTAAGCGCATGAAGTCGCAGCGTGATGATGACGAGTCTGATAGCCACGATTTCGACGATGAGGTTGAAAGCGTAGGAGAAGTGCGCGTTCATCGGGTGAATAACCCCCATACCGCCGCGCCTGGGGAACATGACGTGCCTCAACAGCCTCAGCACCGTTATCAGCCTCCTTATGAATCGGCACAGCCGCGCCAGGCTCCGCCTGCCGTACATCAGGATGAGCCGGTACGTCAGCCGCCGGTTCAACAGGTACCGCAGCCTCAATCATCGGTTCAGCAACAACAGCCGCCCGTTCAGCAGGCGCAACCACCGGTTCAGCAGCATCAGCCTGCGCAACCGCAGCAACCTGTGCGCCAACCACAGCAGCCACCGGCACCGCAATACGCGCCGCAGCCGACACCTGAGCCTCAGCCGGTGCCTGAACCGCAGCCACAACCCGTTGAGCCAGCACCAGAGAAACCCAAACGTGCTGAAACGGTTATCGTCATGAATGTTTCCGCGCACCAGGGCGCGCAAATCAGCGGCGAGCTGTTGATCAATAGTATTCAGCAGGCCGGTTTTAAATTTGGCGATATGAATATTTTCCATCGTCATCTTAGTACTGACGGTGGTGGTCCGGTGCTATTCAGCCTGGCAAACATGGTCAAACCGGGTTTCTTCGAGTCTGAGTCCATGACAGATTTCGCAACGCCCGGTGTCACCATCTTTATGCAGGTACCTTCCTACGGGGATGAATTGCAAAATTTCAAGCTGATGCTGCAATCGGCGCAATATATTGCCGATGAAGTGGGCGGCGTGGTGCTTGACGATCAGCGCCGGATGATGACCCCGCAGAAACTGCGTGAATATCAGGACCGTATTCGCGAGGTGAAAGAAGCCAACGCGTAACGGCTCGCGGCTTCACTTTTCTTTCTGAACCCCCGCATGTCGGGGGTTTTTTATATTGATGGTGTGATATGGAATCTATTGAACAACAACTGACTGAGCTGCGAACCACGCTTCGCCACCATGAATACCTGTATCACGTAATGGATGCACCGGAAGTGCCCGATGCCGAATATGACAGGCTAATGCGTGAGCTGCGTGAGCTGGAAGCACAACACCCCGATCTGATCACGCCTGACTCTCCCACGCAGCGTGTGGGTGCCGCACCATTGACCTCATTTAGCCAGGTGCGTCATGAAATACCCATGCTCTCTCTGGATAACGTGTTCGATGAAGCGAGTTTCCTGGCCTTTAACAAACGCGTGCAGGACAGACTTAAGAATCCCGACGCGCTGACCTGGTGCTGCGAGCTGAAGCTCGACGGCCTGGCGGTTAGTATCCTCTACGAGAATGGCGTGCTGGTACGCGCGGCAACGCGTGGTGACGGTACGACCGGCGAGGATATTACCAGCAACGTGCGCACCATCCGCGCCATTCCGCTTAAGCTACACGGCAAAGGCATTCCGGCTCGTCTGGAAGTGCGTGGCGAAGTTTTCCTGCCGCAGAGTGGATTTGAGAAAATTAACGAGGATGCACGGAAAAAAGGCGGAAAAGTGTTTGCCAATCCTCGCAACGCGGCAGCAGGCTCGCTGCGCCAGCTGGACCCGCGTATTACGGCGGCGCGCCCGCTAACCTTTTTCTGCTATGGCGTAGGCATTCTGGAAGGCGGTGAACTGCCGGACACCCACCTCGGGCGGCTGCTGCAATTTAAAGCGTGGGGGTTGCCGGTGAGCGATCGGGTGACGCTGTGCGATTCCCCGCAGGCCGTGCTGGCGTTCTATCAAAAGGTGGGTGAGGATCGTCCAACGCTGGGCTTTGATATCGACGGGGTGGTCATTAAGGTTAACGCACTGGCGCTCCAGGAGCAGCTTGGCTACGTTTCCCGCTCCCCGCGCTGGGCGGTGGCGTTTAAGTTTCCGGCCCAGGAACAGATGACGACGGTGCGCGACGTAGAGTTCCAGGTGGGCCGTACCGGTGCGATTACGCCGGTCGCGAGGCTTGAGCCTGTCCATGTTGCCGGTGTGCTGGTCAGTAACGCGACCTTGCATAATGCGGATGAAATTGAGCGTCTGGGGCTGCGAATTGGTGATAAAGTCGTCATCCGCCGCGCCGGAGATGTGATCCCGCAGGTGGTGAATGTGGTCATCTCCGAACGTCCGGATGAGACGCGCCCCATCGTATTCCCGGCGCAGTGTCCGGTATGTGGCTCTGACGTCGAGCGGGTGGAGGGTGAGGCGGTCACCCGCTGTACCGGCGGGCTGATTTGTGGCGCTCAGCGCAAAGAATCGCTCAAACATTTTGTGTCACGCCGTGCGATGGATGTAGATGGTATGGGCGACAAAATTATCGATCAACTGGTCGAGAAAGAATATGTCCATACCCCTGCTGACCTGTTTCGCCTGACGGCCGGAAAACTAACCGGGCTGGATCGGATGGGCCCTAAATCGGCGCAAAACCTCGTTAATGCGCTGGAACACGCCAAAGAAACCACCTTTGCCCGTTTCTTGTATGCGCTGGGTATTCGCGAGGTCGGTGAGTCAACGGCAGCCGGGCTGGCAAGTTACTTTGGTACGCTGGAGGCCTTAGCGGCAGCCACGGTGGAAGACCTGCAAAAGGTGCCTGATGTCGGTGTTGTCGTCGCAAAGCACGTTTTCAACTTCTTTGAAGAAGACAGTAACCGGGATGTTATCCGCCAGTTGGTTGAAGACGTAGGCATCCACTGGCCCGCGCCGGTAATGGTTAAAGCCGAAGAGATCGACAGTCCGTTCGCCGGGAAAACCGTGGTCCTCACCGGTAGTCTGAGCCTGATGTCGCGCGATGATGCCAAAGATCGTCTGACGGCGCTGGGGGCAAAAGTGTCCGGCAGCGTGTCGAAGAAAACCGATCTGGTGATCGCCGGTGAAGCCGCAGGCTCAAAGCTGGCGAAAGCGCAGGAACTGGGGATTGAGGTTATCGATGAAGCGGAGATGATCCGCCTGCTGGGAGAGTAAGTGGAAAAAGAGCAGCTTATCGAGATTGCCAATACCGTGATGCCGTTTGGTAAATACCAGGGCCGCCGGCTGATTGACCTGCCGGAGGAGTATTTACTGTGGTTTGCCCGTAAGGATGAGTTTCCGGCAGGAAAACTGGGCGAGCTGATGCAAATCACGCTACTGATTAAAACCGAGGGGCTGACACAGCTGGTACAGCCCCTGAAACGCCCGCTTTAAACTTTTGCGGCGTGGGCTTGTGCCTGCGCCTGCAATTTCTCGGTCTGGCGTTTATAGCGACGCGCCAGTACCGCGCAAACCATCAGCTGGATCTGGTGGAAGATCATCAGCGGCAGGACCATCATCCCAATCACCGACACCGGGAAGAGAATGTTGGCCATCGGAATGCCGTTCGCCAGGCTTTTCTTCGATCCGCAGAAGACAATGGTAATTTCATCTGCTTTATTGAAGCCGCCTTTGCGGGCAACAAAAATATTCACTGCAATGACAATCGCCAGCAGCACCAGGCTGACCACAACGATAAACAGTAGTGAACCCGGGCC
The DNA here is from genome assembly GCF_002915575.1 of Superficieibacter electus. Lineage (GTDB taxonomy): Bacteria > Pseudomonadota > Gammaproteobacteria > Enterobacterales > Enterobacteriaceae > Superficieibacter > Superficieibacter electus. Next base: position 96,329 of record NZ_PQGD01000020.1, read on the forward strand.
GACTTTATGCCAGATGCCGTTGACCACCGCTTCGCTAAAGGCGGAATACACCACTAACAAAATAGACGTTTGATCGGTTTTGCCAATCCACTTTTTATGCCGCGCTACCCAGTCACCAATAAGTGGTCGGGAAAGATGGCCGAGAACAAACGGCAGCAGCAGTTGCAGCATAATTTTGCCGACCTGCTGTAAGCTTCCCTCCGCGCCGTGCATATTCATCACCAGCCCTACCAGCAACGGTGAAAGGAAGATCCCCAGCAGGCTGGAGGCAGAAGCAGAGCACACCGCCGCCGCTACATTACCACCTGCAAGTGAGGTAAAGGCAATCGCCGACTGGACCGTTGCAGGCAGAATGCACAGATAAAGAAAACCGGTATAGATTTGTGGATCGACATTGACCGGAGCCCACCAGGCAAACAGCACGCCGAGCACCGGGAACAGGACAAACGTGCTGCACATTACCCACAAATGCAACCGCCAGTGGCTACCACCGGCAATAATCGCCTCACGAGACAGCTTGGCACCGTGCATAAAAAATAACAGCGCAATGGCCGCCGTGGTCAGCCACTCGAAGTACTGCACAAAATTACCGCGTGCCGGAAAGAAAGAGGCCAGCAGAACAACGCAAACCAGGGTAAGCGTAAAAGGATCAAGAATACGAAAAAGTTTCATAAATGCTCCTGAATAGCGATAACCCTATTGTGCTTTTTTCCCTTTGAGAAATAAAATTGATTTATTGCATCTATTCATGAATAAAAAAGATGAATTACACACTTCGTCAACTACGTGTTTTTATCACTGTCGCCCGGGTCAAAAGCTTCAGCCGGGCAGGGGAGATTGTTGGCCTAAGCCAGTCGGCAGTCAGTCATAGCGTGAAGGAACTGGAACAGCAAACCGGCGTGCGTTTGCTGGACCGCACCACGCGTGAAGTGGCGTTGACCGAGGCGGGGCAGCAGCTGGCATCACGCCTTGAGCGGATTCTGGATGAACTGCACAGCACGTTGCGCGAAGCAGGGCAAGTAGGTACGCAGTTAACCGGTAAAGTCAGGATCGCCGCCAGCCAGACCATTTCGGCGCATCTTATTCCACAGTGCATCGCCGAAAGTAACCGTTGTTATCCTCAGATTGATTTTATGCTCCATGACCGCCCGCAGCAGTGGGTGCTGGAGAGTATCCGCCAGGGAGAGGTCGATTTCGGTATTGTCATTGATCCTGGCGCGGTGAATGATTTGCAATGTGAAACCATTCTGTCTGAACCGTTTTTATTGTTGTGTCGCCAGGATCATCCCTTTGCGTTACGCGAGCACATCACCTGGCAGGAATTGCAGTCCGAACGGCTGGTGCTTCAGGATTATGCCTCCGGTAGCCGCCCGCTCATTGACGCCGCGCTGGCCAGCCTCGCCGTCAGTGCAAATATTGTGCAGGAAATTGGGCATCCGGCCACGTTATTTCCGATGGTGGAAGCAGGGATTGGCATCAGCGTGCTGCCGGCGTTGGCCCTGCCTTTACCGCAGGGTAGTCATTTGCTGGTGAAGCGATTGACACCGGTAGTAGAGAGACAACTGATGCTGGCCCGGCGCAAAAATCGTTCGCTTTCAACTGCCGCGCAGGCGCTGTGGGAAATTGTCCGCGCGCAGGCGAGCGAACTGGCGGCAGAACGCGTGCATGATTCGCTCTATCAAATATAGATATCGATCTGATTGTCGGTAGAAGGGCGGTTAACGCCTTCCTTTTTTTGCTGCTGCGCCTGTTCCTGCTGCGACTTCTCCAGTTGCTTGCTTTGTAGCATGGCCAACTGTGCCTGAAGCATATCGATTTGTGACTGAATCATCTCCTGCTGTTTTTGTTTCTCTTCCGCGCCGAGGCTCGAATCTGCCAGCTCTTTAAGTTGTTGCGTTAATTTGGTGATTTGTCGGTATATCCCGGCAATTTCTGAAGAAGCGCTACTGCTGGTACTGTGCACCGAGGCGGTGGCCGAAATCGTGGTCATGGCATTTTCCTTGTTAGCCGTAAATAGTGGTTATCGGCTGAAAAGGCGCAGACATGATAGTCAATAGCCATCGCCTGGTACACGATGCGCCCGGGCAATGGCTATCGGGATCAGGCTTTGTGCGTAAAGCGCTGATAAATTTCATCTGCGGCCGCTTTATAAGCCTGCGCTTTTAACCCCTGAATAATACTGCGCTGACAAGAATAATCATCAGCGAGCGGCCATATCCTGAAAGTAAACGCAACATAACAACTATCCTTATCCCTGTAAAAACTATGGGGAAGATATTCGCTATTGCGCACGAAGTCGAGGAGGGAAACGGACCTGAAATGGACGATGCCTGAAAACAACAAAAGCGCCAGAAGGCGCTTTTGTTTAAATTTGGTGGGTCGTGCAGGATTCGAACCTGCGACCAATTGATTAAAAGTCAACTGCTCTACCAACTGAGCTAACGACCCGAAGTGGTGGGTGATGACGGGATCGAACCGCCGACCCCCTCCTTGTAAGGGAGGTGCTCTCCCAGCTGAGCTAATCAC
>NZ_PQGD01000021.1 GCF_002915575.1 Superficieibacter electus
GCGCCATCAGGCATTCAGCCCAACGCACCCCATCGTAGGCCTGATAAGCGCAGCGTCATCAGGCATTCAGCCCAACGTATCCTATCGTAGGCCTGATAAGCGTAGCGCCATCAGGCAATCAGCCCAACGCACCCCATCGTAGGCCTGATAAGCGTAGCGCCATCAGGCATTCAGCCCAACGCACCCCATCGTAGGCCTGATAAGCGCAGCGCCATCAGGCATTCAGCCCAACGCACCCCATCGTAGGCCTGATAAGCGCAGCGTCATCAGGCATTCAGCCCAACGCACCCCGTCGTAGGCCTGATAAGCGTAGCGCCATCAGGCAAATGGATTCGGTTCTCCCGCCGCAAAATCGGAAACGTCTCCCGCCCAGTCCACAGGATACTACCCGTCTTTCACATCGCGGTGAAAGGTCGAATATGGCCAGTCCTTAACATGTTGCACCAGGCCATGTTTGAGAGGGTTAACGTAAATATAATCAACATGACGTCGATAGTCCTCTTCATCCCTAACACCATGTTCCCAAAAGCGAGGCTGCCAGATCTGCACCTTACCCTCTTCTTGCCTGAGTGATTTGGTAAATGTTTTTTTGATATCACGCCAGCGTCCCGAATAATCATCGTCGTCTTCCGGTAACGTCCAGATACAGTGCATATGCTCAGGTAAAATAACCCAGGCATTGATGATGAAAGGCTTTTTATGACGGATCAGGTTAACAGCCTGACGCAAGAGGTTAATATGGCGAGTAAGTAAAGGCCGCCGACGATCGTGGAGGTTTACGGTGAAAAACGAGGTGCCGCCTTTGATATAGTATCGACGATAGGACGACATGCGAGACTCCTTTCCCAGTGAAGGCATTAAACGAAGCAATGTGCTCGTAATGCCGGGCGGCGCAAGCTTGCCCGACCTACGCCATCCCTGCGGCACCAGTGTCGCACCGCGCCCCATAGTAGGCCTGATAAGCGTAGCGTCATCCAGGCATTCAGCCCAACGCACCCCATCGTAGGCCTGGTAAGCGCAGCGCCATCAGGCATTCAGCCCAACGCGCCCCATAGTAGGCCTGATAAGCGCAGCGCCATCAGGCATTCAGCCCACCGGGTCATCAGGCAACGTTGGCGTTATGCTTCGTTGTTAACTCTGCAATACGCACAATGACCTGTACCGCTTTTTCCATTCCTTCAAGCGACACAAACTCATGTTTACCATGATAGTTATATCCGCCAGTGAAGATATTCGGGCAGGGTAATCCCATAAAGGAAAGCTGAGAACCATCGGTACCGCCGCGAATCGGCTTCATATTAGGTTCGATATTACAATCGAGCATCGCCTGTTTAGCGATGTCAATAATATGCGGGTGCTCAACAACCTTCTCATGCATGTTGTAATAACTGTCTTCAATGATAAGCTCGATATAACAGTCCGGGTGCAGTCCCTTACCCACCTTCTTCGCAATTTCCATCATCTTGCGCTTGCGGGCCTCAAACTGTTTACGATCGAAATCGCGCACGATGTAGTGCATTTCTGCACGATCAACGGTGCCTTTAATGCTGGTGAGATGATAAAACCCTTCATAACCTTCCGTGTGTTCCGGGCTTTCTTCCGCAGGCACTTCTGCGTGAATGCGTGACGCCAGCGACAGCGCATTGACCATCACCCCTTTTGCGGTGCCAGGGTGAACATTATTACCGACGATTTTGATGGTCACCGATGCGGCGTTGAAATTTTCAAATTCCAGTTCGCCAACGCCGCCGCCATCCACGGTATAGGCCCACTGCGCAGCAAATTGCTCAACGTCAAAATGCTTCGCGCCTTTGCCGACTTCTTCATCCGGTGTAAACGCCACACGGATATCACCGTGAGGGATGTTTTTACTTTTTAATACCGCCAGTGCGGTCATGATCTCAGCCACGCCCGCTTTATCGTCCGCACCAAGCAGGGTTTTCCCATCGGTGGTAATCAGCGTCTGGCCAAGCATCTGATGCAATACCGGAAACATCACAGGAGACAATACTTCGTCACCAATACCTAACGCGATATCACCGCCACGATAACCTTCGATGATCTGCGGGTTCACATTCTTACCGCTGAAATCCGGTGAGGTATCGACGTGGGAAATAAACCCAATTGCCGGTACCTCGCTTTCGACATTGGCAGGCAGCGTGCCCATCACGGTGCCTTTATCACTCAGGGTAACGTTGACCAGCCCCATCTCTTCAAGCTGGGCTTTGAGCAAATGCAACAGCTTCCATTGTCCTTCGGTACTCGGTACCTGACGCACGCCAGGCTTCGACTGCGTATCCAGAGAAACGTACTGTAAAAAACGCTCAAGTAATTTTTCCATGCGGTCACCCTCACTTTTTGTGACAACATTATCAATAAGCACGAAAACACAAATATTGCGTCAGGTCACTTTTAGGCTGGCAAACGAGAATATTTTTCGTTACGACTGCCGTTGTCATAAAGGTAGCGTACCATTACGCATCAAGGATTGGCGATTTCAATGGTTTGCCGTAGAATGCCAGCCCTTAATCATGTGCAGAACCCAAAGGTGGTTAATCACAAACCCCGTATCGGTCCGCTTTCCGTTACGTTTACATGGGACAGAGTCATAAATTGAATACACAACCGCGTTCGCTTTCACCACTGGTGCAACTGGCGGGAATTAATAAAAGTTTTGATGGCAAGACAGTTATCGCAGATTTTAATCTGACCATCAATAACGGCGAATTCCTTACCCTACTTGGCCCCTCTGGCTGCGGTAAAACAACCGTTCTGCGCCTGATTGCCGGGCTGGAAAATGTCGATACCGGCCGCATTCGCCTGGAAGATCTGGATATCACCGATGTTCCGGCTGAAAATCGTCACGTCAATACTGTGTTTCAAAGCTATGCGCTTTTCCCGCATATGACCGTATTTGAAAACGTGGCATTCGGCCTGCGGATGCAAAAAACCCCTGCCAGTGAGATCGCCCCGCGCGTGAGCGAAGCGCTGCATATGGTGCAACTGGAAGAATTCGCTCAGCGCAAACCGCATCAGCTCTCTGGTGGCCAGCAGCAACGCGTCGCTATCGCCCGTGCGGTCGTCAATAAGCCCCGCCTGCTGCTGCTTGATGAATCCCTTTCCGCGCTGGATTACAAACTGCGCAAACAGATGCAAAATGAACTCAAGGCTCTGCAACGTAAACTGGGGATTACGTTTGTTTTCGTTACGCACGATCAGGAAGAAGCCCTGACGATGTCAGACCGCATCGTGGTCATGCGCGATGGGCGCATTGAGCAGGACGGCACACCGCGTGAAATCTACGAAGAGCCGAAAAACCTGTTTGTCGCCAGTTTCATTGGCGAAATCAATATATTCAATGCCACGGTAATTGAGCGTCTCGATGAGCGCCGGGTACGCGCCAGCGTCGAGGGCCGTGAATGTAACATTGACGTTAACTTTGCCGTCGAAAAGGGACAAAACCTGAATGTATTGCTGCGCCCTGAAGATTTGCGGGTCGAAGAGATTAACGACAGCAGCGAGGTCGAAGGACTGGTCGGCTACGTGCGCGAGCGTAACTATAAAGGCATGACCCTTGAGTCGGTAGTCGAACTGGAAAACGGCAAAATGGTGCTGGTCAGCGAGTTCTTTAACGAAGATGATCCGGATTTCGATCACTCGCTGGATCAGAAAATGGCGATTAACTGGGTAGAGAGCTGGGAGGTTGTACTGGCCGATGAAGAACACAAGTAAATTCCAGAATGTGGTAATTGCCACTATCGTGGGTTGGCTTGTGCTGTTTGTCTTTCTGCCCAACCTGATGATCATTGGCACCAGCTTTTTGACCCGCGACGACGCGAATTTCGTCAAGATGGTCTTTACGCTGGATAACTATGCCCGGCTGCTGGACCCGCTCTATTTCGAGGTCTTGCTGCATTCAATCAATATGGCACTGATTGCTACCGTCGCCTGCCTGGCGCTGGGATACCCCTTCGCCTGGTTTCTGGCGAGGCTGCCGCAGAAAGTGCGTCCGCTGTTGCTCTTTTTATTGATTGTACCCTTCTGGACCAATTCGCTGATTCGTATTTATGGCCTGAAGATTTTTCTCAGCACCAAAGGGTATCTGAACGAATTTTTGCTGTGGCTGGGCATTATTGATACTCCGATACGGATTATGTTTACCCCCAGCGCGGTGATTATTGGTCTGGTCTATATCCTGCTGCCGTTTATGGTAATGCCGTTGTATTCCAGTATCGAAAAGCTGGATAAACCGCTGCTTGAGGCGGCGAAAGACCTGGGCGCGAATAAAGTGCAAACCTTCTTTCGCATTATTCTGCCACTGACTATGCCGGGTATTATTGCCGGTTGTCTGCTGGTCATGCTGCCGGCAATGGGGCTTTTTTACGTCTCCGATTTGATGGGTGGCGCAAAAAACCTGCTGATAGGCAATGTGATTAAAAGTCAGTTCCTGAACATTCGCGACTGGCCATTTGGCTCAGCCACCAGTATTACGCTAACAGTGGTCATGGGGTTGATGCTGCTGATTTACTGGCGTGCCTCACGCCTGCTGAATAAGAAGGTGGAACTGGAATGATCGGTCGTCTGCTGCGCGGCGGCTTTATGACCGCCATCTATGCTTATCTTTATATTCCGATCATTATTTTGATCGTTAACTCGTTTAACAGCTCTCGTTTTGGTATTAACTGGCACGGCTTTACTACCCAATGGTATAGCCTGCTAATGAATAACGACAGCCTTCTTCAGGCCGCACAGCATTCGCTGACCATGGCGATTTTCTCCGCCACGCTGGCGACGCTGATTGGCTCGTTAACCGCTGTCGCGCTCTATCGCTATCGTTTTCGCGGTAAGCCGTTTGTAAGCGGGATGCTGTTTGTGGTGATGATGTCGCCGGATATTGTAATGGCCATTTCGCTGCTGGTGCTGTTTATGATACTGGGAATTGAGCTGGGTTTCTGGTCACTGTTGTTTTCGCATATTACCTTCTGCCTGCCGTTTGTCGTCGTAACAGTCTATTCGCGTCTTAAAGGGTTCGACGTGCGGATGCTGGAAGCGGCGAAAGACTTAGGTGCCAGCGAGATGACCATTCTGCGCAAAATCATTCTGCCGCTGGCGATGCCCGCCGTTGCCGCAGGCTGGCTGCTCAGCTTTACTCTGTCGATGGATGACGTTGTGGTGTCATCGTTCGTGACCGGTCCGGCCTATGAAATTCTGCCGCTGAAAATTTATTCGATGGTCAAAGTCGGTGTTTCACCCGAGGTAAACGCGCTGGCCACAATTTTATTGGTTCTGTCGCTGGTTATGGTGATTGCCAGCCAGCTTATTGCACGTGATAAAACAAGGGGACGTTAAGATGATTAAATGGTCACGCCACCTGCTGGCCGCGGGCGCACTGGCCGTCGGCATGAGCGCCGCCCACGCTGACGACGCAAAAACGCTCTATTTCTACAACTGGACCGAGTATGTACCGCCAGGTCTACTGGAACAGTTCACCAAAGAGACCGGGATCAAGGTGATTTATTCGACCTATGAGTCGAATGAAACCATGTATGCCAAGCTAAAAACCTATAAAGATGGCGCTTACGATCTGGTGGTACCTTCGACTTATTTCGTCGATAAAATGCGCAAGGAAGGCATGATCCAGAAGATCGACAAATCACAGTTGACGAACTTCAACAATCTCGATCCGCAAGTGCTGAATAAACCCTTTGATCCGAATAACGATTACTCGATTCCCTATATCTGGGGCGCGACGGCCATCGGTATTAACAGCGATGAAATTGATCCAAAAACCGTTACCAGCTGGGCCGACCTGTGGAAACCACAGTATAAAAGCAGCCTGCTGCTGACTGATGATGCGCGTGAAGTGTTCCAGATAGCGCTGCGCAAGCTCGGTTACTCCGGTAATACCACCGACCCGAAAGAGATCGAAGCGGCATATAAAGAACTGCAAAAATTGATGCCAAACGTGGCGGCTTTCAACTCCGACAACCCTGCTAACCCGTATATGGAAGGCGAAGTGAATCTGGGTATGGTGTGGAACGGCTCGGCTTACGTGGCTCGCCAGGCGGGAACGCCGCTACAGGTCGTCTGGCCGAAAGAAGGCGGTATTTTCTGGATGGACAGTCTCGCCATTCCGGCCAACGCCAAAAACAAAGAAGGCGCGCTGAAGCTCATCAACTTCCTGCTGCGTCCGGACGTGGCAAAAGAGGTTGCGGAAACTATTGGTTATCCAACGCCAAACCTCGCCGCGCGTAAGCTGCTTAGCCCGGAAGTGGCTAACGATAAATCCCTCTATCCGGATGCGGAAACCATCAGTAAAGGCGAGTGGCAGAATGATGTCGGCGACGCCAGCGCGATTTATGAAGAGTATTATCAGAAGCTGAAGGCGGGACGTTAATTAACAGGCCGCGCTCCTTTTCCGCAAAGGGGCGCGGACGGCTGACGACCTGAGTTAATTGCGCGGGTCATAACGGTCGCCACGCAGTTAACGCCACGATAATGCCGATAGCCAGACCACCCCACCCGACAAATCGCATCACTTCGTAGCGTATCTTCTCACCCGCCCGGTGCTTCTTAAAGAGATCGCGGCCAACAGCAAGCAGTAAAATCGCCAGCAGCACGCCAGAGTTAAACAGACTCACCAGGCAAAATAACCAGGCCAGCGAACCATATTTCAGAAATTGCAGGCACATCTTCGCAATGCTGGCCCCTGCCCGGCCCTTTGGCCAGATATCGCTGGCGATAACCATAACCATCACGACGATGGCCAGTAGATAGATGAACCACATTATTGGGCTGTCCTTAGCTTCATAAGTCGTAGCGTATTCTTACACAGACTCTTGAAAAATAGAAAGTTAGCAATAACGTCGCCCCTGCCCAACGTCCAACCACACTTACAGGCCAGCCAGCAACTTCTCCACAAACTCAGGCACTACCTCGCTCGCCAGTCCATAGTGTTTCTCTTCAAATTCACTACCAACCTGGCTGGGTTCAAGGTTCAGCTCTACGGTATGTGCGCCGTGGAGCCGGGCTTCATGGACAAAGCCAGCCGCCGGATAAACGTGGCCGGACGTGCCGATGGCGATGAAAACATCCGCCATCGCCAGCGCGCTGTAGATTTCATCCATGCCAAGCGGCATTTCACCAAACCACACGACGTGCGGGCGCAACGGCGCGGGAAACTGGCAGCAGTGACATTTATCTTCCGGCGTAACATCGCCAGTCCACTCCAGTACCTGCCCGCTCCATGAACAGCGGACTTTCAACAACTCGCCATGCATATGCACGATATGTTTATTGCCGGCGCGCTCGTGAAGATTATCGATATTCTGCGTAACCAACAGAAAGCGATCGCCCAGCGCTTCTTCAAGCTTCGCCAGCGCCCGGTGGGCAGCGTTGGGGACAATTTCAGCCTGCTGTAATTGCCGACGGCGGGCGTTGTAGAATGCCTGCACCAGCGCCGGATCGCGGGCAAACCCTTCCGGCGTTGCCACATCTTCTACCCGATGCTCTTCCCACAAACCATCCGCTGCACGAAACGTACGAATCCCCGACTCGGCAGAAATCCCCGCGCCGGTCAGCACCACGACTCTTGGTTTTTCCATCTCTTCTGGCACCCTGTCTCTGAAGAAAATGCGCTGACGCAAACGCTCGCGCAGCCGGCGTTTATTACGGCGAAAACGGCTTAATCGATGTAGGCGGCGCGACTGCATAATTACCTCTGTGGCGTATCAGTAAGATGGAGAAACGCCGCGCCGCGCATTCCTCCTGCATCACCGTGCCGCGCGCGCTCAATGCGCGGTACGCTGGCAACCGGTAACAGATGGCGCGGTAGACGCGCCGCGAGTCCTTCAGCTATAGCACTAAAGTTAGACAATCCACCACCAATCACCACTAAATCAGGATCGATAATGGTCAAAATATTACCGAGGCAGACTGCCAGCAGGTCAAGGTAGCGCTCCACATGCTGATGGGCTTTTTCATCGCCCTGATGCCAGAGCGCGACGATCTCTTCGCCACTCAGCGGCTGCTGGTAGTAATGCTGATAAAGCCAGGCGAAGCCCCGCCCGGAAAGATAGTTTTCGATACAGCCAAGCTGCCCGCAGCCGCAGCGCCGCAGGGGGAAATCAAAGCCCATCAGAGTGAATGCATCGACCGGCAGACGAATATGCCCAAATTCCCCGGTGATATAGCTGCGCCCGGTGATGGCTTTGCCGTTGATGACCAGACCACCGCCAACGCCGGTACCCAGAATCAGACCCATCACCAGGGGATACTGAATAAACTCGTCATCCCAGGCTTCGGAAAGGGCAAAACAGTTGGCGTCGTTATCCAGCCGCACGTCGCGGTCCAGCAGGCGACTGAGGTCGGCGCGCAGTGGTTTTCCGCTCGCCGCCGGGACGTTGGCTGCATACAGCGTGCCGTCATCCGTTTCTGGCATTCCCGGAATGCCAATGCCAACCGAGCCTTTACAGGCAAAGCGTGCGTCGGCTTCGGCCACCAGATCCGTTACCGCACGCAAAAAGGCATCATAACTGTCTCGTGGGGTGGCGATGCGCGTTTCCCATTGCAGACGTCGCTCAGTGTCAAAAACGCCTAGCGCAATCTTACTGCCACCAATATCAAATCCGTAATACATCGCCACTCCTTGTTGAAATTATTGCCCGCTTAATACCCTTGCAGGATCAATGTTACTCGCGCGCCGCGCCGGATACCAGCTTGCCAGAAGGCTTAACAGCAGGGCCGTCACCAGCACATACAGTACATCCAGCCAGTGTAATTCTGAAGGCAGGAAATCAATAAAGTAAATATCTCCGGAGAGAAATTGATGGCCGATGAGCTTTTCAATGCGCGCAATAATCGCCGTTAGTTGCAGTGCGCCGATGATGCCAATAACCACGCCGATAAGGCTGCCGAGCAGCCCGGCAAGCAGACCGTACCAGACAAATATCGCGCGGATAAGCCCGTCTTTCGCCCCAAGGGTACGCAACACGGCAATATCGCTACTCTTGTCTTTCACCGCCATCACCAGGGTGGAAACGATGTTAAAGCAGGCCACGCCAATCACCAGAATCATCGCCAGATACATAATGGCGCGGATCATCTGAATATCGCGGTACATATAGCCGTAGGTGCCCACCCAGCTTTTGATATAGACGTAATCGTTGGACACTTCGCCTGCCGAACGCACCAGCGCCGGAGCGTTAAATACATCGTTCACCTTCAGCGCAATACCGGTCACGCTGCTGCCCATATCAAGATACTGCTGCGCATCCTGCATGGGGATCATGGCAAAACTATGATCGAGCTGGCCGCTAAGTTGCAGAATACCCGTTACTTTGAGTCGGATACGCTTTGGCTGTAGCAGTTTGTGATCGGCGCTGGCGTTGGGGATCATGATAGATACTGAGTCACCCGGTTTAACATTCAGCGCGTCGGCAACACCTTTGCCAATGATGATTTGTTGTTCACCCGCCTTGAAGTTCGCCCAGGCGTTTCCCTGCACATACTGTGGCAGCGCGCTAAGACGGCTTTCCTGCTGAGGATCGACACCTTTCACCTGAATGGCGCGGATATTCGCCCCGCTCTCCACCAGCCCGGTGAAATCCACGTATGGCGCGGCGGCAACAATCCCGGGGACTTTTTCGATTTTACTGAGTTTATCGTTCCAGCCATTCCATGGCTGGTTTACCGGTTCGATCTGCCCGTGCGGCACCACGGCCAGAATGCGGTTATTCAGTTCGCGCTCAAAACCGTTCATTGCGCTCAGGCCGATAATCAGCACCGCGACACCAAGCGCAATCCCGACGGTGGAGATAATCGAAATCAGCGATACCATGCCGCTACGGCGGCGACCACGGCTAAAGCGCAGGCCGATTAAAAGCGATAAAGGCGAAGCCATTAGTCTGCTCCCATCAGGCTCAGTTCAGCGCTCAGATGACCATCACGCATTTCCAGTTGGCGGGACATCCGCCGCGCCAGTTGTAAATCGTGGGTCACAACCAGAAACGCGGTGCCCTGTGAAGCATTCAGCTCACCAAGAAGCTGGAAAATGCTATCCGCATTACGCGCATCAAGGTTACCCGTCGGCTCATCCGCCAGTACCAGACGCGGATTATTGACCAGCGCGCGGGCAATCGCTACGCGCTGACGCTCACCGCCGGACAGTTCAGAGGGACGATGGCTGGCACGATGATCAAGCCCCACCGCTTTGAGCATTTCCTGCGCCCGCTGATTAATTTCTGCCGGGCGTTTTTTGCCGATCAAAAGCGGCATGGCGACGTTCTCAAGCGCGGTAAAATCGGGTAACAGGTGGTGAAATTGATAGATAAAGCCGAGGTTCTGGTTGCGCAGTTCCGCTTTGGCCGCTGAGGAAAGTTTGCTCATCGGCTGACCGCTGAAAATCACGTCGCCGGAGGTGGGTGTGTCCAGCCCGCCGAGCAAATGTAATAGCGTACTTTTCCCGGAGCCTGAGCTGCCGACTATCGCCATCATCTCGCCTTCGCCCACGCTGAAGCTGACATCGTGCAGCACATCAGTTTGCACACTGCCTTCCTGATAGCGTTTGCACAGGTTGTCGCATTGCAACAGGATCTTATTCATAACGTAAAGCCTCAGCGGGTTGAGTGGCGGCAGCGCGCCATGAAGGATAAAGCGTAGACAGTAGCGCAATGGCCATTGCAACCAGCGCAATCACCACAACTTGTAGCGGTTCAATCGCCACCGGCAGCGCGGCACCATCAAGGAATGCGCCGATAATCGGCATTAAATTATTAAGCTGGCTGGCAAGCAGCGCCCCCAGCGCGGCACCGAGCAGCGCGCCGATAATACCGGCACTGGCCCCCTGCACCATGAACACCGTCATGATTTGCCGCGGCGTCAGCCCCTGAGTTTGCAGAATAGCCACCTCGCCCTGCTTTTCCATGACCATCAGCCCCAGCGAGGTGATGATGTTAAAGGCAGCAACGGCAATAATCAGGCTTAACAGCAGGCCCATCATGTTCTTTTCCATCCGTACAGCCTGAAACAATTCGCCTTTACGCTCGCGCCAGTCCTGCCATTTAGTGCCAGACGGGAGGGATTGCTGACTCAGTGTATCAACCTGTAAAGGCGCGTTAAGCCACAGACGCCAGCCGGTAATATTGCCGGCCGGATAACGCATCAGGCGCGACGCGTCCTGAATATTGACCAGCATTTGATAGCCGTCGACTTCGCTGTTTGCTGCAAAGGTGCCAATAACTGTAAACAGGCGCTGGCTCGGAATACGCCCCATCGGGGTGAACTGGCTGGCGGATGGCACCATGATACGTAATGAATCGCCACGGTTCAGGCCCAGTTGCCCCGCCAGCTGTTCGCCGAGAATGACGTTGTAACGGCCCGGCTGCAAATCAGTCTGTTTTACATTAACTAAATACGGTGAGAGCGGATCTTTTTGTGCCGGATCAATCCCCAGCATCACCCCAACGGCCACGCTACGCGCGCTCTGTAATACCACGTCCCCGGTGGTAATGGGCGCAACACGGGTCACCCCCTGAAGCGTCACCGCTTTCTCAGGAATTTTTTGCGGATCAAGCGACCCTTGCGTTGAAGAAAGAATGGCCTGCGGCATCAGCCCCAGAATGTTATTTTGCAGCTCGCGCTCAAAGCCGTTCATCACGGAAAGTACCGTCACCAGCGCCATAACGCCAAGCGTGATGCCGATAGTAGAAAGCCATGAGACAAAGCGACCGAAGCGGTCCGCTGCGCGCCCACGCATGTAGCGCAGGCCAATGAATAGTGCGACAGGTTGGTACATGTAATCCGTCTGGTTGCTGTGGCAGAAGGGGAAGTATATAAGCGAAAGCAGGACGGGTAAATGACGTAACCGTAAGTGTCTGTCATCGTACTGGTAAAAAATCGCTGCAAATCAAACCACTATCGGCCCGGTCTTAGCATATACCGGGCAAACGGATAGCCTTTTCCTTTTATTTTATTGCCACATACCCGACATCTTCCATCAGTTGCTGCCCCTGCGGGCTTAAAAACCAGTCGATCAGCGCCTGCGTATTTTTTGACGGCGGCCGGGCCGTGACCATATAAATATCGACGCTGAGCGGATAACTGCCGTTGCGGATATTCTCCTCCACAGGCGCAACGCCGTCGATGGACAGTAGCCGCAGAGCGTCGTTATGCTTCATGATGGTGGCGTAATAGCGGAAAGTGTAGCCCAACGAGTTAGCGCGGTTTTGATAGTCGGCAACTCGCCGGATAAGCACATCCATTCCTTCCTCGGTAGTCTCCAGCGGCTTACGCATCGCCTCCCCCTTCATCACCCTCGCCAGCATGGCCGTCTGGCTGCCCGAACCTTCCGGGCGTTGATAGGGCAAAATACGTTCATCAGGGCCGCCCACCTCGCGCCAGTTGCTAATGCTGCCGGCATAAATGGCGCGGATCTGCGCGGTCGTCAGTCCGCGGAGCGGGTTGTCTTTATGGGTGACGAAAACGAACGCTTCACGGGCGAATGGCCGTAGCGTTAGCGTAAGACCGCGCTGACTGGCGGCCTCCCGCTGCTACGCCGACGGCTCAAGGGCGAAGATCATATCGACATTCCCCTTAATCAGCGAATCATACGCCAGAGGCGTTCGATGGCTGTCCACTAGTTCCCTGATGCTGGTCTCATCCTGATTCTGATAAATGGCCTGAACGGCAGAGGCGTAGAGCGGATAAAGCGCCGTCGCGCCGTCCAGCCTCGGCCAGTCGCGCCCGATGTGTAACGTGGGCGGCGAAGCAAGTTGCGTCAGGCGATTGCCCTCCCAAAAAGGCATATAATCCCAGATATCAATATTTGCCCTGAGCGTATATTTATCAGTCTCTTCCACCAGTCGATAATGACGATCGTAAGTTTGCCAGCCAAGTAAAGCCGCAACGGCCAGCATCAACCCGCCCGTCACCACCAGCGCCGCCCGCTGACCGCGCCGCCCGCGAATCTGTACGCCCTGTCGCCGGGAGAGAGCCGCCAGCGTTACGGCAAAAGAGAAGCAGGCCACGGTGGGTATCAACAACACCAGTACCTGAAGCGGCTCAATTTCGTCACAGTCAGCAGAAAACGGGAAGAACGTGATGAAATAGCTAATAAAAAAGATATTGTGGCTCACGTCAAAAAACAGATCATTTTCAAAGTCGCCATCGGTCATAATCAACAGGCTAAACCAGAGCGCCAGCGTACAAAACAGTGCGAGCAGTACAGGCGAGTAGCGCGCGAAAAAGGTCTCCGGCAAGCGGCGGCCTCCCCAAATGCTCGCCATAACCGCCCCGCCGCAGGCGGTCGCAACGGCGCTAACTGTTACACCCGCCGCATCCCTCAGATCGCAATTAAAGAGTACCTTGACAATGAGGATCACTATACTGGCGATAACCGGAATCCCGAGCATCAACGTCAGTATATTTAATAACCAATACTTCCCTGTTTTCATTTTTCTCTCCCTGGCCTGGCCACCCTCAATAGTTTATCCGGTTTCGTCATCAACACGGGACATTTGCTAATGAGTAATGATCGCGGATAATAAAAGGCATTCTTTAGCAGAGATCCTGACAACCTAATGCCTGAACAACATCGTTATACGCTGCCAGTCAACGCTGGCGATCAGCGCCAGTTGGGCGAACTGACAGGTGCCGCCTGCGCCACGCTGGTGGCGGAAATCGTCGAACGTCATCCCGGACCCGTAGTGCTCATTGCGCCGGACATGCAAAACGCCCTGCGCCTGCACGACGAAGTCACTCAGTTTACAGATAACCTGGTCATCAACCTCCCCGACTGGGAAACCCTGCCTTACGATAGTTTTTCACCGCACCAGGAGATCATCTCCTCGCGTCTGTCGGTGCTCTATCAACTCCCCACCATGCAGCGTGGCGTCCTTATTTTGCCCGTCAATACCCTGATGCAGCGGGTTTGTCCGCACAGCTATCTGCACGGTCACGCGCTGGTGATGAAAAAAGGCCAGCGCCTTTCGCGCGATGCCCTGCGCGACCAGCTTGAAGCGGCGGGCTACCGCCATGTGGATCAGGTTATGGAGCACGGAGAGTATGCTACCCGTGGCGCGCTGTTGGATCTCTATCCGATGGGTAGCGCCCAGCCCTATCGTCTGGATTTCTTTGATGACGAAATCGATAGTCTGCGTCTTTTTGATGCCGACACCCAGCGCACGCTGGAAGAAGTTGATGCCATCAATTTGCTGCCAGCGCATGAATTCCCCACCGATAAAACCGCCATCGAACTGTTCCGCAGCCAGTGGCGCGACAAGTTTGAGGTGAAACGCGACGCCGAGCATATCTACCAGCAGGTGAGTAAAGGGACGCTGCCAACCGGCATCGAATACTGGCAACCGCTGTTTTTTAGCGAGCCGCTGTCACCGCTGTTCAGTTATTTTCCGGCCAATACCCTGATTGTTAATACCGGTGATGTTGAAGCCAGCGCCACACGTTTTCAGAGCGATGCTCATGCGCGCTATGAAAACCGGGGCGTGGACCCGATGCGCCCGCTGCTGCCGCCAGAACTACTGTGGATGCGCACCGATGAGTTGCTCGGCGAATTAAAACGCTGGCCACGCATCCAGCTTAAAACTGAGTCTCTGGCGGACAAAGCCGCCTTCACTAATCTTGGCTATCGTACATTGCCGGATCTGTCGGTGCAGGCACAGCAGAAATCGCCGCTGGATAATCTGCGTAAATTCCTTGAATCCTTTGAAGGTCCGGTGATTTTCTCGGTGGAAAGTGAAGGCCGTCGCGAAGCACTGGGCGAATTGCTGGCACGGATTAAGCTTTCACCAAAACGCATTCTGCGGCTGGATGAAGCAGCGGACAACGGGCGCTATGTGATGCTCGGCGCGTCCGAGCACGGGTTTATCGATACACTGCGCAACCGGGCGCTGATCTGCGAAAGCGATCTGTTAGGCGAACGGGTAGCACGTCGTCGCCAGGATAACCGCAGAACTATCAATCCGGATACGCTGATCCGTAACCTTGCCGAGTTGCATACCGGTCAACCCGTGGTGCACCTGGAACATGGCGTCGGTCGCTATGCGGGTATGACGACGCTTGAAGCCGGCGGCATCAAAGGCGAGTACCTGATGCTAACCTATGCTAACGACGCCAAACTGTACGTCCCGGTGTCGTCCCTGCATTTGATCAGCCGTTATGCTGGCGGTGCGCAAGAGAATGCGCCGCTGCACAAATTAGGTAGCGACGTCTGGACCCGGGCGCGGCAGAAAGCCGCCGAGCGCGTGCGTGATGTGGCGGCGGAGTTGCTGGATATTTATGCGCAGCGGGCGGCCAAAAAAGGCTTCGCCTTTAAACATAATCGCGAACAGTATCAGTTGTTTTGCGACAGCTTTCCTTTTGAAACTACCCCCGATCAGGCGCTGGCGATCAACGCCGTGCTAAGTGATATGTGCCAGCCGCTGGCGATGGACAGGCTGGTCTGTGGTGACGTGGGCTTTGGTAAAACCGAAGTCGCCATGCGTGCGGCGTTTCTGGCGATTGAAAACAATAAGCAGGTCGCGGTGCTGGTCCCGACCACCCTGCTCGCGCAGCAGCATTTTGACAATTTCCGCGACCGCTTCGCCAACTGGCCGGTGCGCATTGAGATGCTGTCACGCTTTCGCAGCGCCAAAGAGCAGGCGCAGATCCTTGAGCAGGCGGCGGAAGGCAAAATCGATATTCTGATTGGCACCCACAAACTGTTACAGGCGGACGTCAAATGGCGCGATCTGGGTCTGCTGATTGTCGATGAAGAGCATCGCTTCGGGGTTCGGCACAAAGAGCGGATCAAAGCGATGCGTTCTGACGTCGATATTCTCACCCTTACCGCCACGCCTATTCCGCGCACCCTGAACATGGCGATGAGCGGCATGCGCGATCTGTCGATTATCGCCACCCCGCCGGCGCGTCGTCTGGCGGTGAAAACCTTCGTGCGCGAGTACGATAATCTGGTGGTGCGCGAAGCAATCCTGCGTGAAGTGCTGCGCGGCGGGCAGGTTTATTATCTTTATAATGATGTCGAAAACATCCAGAAAGCGGCAGCCCGACTGGCTGAGCTGGTGCCGGAGGCACGCATCGCTATTGGTCACGGCCAGATGCGCGAGCGCGAACTGGAACGGGTGATGAATGACTTCCACCATCAGCGTTTTAACGTGCTGGTGTGTACCACGATTATTGAGACCGGCATTGATATTCCAACCGCCAATACCATTATTATTGAGCGTGCCGATCACTTCGGTCTGGCCCAGCTTCACCAGTTACGCGGCCGTGTCGGTCGTTCCCACCATCAGGCCTATGCGTGGCTGTTAACCCCGCATCCGAAAGCCATGACCACCGATGCACAGAAGCGGCTGGAAGCCATTGCCTCGCTGGAAGATTTAGGTGCCGGTTTTGCGCTGGCGACGCACGACCTTGAAATTCGCGGCGCGGGTGAACTGCTGGGTGAAGATCAGAGTGGACAGATGGAAACCATAGGCTTCTCTCTGTATATGGAGCTTCTGGAGAATGCGGTGGACGCGCTGAAGGCCGGACGCGAGCCATCGCTTGAAGACCTCACCAGCCAGCAGACCGAAGTTGAGCTGCGGATGCCGTCGCTGCTGCCGGATGATTTTATTCCTGATGTCAATACCCGCCTTTCTTTCTATAAGCGTATTGCCAGCGCGAAGGCTGAGAACGAACTGGAAGAAATCAAAGTTGAGCTGATCGACCGTTTTGGATTGCTGCCAGACCCCGCGCGTAATCTGCTGGATATTGCCAGTCTGCGTCAGCAGGCACAACGTTTGGGTATTCGTAAGCTGGAAGGGAATGATAAAGGCGGGCAGATTGAGTTTGCCGAGAAAAATCATGTTAACCCCGCCTGGCTTATTGGACTGCTACACAAGGAGCCGCAGCATTTCCGCCTCGATGGCCCGACCCGGCTGAAATTTTTCCAGGATCTGAGTGAACGAAAAATTCGCATGGACTGGGTGCGTAACTTTATGCGCCAGCTAGAAGAAAATGCGATTGCCTGAGTAAAAATCGACGTAAAAAAAGCCCCACGAAAATGACCGTGGGGCTTCCTGTAAATATCAGGCAGAGGGTTATCTTATTTGTAAATGACGGCGGTGCCATGCAGGGTATTCGGACCGCTTACGGAGGTAATACGGAACGATTTCGCGCCCATCTCATCCGCTTTCTGCGCCAGTTGATTTTCCAGCGAACCTAAATTTGTCCCGGCATCAGCAGAGATAACGCCTGCTTTTTGCTGATCGGCTGGGGTGGACTGGACCTGTACAGCGGCGACGCTTGCGAAAGAAAGTGAACTCAATACGGTAGCGGCGATGAGGGCTTTTACGTTTTTCATAATAGTAACCTTAAGCAGATGAAAGGGGATCGAATTACTTAACGATCGATAGGTAAATCATAAGTGTGATCAATGTCACAGTCAAGGTTATTTTATAACGATCGTTATAATAAATAAAAAAGTCTTATCTTTCATAATGATAAGCTTATGAATTTTTTATTGTTTGAAAGGTAGCACCACGATACATTTATTTTTATAATGGTTATTCACTTAACTGATTCAGGTACAACGGCACCATGACAGCTGACGTTCAAAGTTGCACAAAAAAAAGCCGTGGCCGACCAAAAGTGTTCGACAGGGAAGCGGCGCTGGATAAGGCCATGGCACTGTTCTGGGAGCATGGGTATGAAGCAACCTCGCTTGCCGATTTGGTTGAAGCGACTGGCGCTAAAGCCCCTACGCTCTACGCAGAGTTTATTAATAAAGAAGGCTTATTTCGGGCGGTACTCGATCGCTACATTTCGCGTTTCGCCGCACGCCATGAAGCGGCGCTGTTCGAGGAAGATAAATCCGTGGAGCAGGCACTAAACGAATATTTCACGGCAGTTGCGACCTGCTTTACCAGCAAAGAAACGCCAGCTGGCTGTTTTATGATCAATACTTCCGCAACGCTTGCGGCATCATCAAAAGAAATTGCCCGTACGCTGAAAACCCGTCATGCGCAGCAGGAAAAAACGCTTTGCCAGTTTTTGATCGCTCGCCAACAGCGTGGTGAGATCCCGCCACAAAAAGATGTTCAGGCGCTGGCGCAGTTTCTGAATTGCATTTTACAGGGGATGTCTATCAGTGCCCGTGAAGGTGCGAGCCTTGAGGATTTGCAGCAAATCATCCGCACCACTTTCTGTTTGTGGCCCAAAATGCTGACCCTGTGACCCACAAAAAAGCCCCTCAGCCTGAGCGATGAGGGGCAAACAGCAGATAACGCTTTTTTTACGCTTTGTTATTCAGGATCAGCTGACCATTGTTATCAAGCGGGATTTGCGTACCCGGATCGTCTTTCATGCGGATTTTCCCCTGTTGATCGCCGATTTTATAGGTCACATCATAACCAAGCATATTTTCCGATTTGTCATACACCGTTTTGCAGCGCTGCTGCGTAGTGGTGTAGGTGTCATTTTCCTGCATTGATCCCTGGATCTGGTTGCCTGCATAGCCGCCCCCCAGCGCCCCGGCGATGGTGGCGATATCTTTACCGCGACCGCCGCCGAACTGGTGGCCGACTACGCCCCCCGCCACTGCACCCAGCACGGAACCGGTAATACGATTTTCATCCTGTACCGGGCGTCGGTGCGTCACCGTGACGTTGCGGCACTCTTTACGCGGTGTTTTGACCGTTTCTTTGATAGGCGTTGCGGAAACCACCTGAGCATACTGCGGGCCACGTTCAAAGACATCCAGACTGGCTACGGCTGCCACACCCAGCGCAGCGGCTACGCCAATCCCTATACCCGCCAACATTGATTTATTCACGGGAGATCCTCCTTCGTTGCTATTGGTCATAATTTTGCAATCAAGGGAATATTCCGCCAATCAGAACTGCGCTTAAAAACGGGGATTCGGGGGGTATAACCGCAGGATTCAGAGGAGTCTTAGGGCTTAAGGCCGGTTTGACAGGATTATGTTTTGTCGGCACCGTGGACTGAACGCCTGATGATGCTGCGCTTATCAGGCCTACAAAAGGTGGATCGGGAGACTGGATTTCTTGTGGCGCTCACTATCAGGCCTACGGGTGACGCGGTCTGACAGCGGTTTTCCAGGCCGGGCAAGCTTGCGCCGCCCGGCAGGATCAGCGCCTTAGTGCAGTTTAAGGCGCGGACGGATCACCCGGTTAATGCTGCCGACCAGCATCATCAGGCCCGTTTTGAAATAGCCGTGTAGCGCAATCTGGTGCATCCGGTACAGTGAGATATAGACAAAACGCGCAATCCGCCCTTCAATCATCATTGAACCCCGCGTCAGGTTGCCCATCAGGCTGCCAACGGTCGAAAAATTAGACAATGACACCAGAGAACCGTGATCTTTATACTGATAGGCTTTGAGCGGTTTACCTTTACGTTGCGCGAGGATGTTATGCAGCGCACAGGTCGCCATCTGATGCGCTGCCTGAGCGCGCGGTGGCACGAATCCGCCTTCCGGACGCGCGCAGGATGCGCAGTCACCAATCGCGTAAATATCGGCATCGCGGGTGGTTTGCAGCGTCGGCTCGACCACCAG
The DNA here is from genome assembly GCF_002915575.1 of Superficieibacter electus. Lineage (GTDB taxonomy): Bacteria > Pseudomonadota > Gammaproteobacteria > Enterobacterales > Enterobacteriaceae > Superficieibacter > Superficieibacter electus. Next base: position 19,571 of record NZ_PQGD01000021.1, read on the forward strand.
CTGGTTGATGCGGTTCGTTTCCAGGCCGCCCAGATCTTTCATAAAGTCCGGGGCTTTGATTCCTGCCGCCCAGACCATCAAATCGGCCTGGATATATTCGCCTTCTTTGGTGTGTAAGCCACCTTCGTCAGCACTGGTAACCATCGTTTTAGTGAGAACCCGCACGCCCAGCTTGGTCAGCTCATTGTGCGCCGCGCCAGAAATACGCGGCGGCAGTGCAGGCAGAATACGCTCACCCGCTTCCACCAGCGTCACGTTCAGCGCTTCATTGGTCAGCCCTTTGTAGCCATAGCTGTGCAGTTGCTTCACCGCGTTATGCAGTTCAGCAGACAGCTCCACCCCGGTAGCACCACCGCCAACAATCGCGATATTCACCTTGCCGCTTGCGCCAAGGTTTGCCGAGAATTTGAGAAACAGGTTAAGCATTTCCTGATGGAAACGGCGCGCCTGATGAGGATTATCCAGGAAAATACAGTGGTCTTTAACCCCTGGCGTATTGAAGTCGTTAGAAGTACTACCCAGCGCCATGATCAGCTTGTCGTAAGGCAGCTTGCGCTCAGGCACCAATAACTCCCCTTTTTCATCACGCAGCTCAGCGAGCGTCAGGGTTTTGCTTTCTCGATTAAGATCGATAACAGACCCGAGCTGGAACTGGAAATCGTGGTTACGGGCGTGAGCCAGATAGCTCAGCGCATCCACCCCTTCGTCCAGCGAGCCAGTAGCCACTTCATGCAATAGCGGCTTCCATAAGTGGCTATGGTTGCGATCAATCAGGGTTATTTTCGCTTTTTTGCCGCGACCCAGCTTTTTCCCCAGCTGCGTCGCCAGCTCAAGACCTCCAGCCCCACCGCCGACAATGACAATTTTTTCTAATGGCGTAGTCAACATGACCCCCTAAAATTATTAACCAATTGTTAACTAAAGGTTATATAAATAACTTTTAGTTAACAACAAGTTACTGTCGTGAAACTGTCTCTTCTACATGAGAATAACACGTCAGGGTCATTGGTCATACCAAAATTGATGTACATCAAGTTTTGCTGCTGAAAAGATGAACAAGTGTAGACGCTGAGTAAAAAAAAGGGCCAGCCATCTGGCTGCCCCTGTTGAACGAAAGAGGTAAGTGGCTTACCCGAGGGTCTTAAACGCCTTAATGCGCTGCAAATGCGGCGAGATATTTTTGAACTTGTGCGTTTGCTCTTCATCCCAGACAATTTCATACCACGGGCATAAAATCTCGGCACTACGCTGACTGTTAAGCGCCTCATCCCGGCGTGACAGAATCGCCATACAGCGGTCGCGGTTCTTCTCGCGGAAATTACTGACGCACTTGGTCGCGATGTCCGTATACTCCTCCGGACGATCGATTTTGCCCTCCATATTCTCTGCCGGGAACAGGTTCGGATTGAACACCACCTGGCGAATATCGCAGAGAAAACCAATTCTTTCCGCCCAGAAGCCGCCCAGTCCGACGCCGCAAATCAAGGGGCGATCGTCCGCATTGAGCTGGAGCATTTTGTCGACTTCTTTTAGCAAATGCTGCATATCGTGCTTCGGGTGACGCGTGCTGTAGCTTATAAGCCGGACATCGGGATCAATGAACTGGAGCTGCAACACTTTTTCGTGATTGCCCGGGCTGTTTGAGTCAAAACCGTGTAAATAGATAATCATCGCATCCTCACCATACTTCGCGCCCCGCAAGGGGTTAATGGATTGCTTTGTATTCCTGCCAGCGTTCGTGCAACTGATTCAGTTGTGCACTGACGGTTTTCCAGCGGCTGGAATCCATCAGTTCCTGACGCGTAAAATCACCTTTATGATACAATTGCGTAACACGCTGCGCATTGATCGGCGACAGATTATCCAGCACACTGACGGCCCCTTTACGATTATTGCAGACCAGGATCATATCGCAACCTGCGTCCAGCGATGCCTGCCCGCGCTCAGCATAGCTGCCCATAATGGCAGCCCCCTCCATTGAAAGGTCATCTGAAAAAATCACGCCGTCGAAATGAAGTTCACCGCGCAGCACGGTTTTCAGCCAGTGCGGGGAGCCGCTGGCTGGCCGGGGATCGATTTGCGTGTAGATGACGTGCGCGGGCATAATGGCATCAAGGCGTTTTTCATCAATCAGGCTGCGGAAGATGGTCATATCTCTGGCACGGATCTCCGCTTCAGTACGCGGGTCCTGCGGCGTCTCTTTATGCGAGTCGGCGGTAACGGCACCGTGACCGGGGAAATGTTTACCGGTGGTTTTCATGCCCGCGGCATGCATACCGTCAATAAAATGGCGGGCTATTGCCAGCGCCTTGCGCGGATCGTCATGATAAGCACGCTCGCCGATAGCCGCGCTGATATGACCGACATCCAGCACTGGTGCAAAACTGATATCAATATCCATGGCGATCATTTCACTTGCCATCAGCCAGCCTGCCTCTTCAGCCAGCCGGCCACCTTCATCCAGACCGTGTAGCGCTGCAAAAGACTGTGCTGCCGGAAGACGAGTGAACCCCTCGCGAAAACGCTGGACGCGTCCGCCTTCCTGATCGACCGCTACCACCAGCCGGTGACGCGAGGCGGCACGGATTTGCCGTACCAGTTCGCGCAATTGCGCAGGATCGTGGTAATTACGGCTAAAAAGAATTAATCCGCCCACTGATGGATGCGCCAGAATCTCACGCTCCTGCGCATCCAGTTCAAAACCTTCGACATCCAACATTACCGGACCCACGCTTACTTCTCCTGTCATTTATGTAGCTGTTTCCATATTGCATCGGCCAGGACAATAAACTGCCCGTCACCGGTTTGTTGCCAGCGGCACTCGTACCAACCCGCCATTAACATGAGCACCCAGGGCCGCCAGCGCTTTACCTGTCGCCAGAGCTGACTGGGCGCAATCTTCGCCTGTGCCGCGTACGTATCAACCAGTTCGCGTCTCGCCGCCAGCCCACTCATCCACACGGCAGCCAGCTCCAGCGCGATATCCCCGTCGCCGACATATTCCCAGTCAATCAACCGAATACCGTCAGCGGTATGTACGATATTACCGGGATGAACGTCCATATGCAGCGGTGACAACCGTAATGGAGTCGGTTCTCCGGTTCGCTTTAATTTTTTGAGCTGCCGAAGCCAGAACGGCGTGCGGCGTGCGCTGGCACTGTTCTGCCAGTAATATTCCAGCAGCGGCCACAGTATAATTCGCCAGCCAAAGCGCGGCTGCTGGTGCAAATGATACAGCACCTGGGCCAGTTCGGAAGTAGCAGGCAGCGCGCTTTTTACCTCACCGTCGAGGTAATCGATCACCATCCAGCCGCGGACATAAAAATGCGCAGCGGGAGCCAGCGAAGCAGGTAAGTGATGAAGGGCGCGATACTGACGCCGAAATTGAAATTCAGGGGCTCGAGGGTCGTGATGCTGTCGAAGCACCCGCCGCCGTTGCCCCTCTTCAATGATCCAACTCCCACCCCCCAAACCGCAGAAGTCCTGCGGTGTGACGAGATGGTAATGCGGAAAAAAACGTGACAGTAGCTGGTCACGCGACAGCTTATTGTTGCTGAACGGCACCTTTACCTGACCAGATAATCTCGCCAGTCTGCACCAGCATTAGCTGCATTTGCAGGGTAGGCGCATTAACATTGCCGGAGGCGTTCGAATACAAGACATAGTGCGCGCCAACGTTACGGGCAATGCCAATCGCCTTGCTTCGGCTGCCGAGGCTGTCCTGCGGTGACAGGCCAAGCTGCTGTTTCGCCATCGACAATTGCTGTGCGGAGACCAGGGTAAATTTGCCATTATTGGCCAGCGCATTGCGCAGCGCTTCAGTCGCCTCAGCGGCATTCAGTGAGCCATTAGTCCGGTTATTCACACTGTCGACCAGCAGCACACTGCCGCTGTTCACGCCATCCGCCTGGAGCATTTTCCCCGCCAGTGGCTGGATAGCGCTGTTCCAGTCGTAATGACGCTCACGCGGCGCGGGGGCTGCCGTGTCGTCCTGATGCTCAATAGGCCCCGGCTGTTGCGGGATAGTCGGTACCGTCGGCACCACCGGTACAGGCTGCTGTGGCTGAGTCGGTTGCGGCTGAGCACCTGGCTGGACGGTATCCACTGGCGCAGGCTGCTGCTCTTTATTCACACACCCGGCCAGAAAAATCGCAAGGGCGCTAATCAGCGCAACGCGACGCATAGTTATCATCAAGGTTCACCCCGTTATAATGTTATAAATAGAGATAAAGTCTGACCTTTTCGGCACCCAGACCGTTCGCCGTGCCGTACAGCGTGACGCCGGAATTGCCCGGAATCGTTATGCTGCGCGGTGCCTCCAGCGGGTGCATTTCCAGTCCTCTTCCGTCATACCAGTAAAAACGATAGTGTACGGTGACAGGTTCGCGTCGTTCATTAAACAGAGCAGAGGACGCGCTGGCCTGAATGTCGGAATTTTTAACGACAGGCGGCTGAGCGCTGATCCCGGCGGCCAGAACCGTCGCCTCCATGACCAGCGTCTGGTTATCGCCGACAGGTATTTCCGGACGCGAAGCGCTACACCCCGCCAGCAGCACAAGCATCAACAACCCGGCATAACGTCCTCTTACCATGGTATTAGCCTTTGTGTGCCAGCATAGGGCCCAGTGCACGACCGCCAAGCAGGTGCATATGAATATGATAAACCTCCTGCCCACCATGACGATTACAGTTGACGATCAGCCGGTAGCCATCTTCAGCAATGCCTTCATCACGGGCAATTTTCCCTGCAACGGTGATCATGCGGCCCAACGCCTGCTCGTGCGCTTCAGTCACGTCGTTGACGGTGGGGATCAGAATATTGGGCACAATCAGGATATGCGTGGGAGCCTGCGGGGAGATATCACGAAACGCCGTGACGAGTTCATCCTGATAAACGATATCCGACGGGATCTCGCGGCGGATAATCTTACTAAAAATTGTCTCTTCAGCCATGGCCTTTTCCTTAATTCATTATTAGCGTATCGCACCCGACAGGTTACGCACCAACCTGACATACAGGATATAACATCCCTAAGAGTATGAGCGACTTGCTCCCGCTCTTTCAACTTTATCCGAGGTTTTCTTTATGCTTACCGTCTGTTCGCTGACGCTTTAAGCACGAATGCAGCAAAAACGCGGGCATCAACCTTAAACCAATGTGCTGAGAACCCAGGTTACATCTGTTTACAGCTTGAACATAAATGCGTATATTTCGCATTTGCATTTACATGCGCGAATGCAATTCAGAATTATTACCTTGTACTTAATGTCGGCATCGCATCGGCATTGAGGCAAATAGTAAACATAACAAAGGGTTTAACATGTCTTTCAATCGTTCATCCAGGGATGACTCGCGTCTGCTTGCCGCCATTCCCACCCGTCTGGCTGCCTGCATTGCTTTCGCATTGATGCCTTCCGCCGTCTTCGCCGCCGATGCGCAAAAAGAAGATACCATTGTGGTTGATGCTGCTGCTGAGAATTCGCAAGATACGCAGGATCAGGATTACAGCGTCAAAGCCAGTACCGCGGGTACCAAAATGATGCTCATCCAGCGTGATATTCCGCAATCGGTCAGCATCATTAGCGAGCAGCGCATGGAAGACCAGCAGCTGCAATCTCTGGGGGATGTGTTGAGAAACACGACCGGCATAAGCGAAAGTTTTGCTGATTCAGACCGTGCCAGTTATTACGCGCGCGGTTTTGCCATCGACAACTATATGGTTGACGGTATCCCTACCCTGTTTGAATCCCGCTGGAACCTGGGGGATGCCCTTTCTGATACCGCGATTTATGAACGTATTGAAGTAGTGCGCGGTGCCAACGGCCTGACTACCGGCTCCGGTAACCCTTCTGCTGCCATCAATATGGTGCGCAAACACGCGGATAGCCGTGAGTTCAAAACCAATGTCTCTGCAGAATATGGTAGCTGGAATAAACAGCGCTACGTTGCCGATCTCTCTACCCCGCTGACGGAAGATGGCCGAATTCGTGGCCGTATGGTCGCCGGTTATCAGAATAACGACAGCTGGCTTGACAACTACAATCAGAAGAAAAAATTCTTCTATGGCGTGGTGGATGTTGATCTGACCGACGCCACCCGCTTCTCCGTCGGCTATGACTATCAGGAAACGAATGTGGATAGCCCGACCTGGGGCGGTGCGCCACGCTGGTATACCGATGGCAGCAAAGTCAATCCGGATCGCAGCTATAGTGCCGCTCCCGACTGGGCCTACAATGACAAAGAGTCCAAACGTACCTTTGCTACGCTCAATCAAAAGCTGGGCGGTGACTGGCAGTTGACGGTAAACGGTACCCATACCGAAATGAACCTCGACAGCCAGCAACTCTACCTGGATGGGCTGGTGGATAAAACGACCGGGATCATGGTGAGTCCATATGGCGCGTCCTATCCGTACGTTGGCGGTACCGGCTATAATACCGGTAAGCGTAAAGTCGACGCCCTTGATACGTATGCCAATGGCTCTTATGAACTCTTTGGCCGTCAGCATGAATTAATGATCGGCACGAGTTACAGCCGTCAGAACAATACCTATTACAGCTCGTGGGCTAACATTGGCGATACCGAGCTGGGAAGCTATTATGCGTATGATCAGAACTTCCCGGAGACCAACTGGAACCCGTTAAGCCTCGCGCAGAACGATACCATTCATCAGAAATCGGCCTATATGGCAACCCGAATCTCGCTGGCCGATCCGCTACACGTGATCCTCGGGGCGCGTTATACCAAATACAATCTGGATACGCTGAATCAACAGCTGGAGAAAAACAATACTTCCCCGTATGCGGGCATTATCTTTGATATTAACGATACCTGGTCAACCTATGCCAGTTACACCTCGGTCTTTAAACCGCAGACCCAGCGTAATATTGAGAAAAAATATCTGTCGCCAATTACCGGTAACAACTATGAAGCTGGCCTGAAAGGCGACTGGATGAATAGCCGTCTGACCACCTCACTGGCGGTATTCCGTATTGAACAGGATCACCTGGCGCAGTCCACGGGCGCACTCATTCCTGGTACCAGCGGTGAAACGGCCTATAAAGAAGTGGATGGCACAGTAAGTAAAGGCGTTGAGTTTGAAGTCAATGGTGCAATAACAGATAACTGGCAGATGACCTTTGGGATCACCCGCTACGTGGCAGAAGACAGCGAAGGCGAAGCCGTTAACCCGGATCTACCGCGTACCAGCGCTAAGCTGTTCACCAGCTACCGTATTCCGCAGCTGCAGGCGTTAACCGTCGGTGGCGGCGTCAACTGGCAGAACCATGTCTGGTCAGATGTGGCGGTGCCCGGCGGCACTTACCGTTCCGAACAAGGCAGCTTCGCGCTGGTCGATCTCTTTGCCCGTTACAACGTCACTAAAGCGTTCTCGGTGCAGGCAAACGTAGACAACCTGTTTGATAAGGAATACGACACCAACGTTAACAGCCGTGGCATTGTTTACGGCGAACCACGTAACTTCTCCGTTAGCGCGAACTACAGTTTCTGATTTATCTCTTCAGGGGGGCACTCGGCCCCCTTTCTGTTTCCCTTGCCCACCAATTTTAGACGTTGTGTATCTCCCTGATTCCAGGATACTGGTAATTCTGGACGCTTTGCTTCTCATTCATGCAGAGCTTTTATTTATCAGGAGAGAATATGTTTCGCTTTATTGTTGCCCTCTTTGCCTCATTCATGATCATGCAATCTGCCTTTGCAGATACCGCCCGTCCTGAAATCGCCAAATACGTCAAAGGCTATCAAGGTCAGGAAGGTGTTCAGGTATGGACGCTGCGTATTGGACCTAAAGAGGCCAATGAATCATTAGTTCAGATAGTGAACGTCGATAACGCGCTGGATAAGAAAATCATTCGTTGCAAAGTGGAGCCGGCGAGCGGTGGCGCAACCAGCTACAAAACTGAAGTTGAGGGCAAATCATGGGAGCTTTTGCGGGTTAAAGACGGCTCAGGTGAGCTGTATCTGCCCGGCGAATCGTCATCAACCTGGGTTGCCTATAGCCAGTCACTTTCTCAGGAGGGAAATGCTGAGCATTTTCTGACGGATTATCTGGAGCAGGAAGGGAAATAATTTTTTTGCCCTGACGTAAAAAAGGCAGCGATTCCGCTGCCTTTTATCTCCCCAACTTACCCCTTAGCTGTGACGGATATACTCATCCATCTCAGTTTTCAGGTTGTCAGACTTGGTACCAAAGATAGCCTGCACGCCGGAGCCTGCAACCACCACCCCTGCCGCACCCAGACGTTTCAGGCCAGCCTGATCGACTTTAGCCACGTCCGCCACGCTCACGCGCAGACGGGTGATACAGGCGTCAAGGTTTGTGATGTTATCTTTACCACCAAACGCCGCCACCAGAGCCGGAGCCATCTCGCTGGTCGCGCCTGCTTTCGCATCTTCAGTACTGTCTTCGCGGCCCGGCGTTTTCAGGTTCAGTGCTTTGATCAGAACGCGGAAAACCACATAGTAAACCACCGCGTAGCAAATCCCGATGACAGGGAACAGCCACAGCTTGCTGCCGTTGCCGCTCAGCACGATAAAGTCGATCAGACCGTGGGAGAACGACGTACCATCACGCATGCCGAGCAGAATACAGATTGGGAATGCCAGACCTGCCAGAATCGCATGAATGATGTACAGGATCGGCGCAACGAACATGAAGGAGAATTCAATCGGTTCGGTAATACCGGTCAGGAATGAGGTCAGCGCCGCGGAAATCATAATGCCGCCCACTTTGGCGCGGTTTTCCGGCTTCGCGGAGTGCCAGATAGCAATAGCGGCTGCCGGCAGACCGTACATTTTGAACAGGAAGCCACCGGACAGTTTACCCGCAGTCGGGTCGCCCGCCATATAACGCGGGATATCACCGTGGAATACCTGACCTGCGGCATTGGTGTATTCACCAATCTGCATCTGGAAAGGAACGTTCCAGATATGATGCAGACCGAACGGCACCAGGCAACGTTCAATAAAGCCGTAAATACCAAACGCCACCACCGGGTTCTGGTAAGCAGCCCATTGGGAGAAGGTCTGGATGGCAGCGCCAATCGGCGGCCAAACGAAGGAGAGCAGCACGCCAAGTACAATCGCAGTCAGACCAGAGATGATCGGGACGAAGCGTTTGCCCGCAAAGAAGCCCAGATATTCAGGCAGCTTGATGCGATAGAAACGGTTGAACATATACGCCGCAATCGCACCGGCGATGATGCCACCTAATACGCCAGTATCAGCAAGGTGTTTCGCAGCGATTTCTTCAGCAGGTAAATGCAGAACCAGCGGGGCAACCACGGCCATGGTTTTCACCATAATGCCATACGCCACGACCGCGGCCAGACCAGATACACCGTCGTTATTAGTGAAGCCTAATGCGACACCGATAGCGAAGATCAGCGGCATGTTAGCAAAAACAGATCCGCCCGCTTCGGCCATTACATGGGAAACGACTTCTGGCAGCCAGCTGAAGTTAGCCGAACCGACGCCCAGCAGGATACCTGCGATGGGGAGTACGGATACTGGCAGCATCAGCGATTTACCGACCTTTTGCAGGTTAGCAAATGCATTCTTAAACATAATTGAGAGTGCTCCTGAGTATTTGTGCTTTTTTACGCTTTCGCGCCTGGATGAGGGGGGAGAACCTCATCGTGGACCAGGCCTCTTAGGGCCTTTATTTATTACACAGAGTAAAATAATTCATGAGATTTTTGTTTGACGACAATCACGTTTCCGTCATCAATCATTAGAAACTTTTCATAGATTTACAAACTGGATAGCAAAGATGCTTATGGTTTGCCTTCACCGCCCATTTTCAGGCGGTGAACTTTACTCGTTTCTGTCATTAATTACGAGTACTAAAATAATAGCTCTATCAGGCAGGCTGGAGGCGTTGCGGGGCAATATGAAAGAGAGTGGCGAAGTTCTGTGTGGTCTGCTGCGCCAGTTGCTCAAGCGTTACGCCTTTCAGTACCGCCAGATATTCCGCCACATCACGCGTCATGGCTGGCTGGTTTTCTTTGCCCCGATGCGGCACCGGCGCGAGATAAGGTGAATCCGTTTCAACCAGCAGACGGTCAAGCGGAATGTAGCGCGCGGCATCCCGCAGTTGTTCAGCATTGCGAAACGTGATGATGCCGGAAAAAGAGATATAAAATCCCATGTCCAGTAGTTTGCCCGCCGTTTCACGATCTTCCGTAAAACAGTGTAGTACCCCACCACAATCCGTCACCTTTTCTTCGGCCAGGATCGCCAGGGTATCGGCACGTGCATCGCGCGTGTGAACGATCACCGGCTTGTTTAACTCGCGTCCAATGCGGATATGCTCACGAAAAGAGTGCTGTTGACGCGCTTTGGTTTCTGGGGTGTAAAAATAGTCCAGCCCCGTTTCTCCCATCGCGACTACGCCTGGCTGAGCGGCAAGGCTACGCAGCTCTTGAACATCATATTCTTCTTCCTGGTTCAACGGATGTACGCCACAGGAAAAAACGACGTTCGGACGTTCGCCCACCAGCTCGCGCATTCCCCGGTAGCCAGGGAGCGTGGTGGAAACCGCAAGACAGAATTTTACGTCACGAGCGGCGGCTTTCGCCAGAACATCGTCAACGTCTGTATGCAGGGATTGATAATCAAGACCATCAAGATGGCAGTGTGAGTCGACTAAAAACATAATGTCTCTCTCAGAGATGTGAAACAGGGAGTGCCACGCCGGTTTGCAGGTCATGTTCCCAGCGTAGCAAACGATCGGTAAGGGTAAGTTCACGATTGAGGCCAGAAACATTCAGCAGTTGTTCCCGACACGCGCAGATGTCCTGCATGATGCATTGCAGTTGAGCAGACTTTAATTCCCGGGTAAGCTGGTTTACCAGCGGCACGGCATCCGCGTTCGTTAAATGCGTAATGTGCTGTTTGACTTTCAATGCATCAAGCAACAACGCCGCCAGCCAGTGCAGACGGGTGGCCACATTATCATGATTGAGGGTGGACAGCAGGGAAAGCCAGTCATGTTCCGTTAATGCCAGTTCCAGCCCCTGACAAAGCTGTTGGCGGGCTCCCCAAACGTCAGGCTGCAATAGCTGAAGCGCCGCCGCCGGTGCATTCCCACTCAACCGTAATGCCGTAAGCATCATATCATGTGACGCCGTCACCTCCCGGGCGAGCCATGCCAGCGCCCAGGCCTCAGCAGGCGGAGCAAGATGATGCAGTCGACAGCGGCTGCGCAGCGTGGCCATTAAATGGGCGGGTTCGCGACAGGCCAGCAGAAACCAGGTATTCGCCGGTGGTTCTTCCAGCGTTTTTAGCAATGCATTGGCAGCGGCATCAGTCAGCAACGTGGCATCGGTTAACCAGACGACTTTTGCACCGCCAAGCCGTGCATGCTCATAAAGCTTTTCACTGAGTTCGCGTACCGCATCAATACCCAATGAACTTTTGCCCTTTTCCGGGGCCAGGCTGTAATAATCCGGATGGGTACCCGCCTGCATCAACAGACAGCTATGGCATTTACCACAGCTTTTATGCCCCTGCGGCTGCTGGCACATCAAATACCGGCTGATGGCATAGAGTAGCGACTCGGCCCCCATGCCGGGCAGTGCATGAATCAGTAACGCATGATGGCCGCGCCCGGCCTGATAGCTGGCAACCAGCGCTTCAAAGTGTGGGCGCAGCCATGGGTACCATTTCATGCCCCCAGCTCCTTCACCCACGCAGTAATGACATCACGGAGATCGCTCATCACCTTTTCCAGCGACTGGGTCGCATCAATGGTATAAATGGTTTTATCCTGCGCCGCCAGTTCCTGATACCGTGCACGGGTGCGGTTGAAGAAGTTTAACGATTCCTGCTCGATGCGATCCAGTTCACCGCGTGCACGGGCGCGTTTCAGCCCCACTTCCGGCGTGACGTCGAGATACAGAGTAAGATCCGGGCGAAAATCACCGAGCACCGCATCGCGCAGGGTTGCCAGCATCTGACGGTCTACGCCGCGTCCACCGCCCTGATAGGCTTGCGTTGAGAGATCGTGACGGTCGCCAATGACCCACTGCCCCTTCGCCAGCGCGGGTTTTATCACCGTTTCCACAAGTTGTACGCGCGCTGCGTAAAACATCAGGACTTCAGCTTTAACATTAATTTTTTCATCGCCCGTGGACTGGATATCCAGCACCAGACTGCGCAGTTTCTCGGCCAGCACCGTTCCGCCAGGTTCGCGCGTGAAGAGCAAATCGCCGATGCCCAGTTCTTTCAGGGTTTGTACCACGACATCACGCGCGGTGGTTTTACCTGCACCTTCCAGCCCCTCGATAACGATATATTTACTGCGCATTTTTTTCCTTAAGTGCTTTCAGGTAGTCCTGAACCGACCGATTATGGCTGGCAAGATTAGTGTTGAACGTATGTCCGCCTTTACCATCGGCAACAAAATAGAGATACGGCGTTTTTTCCGGATGTGCCGCCGCGGTAAGCGACGCTTCACCTGGCACAGCGATGGGGCCCGGCGGCATTCCTGCAATGACGTAGGTATTATACGCGCTTGGCGTCTCCAGATCTTTACGCGTAAGGTTACCATTATAGCTCTCGCCCATACCATAAATCACAGTAGGGTCGGTTTGCAGGCGCATCCCAATCCGCAGCCGGTTGATAAATACTGAGGCGACGCGGGTACGTTCACTGGCGACAGCGGTCTCTTTTTCAACAATCGAAGCCATAGTGACCAGCTGATTTTTATCCGCGTATGGCAATCCCTCCGCCCGCCCTTCCCAGGCTTTATCAATGGCGGCCACCATTTTCGTGTGGGCCCGCGTAAGCAGCGCCACATCGCTGGTATTGGCGGTGTACATCCAGGTATCGGGCCAGAACCAGCCCTCGACCCAGTCAGGATTTTCCAGTTTCAGTGCTGCAGCTACGCTTGCGTAGCTATCATCTTTCAGCGTGTGCTTAATGTACGGTGCATCACGAAGCTGGCGCAGATAATCGCTGACGCGCATACCTTCGACGAAGCGCAGCGGGAACTGCGCCTCTTTACCGCTTTCCAGCAGCTTTAGCATATCGCGCACGGTCATCTGTGGCGTAAAACGGTAGGTCCCCGCTTTAAAGTGGGAAAGATCGGGTTCAAGACGCAACAGCCACTGGAAGACGCGTGGACGATTAATGATTTTCTCGTTATAAAGTTGCTCGCCCAGTGCCAGCCGACCGGTACCTGCTTTAAGCGTAAAGATGGTTTCATCTTTGATGAGCAGAGTACTGTCGGCAAGATGGCGGACTTTCCATAGACCTGCGCCTGCGGCAATACCCAGCACAACGAGTAACAGAAGGACAAAACGTAACATTTTCTTCATGATGTAGTTTATGGCTCACAAAGGGGGGCTAAAAAATGATAAAGCTCGCGAGATGACCAGACATGCTCATTCCAGCGGCGGACTGGCACCAGTGGCATCAGCGCATTGCAAATAATCACCTCATCGGCACCAGCCAGGGCTATTTCCTGACACTGTACTTCGCGCACCCGCCACGGGGAGGCACTCAAATGATTTAAACAGTGTTGACGCATGATCCCCGCCACACCTGCGTTTTCAAGTTGCGGTGTAAAAACCGTCTGTCGCTGACGCCAGAATATATTGGCGGCACAGCATTCCGTTAACCACCCATCGCTGTCAAGCACCAGCGCTTCATCTGCGTTTGTTTGTTCAAGATGCATGCGGATAAGAACTTGCTCAAGTCGATTCAGATGCTTAATACCCGCAAGATGAGGATTGCGACCGAGTCGTACCGGGCTGAGCGTCAGCGTAATACCCTCGCTACGCCAGCGCGAAAAATGGGCCGGATAGTCTGAAACTGATAGCATTCGCGTTGGAGTGAGGCAAGCCGTCGGACTATAACCACGTCCGCCACCGCCACGGCTGAGCACAACTTTAAGAACGCCCTCACCTTTTGCGGCAGCAAGTTGTTGCATTTCGGTGGTGAGAATATCCCAGCTTTCAAAGGGTATATGCAGGCGCTCACAGGCGGCACGCAGGCGCTGGACATGAGCCTCTAAAAGCGCAATCCGACCCGTGGCGATTCTGGCTGTCGTAAAACAACCGTCGCCGAATTGAGTGGCTCTGTCTGCTGCCGCTAACGTGTTCTGTTGACAGCCATTAATCAAGAACATAGTGGCTCCTTAATGGGCAGACAGTTTGGCAGGATGACTGGCGCAGGACAAGCGGAGAAAACTGAATTGAAAAGGCCCACCGAAGCGGGCCTTTAAACGAAGTCGCTAACGCAATTAGATCTTTTTGAAGATCAACGAGCCATTAGTGCCGCCAAAGCCGAAGGAGTTACACAGGGTGTACTCCAGTCCGCTAACCTGACGTGCTTCGTGTGGAACGAAGTCCAGATCGCAACCGTCATCCGGGTTATCCAGGTTGATGGTTGGAGGTACGGCCTGATCGCGTAATGCAAGGATGGAGTAGATAGATTCTACCGCACCCGCCGCACCCAGCAGATGACCGGTCATGGATTTGGTTGAGCTCACCATTACGCGGCTGGCAGCATCGCCAAAGACGGTTTTTACCGCCTGAGCTTCTGCTTTATCACCCGCCGGAGTGGATGTACCGTGCGCATTCACATACCCGATTTGGCTTGCATCAATGCCGGCATCGCGAATAGCGTTCGCCATGGCCTGCGCAGCACCTTCGCCGTTTTCCGGCGGAGAGGTCATGTGATAGGCATCACTGCTCATGCCGAAACCAACGATTTCCGCATAAATTTTAGCGCCACGTTTTTTCGCGTGTTCGTACTCTTCAAGTACGATAAGGCCTGCGCCATCACCCAGCACAAAACCGTCACGGTCTTTATCCCACGGGCGGCTTGCTGCCTGCGGGTTATCGTTACGCGTAGACAACGCACGCGCGGCACCAAATCCGCCAACGCCCAGCGGCGTACTGGCTTTCTCTGCGCCACCGGCCAGCATCGCGTCGGCATCGCCATAAGCGATCATACGCGCAGCCTGCCCGATGTTATGCACACCGGAAGTACAGGCGGTGGCAATAGAAATACTGGGTCCACGCAAACCAAACATAATGGTCAGGTGGCCTGCTACCATATTGACGATGGTGGACGGCACGAAGAACGGGCTGATCTTACGCGGACCACCGTTAACCAACGACGTGTGGTTATCTTCGATAAGGCCGAGACCGCCGATACCGGAGCCAATAGCAGCACCAATACGGGTAGCGTTCTCTGGCGTCACAACAAGGCCAGAATCCTGCATGGCCTGTACGCCAGCCACAATTCCATATTGGATGAAGGCATCCATCTTGCGCTGTTCTTTGCGCGAGATGATGTCATCACAGTTAAAATCCTTTACTAAGCCAGCAAATTTCGTTGCATAGGCGCTAGTATCGAAATGGTCGATCAGGCTGATGCCACTCTGACCGGCAAGGAGAGCTTTCCAGGTAGACTCTACGGTATTGCCGACAGGAGACAACATGCCCAGTCCGGTCACAACTACACGACGCTTAGACACGGTTGTCCTCCAGGGAGGGAAAAAAAAGGTGCCAGATAAAACTCAGGCGGTCGAATGACCGCCTGGAGATGTTCACTTATGCCTGGTGGCCGTTGATATAATCAATGGCAGCCTGAACGGTAGTGATTTTCTCAGCTTCTTCGTCCGGAATCTCAGTATCAAACTCTTCTTCCAGAGCCATTACCAGCTCAACGGTGTCAAGAGAATCTGCGCCCAGGTCTTCAACGAAAGAAGCATTATTGGTCACTTCTTCCTGCTTAACGCCCAGCTGCTCGCCGATAATTTTCTTAACGCGTTCTTCGATAGTGCTCATACTCTTAAATTTCCTATCAAAACTCGCTTTCGCGATGGTTTTCGTAGTGTATAAAATGTTGAAAAATTTGCAACTAAATCCCGGCAGTTCTTACCACGATTTTACGCTATTTTGCGGGTGAACCCCTCAATAACGCAAACTATTTTGCACCAGTTTATGCTTAAAAACGTGCGGTTTGCGCGGTTCCTGAGCATTCCGGGTGCATCGTGGTTAAACCATGTACATTCCGCCGTTGACGTGCAGGGTTTCACCAGAGATGTAACCTGCTTCGTCAGAAGCTAAAAATGCAACCGCGCTGGCGATCTCTTTTGCATCACCAAGACGACCCGCCGGAACTTGCGCCAGAATACCCGCACGCTGCTCGTCAGAGAGCGCGCGCGTCATGTCCGTTTCAATAAAGCCCGGAGCAACAACGTTTACAGTAATACCACGCGACGCCACTTCACGCGCCA
Organism: Superficieibacter electus; assembly: GCF_002915575.1. Lineage (GTDB taxonomy): Bacteria > Pseudomonadota > Gammaproteobacteria > Enterobacterales > Enterobacteriaceae > Superficieibacter > Superficieibacter electus. The sequence goes on from NZ_PQGD01000021.1 coordinate 35,845, forward strand.
GCGATTTACTGAAGCCGATCAACCCTGCTTTTGCCGCAGCATAGTTGGCCTGGCCAGCATTTCCCATAGTCCCAACAACAGAACCAATGGTAATGATACGCCCATGACGCTTTTTCATCATAGCGCGCAATACGGCTTTTGACAGACGGAAAACCGATGACAGATTGGTTTCCAGGATGTCATTCCATTCGTCTTCTTTCATGCGCATTAACAGGTTATCACGCGTAATGCCGGCATTATTCACCAGAATGTCGACTTCGCCAAACTCTGCGCGAATATTTTCCAGAACGGATTCGATAGATGCCGGATCGGTCACATTCAGCATCAGGCCTTTTCCGTTGCTACCCAGATAGTCGCTGATAGCCTGCGCGCCATTCTCACTGGTGGCGGTGCCAATCACTTTTGCGCCGCGAGCAACAAGCGTTTCTGCAATCGCGCGACCAATGCCGCGGCTTGCGCCCGTTAACAGTGCGATTTTTCCTTCAAAACTCATGGTATTCCTCTTTTTATTGTGCAATCGCCGCTGACAGTGCGTCCGGCTCGTTAAGCGCCGATGCAGTCAGGGTGTCAACAATACGTTTGGTCAGGCCGGTTAATACTTTACCTGGACCGACTTCATAGAGATGCTCAACGCCCTCTGAAGCCATAAATTCTACGCTCCTGGTCCACTGAACCGGGCTATACAGCTGGCGTACCAGCGCGTCGCGGATAGCGTCTGGCGCGGTTTCGCATTTTACATCAACGTTGTTAACGACAGGCACGGACGGCGCGTTAAAGGTGATGTTTTTCAGTTCGACCGCCAGCTTTTCAGCCGCTGGTTTCATCAATGCACAGTGGGACGGCACGCTAACCGGCAGCGGCAATGCGCGTTTAGCACCCGCAGCTTTACAGGCAGCACCGGCACGCTCAACAGCGTCTTTATGCCCGGCAATCACTACCTGCCCGGGAGAGTTGTAGTTGACCGGAGAAACCACTTCACCCTGAGCAGATTCTTCACAGGCTTTAGCGATAGCGGCATCATCAAGGCCGATGATGGCAGACATCGCCCCAGTTCCGGCCGGTACAGCTTCCTGCATAAACTTGCCGCGCAGCTCGACCAGACGCACCGCGTCGGCGAAATCAATAACACCGGCACACACCAGCGCCGAGTATTCACCGAGGCTGTGTCCGGCCATCAGAGCCGGCGTTTTGCCGCCCTGCTGCTGCCACGCGCGATACAGCGCAACAGAAGCCGCCAGCAGCGCAGGCTGCGTCTGCCACGTTTTGTTCAGTTCTTCCGCCGGCCCCTGCTGGGTCAGCGCCCAGAGATCGTAACCGAGTGCCGCAGAGGCTTCACGAAATGTCTCTTCAATAACCGGGTGAGCAGCGGCCATATCAGCCAGCATCCCAACGGTCTGCGAACCCTGACCCGGAAAAACGAATGCAAATTGCGTCATGTTATTATCCTTATTTCAGAAACGAACCAGCGCCGAGCCCCAGGTGAATCCGCCGCCGAAGGCTTCCAGCAGGACCAGTTGTCCGGCCTTAATGCGACCATCGCGCACCGCTTCATCCAGCGCGCAGGGTACCGATGCCGCAGACGTGTTGCCGTGACGGTCAAGCGTCACCACCACGTTGTCCATCGACATCCCCAGCTTCTTCGCCGTAGCGCTGATGATGCGCAGATTCGCCTGATGCGGCACCAGCCAGTCAAGCTGCGAGCGGTCGAGATTATTCGCTTCCAGCGTCTCATCAACAATGTGCGCCAGTTCCGTGACCGCGACCTTAAAGACCTCATTGCCGGTCATCGTCAGATATGTTGAATTCTCCGGATGCACGCGATCCAGATTCGGCAGCGTTAATAGCTCGCCGTAGCGGCCATCGGCATGAAGATGGGTAGAAATAATCCCCTGCTCTTCCGACGCGCTAAGTACCACGGCCCCTGCACCATCACCAAAGATGATGATCGTACCGCGATCGGTGGGATCGCAGGTGCGCGCCAGTACGTCGGAGCCAATCACCAGCGCATGTTTCACCGCACCCGACTTCACATATTGGTCCGCTACGCTTAGTGCATAGGTAAACCCTGCACACGCTGCACCAATATCAAATGCCGGACAGCCTTTAATTTCCAGCATGTTCTGGATCTGGCAGGCCGCACTGGGAAAGGCATGGGTTGCTGAGGTGGTAGCAACAATAATCAGTTCGATCTGCTCGGCATTAACGCCCGCCATGTCCAGCGCACGTTTAGCGGCTTCAAAGCCCATTGTCGCAACCGTTTCATTCGGCCCGGCGATACGGCGTTCACGAATACCTGTACGAGTGACAATCCACTCATCAGACGTGTCGACCATTTTTTCCAGATCGGCGTTGGTTCGCACTTGTTCGGGCAGATAGCTGCCGGTACCCATAATCTTCGTATGCATGTAAGCTCAGTCACTTTTTGCTAATACAGATTCCAGGCGAGCGGCAATCCGCTGAGGGACTTGTCGCTGCACCGCCTGCACTGCCTGTTCAATCGCCACGCTAAACGCGCGCTGATTGGCCGCACCATGACTCTTAATCACCGTGCCGCGTAATCCTAACAGACAGGCACCATTATACTGGTCGGGGTTGAGGTGACTGAATCGCCTTGTCAGGCTTTTTTGTAACCAGTGTTTTAATAACCACAGCCACCACGACCGTTTTTTACCTTCGCCCTGCGACTTCAGCAGCGAAAGAAACATCCTTACAACACCTTCCATGGTCTTTAATGTGACATTGCCTGTAAATCCGTCACAGACCAGAACATCGGTTTTGCCGGTCAACAGTTCATTGGCTTCAAGATAACCAATATAGTTGATTGAGGGCACGTTCTTTAGCCGTTCAGACGCCTGGCGGATGCTATCGAGGCCTTTGACCTCTTCTTCACCAATATTGAGCAACGCCACGCGAGGTTGCGTGATGCCAATGACATCTTCTGCCAGAACAGCCCCCATCACGGCAAACTGCACCAGCATTTTGCTGTCACAGTCTACGTTAGCACCCAGATCGAGCACCACCGTTTTTCCCTTCTGCTGGTGAGGAAGAATCGTCACCAGCGCCGGACGCTCAATGCCGTCAATCGGCTTGAGCAATAATTTCGCCAGCCCCATCAGCGCACCGGTATTGCCCGCACTTACGCAGGCTTCGGCACGTCCTTCTTTCACCAGCTCCAGCGCAATACGCATTGAGCTGCCCCGGCTGTTACGCACAGCCTGTGAGGGGCGGGCATCACTGGCAATAACTGACTGCGCAGGAATAACCTGCAGACGCGAACGTTGTTCAAAGTCAGCTCTGGCAAGTAATGGCGTGATAGCGTCGGGATCGCCGACCAGGAGGAGTGTGAGTTGCGAATTAGAATTCAGTGCCTGCAAAGCTGCAGGCACTGTCACGGAAGGGCCAAAATCGCCCCCCATGACATCTAACGCCAGGGTTAGATGAGTCAAGGTATCGTCGCTGCCCGGTTTGGTTATCCCCGCTGACACGGGGAATTCCTCACTAAGCGTCACCACGCTTTTACTCGTCGATTTTCACGCTATAGTGCGCGAAAGCCGTTGAGTATCGCGTGATTACTTAGCGATGACCTTGCGGCCACGGTAGTAACCGTCGGCAGTCATGTGGTGACGCAGGTGGGATTCACCAGACGCTTTGTCTACAGACAGGCTGGTAACTGCGGTCAGCGCGTCATGAGAACGACGCATGCCACGTTTGGAACGGGTTGGTTTATTTTGTTGTACGGCCATGGACCTTACTCCTTAATTACGGCTTCTCCCCGCGCTCGCGGGAAACACCTATTACTTACGCTTTAAGCTGGCTAATACGGCAAATGGATTTGGTTTTTGTGCCTCTTCAGGCAACTCGCCAAAGACCATGTCCGCGTCGGACACTTCACAGTGTTCAGAATCATGCACCGGAACTACTGGCAAGGAGAGGATGATTTCATCTTCCACCATCGCCAGCAGATCGATTTCACCGAAATCGTTAACCTCAATCGGCTCATACGCTTCCGGGAGTGCTTCAGCCTGTTCGTCGGAACGGACCGGACTGAAACAATACGTTGTGTGAACGTGACGCGTGAACGGTTTCCCGCAGCGCTGACATTCGAGCGTTACCGTTACCGCTGCATCGCCGGTAATCACCGCGAGGCGCTGGTTGTCGATAGCGAACGACATGGCGCATTCTACATCACTGTCCACACTGACTACAGACTCGGCGACGCGCTCGGCCTGATCGGGAGTATAAATACCCTGGTAATCAAGGCGTTTTTGAGCCGTACGAACCGGATCAAGAGTCAGGGGTAATTTTACCTTTTGCATAGGGCGCGCATATTAACTTTGTAACGTCATAGAGTCAAAGAAAAAGGCAACCTGAGGATGCCTTTTGCCAATAATTCGCACACATTGCGGCCTTTAGTTTAAAATGAGGTCATCCGATACGCTATATCTGAATGAAAAAATATATGACCCGTCTTATTCTTGCTTCAACTTCGCCATGGCGGCGTATGCTGCTCGAAAAGCTTGGCCTCGCCTTTGAATGTGCCGCGCCGGATACCGATGAAACGCCCCAGTCCGGTGAAACGCCGCGCCATCTGGTGCTGCGTCTGGCCCAGGCTAAAGCCCAGTCGCTGGCCGGGCGTTTTCCAGAGCATTTGATTATTGGTTCGGATCAGGTATGCGTCCTGAACGGTGAAATCGCCGGCAAACCGTTGACCGAAGAAAAAGCCCGCCAGCAGTTGATGCAGGCCAGTGGAAATATCGTCACCTTTTATACCGGGCTGGCGCTTTATAATTCGGCGACGGGGCATTTACAAACTGAATGTGAGCCGTTTGATGTTCACTTTCGCCATCTGAGCGAACAGGAAATAGGCGACTATTTACGCAAAGAAAACCCACTTCAGTGCGCCGGCAGTTTTAAAAGTGAAGGACTGGGGATTGCGCTGTTTGAGCGGCTTGAAGGACGCGATCCTAATGCGCTGGTGGGGCTGCCGCTGATAGCGCTGTGTCAGATGCTGCGCCGGGAAGAGATGAATCCGCTTTTGGGATAACGTGTCTGGAACAGAAGACCATCTCTGACAACGTAATGCAATATGCCGGATGGCGGCTACGCCTTATCCGGCCTACATTCGCGACATATCAGGAACTTACACCACATCGTAGGCCCGGTAAGCGCAGTGCCACCAGGCAGAACGACGCAGGCCTGGTTCGCGTTACGCAACACCTGCAGGCACCGCTTCAGCTCGTCATCCAGCGGTGCTTCAATGCGCAACACCTCCCTGGTTCACGGGTGGGTAAACTTCAGCGCCGCCACGTGGAGGAAAAGACGGCTTAGACCGATTCCCGCCAGTTGCTTATCAAACTCGCGGTCGCCGTAGCGATCGTCAAAGGCAATCGGATGCCCGGCATATAACGTATGCACGCGGATCTGATGGGTGCGTCCCTTTCTGCATACCTTTATCACGCAACTGCTCATGCAATGAACGCAACGCCGAGCATTTTATCAGCAGCAGGATAAGGTTCCATGGCTGGATAAAGGGCTGAAACCTTAATAAGCGCCCCTCAGCTTGAGCTGAGGGGCGTCACTCAGGCGAGGGCCATCAGACTGGTGATCAACATATTGCCGCCGACAAACAGCAGCACCAGATACACAATCCGCAGGAAGGTTTCCTTTCTGATGCGCTGCAAGAAGGCCATGCCGAGGAAGAAGCCAATCGCCGCCATTGGGAAACCAATTGTCAGCGCGCTGCCCAGATGCGCCGTAAACGCGCCATTACGGTACTGGTTGAAGGCATTCCAGGTGTTAAATACTACCCACACCATATTCATGGTGTTACGAAACTTCTCTTTCTCCCTCACCGCTTCAATGGTGTAGACGGTGATCAGCGGCCCGCCAATGGTAAAGGCTCCATGAACAATGCCGCCCAGGATCAGGCAGCCGTAACGGAAGCTCTTTCTTGCCAGCGTGTCCGGCGCGTTAGTAGCCTCCACTTTTTTAAAGATGATAGGGTTGACGATATGCTTGTAGATATTCATCACCGCAATAATCGTCACCATGGCACCAATGCAAATTTTCGCCACGTTGGGGCTGATGGTATAGAACAGATAGTTACCGATCAGGATGCCCGGCACGCAAAGCACGACGATTTTGCCGAGGTCGCGCCAGGAGATGTCGCGCCAGGTTTTGACCGCCAGAAAGTAGAGAAACGGCAGCGTAATCACCGTCCCGTAGGGCACCCCAACCGATGTGCCAAGCAACCCGTTCGTGACCGATGCTGCGATAACCGTACAACCAAAGCCCGTACATCCCTGTACAAAAAAGCCGACAATTTGCATCAGACCGACAAGGACAAAATCAAGATTAAAATTCATTATATCCGCCCTGGAAAGCGCTTAAAGTTTGGCTACATTGCGAATGTCCGGACCTACGCCGGACATGACCAGGCGAGCGCCATGCGCCCGCCCTGTTAGCAAGAAGAAGGTTAAAAATGGAGTTCAGTACGCTGGATCAGATCTTTTTGCAGCGGTTTACCCAGTTCAACAAAGTAGGCGCTGTACCCCGCCACGCGCACTAGCATATCTTTGTAGTCTTCCGGTTTTTTCTGCGCCGCGCGCATGGTTGCCGAACTCATAATATTGAACTGGACGTGCATGGCCTGTTTGGCGATGTACTCATCAATAAAGCTCACCAGCGTATCCCGCCCTTCGACACCCGCGACCGCTTCCTGCGGGAAGCGCAGATTCATCAGCGTGCCATTGGTGGCCAGGCTGTGATCGACCTTGGTCAGCGAGTTGACCAGCGCCGTCGGCCCGCAAATATCATGAGAGCCACCGTCGGTGTGTACCGGCCCCATATTGTCGGAGATAGGTTCGAATTTCTTACGACCATCAACAGAGGCATTGGTATTGAGTCCCATTCCTACGTTGGCGTTAACAGAGTAGACGCCCGGGCTGAACTCACCGCCGCGCGGCGTTTTCCTGCCACTGATATGGCGGCAATAGCATTCGAACATGAATTTAAACAGCTCATCGGCATAGTCGATATCATTGCCATAGTGATGCACTTTAGAGCTGTTCACCAGCGCATACAGTTTTTCATGCCCTACCCAGTTATCCTTCACCGCCTGCAGCAGCTGTGCGCCGGTATAGCGCTTCTCGTCAAACACCAGTTGTTTGATCGTCGCCAGGCTGTCGGCGCAGGTCGCCATCCCCGCCGCCTGCGGCGCGATACCGTTATATTTCGCCCCGCCTTCGGTTAAATCTTTGCCCGAGGCCACGCAGTCTTCATAAAAGGCGGAGACATAAGGCACGGGCTTCAGCGCCCGGTGCGCGCTGTCGATAATGTTCAGGCTACTGCACATTTGATCGGTCCAGTATTCGAACTGCTTGTCGACGCTCGCCAGCACCTCATCAAAACTCTGGTAGGTGTCGAGGCTGCCCGTATCCGGCCCCAGTTGCTCTCCGGTGCTCAAGCTGCGTCCGCCGTTGACCACCATCTCCATCATCTTCGGGGTGTTGACATAGGCAACATCATGCCAGCCATACTCCTTACCGGCCAGGTCAAGCTCGACGCAGCCCACGACGCAATAGTCACGCGCCTCTTCCAGCGTCATCCCCTTACGCATCATGCCCTTTATCGACGGCGCATCATTGAAGATTTTCGGATGCCCATAGCCTGCACGAATACATTCAACGGTCTTAATTTTCAGCTCGTAAGGCGTATTTTCATGCATTCGCACACACACCCACGGGTTCATCATCCGCGTATGCGCCGACCCTTCCAGCATCAGCATGGTGAGATCATTAGTGGCGTCATTACCGTCCCGGTCAACGCCGCCCAGAGTCAGACTCTCGCCACCAAAGCCACGACCGTTACGCACGGCCACGGTACCTTTGTCTTTCAGCTTGGTTGGATTGTTCATTTTGACGTACTGGACTTCAATTAGCTCCAGCGCAAATTCTTTGCTGATGGTGTTGTTCTTCATGTCGGCTTCGTACCACGGGTATAACCACTGGTCCATGCGACCGTAGGAGATAGAGTGGCCGTTGCTCTCAATCTGAATCAGCGAGGTAGCGAAATTGAAAAGCTGTAGCGCCTGCCAGAACGTTTGCGGTGCGCCGCCGGCAATCTGCTCGCAGTTACGCGACATGGTTTCCAGCTCATTTTTGCGTTGAGGATTGGCCTCTTTTTGCGCATATTCCTGCGCCAGGCGGGCATAACGCAGAATGTATTTCTTCGCAGCTTCCAGTTCGATAATCATCGCCTGGTAGAAATCGCGCTTGTCGCCATATTCCGGATCGCGCTTACTCAATTTTTGCAGGCCAGCCTGAGCGTTGGCGATCAGCCCGTTGTAACCCAGTTTCATCAGACAGGCATAATCAATCGCCAGATGCCCGGCACCAGCATAGTGATAAAGGTTGGTCTGGAAAATTTTTTCACCGACTTCAGAACCTTTAATTTGATCTTGTTCCAGCCGGCAATTGATCAGGTCATCAACCGTTTTCCCCTGCCAGTAGCGACATAGTTCAACAATTTCCTGCCGTTCTTCGTCATTGCGGATATAGAATTGATCGTTAGCGCGTTCTTCAAACGGTGAATGCAGAATCTCGTCAATAATCCAGTTGACGGAAAATTCCGGGTAGATCGGTGAGGCTTTGGCCGGAGCAGCAATTTCTCCGAGGATTAAATCCTCGTCATAAATATGCAGCGTGGTGTTTAGCAGAATATTCTCAAACGCATATGCACATTTTAACTTACTCGGCGCATGCTCATGCTTTTTGTACGCCTCGGTAATCAGGCGTAGACGCTCGACGTCAATGTCATAAGGTCTGTCGAGGAATGTCTGGCGCAGTCGGTTAACTCGCGGATACGGTGACCAATCCTCATGGTGTACCTGATACCCCAGGCTGTAGGTTTTATCATAAGGCTGAGTACCGCTTGCGGTGGTATGATTCTCTTTCATAAAAAGTATTCCATTTAAGGTTTAAATTAAATATTGGCTATTTTTCTTTTGTCCCCACCACGCAATGAATGCCGCGCTGGTTAAAATATTCGGCTAACGTCTGGACATGCTTCTGAAAGGCCCGGCGATTAAATTTTAGAGTTTGCATTTTATATGGCAGGCCTAATGACTGATATTTTTCTTCGCCCAGTCGCATAAAACTTAGCAACTGTAGGGTACGAACTTGCCCATTCATTTCATTGAGAATAAAGTCAGCAGTATTTTTCGCATTATCCGTATCATCATTACCCCCCGGAACAACCGGAATGCGAAGAATAATTTCACGCTGTATACTAGCGAGTTTTTTTAGATTAGAGAGGATTTTATTGTTTGACGCGCGGGTATATTTTTTATGAACCACTGGGTCCATATGTTTAATATCAGAGATGATGATATCGGTATATGGTAAAACCGCACTGACTTTTTTCCATTCCACAAATAAAGAGGACTCGAGGCAGGTTTGAATCCCCTCCTGCTTACAGGCTTTAAAGAGTTCAACGACAAACTCTGTCTGCAGTAGCGGTTCGCCACCGGAGACAGTCACCCCGCCCCCCGAGCGATCATAGTAACCTTTATCCTTACGGATCAGTTGCATACACTCGTCTACCGTCATGGGCTTACCCCATAGTTTAATGGCATCCGATGGACACGCGTCCTGGCAGGCCAGACAGTGAGAACATTGCGCCCGATTAATCGCGGTAAGCTTTCCGCGCGTAAAATCTAATACATTATTTTCAGGGCACACATCAGCGCAAGTGCCACATTTCTTTGCAGAGATACATTTCGTTTTATAAATGCCCAGTTGCACATAAGGCATCAGGCTTTCAGGGTTGCTACACCATTCGCAGCGTAACGGGCAACCTTTGAAAAACAATTCAGTCCGCATTCCTGGTCCATCATGAATGGTGAAGCGCTGAATATTAAAAATAATAGCCTGGAGTGGTAACGGATTCATACCTGCCTTCCCGAACGTTCATCTCTGGCGTTCCTGCTGGCAAATACTTAAAATGCCGCCAGGGACTTTTGCTATAACCCAATAAATACAGGGTAACGCAAAATAAATGTGTCAAGGAAGCGGCTATTCTCACTATTTTACTAGGGAGTTCTCCCTATTTTTTAGCGCCCTCTCTCTCTTTATCCTCAAACCATTTGTAGAGTTGAAACCGACTATTTACACCGCATTTAATATAAATATTTTGAATGTGTTTCTTAACGGTGTGATAACTTATTACCAGCTCGTCGGCAATCGCCTGGTAAGTCAGCCCATTATACATCAGAGTGGCCACTTTCTGTTCTGCCTGAGTCAACGGTAGCTTGACGCCAGAATAATCAACAGCTTTATCATCACCTTTTTGCGAAATGGTGATCCAATGATAGGTATCGACAATGCCATTAGAGTAGCTCTGATCATAAGTGTAGATTTTGAAAATATAGTTCTTAATTATTCGCGTCTGCACACGATTTGCCGCAGAACTGTCATTTTCACTGCCGAGTAAAAAAGGTAACCAGTTACAGGGCTTACTACTACTTATCTGCTCGGCAATTGTCGTACCGAGAATGTCCTTCAGGTACTCCTGGGCCAGGTCATTCGAACTCATAATATGCATAAAATCATCGGTAACCAGGTAAGCCCGTTCTCCTGAAGAGATAATTTCATTCTGGATATTTGAAACAATGCGAATCTGTTCATGTTTTTTGAAGTTTTTATATGAATTAGCAACATACACATATATTCTATTTAATAACTCTATTTCCTCATTACTAAAATCTCCGGCGTCTAACGTCTTGAAAAAGGCCACCTGAATATAGGCGTTAATTCCGAAGGCCATCGTTACGCTATAATGCTGCTGGAAATTCTCTTCGAGAAAGCGCACATAGCCAGAATGCTCATAGTCAATAGCGCCAATGACATCAGTGGACTTATACAAACGGGGGATAACGTTAAAATAGGTGAGCTGATCAACCACCGCTTCCTGATGGATGACGTGGCGAACGATATCATTAGCCACGAACTTTCGGTACGGATGGTCTACACTGTCTGGCATCACTCCGTTCCAGTTAACCCATGAAAGAAATTTACCTTGTGTATCAAAATATGAAATAAGTATTTTCTTGAAGCCGAAATTTCGCTCAATTGCGTCGATTAAAACGCTGCTAAAAAATTCACGCGCTGAAATTTGTCGCTCTGACATTTCAGAGAAAAATCGCATTTGATCTGCGCCTTGGTAACCCATGGCTATTCCCTTTATAAAATATGGCATTCATTTCAGATTAATCAAAAGCAAAGTTATTGCGCAATCATTTTTTTAAACAAAAGCTGAACATCGTGGTTAGATCACAATGAATCAGCTTTTGCCTTGTAATGTTTCGCGTCAAGAAAATGACATGTTAAATAAAACGCAGTTTGTTACAACGCTTTTTTATAAAGTTCAATAATATCATTTAACGTTGTTTGTCTTGGATTCACAATTACGTTACCGCTTTTCATCGCATCTCTTGCCATCTCATTGATCATGTCGGCCTTAACACCTACATCTGATAAACAATCAGGAATGCCGCAATCCTTATTTAATTTACGCACGGCATCAACCAGATCCTGCGGCTTAAATCCAGACGAAAATTTATTTTCCTGGCAGATATAATTGTAGATTTTTTGATAACGCCCCTTATCCGCCAGCGCGTTATATTCCAGTACCGTTGGCAACAAAACCGCGTTCGCCACGCCGTGTGGAACGTGGAAAAAAGCGCTTACCGGATGACTCATCGCATGGACGTTACCCAACCTCGCCCAGGCAAATGCGATACCGGCGAAAGTACTGCCCGCCATCATATCGCAAGCCGCAGCAGTATCCCGGCGGTTAGCGATAAAGGCGCGTAGGCTACCACCGATAAGTTGCATTGCCTTTTCCGCCATCGCATCGGTGAACGGCGAGGCATTAACGGAAAGATAGGCTTCTATCGCATGAATTAATGCATCAATCCCGCATGCCGCGGCAATCGAAGCCGGCGCGGTCATAATCAGTTCAGGGTCCAGCAGCGCGTATTTCGGTAAAATCTCGTAACTTATCACCGATAGCTTATAGTTACGCGCTTCGTCGGTGATAACGGATGAGGCTGTCACCTCGCTACCGGTGCCTGCGGTGGTCGGAATCGCAATCATCGGCACAATGGGGCCGGGAACGTTATTGCTACCTTCATAGTCGGTGATCTTGCCGCCGTAGTTTGCGAGTACGCCGACCGCTTTGCCGACATCCATCGCACTGCCGCCGCCCAGCGCCACGATACTGGTTGCGCCACACTGCAGATAATCTGCGGTAGCCTGATTAACGATATCCACGGTCGGGTTCGGCAACACGTCGAGCCATAAGGTGCAACGAATGCCAGACTGAACAATGATGTCTTCCACCCGTTTGACAACCCCTAAACCTTCCAGGCCGCGATCGGAAATCAAAAAAACATGCTCAGAATGATTCTCGCTCAGAATGGAAGGTAGTTTGTTTAAACTGCCAACGCCAAATTCAATATTCTGTGGAATCTTAAAGTTAAAGCTGTTCATTACGTTCCCTTCCCCTCTTTTTACTTTGCATAATCAGTAAGATAACTAAACACATGCCACCATTTCAGGCATGCGTAACCCACGGCGACGACCATCACCATGTGCACGATGGCCATCACCAGCCCGCCTTTGAACATTTTTCTTGCATCGAGACCATAGGCCACCGGGATGGCGCGTATGCTAATCGGCAGCATGAATTCCGCGTTAAACGCCATCACGGTAATGAACCAGTATGGAATGGGGTTTAACCCCAGCTTACTGGTAAAGCCCAGCACGATAGGTAACACCACCGCCGCTGAGGCCGTGGAGTTTGTCGTTTCCGAAAGTAAACGGGCCAACAGGGTGAATACCACGAGGGTCAACAGGCCGCCATCAAGAGACAGATGAGTAATCAGGCTGGCAATGCCTGCGCTGGCACCGGAATCATTAACCATATTGCCTAATGCCAGCCCACCACCAAACAGCAGCAGCATCCCCCACATGGTCTCTTTTTCCGCCCGCTCCCACGTCAGGAGCGGTCCATTCTTCGCCGAAGTGAGCACGAAACAGAGTCCGCCCAGGATGAGGTAGAGATAAGCCGGGGAAAGCGCAGGCAGCGTCGCGGCATAAAGGGGACGCGTGAACGCGCCAAGCAGCCCGGTTAAAAAAAGCACGGCGCAGATTTTTTCATCCCGCGTCATTGGCCCCAGCTGTCGGTACTGCTGCTGAAACCATGCTCGCGTGCCATCCAGCCTTTTCACCTGCATCGGCATCAGTAGCATGCAGCCAAGGCTCACCAGCGAGATAAGCACGAAGAACGGCAGCAGGCGTATCAGCCAATCGACATACATAAACTCGTGGCCGATTTTGCTTTCGAGTATTGAAATAGCAGCCAGATTCATGGCTCCGCCAAGCGGGCTGCCAACGCCGCCGATGCCACCTCCCCAGCCGATTGCCAGTAGGATAGGTACTGCGGGTTTACAAGAAGGAATGTCTTTGTAACCCGACGCGGTGAGCATCGCCACGGCGATTGGCGTAAATAACGCGCAAACCATCACATTGGGGAAAATCGTGGACGTAATAATGCTGGCCAAAAACCAAACGGTAACCTGCGACTTCATGGACGGCCCGATCAATGAAAGCACTTTCAACGCCACACGGCGGTCAAGGCCAACGCTCGCCCACGGTAGACAGAGCAGTCCCGAACCGAGAATCAGTATGATGCTATCGGAGAAGTATTGCCGCGTGATGCCCTCCATCGGGATGATGTTAAACAACGCATTCATCACAATGGGCAGTAAACTCGTGACGGCGACATGCACCGGACGAGTCACCCACCACAGGATCATCCACAGCAAAACGCCTACAGATTGGGCACCTGATAGCGTAAGACTTGATGAAAATAGCAACGCCGAAACGGCAAAAATAGAAGGGCCAGACAAAATGACAATGAAACGCTGTGAGTTATTCATCACCGACTCTCTGTTCATTCGCTCGCAGCCTAAACGATTCAGCTTGTTGGGTAAAAAAAATGCCCAATGAGCAATGGTTATTCCCTGATTTGGCATCAGGATACGCAGCTAGCGTAACCATTAAAAACCAAACAAATCCTTATATATCAGGACGGTAACAAAAACGAAGCCGTGATAAAAGCAGGTGTTCTCACTATTTGTCATAGGGAATATTCCCTATTTGGCGAAAAACATGCGCAAGGTCACCTTAAGGTCGCAAACCGACAAAGGGAGTGAAAGGGAATGAACAAAGAAGAGAAGACGGCGGATCAACGACCCGCCGAAATGATTATTTTGTGTTACGCAGCACCTGCAGACAACGCTTAAGCTGGCCGTCCAATGGCGCTTCTACGCGCATCATTTCCCCCGTCCCCGGATGAGTGAATTTCAGCGCCGCCGCGTGCAGGAACAGACGATTCAGCCCGGTGCCTGCCAGCTGTTTGTCAAACTCGCGGTCGCCGTAGCGATCATCAAAGGCAATCGGGTGGCCCGCATGCTGCGTGTGGACACGGATCTGGTGCGTACGGCCGGTTACCGGGCTACACCGTACCAGAGTGGCGAAGGCATAGCGCTCTTCCACCTTAAATCGCGTTTCCGACGGCTTGCCTTCCTGGCTGACGCGAACAATGCGCTCGCCGCTCTGTAAAATGTTTTTCAGCAGCGGTGCCTGTACCGCCTTCACGTGCGACTGCCACTGCCCGCGCACCAGCGCCAGATAGTCTTTCTGCATCCCCTTCTCACGCAGCTGTTCATGCAGTGAACGCAGCGCCGAGCGCTTCTTCGCCACCAGCAGCACGCCGGATGTATCGCGGTCGAGACGGTGAACCAGCTCCAGGAAGCGCGCTTCCGGACGCAGAGCACGCAGCCCTTCAATCACCCCAAAACTTAAGCCGCTGCCGCCGTGCACCGCAGTACCGGAAGGTTTATTCAGCACGAGGATGTGGTCGTCTTCGTACAGGATCACATCGCTCAGCGCGGCCACTTTTTGCAGATGCGGCGATACCGCGTCTTCTTCACGTTCGGCCACGCGCACCGGCGGGATACGCACTTCATCACCGGCTTCCAGCTTGTATTCCGGCTTGATGCGTTTTTTATTCACCCGCACCTCGCCCTTACGCAAGATGCGATAAATCATGCTCTTCGGCACGCCCTTCAGTTGGGTGCGCAAAAAGTTATCGATTCGTTGCCCGGCTTCGTCAGCGCTGATGGCAACCATTTTTACGGTCGGAGTCTCAGTTTTCATGGTGCGCGATTCTAAATATCCCGGCTCATTAGCGCCACTCATTTTTCTGTGCTTATATTTAACATCATCAGATCTCATCTGGTTTACATGATGTTGTTGTGGTTGTTATTAGAACAATCTGACACTGGAGTGAAGAAACTGTGAGTAACCGTGTGATAAAAGGTAAAAGCCAGCTTGCTATAATAAGGTTAGCAATGGAATAATGATGCAGTTTTCCGTGTTGAATCTTGTTAAGACAAGGAATTTTGCGGAATTACCAGTTTTGTCTGTCCGGTCATCAACGCAGCAATGGCGTAAGACGTATTGACCTTTCAGACAGTTAGCGGGCTACGGGTTGTAGTCCTTACCGGTAAATGGAATCGTCCCTGGAGAGTTTTCCCAGGCTGTTTCCCAGTTAATTGCGCTGTATTTCCGTATGAAAGACAGGCAACCGACACTCTGCGCCTCTTAAGCGAGCGACAACCGTGAGGTTGGCGACGTGAACAGACACGAGGCCATCGGTCATCCCCGGAAAGGCAATACTCTGCCCGTAGCTTAGTCGTCAATGTAAGAATAATGAGTAAGTTACGATGAAAAGAATGTTAATCAACGCAACTCAGCAGGAAGAGTTGCGCGTCGCCCTTGTTGATGGGCAGCGCCTGTACGACCTGGATATCGAAAGCCCAGGCCACGAACAGAAAAAAGCGAACATCTACAAAGGTAAAATTACCCGTATTGAACCGAGTCTTGAAGCTGCTTTTGTTGACTACGGCGCTGAAAGACACGGTTTCCTCCCCCTCAAAGAAATCGCTCGCGAGTATTTTCCTGCCGGTTATAACGCCCATGGTCGTCCAAACATTAAAGATGTGTTGCGCGAAGGCCAGGAAGTCATTGTTCAGATCGATAAAGAAGAGCGCGGTAATAAAGGCGCAGCGCTGACGACTTTTATCAGTCTGGCGGGCAGCTACCTGGTGCTGATGCCAAATAACCCGCGTGCGGGTGGCATTTCGCGTCGCATCGAAGGTGATGACCGTACCGAACTTAAAGAGGCGCTGGCAAGCCTTGAGCTGCCGGACGGTATGGGCCTCATTGTGCGTACTGCGGGCGTCGGCAAATCTGCCGAAGCGTTGCAGTGGGATTTGAGCTTCCGCCTCAAGCACTGGGAAGCCATCAAAAAAGCCGCAGAAAGCCGCCCTGCCCCGTTCCTGATCCATCAGGAAAGTAACGTGATCGTGCGCGCCTTCCGTGATTATTTGCGTCAGGACATTGGCGAAATCCTGATTGATAACCCGAAAGTGATGGAGATGGCGCGTCAGCATATCTCTGCGCTGGGTCGTCCGGATTTCAGTAGCAAAATCAAACTGTACACCGGTGAAATCCCGCTGTTCAGCCATTATCAGATAGAATCGCAGATTGAATCCGCCTTCCAGCGTGAAGTGCGTCTGCCTTCCGGCGGTTCGATTGTTATCGACTCCACAGAAGCACTGACGGCCATTGATATCAACTCCGCTCGCGCCACCCGCGGCGGCGATATCGAAGAAACCGCATTTAACACCAACCTTGAAGCGGCTGATGAAATCGCCCGCCAGCTGCGTCTGCGTGACCTCGGCGGCCTTATCGTCATCGACTTTATCGACATGACCCCGGTCCGCCACCAGCGCGCGGTAGAAAACCGCCTGCGTGAAGCGGTGCGCCAGGATCGCGCGCGTATTCAAATCAGTCATATTTCCCGTTTCGGCCTGCTCGAAATGTCGCGTCAGCGCCTGAGTCCGTCACTGGGCGAGTCCAGCCATCACGTTTGCCCACGCTGTAGCGGTACCGGCACCGTGCGTGATAACGAATCGCTGTCGCTGTCGATCCTGCGCCTGATTGAAGAAGAAGCGCTGAAAGAAAATACTCAGGAAGTGCACGCCATTGTGCCGGTGCCGATTGCCTCTTACCTGCTGAACGAAAAACGTAACGCGGTTAACGCCATCGAAACTCGCCAGGGTGGCGTGCGCTGTGTGATCGTGCCAAACGATCAGATGGAAACCCCGCACTACTCGGTGCTGCGCGTGCGTAAAGGCGAAGAAACGCCGATGCTCAGCTATTTGCTGCCGAAATTGCACGAAGAAGCGATGGCCCTGCCGTCTGAAGAAGACACACCTGAGCGTAAACGTCCTGAACAACCAGCGCTGGCAACCTTTGCAATGCCAGACGTCCCGCCTGCACCACCGGTTTCAGAAGAACCGGTGAAAGCCGCGCCTGCACCACAAGCTGCGCCAGCCACCGTTCAGACCGCTGAGGGCCCGGGGCTCTTCTCACGCTTTATGAGCGCGCTGAAGAAAATGTTTGCCGGTGAAGAAGAGGCTAAACCGGTTGAACAGCCACCGGTCAAGGTAGAAGAGAAACAGGAACGTTCGCAGGAGCGTCGTAAGCCGCGGCAGAATAACCGTCGCGATCGTAACGACCGTAACGAACGTCGCGACAATCGTAACGAGCGCAACAACGACAGCAGCGAGACGCGTGAAGATAACCGTCGCAACCGCCGTGAAAAACCGCAGAATGCAGAGGCACGGGACGCTCGCCAGACTGTGGTAAATGACGAGGCCGATAAAGCCAAAGTACGTGACGAGCAGCAGCCACGCCGCGAGCGCAACCGTCGCCGTAATGACGAAAAGCGTCAGAACCAGCAGGATGTGAAAGCGCTTAATCGTGAAGAGCAGCCGTCTCAGGATGTCGAGCAGGAAGAACGCGCTCAAACGATGCCGCGCCGTAAACAGCGTCAGCTTAATCAGAAAGTACGCTTTACGACGGCCCCGGAGGCAATTGATACCGTTGAACAGTCGCCTGTCGTCACTGAGCAGCCTTCGATCGCCGCAGAGCCTGCACAAAGCGCACCGATTCAACGCACCGAACTGGCTAAAATCGATCTGCCAGCGGTAGTGGATACCCCGACTGAGCAACAAGACGACAATGGTGATAGCGGTGATAACCGCGATAATAACGGCATGCCGCGTCGCTCTCGCCGTTCGCCGCGTCATCTGCGCGTCAGCGGCCAGCGTCGTCGTCGTTATCGTGATGAGCGTTACCCAACTCAGTCGCCAATGCCATTAACCGTCGCCTGTGCTTCGCCAGAAATGGCATCAGGTAAAGTATGGATTCGCTATCCGGTAGCTCGTCCTCAGGAAACCGAGGTTGAACAGCAGCAAGAAACAGCGCCTATCGTTGCCGAAGTTGAGCAGGCGATCGTGGCTGTTATCGAAGAAACGCAGGCACAAGCGAAAGCAGAAGCTGTGGTAGACGTTGCTGAGCCGAATGTTCAGGTAAGCGAACCGCAGAATCCGCAGATCGAAACCTCTCATCCCGAGGTGATTGCCGCGCCGGTTGACGAGCAGCCACAGCTGATTGCCGATGCCGATGAAGCGGTGGCACAAGAAACGGCAGCGGCAGCAACGCCTGTCGAACCGGTTGCTGAAGAAACCGATGAGGTGGTTGCGCCTGCGCAGGTGATTTCAGCACAGGAAGAGCCTGTTGCGTCAGAAACGGAGGCGCCTGCGGCACCAGCACCAATCGCTGAGCCAGCGCCTGTCGCTGCACCGTCCGTTGAAGTGGCTGAGCCTGTTCAGGCCCCTGAATCGCAAGAGAGGGTCAAGCCAGTGCCTGCTGCTCAACCTGCTCCCGCCTCTGTGGTGACCAGCGCCGAGCCGAAAGCGGTTCATAGCCACGCAACCGCGCCGATGACCCGCGCCCCTGCGCCAGAGTATGTTCCGGAAGCGCCGCGTCAGAGCGACTGGCAACGCCCGGCATTTGCCTTTGACGGTAAAGGTGCCGCGGGAGGACACAGCGCCACCCACCATGCCACGGCCGCGCCAACGCGACCGCAGTCCGCGGAGTAAAATGCAAAGCCGACCTCAGGGTCGGCTTTTTACTGGTTTGTTTTTATTCCCCCTGCGCAAGACGCATGCCCGCGACCCGGGGCATAACCTCGCGCATCAGCTGTAAAAACTTACGCAGCCGCGTCGGGTAATAACGCGACCACGGATATACCAGATGTACCGGCAACGCGCCAGCCTGCCACGAGGGGATGACCTCGACCAGCCTGCCTGCGGCGAGATCCTCTTCCACTACCCAACGTGATACCAGCGCCAGCCCCAACCCGGCGAGGGCGGTATTACGCGCCACATACAGGCTGTCCGTACTTAGCCGCGGCTGAATGGCAATCATCTTATGCTCCCCGCTGTCCACGTGCGTCAGAAGGATCTCGTGCTGATAGAAGGTGCTAATCGCCACCCATGGCAGGGCTGACATCTGCTCCGGACAGGTAATATGCGCATAGCGTGCCAGCAGCGCAGGCGCGGCCACCAGGCTGCGCGGGACTTCAGCGAGCAACACCGAGACGGTAGCGGGGTCTTTCTCTGCACCAACCCGGATCGCACAATCAATATCGTCGCTGAGAAAATCGACGGTTTTATCATTTAACATCCACTCCACCGCCAGGCCAGGATAGCGCTGAAGAAAATTCACCAGCGGAGTTAACAACTGCTGCTGCCCAAATGCATGGGGCGCACGTACTTTCAGCACCCCTACCGGCTCGTCTTCTGCGGTGTGGAGATCATCCTCCAGCGCCAGCCAGGCATCAATCACCCTTTTGGCATGCTGATAACAACGCTCACCATCATCGGTCAATTTCATGGCGTGGGTGGAGCGCAGGATGAGTTTTGTTCCCAGCAGACGTTCGAGTGACTGTAAACGGCGGCTGACGGTAGCCTGGGTGGTGGCTAACTGGGCCGCTGCCGCCGATAACGATCCCGCTTCAACAATACGCACCAGCGTTCGCATCAGCTCCACCCGGTCTATACGCTCATTTTTTTTCATAGCAAATCTTACATACGCCAAACGTATAACCGTTTTACCATTTGCCCTACTACCGCGCCATCCGCTCATCATGAAAAATACGCCTGAACGTAATTGAGGACACTCTGATGAAAGCACCGTCATTGCCCCAGGCCACTACTGGCTGGATGATTTTTATACTTGCTCTCGGCGCGGGCTTTAGCGTCGCGGCTATTTACTATTCGCAACCTCTGCTCCCGCTGATGGGCACCAGCCTTATACTGAGCGTTGACGGCATGGGGCTGGTGCCGACACTGACACAGACAGGGTATGCGCTGGGGATACTGTTCCTGCTGCCGCTGGGCGATCGGTATGACCGACGGAGATTGATCCTGCTTAAAAGCGCGGCGCTGGCGCTACTGCTTTTACTGTGCAGCCTGAGCAACGGGTTCCACGAATTGTTAATAGTCAGCCTGCTGATTGGTATGGCGGCCACGATGGCCCAGGATATTGTCCCGGCGGCGGCAATCCTCGCACCTGCAGGTAAACAAGGGAAAATGGTCGGTACGGTGATGACCGGACTGCTGCTGGGGATCTTACTGTCACGTACCGTCAGCGGTCTGGTTGGCGCGGCTTTTGGCTGGCGGACGATGTATCAGGTCGCAGCGGCAATCGTGGCACTGACTGGCGGGCTGTTATGGAAAGTATTGCCACGCTTTGGTAGTCATTCAACGCTCAGCTATCCGGCGTTACTGCACTCAATGGCACAACTGTGGCAACGTTATCCGACGTTACGCCGCGCGGCGCTGGCGCAGGGCGCGCTTTCTGTCGCGTTCAGCGCCTTCTGGTCCACGCTTGCCATCATGCTGTTTACGCAGTATCACATGGGCAGCGCCGTGGCGGGCAGCTTTGGTATCGCCGGGGCGGCAGGCGCGCTGGCTGCCCCGCTGGCGGGCGGGCTGGCGGATAAAATTGGCGCGGCAAAGGTGACTCAGTTAGGGGCGCTGCTGGTCACACTCTCTTTCGCGCTGATGTTTTTCCTGCCGGCCTTGCCGGTTCACGGTCAACTGGCGCTGATCGCACTGTCGGCGGTGGGCTTTGATTTAGGATTACAGTCCAGCCTCGTGGCGCACCAGAATCTGGTCTATAGTCTGGAGCCGCAGGCACGTGGTCGCCTGAACGCCTTGCTGTTTACCGTCGTGTTCATTGGTATGGCGCTGGGATCGGTGCTGGGAAGTCAATTATACTCGCGGGCAGGCTGGACGGGCGTGGTTGAACTGGCAACGGCGATGGGTGCTGTCGCTCTGGTGATACGGCTGGTGGCGAACCGTGATGCCACTCACCCTGCCCGGGCGGCAGAATAAAAAACGCTCCGGCATGCCGGAGCGGTAATAACTATTTATTCATCTGGAACAACGACATGCCCTGCATGTCGCTGAAGGTTTTGTAAGAAGCCTGAAGCGCGGCCTGCTGCATCATGTAAGACGAAATGGCCGCATTCCAGTCCACATCCACCAGGTCGCTCATCTGCTGCGCCTGGGCGACGGTGCGATCGTCCCCCAGCGCATTCAGTGAATCCAGCTCGTTAAGCTGGGTGCCAAGCTCCGCGCGCACGCTGAGCACGTTGTTGAGCGCGTTTTTCAGACCACGGTTAGTCTTATCAACCGCCGCCTGCGACTCGGCCTGCGCCTCGTCATCGTCCGCGACCGGCGTTTTGAGGGCGGCAATGGCGCTGTCCAGCATGGCAAAAACGTTTTTCTCTGATGCGCTTCCGTCAGGTTCCGCGACCGCATTACTGGTCAGGCTGGCAAAAACCTGGGTTCCGGTATGACCGATAACCATTGAACGCGCGGAGTCCACCTGCTGCGTCACGCTGGTGCTACCTCCCGAGTAACTGCCATCCGTCTGTGAAAACGGTGCTTTGTCGGTATTATAACCGGCAAAAATATAGCGTCCGTTACCATCGGTGGAGTTTGCCAGGTTCAGGATCTGGTCACGTATCCCCTGCAAATCCGTCGCCAGCGAGGCGCGGTCATCATCGCTTAATGTGCCGTTCCCGGCGTTGACGATCTTTTCCTGTGCGCTCTGGATGGCTTTAGTGACCTGGTCAAGCGTGCTTTCTTCCAGCGACACGCGCTGGGTAGCGAAGGTCCGCGCCAGACCATACTGGCTATTTTGCGCCTGCGCCTGTGAAACCACTACCGCCTGCGACGCGGCAATCGGATCGTCTGAGGGTCGGGTCACCCGTTTACCGGTAGAGATTTGCTCACCATACTTCAGCCATTCGGTCTGCGAACTGGAGATGCCGCGCATATTCTGCTCGTACATCATTTGGGTACTAACACGCATTGTTTATCGTCCCCTTAGCGCATGTTGAGGAGCGCATCGAACAACGTCGAGGCGGTCTGCATTACCTGCGCATTCGCCAGATAATACTGCTGATAACGCTGCAGGTTGCCGTATTCTTCATCGAGGTTAACCCCGGAAATAGACTGCTGCTGATTACTTAGCTGCGTTACGACGTTCGTCTGGGTGGTGCTGCTGGTCTTAAGCGTTGAGGTCTTATTACCGATGTCACTGACCAGCGTGGCATACGCGTCGTTAAAGGTTTTGCTGCCGCCGACCTTCTTCGCATTCTGTAAATCCAGCAGTGCCTGACCGTTACGGTTATCACTTTCACCGCTGTTATCATCATCCAGGCCCATGGCAATTTTAGCCGGATCTTTAATCACGGTGCTCATATTGACGATGGCATCGCTGACCGGTTTCACCACAAAGCTATCGTCTTTTGCACTGCTGCCGCTGACGGTGACTTTCAGGCCATCGAAGTTAAGCGAGTTATCGCTCTTGTCCAGCGTGGCGGTGAATGAGGTATTATCGGCAAGGCGAGTGACCTGCCAGTTTGTTCCGTCGTAAGCCACTTTATAGTCAGTGGCCTGTACGCTGGTGCTGTCGCTTACCGCAGCGCGCAGTTCTGCATTACCGGTATTACGGCTGTTACTGACCACTGCCGGTTTACCGATGTTAAAGAAATCACCGCCTGCATCGCCGTTAGCATCAATGCCCTTCGCATGCTGCTGATTGAAGGCATCGGCAAAGGTCAGCGCCATCTGATTAAGCGTATTGCGCGTCTGGTCCAGATCCTGTGAGCGGAAGGTCAGCATGCCGCCGAGAGAACCGCTGGTCAGCAACTTCTCGGGGATTTCAATTTTTCCGGCAGTCGGGTCAACATACGCCACCGTGGTACGCGACGGATCGGCGCTGGACGGTACGGCTGCTAGCTGACGCGCCGTAGAACCCTGCACCAGCGTATAGCCGTTCGCCATCGTGATGTTGTATGTGCCGCTGTCCTGGACGCTTACCTCTACGCCGACCACTTTATTAAGTTCGGAAACCAGCTGGTCGCGTTGATCGAGTAGATCGTTAGGCGACGTCCCGCCACCAACGCCGGACAGCCGCGAAATCTGATCGTTAAGATTGGCGATCTGCTTACTGTAGTTGTTGATCTGCTCAACGCTGGAGCCAACGGCAATATTGACCTGCTTATCCTGATCGCGCAGATACTGATCGGTCACTTTAAACTGATTGACCAACCCGTCGGCTTTGCCGATAACAGCCTGACGCGCCGAGGGATCTTCCGCGTTGCTCACCAGCGTCTGCATGGAAGAGAAGAAGTTTTGCAAGGTAGTCGAAAGCGTATTGGTGCTGCTTGAGAGCATGTCATCAATTTTCGACATCTGCTCATAGCGCGTAGTCAGTCCGGCGCTCTGATTCTGTGCAGAACGTAGCTGGTTAGTGATAAAGGCATCATATTCACGTTGCACGCCGGTGACATTCGCCCCGTTACCAATCCAGCCGCCTGCACCCAGAGTGCTGTTCGCCTGGGCAAATACCGTCGTTTGACGGGTATAGCCCGCAACGTTATAGCTGGAAATATTATTACTGACGGTATTAAGCGCGGCCTGCGCTGCGCTAAGCCCGCTCATGGCGCTGTTAATCAAACTGGACATGGAGGTTCCTTTTACACTTTCAGACATGAGTCCCGCTAACAGTTATCGGCAGGACGCCGTTGAACTTGAGTCGTTTCAGAACAGATTTTCGAGATCGTTGCCGTAGGCTTTGCTGACTTTATCGCTCATGGCTTTCATTTGCTGGATCATATTGGTGAGCTTACGAGCATATGCGGGATCGGTAGCATAACCCGCATTCTGCAAGGCCTGCGCGCCTTGCTCGGCGCTGGACGCCGTCGTCACCGCCGCATAGCGCGGGTTGCGGGTCAGCAGTCCCACATAATCAGAAAGCGCTTCCAGATAAGAGCTGTACACGCGGAACTTCGCTTTCACTTTTTTCGCCACGCCGTTCTCAAACTCGGTGGTGGTAATTTCGGTGACCGGCCCTTTCCAGCCGGAAGAGGCCTTCACACCAAACAGGTTAAAGCTCGGTTCACCGTTTTCGCGTTTGATCTGCCGCTGGCCCCAGCCTGATTCCAGCGCGGCCTGGGCAAGAATAAGATGATGAGGAATACCGCTTTGCTCACTCGCCAGACGCGCAGGCAGGGAAAGCTGCGCCAGAAAATCTTTACTGTCGCCGGAGAGCGCGGTATCGGTAGATTCCGGCACTTTCGGCAACGCTTTACGCACCATCTGCGTCAGCGTCTGATTTTGATAGCTGGTCACCGTTTCAAGGTCAAAACGCATCGGCGTCTGTGTGGGTTGCTCTGACGGCTGGGATTGCCCGGCCGCCAGTTGTTTAACCATCATCTCCGCCAGGCCCAGTCCTTTTCCTGCGGTCATCTGCTGGGCGATTTGCTGATCGTACATACTGGTGTAAAGACGCGTTTGGTCGCTGCCAAACAGCCCATCCTTCGGCAGTGCATCACGCATACTTTTCAGCATCATCTGCACGAACATGCCTTCGACCTGACGCGCCACCGGCTTCAGGTTCGCCTGCGGGTCCTGGCCGGTTTTGTTTTTCAGCTCGTTCAACGATTGTGCATCCCACGCCGCGCTGGAGAGCAGTTTGCTATCGCTTAGCATCAGATGATTTCCACTTTTGCCCGCAGGCAGCCCGCGCTTTGCATTGACTGCAGAATGGACATCAGTTCCATTGGCGTTGCGCCCAGGGCGTTAAGTCCTCTTACCACACTATTCAGGTTGGCGCTGGAGTTGACGCTCTGCAGCGATCCGCCGCTCTGACGCAAATCGATTTGCGTTTGCGGAGTCACCACCGTCTGACCGCCGCCAAACGGCGTATCCGGTTGGCTGACGTTCGCCTGACGGTTCACTGTTACGGACAAATTACCCTGTGCAACGGCACAGCTATCCAGCGTCACTTCCCGGTTCATCACCACCGACCCGGTGCGGGAGTTGATGATCACTTTGGCATCCTGCGGCGTAACGTTAACCATCATATTCTGAATGTCTGCCAGCGCACGGACCTGAGAACTGTTGCTCGCCGGAACGCGAACCTGCACGGTACGCGCGTCCAGCGCGGTAGCGCCGTAGCCGCCGTTACGGTTGATGGTATCCGCTACCTGCTGCGCCAGGGTAAAGTCTTCTTCATTAAGTTGAAGGTTAATGGTGTTACCCGAGCCGAACTGGGTCGGGATTTCGCGCTCGATCACCGCCCCGCCGGTAATTCGCCCACCGTTGAGTTGGTTCACCTGTACACTACTACCGCCAGCAGACGCGCCTGCGCCGCCGACCAGAATATTGCCCTGCGCCAGGGCGTAAACCTGATTGTCCACCCCTTTCATCGGGGTCATCAGCAGCGTGCCGCCGCGCAGGCTTTTGGCGTTGCCCATTGAGGAAACCACAATATCAATCGCCTGCCCCTGACGGCCAAACGGCGGGTATTTCGCCGTCACCATTACCGCCGCCACGTTTTTGAGCTGCATATTGGTGCCCGCCGGGACGGTAATGCCCATCTGTGAGAGCATGTTATTCAGGCTTTGAGTGGTAAACGGCGTTTGCGTAGTCTGGTCGCCCGTGCCGTCCAGCCCCACCACCAGCCCATAGCCGATCAGGGAGTTATCGCGCACGCCCTGCACGCTGGTCAGGTCGCGAATACGCTCGGCCTGCGCAGCACCGGCAATAAGGATCAGCGCAATGCCAATCAGGGATTTAAACATAGCCACCTCGCTTACATCGGCGATAAGTTAAGGAAGAAACGCTGGAGCCAGCCCATATTCTGCGCTTCGTTGATATAGCCGTTGCCGACATATTCAATGCGCGCATCTGCCACCTGGGTTGACGACACGGAGTTACTGCCGCTGATGGTGCGCGGGTTGACGACGCCGGAAAAGCGGATGAACTCAGTACCCTGATTAATCGCGATCTGTTTTTCACCCACTACGTGTAAGTTACCGTTGACCAGCACCTGATCCACCGTCACCGTCAGCGTGCCGCTAAAGGTGTTGCTGGCATTAGCCCCGCCTTTGCCGTTGAAAGTATTGCCGCCGGAGGTATCAACATCCGCACGGGCATTGCCAAACAGTCCTTGCAGGTAACGCGGGGTGGTATCAAAGCCAAAGTTGGTTTTACCGTCGCGGCTGGCGTTCGCCGACGAGCTTTTGCTCGCGCTGACGTTCTCCTGAAGCACAATGGTCAGAGTATCGCCGATATTACGCGGACGACGGTCTTCGAACAGCGGCTGATAACCATAGTTCACCGGCTGCGCCGACTGAAAAATAGAACCGTTGGCGACCGGCAATGGTCCGGGAACAGGCTGTGCTGTCGTTGCGCCCTGCACCAGCGGCGTCGAGGGGATCAGAGCACATCCGTTCAGGGACATTGCCAGAACAGCCAGAAGTGAATAATGGTACGCCGCGTATTTTTGCATTGCTTTCATCTTTAAAATCAGAGCGCCGACGTGACAGTGTCACATCGGCTACCTCTTAGAGTTGCGTCAGTTTTTGCAGCATCTGGTCGGTCGTCGACACGGCCTTACTGTTGATTTCATACGCGCGCTGAACCTGGATCATGCTGACCAGCTCTTCCGCCACGTTGACGTTTGAGGTTTCAACATAGCCCTGATACAACAGCCCTGCGCCATTCAGGCCCGGCGTGCTTTCATTTGGCGTTCCGGAGGATTGCGTTTCGGCATACAAATTCTCACCCAGGCTTTCCAGACCGCTGTCATTCATAAAGGTAGTCAGGTTAAGCTGCCCCACCTGTACGGGTGCCGCCTGGCCCTGCTGCGTCACGCTGACCACGCCATCGCGCCCGATAGTAATGCTCAGGGTATTGGCCGGAATGGTAATTGCTGGCTGGACCTGAAAACCGCCCGCCGTCACCAGTTGCCCGTTCTGGTCGACCTGAAACGAGCCGTCGCGGGTGTAAGCCGAGGTACCGTCCGGCAGCATCACCTGGAAGAAGCCCTGGCCTTTGATCGCAACATCTTTACTGTTGTCGGTCTGTGAAAGGTTGCCCTGGCTGTGCAGACGCTCGGTGACGACCGGACGCACGCCGGTGCCGATCTGTAAACCTGACGGTAACGTCGTCTGCTCAGAGGACTGTGCCCCCGGCTGGCGAATGGTCTGGTACAGCAAATCTTCAAAAACGGCACGCTGGCGCTTAAAACCATTGGTGCTGACGTTTGCCAGGTTGTTGGCGATAACGTCCATATTGGTTTGCTGCGCATCGAGGCCGGTTTTCGCGATCCATAAAGAACTGTTCATAGATATCCTGCTATTAGGTCATTGACAGCAACTGGTTAGCCCGCTGCGCGTTTTCATCCACGCTGCTGATAACCTTCATCTGCATTTCAAAACGTCGCGCGCTGGCGATCATATCGGTCATCGCCGCCACGGGTTTCACGTTACTGCCTTCCAGCACGCCGGACATGACCCGGATCGTGGCATCGGCCTGCAGTGTGGCTCCGCGCGTTTCCTGTGCCTGCTGGGTCAGACGGAACATTCCGTCATCGCCGCGCTGCACCTCGTTCCCGTCGGCTTTTACCAGTTTTAGCTTACCAACCGGCGCGATGGTATTGGCAGGATCGCCCGGATTGAGGGCGGAAAGCGTACCGTCGGCCGCGATGGTGATCTCGGCCCCTTCCGGCACCACAATCGGACCAGCTTCGCCAATCACCGGGTGGCCCTGGATAGTCAATTGCCCCGTCGGACTCACCTGAAGATTACCGTTGCGGGTATACCCTTCCCCACCATCCGCGGTTTGCACCGTCAGCCAGCCCTCTTCCTGCACGGCGACGTCCAGCGGACGCGAGGTATAATCCATTTGGCCGGGCGTCATATCCGCCCCCGGCGTGGACTCGGTCACCAGCGTACGGGTATCAAGAGACAACCCGGTCACCGGCACCGCGCGCAGGGCGTTTAGCTGGGCGCGAAAGCCTGGCGTGGACGCGTTAGCGAGGTTGCTGGCGGTAACCGACTGCTGATTCATGGTCTGGCTGGCAGCGCCCATCGCGGTATATATTGCGTGATCCATTAAGCTATCCCGTCAGGCGCTTAGCGCAGGTTAACCAGCGTGTTGAGGATCTGATCCTGGGTTTTGATGGTCTGCGCGTTAGACTGATAGTTACGCTGGGCGACAATCATATTCACCAGTTCTTTACTCAAATCGACGTTGGACGCTTCCAGCGCACCGTTGGTCAGCGTACCAAAGTTACCGCTGTTGGCAGTACCCAGCAGCGCAACGCCGGAAGCCTGAGTCGCAGCCCAAATATTATCGCCCTGAGAGGCCAGTCCTTCGTTATTGGCAAAGTTAGCCAGCACGATCTGCCCCAGCACCTGCGACTGTTCATTGGAATAATTACCGACTACGGTGCCGTCATCGTTAATCTGATAACTCACCAGGTCGCCCGGCTTATAGCCATTCTGCGAGCTGGCAACGACGTTATTCGCGCCGGTGTTCTGCTGCATAGAGTCAAAGAAACTCAGCGCAAAGGTCGCCGGGGTGGCACCGTTCATGGCACCGGTAGTAACGTTGATCTGCGGCTGCGCATTGGCGTTCCCGTTAAGCACACCATTGGCATCGTAATCGTAAACCCCTTCC
Source organism: Superficieibacter electus (assembly GCF_002915575.1). Taxonomy (GTDB): domain Bacteria; phylum Pseudomonadota; class Gammaproteobacteria; order Enterobacterales; family Enterobacteriaceae; genus Superficieibacter; species Superficieibacter electus. The sequence goes on from NZ_PQGD01000021.1 coordinate 64,937, forward strand.
AGTTGACCGTTGTTATCAAAATTCATCTGTGCTGCTTTGGTCACTGGCGCATCTGCTACGCTGGAATCCTGGGTCCACACATCCCATTTATTTTCCGCTGTTTTCACGTAATACACGTTAACGTCATGGGCGTTACCCTGAGTATCAAAAACGGTGATAGCAGCTTTTTTGTTGTAGGTATCAGCGTCGCTGGCGCTGAAGGTCGTTTTTGCAGGCACCGCATCCGAAGAGTTCAGGTTGATTTGCATGGCTGCTGTGGTGGTGGTTTTGGCCGACATCAGCGTATTAGGAATAGAAATGCCGGTCGGGTTTGCGCCCTGCTGCACGGTCGGCGGTGTGCCGGTTGCCGGATAACCCGTTAACTGCAAACCCTGCATGTTCACCAGATTCCGGTTTTCATCCAGTTTGAACTGACCGTTGCGACTGTAGTAAACCGAACCATTACTGTCGACCAGACGGAAAAAACCGTTCTGGCTTATCGCCACGTCCAGTCCGCGACCGGTATTGGTGGTCGTACCGTCGTTAAAGTCCTGGGTGATGCCCGCCACTTTTACGCCCAGACCGACTTTAGAGCCGGCGAACATATCGGCAAACGACGCCGTGCTCGACTTAAAGCCATAGGTGGCGGAGTTGGCGATGTTGTTGCCAATGACATCGAGGTTGGAGGCCGCAGCGTTCAGGCCGCTAACCGCTTGAGAAAAGGCCATAACTTACTCCTGATTAAATAATCTGCCGAACTTCGTCGAGTGTGGTGGTGCCGTAGGTACCGAGATCCAGCAGGCTGCCGTTTTCGCCACGCGTCACGCCCTGAACCAGTGCGAATTGCAGCGGCTGTGCCACTAGCTGCGTTGCGCCGTTACTGGCAGCAATGCTGACGTTATACGATCCTTCCGGTGCCGCGGTGCCATCGGTGGCGGTGCCGTCCCAGCTAAAGGTATGGACGCCAGCGGTTAATGCGCCAATATCGATAGTGCGCACGACTTTGCCGCTCTTATCGGTGATCGTGGCGGTGACGTTATCTGCTGCCTGCTGAAGTTCTACCCCAAACGGCGTGGTGGTGCTGTTGCCGGAAAGTACGGTGGTGCCAGGGATCATTACGCCGTGATCGATAAGCGTTGAAGCCTGTAAAGACTGATTGTTATCAATTTGCCCGGAAATGGAGCCCAGCGTGGTATTGAGCTTTTCAATGCCGCTGACGGTGCTGATTTGCGCCAGTTGGGTGGTCAGCTCGTTATTTTCCATCGGGTTGGTCGGGTCCTGATTTTTTAACTGCGCTACCAGCAGGGTTAAAAAGCTGCTTTGCAGATCGGAAGCGCTGTTACCCGTCACCGTGCTGGTGCTGGTTTTACTGCTGGTGGAACTGACGCCCGTATTCGTGGGATCATTTAGATTGACAGCGATAGACATTGATCTCTCCTTTATTGTCCGAGCGTCAGGGTTTTCAGCATCATGCTTTTTACGGTATTCAGGACTTCAACGTTTGCCTGGTAGCTGCGTGACGCGGACATGGTGTTAACCATCTCCCCGACCACATCCACGTTAGGCATCCGCACGTAGCCCTGGGCGTTAGCCAGCGGATTTCCGGGTTCATAAACCAGTTTGTCCGCCGCCTGGCTTTCAATTACGCTGGCGACTTTCACACCGCCAGTCGCGGCACCCGCCTGCGCATCTACCTGAAAAACCACCTGCTTTGCGCGGTAAGGTTCGCCGTCAGGCCCGGTTACGCTGTCGGCGTTCGCCAGGTTACTGGCTGCCACATTAAGTCGCTGCGACTGCGCAGTAAGCGCAGACCCCGCGACGTCAAAAATATTCAGTAACGCCATGGATTAGTTCCCCTGAAGCACGCTCATCATGCTTTTGATTTGCCCGCCTAATACCGTCAGCCCGGTCTGATATTGCAGGCTGTTATCGGCAAACTGTGTCCGTTCCCGATCCATATCGACGGTATTACCATCCAGCGAAGGCTGATCGGGAATGCGATACATCAGGTCAACAGCGGGGGCAGAAAGGGTCTGGGCAGGAATATGGCGTGTCGACGTCACCGCCAGTTGCATCCCGGATGTTTCCGCACGCCCACGCTCCATGACTTTATTGAGTTCACTGGCAAAATCCAGGTCGCGCGCCTGATACCCAGGGGTATCCGCATTGGCAATGTTGGCCGCCAGGACTTCCTGACGCTGCGCCCGTAAGTTCAGCGCTTCCTGCTGGAAGCGTAACGCGGCGTCGAGTCTATCGAGCATATCTCCTCCGCTGATGGCAAAATTTCAGCCAGTAGCTTAATTCTCCTTGCGCGCGCGTTATCGACGGAATAAACGCATAATGCGTCGCTATTTGTTGCGTTGATAGACCGCGACAACGGGTAAAATCCTTTCATTCCCGAACAGACTGGAGTTTGCTATGTCTGCGCTAAAAGGCACCCTGACGGCCACGTTGCTACTCCTTTGTCCACTGGCAAAGGCGCAGGACCTTAATGGCCAACTGTCGGCATTTTTTGCCCAGCGTCTGGCAGGCTTTAGTGATGAGGTCGTGGTGAAGGTCAAAACGGCAAGTAATTTGTTACCGCAATGTGAGCAACCCGCGCTGAGCGTTCAGGGCAATGCCAAACTGTGGGGCAATGTGAATGTGCTGGCCCAATGTGGGCGCGAGAAGCGTTATATTCAGGTGATGGTTCAGGCGACCGGTAATTATGTGGTTGCCGCCGCGCCGCTTGCTCGAGGCAGTGCGCTGACGCCAGTAAGCGTGGCGCTAAAACGCGGCCGTCTCGATCAGTTACCCCCACGCACCTTGCTGGATATTAACCAGGCTCAGGATGCAGTAGTGTTACGCGATCTGGCGGCAGGGCAGCCTGTTCAGCAATTTATGTTGCGCCAGTCGTGGCGAGTTAAAGCCGGGCAACGTGTGCAGGTGATCGCCAGTGGAGAAGGTTTTAGCGTTAACAGTGAAGGTCAGGCATTAAATAATGCGGCCATCGCCCAAAATGCCAGGGTGCGGATGTCATCAGGTCAGGTGGTAAGCGGCGTGGTGAATGCAGATGGGAATGTTCTCATTAACCTATAATCTTTTTAAAGAAATTACGACCGTTGCCGATAATTAGTTAACAATTAATGATAGATGGCAGCAGCACCATAACCTCGGTGAGGATAACAGAATGAGCATTGATCGTACATCGTCCCTGAAGCCAGTGAGCACCGTTCAGCCTCGCGAAGCCAGCGAGATTAGCACGCCAAAAGCACGCGCGGAGAAATCAACGACCGCGAACAGCACCAGCGTTACGCTAAGCGACGCTCAGGCGAAACTGACGCAGGCGGGCAAAGATGACATCAACGTTGAACGCGTCGAAGCGCTGAAAACGGCTATTCGTAATGGCGAACTAAAGATGGATACCGGCAAAATTGCCGACGCGTTAATCCGTGAAGCACAGAGTGATTTGCAGAGTAAATAACCGTATGAGTCGTCTGCCAGAAATACTGGACCAAATGACCGTCACCCTTAACGCGCTTAAAGACGTTATGGATGCCGAACAGCAGCAGCTTTCCGTTGGCAGCGTCAATGGCAGCGCATTACAACGTATCACTGAGCAAAAAAGTTCGCTGCTGGCGACGCTCGATTATCTGGAAAGTCAACGTCGTCATGAACAGGATGCGCAGCGTAGCGCTAATGATGATGTTGCCGATCGCTTGCAGAGCATTACCGAAAAAACGCTGCGCCTGCGCGAGTTAAACCAGCACAATGGCTGGCTGCTTGAAGGGCAGATCGTGCGTAACCAGCAGGCGCTTGAGGTGCTTAAACCTCATCAGGAGCCCGGTCTGTATGGTGCTGATGGCCAGGCGTCTACGGCAAACCGGGGCGGGAAGAAAATCTCTATTTAAGCGCATCGGGAGCGGCCAGCCAGGCCACTCCCTGACTCACTTTATACGGTTCGGCGAGTAAATTCCTTCACTTTGAATCCCAGGATCGCAAGCGTCGCAAAGTAAGCGACAACCCCTGCAACGACCACGCCCATCAGACGCAGTATGCGCATCGGCATTTTACCCTGCGACCATTCCGGCATCAGGTGCATCACACCCATCAGCACTGCCGCCATCACCAGCACCGCGATCATCAGACGCAGCAGAAAACTGCCCCAACCTGCCTGCGGGGTGAAGATTTTTTGCTTGCGCAGTTGCCAGTACAGCAGCCCGGCATTCAGACAGGCGGCAAGGCCAATGGAAAGTGATAACCCGGCGTGCTTCAGCGGACCAATAAACGCCAGGTTCATTAATTGCGTCATAATGAGCGTCACAATAGCAATTTTAACCGGCGTTTTAATGTCCTGACGTGAATAGAACCCCGGAGCCAGCACCTTAACCACTATCAGGCCCATCAGGCCGACCGAATAGGCCACCAGCGCACGCTGAGTCATGGCGGCATCAAAGGCGGTAAACTTACCGTACTGGAACAGCGAAACGGTCAGCGGTTTAGCCAGAATCCCCAATGCCACCGCGCTCGGCAGCGCAAGCAGAAAACACAGACGCAGCCCCCAGTCCATCAGACGGTTGTACTCGTCGTGATTGCCGCTGGCGAAGCTTTTGGACAATGAAGGCAGCAAAATTGTCCCCAGCGCCACACCCAGTACGCCGGAAGGAAATTCCATCAGTCGGTCGGCGTAATACATCCACGACACCGAGCCGGAAACCAGAAATGAGGCAAAAATGGTATTAATGATAAGCGATATCTGGCTGACCGAAACGCCGAGGATCGCCGGTCCCATTTGCCGAAGCACGCGGATAGAACCGGCATCTTTAAAACTCACGCGCGGCAGTACCAGCATGCCAATTTTCTTCAGGTGCGGCAGTTGATAAAACAACTGCAATACGCCACCAACGGTGACAGCCCACGCCAGCGCCAGTATGGGCGGATGAAAGTACGGCGCGGCAAAGAGCGCAAAGCCAATCATACTGACGTTCAGGAAGGTCGGCGCAAAGGCCGGTACCGAGAAGCGGTTCCAGGTGTTCAGGATCGCTCCCGCCAGCGACGCCAGCGAAATCAGAAAAATATAGGGAAAGGTAATGCGCAATAACTGCGTGGTCAGGGTGAATTTATCCAGCGTACTCACGGGGACTGACGCAGCAGCATCAAGGCTGTGATGAACAACGCCCTGGACGATCATCCCGGCATTAGGCGAATCAACAAACCCTGGTGCCGTGACCATAATCACCCATGGTGCTGCCAGCATCCCAACAATGGTTACCGCCGCCAGCGCGAGTGTCAACAAGCCGGAAACATAGGCAATAAAGACTTTGGTCGCCTCTTCCCCCTGTTTGCTTTTATATTCAGCAAGGATAGGAACGAACGCCTGGGAAAATGCCCCTTCGGCAAATATGCGCCGCAGCAGATTAGGCAGTTTGAAAGCGACAAAAAAGGCGTCGGTCGCCGTCCCGGCACCAAAGATCCGCGCCACGATCGCATCACGGGCAAATCCCAGCACGCGGGAAAACATGGTCATTGAGCTGACAGCGGCCAGCGATTTTAATAGGTTCATTAATGTGTTTTCCGCAACACAGAGCAGAACGCCTGCAACGCAGGCGCTGGAAAAGGCGATTAGTCTACCTGGATTGTTATGAATTACTACTGTCAGATGTTACAGCGGGTTAGTCTGACGCCTGCTCAAGCCACAATTCTTCGATGATTGACTGCGCGAGTATGGCCTGCTCGCCTGACGTTTGCGGAACTGTCTGATTCTGCACGCAGTCTATAAAATGGTGCGCACAACCGACGAATCCGCGCTGCTCCAGGGTAGTTTGCCAGCCAGGAATAGCCCGGGTAACGATGCCCGCGCCGCGCTCTTCACGCCACTCACGCATATCAGTAACGTCGAATAGCGCCCCGTCGGTGACAGCCTGCACCCATTCGCGCTGGCTCCCCGCCCGCCGGTGCATACTGGTCGTGATCTGTAACTGGCGATGGGTAAAGTGGTGTTCAGCGTAGAGCATTTGGCCCTGTTGCGTGGTTTGCAGCGTACCCATCTTAAGCTCGCCTTCGCCACCGGCCAGCCACAACGCGGTATCTATCACGTGCAGATAATCATCCAGCAACGTGAAATGTAAATCATGCGGACCGACGCTGTTGCTGCGATGCTTGTCCATGCGCAGGGAAAATGCCGAATCCATGTTCGCTTTCAGTTCACGGTAAAGCGGGGAGAAACGGCGATTAAAGCCGACCATTAACGTCAGATGTTTACGCTCAGCTAACGCAATTAACCGCTCAGCGTCAGCAAGATTTTCCGCCAGAGGTTTATCAACACAAACGTGCACGCCCGCATTAAGTAATTCACTCACCACCGCATAATGCGACGCGGTGGAGGTATGAACAAAAACCGCGTCGCACTGCGCCGCCAGATGCGTAAGGGAATCCGCGCAGGGCAAACGGTAGTACTCACAGATGCGCTGCGCTTTTTCTTTAGTCGGTGACCAGGCGGCCTGTAGCGTCCAGTCTGTTGCCGCCGTTAATACCGGCAGCCAGGCTTTTTGTGCAATCCCACCCAGTCCGACCACGCCAATACGTATTTTATGTGCCACGATTATTCTCCCAGATGTGCCAGCAACGATTCCAGCCGCTGTTTAAGTTCAGCGACTTCACCTTCCAGTGCCTCAACGCGGGCATTCAGATCATCAGCAGTGGCCGGCGGGGCGTCAGACACGGTGATGTCAACTTCGCCGCTAAACAGGTGCATAAAGCGGCTTTCACGCCGCCCCGGCTCGCGCGGCAGTCGCACGACAAAAGGCCCATCTTCCCGGCTGGCCAGTTTTTCCAGCGCGCTTTCCACTTCACTCATGTCGCTGAATTCGTGCATCCGCTGGGCGCGGCTGCGTAATTCTCCCGGGGTTTGCGCGCCGCGCAGCAGCAGCGTGGTCACCAGCGCGATTTCAGCAGGCGAAAGTTTAAGATCGCCAAATTCGGAATTACAAAAACGCTGCTCGTATTTGGTTACCCGATTGCCAAAGCCGCTGACGGTGCGCAAATAATGGCGCTTCACCAGCACGTCCAGCACGTCCTGGACCTCCTGTTCACTTAGCGACATGACCGGTTCACGGTTGGTTTTCTGATTACAGGCGGTAACCACCGCGTTGACGGAGAGCGGATACTGCTCCGGGGTCGTGACCTGTTTTTCCAGCAGGCACCCGATGACGCGCGCTTCCGTGGCGGTTAATTCGTATTTCATGTCTTCTCCTTAGCGACCTGCGGTCCATTGCGGGGTAGTCAACGCCGTCAGCACGTGATCGCGCCACTCGCCGTTAATTAACAAATAGTTTTTGGCATAACCCTCTTTTTCAAATCCCAGTCGTGCCAGCAGGCCGCCGCTGCGTTGATTATGTGGCATGTAGTTCGCCATAATGCGATGAATATGTTGAGTGCGCTGCATATAGCGGATTGCCGCAGTCAGCGCCTCAAACATTAACCCCTGCCCCTGCCATTTCTGGCCGATGGAGTAGCCAAGATAGCAGGCGTGAAACGACCCACGTACCACGTTGGAAAAGTTAGCCACACCAATAATTTCCTTTTCCTCAGGATCAAGTAAGGCAAAGTAGAATGCCGTTCCCTGTTTATGGAATTCGTTAATCATACCGAGCCGCGCCTGCCAGCCAGAGGGATAGCAGTGGCTGTCGTCGCGCACCGGCTCCCAGGGTTTTAGAAATTGCCGATTCTGTGCATAATAATCCGCCAGCCGCCAGGCATCACGGTCGTGAACCAGACGCACGACCAGCCGGTCCGTGGTCAGGCGTACTTTCGGCACGTTACTGCGATAGCCAAACATGTAGACTCCTTCACTTACTTCTTGCCCTGGTCCGTTCACTATACCTGTCCCCAGGCCCGGTGTGAAAACAACAACCTGGCATTTTCTGCGCCATGTCCCCTTTTCGATGAAAGCAATCAATCAAAGCGGCCGTTTGATAAAAAAATATCGTCGCCAGGAGGGTGGGAAAAGGCAGCGCCACGCCGCAAAATAAGCAGGTTCTCGCCTTTTTGTTTCCCGGAGGGGAAATGTCCCGTATCTCGCAGGCAAGGAGCCTGGGTAAATATTTCCTGCTGATTGATAACATGCTGGTGGTGCTCGGTTTTTTCGTGGTCTTCCCGCTGATTTCGATTCGCTTTGTCGATCAAATGGGCTGGGCCGCGTTAATGGTCGGTATCGCCCTCGGCCTGCGCCAACTTTTTCAGCAGGGTCTCGGTATTTTTGGCGGCGCAATAGCCGATCGCTTCGGCGCAAAACCGATGATTGTCACCGGCATGCTGATGCGCGCTGCTGGCTTTGCCACGATGGCGATTGCCCAGGAGCCGTGGATGCTGTGGCTCTCCTGCCTGCTTTCAGGTCTGGGAGGTACGTTGTTTGATCCGCCGCGCTCCGCGCTGGTAGTAAAATTAGTGCGCCCCCACCAGCGTGGCCGTTTTTTCTCGTTGCTGATGATGCAGGACAGCGCGGGCGCAGTGATTGGTGCCCTGTTGGGCAGCTGGCTTTTACAGTATAACTTCAGCCTGGTGTGCAGCGTCGGCGCGGTGCTGTTCGTATTATGTGCAGCGTTTAACGCCTGGTATCTGCCTGCGTGGAAATTATCGACGGTAAAAGTGCCGGTGCGCGAAGGGCTGGCGCGAGTACTTCGCGATAAACGCTTTGTCACTTATGTTCTCACGCTGACCGGGTACTACATGTTGGCCGTGCAGGTAATGCTGATGTTACCGATTATGGTCAATGACATTGCCGGTACGCCTTCAGCGGTCAAATGGATGTATGCGATTGAAGCCACATTGTCCCTTAGCCTGCTGTACCCGCTGGCGCGCTGGAGCGAAAAACGTTTCCGTCTTGAGCATCGTCTAATGGCGGGTCTGCTGATCATGACGATTAGCATGCTGCCCATTGGTCTGGTCGGCAGCCTGCAACAGCTCTTTACGCTGATCTGTACCTTTTATATTGGCTCGATTATCGCTGAGCCGGCACGCGAGACGTTAAGCGCTGAGCTGGCGGACGCCCGTGCGCGCGGCAGTTATATGGGCTTCAGCCGTCTTGGATTAGCCTTCGGCGGCGCGCTGGGTTATACCGGCGGCGGCTGGCTATTTGACGCCGGAAAAGCGTCCGCTCAGCCGGAACTCCCGTGGTTTATGCTCGGCGTGATTGGCCTGATAACACTGCTTGCCCTGTGGTGGCAGTTTAGTCAGAAGCACGCCGCGCCTGGCATGCTGGAACCGCGAACCTGATTTGATAAGCATCTGTTTCTCTTCCATACTCAAAGTCTGGACGGTAATACCTGGAGGAGAAACGTGAAGCTTTATATTTACGACCACTGCCCTTACTGTGTAAAAGCCCGTATGATCTTCGGCCTCAAAAATATCCCCGTTGAGTTAATTACCCTGCTTAACGATGATGAGGCAACGCCGGTCAGGTTGATCGGTCAGAAGATGGCCCCTATTCTGCAAAAAGATGACAGCCGCTATCTGCCGGAAAGTCTGGATATTGTACATTATGTCGATAAGGTCGATGGAAAACCGCTGCTGACAGGCGATCGCAAACCAGCGATCGAAGAGTGGCTGCGTAAGGTGAATACTTACGTTGACCGGCTGCTGATCCCGCGGTTTGCAAAATCACCGTTTGATGAATTCTCCACCCCGGAAGCTCGTCGCTATTTTATTGAGAAAAAAGAGGCGAAATTAGGCAACTTTGACGAGCATCTCGCTCATTCTGCGGGTTTGATTAAGAAAATCAGCGATGATTTACGCGATCTGGATAAACTTATCGTTAAACCTAATGCGGTCAATGGCGAACTCTCTGAAGATGATATTCATCTGTTCCCGCTCCTGCGTAACCTGACCCTCGTCGCCGGGATCGCCTGGCCAACCCGGGTAGCTGACTACCGTGACAACATGGCGAAACAAACGCAAATCAACTTGCTGTCGTCGATCGCGTCCTGACCTTCTGGCGGACGGGAAACCCGTCCGCCAGCACGTTTAAGCTTTTTCCTCTGTTAATTTCTCTGCTGACAGGACATGGTGCTTATGTCAGGATAGTTGACAGGCATGATGCAGAGGAAACCCATGAAGAAGATTGTTGTTGCCGCCGCCCTGATTGTGAGCAGCCTTATCGTTGGCTGTAACCAGCTTACCCAATACACCGTGAGTGAAGCGGAAATTAATCAGGCGCTGGAAAAAAGGAATAATTTTGCTAAAGATATTGGCCTGCCCGGCGTCGCCGATGCACATATTGTTCTTAATAACCTGACCAGCGCTATCGGTCGTGAAGAGGCGAATAAAGTGACGCTGAGTGGCGATGCCCTTCTGGATATGAACTCTTTATTTGGCAGCCAAAAAGCCACTATCGTCCTGAAACTGAAAGCGCTCCCTACCTTTAATAAAGAGCAAGGCGCGATCTATTTGCAGGAAATGGAAGTGGTTAATGCACAAGTGAAGCCGGATAAAATGCAACCTGTGGTGCAAACGCTGCTGCCCTATCTGAATCAATCGCTGCGTAATTATTTCAACCATCAGCCTGCGTACACCCTGAAGGAAGATGGCGGAAAAGGTGAGGCGCTGGCAAAAAAATATGCGAAGGGCATTGAAGTCAAACCGGGAGAAATCATTATCCCCTTCACCCCTTAGTGAGTCTACTTGCCAACCCTGTAAGCCTGACGGATATCTGTCAGGCTGCACTCAGACATAATAAAAGAGTGCAAACGAAAACGTTTCCGCTTATCCTTAGTGCCCGGCAAAAAACAGCCCTGACATCCGCCGGAGCGCTCCAATGACCGAACACCCGCAAGTAATTAAAATCCGCCGCCCTGACGACTGGCATCTGCATCTGCGTGACGGTGAAATGCTGAAAACCGTTGTGCCTTACACCAGTGAAATTTACGGCCGCGCTATTGTTATGCCTAACCTCGCTCCTCCCGTCGTGACGGTAGATGCAGCAATAGCCTACCGCCAGCGCATTCTGGATGCCGTCCCAGCCGACCACTCGTTTACGCCATTGATGACCTGCTATCTGACCGATTCTCTCGACCCGGCAGAGCTGGAGCGCGGTTTTAATGACGGCGTGTTTACCGCCGCCAAACTTTATCCGGCCAATGCCACCACCAATTCCAGCCACGGTGTAACCAGTATTGATGCCATCATGCCGGTACTGGAGCGGATGGAAAAGCTGGGAATGCCGCTGCTGGTTCACGGCGAAGTGACCCATGCAGATATTGATATCTTTGATCGTGAAGCGCGATTCATCGAGACGGTGATGGAGCCTTTGCGCCAGCGTTTACCTGCGCTGAAAGTCGTTTTTGAGCATATCACCACCAAAGATGCCGCTGATTACGTGCGTGAAGGTAATGAGCGCCTGGCGGCAACCATTACGCCTCAGCATTTGATGTTCAACCGTAACCATATGCTGGTTGGCGGCGTAAGGCCGCATCTTTATTGCCTGCCGATCCTCAAACGTAATGTCCATCAGCAGGCGTTACGCGAGCTGGTGGCCAGCGGGTTCGATCGCGTTTTTCTCGGTACCGACTCAGCGCCCCACGCGCGTCACCGTAAAGAAGCCAGCTGTGGCTGCGCAGGCTGTTTTAACGCGCCCACCGCCCTTGCGAGTTATGCTACTGTGTTTGAAGAGATGCGCGCGCTGGAGCATCTCGAAGCGTTCTGCTCTCTCAATGGCCCGCGCTTTTATCAGTTGCCGGTGAACGACACCTTTATTGAGTTGGTTCGCAAAGACAGCCAGGTCGTGGAGTCCATCCCGCTTTCTGACGACACACTGATCCCATTCCTTGCGGGTGAGACGGTACGCTGGACGGTGACGAAATAATTTTTGCCCCCCTGTTGTAAGTCAATGCATTAAACTGTATAAATATACAGTGCATTTCACAGGGGGCAATTATGCGTATTGAAGTCACTATCGCCAGAACCACATCCTTACCATCCGGTGCGCTGGACGCCCTTGCGGGCGAGCTGTCCCGGCGTGTTCTCACTCATTTCCCTGATTGTGACGGTAACGTCAGCGTGCGTTATGCTGCTGCCAATAACCTCTCCGTATTTGGTGGGCTTAAAGAAGACAAAGATCGCATCAGTGAAATTCTCCAGGAGACCTGGGAAAGCGCTGACGACTGGTTCATTACTGATTAATTTTTGCTCCCTTATTGTGCATGTTTGCCGGGTCGCCCCGGCTTTTTTCCGTTTTCTTCTGGGTAATTTCTAGCCAATTTCTTATTGATTCCCTGACTTAATAAAAATTAAAGAACAACCTGCCGCTTAATTGTTCAAAAATGACTCGCAGGGAAAAAATATTTCAAGGCAAAACTATTTTCTGGAACATTTTATTTGTTTATTGATATACTTAAGTTGCTTCAAAAAAACACGCATTGAACCCAGGAGCTATCGTCTTTAACGCATACAAAGGGGTCATGATGGAAAAAAATAATGAAGTCATCCAGACCCATCCCCTTGTTGGATGGGACATCAGCACCGTAGACAGTTACGATGCGCTGATGCTGCGTTTACATTACCAGACCCCCAATCAGCCCGAGACCGAGGATACGGAAATCGGTCAGACCCTGTGGCTGACAACTGATGTTGCACGTCAGTTTATTTCAATCTTAGAAGCAGGTATCGCTAAAATTGAGTCCGGCGACTACCAGGAAAATGAGTACCGCAGGCATTAACTTAACATCAATTAATGCTGTACATTCACTCAACAGGCACCCTCCGGGTGCCTTTCTTATTTGCGCTGTACATTAAAAATCGTATGCTAGCTGCTGTAAATTAATATAATTTTTAGGGAGCGCCATGCAATACGACCTGTTAATTATTGGCAGTGGCTCCGTCGGGGCCGCCGCGGGTTATTATGCTTCACGTGCCGGATTAAAGGTGCTGATGACCGACGCACATCTGCCACCACATACTGAAGGCAGCCACCACGGTGATACGCGTTTGATGCGCCATGCCTACGGTGAAGGCGAAAAATACGTACCGCTGGTGCTACGCGCTCAGGCGCTATGGGATGCCTTAGCGGCTGAAAGTGGCGAGGCGGTATTTGAGCGTACCGGCGTCATTAACCTGGGTCCCGTGGATTCTCTTTTTCTGAAGAACGTTGCCAGTAGTGCAGCACGCTGGAAGCTCACCACCGAGCAGCTTGATGCCGGGGCAGTGATGAAACGCTGGCCCGAAATTCGGGTTCCTGAGAACTATATCGGCATTTACGAAGCCAATTCAGGGGTGCTGCGTAGCGAACTGGCCGTCAAAACCTGGATAAAACTGGCGCGCGAAGCCGGATGCGCCCAGCTTTTTAACTGTCCGGTGACGGCAGTACATCATAATGAGGCCGGAATCACCATTGATACCGCCGATGGCCAATATCATGCCCGTAAAGCGGTGATCTGTGCCGGGACATGGGTAACCCGATTGCTGCCGTCGCTACCGCTTCAGCCGGTACGTAAGATTTTTGCCTGGCATCAGGCCGACGGGCGCTACAGTACCAAAAATCATTTCCCTGCATTCACCGGTGAACTGCCCAATGGCGATCAGTTTTATGGTTTCCCGGCGGATGATAATGAACTGAAAATAGGCAGGCACACTGGTGGTCAGGAAATTCATACGCCAGAGGAGCGCCTGCCGTTTGGCGCAGTCGCCAGCGATGGTGCTGAGTCATTCTCTTTTTTACGCCAAATTCTTCCCGGCATCGGCGGATGCCTGCACGGGGCTGCCTGCACCTACGACAATTCACCGGATGAGGATTTCATCATTGATACCCTGCCCGGCCAGCCGAATACGCTGTTGATCACTGGTCTGAGCGGCCACGGCTTTAAATTCGCGCCAGCGCTGGGAGAAATTGCAGCGCAATTCGCTAAAGATGAGGCCAGCCAATTTGATTTAACTGCTTTTTCGCTGGCGCGCTTCTCACATTAATCTTGCGGCGGTCTTTTATGGCCGCGCATAATTTCCGCCCGAGCCGTGATCCTGATGATGGCTATTTCATTAGCAGGCTTATTTTATTCATATTGTATATTTAAAACACTCTTACCCTGACAATAATTTACGCTGCTTGATAAATCCTTAATTTTAGCCATAAAAATTTGAACAAATCAGTTCTGTACAAACCCCATCAGTGCACTTTAATAAGCGGTTAAAAGCCGAATACCCTGAATTAAAATCTCATTTTCATTCAATAAAAATGAAGAAGTTAAATTAGTTATAAAATTATGCTTATTTGTTGTTGCAATAATGTTTTTTGCCCAGCATTGTAAGCACACTTTATTCAGATATGAGATATCAGGTATGCACCTGAAAAATAGCGACCGTCATTATGGATTTGTTTCCATTGCGTTGCACTGGCTGGTGGCCATCGCCGTCTACGCGATGTTCGCGTTGGGATTGTGGATGGTGACGCTGAGCTATTATGACGGCTGGTATCATAAAGCGCCGGAGCTCCATAAAAGCATTGGCATCGTACTGATGCTTACGCTGGTCGTGCGCCTGATCTGGCGCACGATGTCTCCCGCCCCTGCGCCGTTGCACCATTATTCCAGGCTGACCCGCGTTAGCGCCGTAGCGGCGCATATTGCGCTCTATCTACTGTTGTTTGCCATCATTATCAGCGGTTATCTCATTTCAACGGCTGACGGTCAGTCTATCAGCGTCTTCGGGCTTTTTAACGTCCCGGCGACGTTAACCGATGCGGGCGCACAGGCTGACCTGGCGGGCAATCTGCATTTATGGCTGGCGTGGAGCGTAGTGATCCTCTCTGTCGTGCACGCGCTTGCCGCTTTTAAACATCATTTCATCGATAAAGACGATACCCTGCGCCGCATGCTGGGGAAATCGTCACCTGACTCTGGAGCGTAATATGAAGAAAAGCCTGCAAGGATTATTACTGGGAAGTCTGCTGCTCACCGCTGGTTCGGCCATCGCCGCTGATTATAAGATTGATAAAGAAGGTCAGCACGCCTTCGTTAATTTTCGTATTCAGCATCTTGGCTACAGCTGGCTTTACGGCACATTCCGTGATTTTGACGGGACGTTTACCTATGATGAAAAGAATCCGGCTGCCGATAAAGTGAATGTCACCCTGAATACCAATAGCGTGGACACTAACCATGCGGAACGTGATAAACACTTGCGCAGTGCTGACTTCCTGAATGTGGCGAAATACCCGCAGGCCACTTTCACCTCTACCGCAGTGAAAGCTGATGGCGATGCGCTGGATGTGACTGGTAACCTGACGTTGAACGGCGTGACCAAACCCGTAACGCTGAAGGCGAAGATGATCGGTCAGGGTGACGATCCGTGGGGTGGTAAACGCGCAGGTTTTGAGGCGGCAGGTAAAATCAGCCTGAAAGAGTTTAATATTAAAACCGATCTCGGTCCGGCATCGCAGGATGTAGAGCTGATTATTTCGGTGGAAGGCGTACAGCAGAAGTAATATTACGCCCGGCAGTGTAGCCTGCCGGGCGTACTTTGTTACTCTGGATCGGGAATACCTAATTTAGTGTTCAGACGTCCACGAGACTTATTAAAAATCTTATTGCCATTCTCCCGGCCCGCACGCAGCTGCCGCTGCTGTTCCTCCGGCAATGCGCTTTCCGTCTGACACGCTTCACTACAGCATCCGGAATATTTCTCCGCGCACGCAGGACACTGAATAAACAGCAGGTGGCAACCATCGTTCAGACAGTTTGTATGACTGTCACACGGCGTACCGCACTGATGACAATGCGCAATAACGTCTTCTGAAATCCGCTCGCCCATCCGTTCATCAAAGACAAAGTTTTTACCAATAAAGCGTACCGGCAGTCCCTGCTCACGCGCCCGGCGCGCATACTCAATAATGCCGCCTTCGATGTGCCAGACCTTGCTAAAACCGTTATGTTTCATCCACGCGCTGGCTTTTTCACAGCGAATACCGCCAGTGCAGTACATAACGATTTTTTTGTCTTTGTGCTCCTGCATCATCTCTACCGCTTTTGGCAACTGCTCGCGAAAAGTGTCAGCAGGAATTTCCAGCGCATTTTCAAAGTGCCCGACTTCATATTCGTAGTGGTTGCGCATATCGATAAACAGCGCATCCGGATCGTCAAGCATGGCATTGACGTCAGCGGCTTTCAGATAGTCGCCGACGTCGCTGGGATCAAAGCTGTCGTCATCAATGCCGTCAGCCACAATGCGATCGCGCACTTTCAGGCGCAGTACCCAGAATGACTTGCCGTCATCGTCGAGCGCAACGTTGAGGCGCAGCCCCTGTAAGGCAGGATCAACGCGCTCAAGCAGGGTTCGCAAAGCTTCGGTGTTGCTTTGCGGAATACTGATTTGCGCGTTAATGCCTTCGTGAGCCAGGTAGATGCGACCGAAAACGTTAAGCGCCGTCAGTGCCGTATACAGCGCGTCGCGCGTCGCCTTCGGATCGGCGATGGTGAAATACTTATAGAATGAGATCGTCGTGCGCGGTTCGGTCTCGGCCAGCATCCGCGCCTTCAGTTCCTCATTCGATATGCGGTTGTGTAACACTGGCATGGTGTACGTTCCTGCAAGGGTGAATGAAGGGATAAACGGGCGGCATCATATAGCAATAACTGACAATTTACATCCCTACATTTTTAGCTACATTTGCATCATCTGTAACACTTACCATCCACAACTGCTGATTTACCACGCACTTCGTTGCCCAAAATGTTGGCAACCGGGAAAAAAGTGCGACAATAGAGCCAGTTGTAAATTTAATGACAGGAATGACATGACGCATTTACCAAAATTCACCGTGGCGCTGCTTCATCCGCGATACTGGTTAACCTGGCTGGGTATAGGCACGCTTTGGCTGGTAGTACAGCTACCCTATCCAGTACTTTATCGTCTTGGGCATGCTCTTGGTCACCTGGCACAACGCGTTATGAAACGGCGGGCAAAAATAGCGGAGCGCAATCTGGAACTGTGTTTCCCGCAAATGAGTCAGGCCCAACGAGATGAGATGGTGCATAAAAATTTCGAATCCGTAGGAATGGGGTTGCTGGAAACCGGGATGGCCTGGTTCTGGTCCGACAGGCGAATGGCGCGCTGGACCGAAGAGCGTGGCATGGACGCAATCAAAGCGCAGATTGCACAGGGGCGCGGTATCTTGCTGATTGGCGTTCACTTTTTGACGCTGGAAATGGGTGCCCGCATCTTTGGTATGCATCTGCCAGGGATTGGGGTTTACCGACCCAACGACAATCCGGTGCTGGACTGGCTGCAAACCTGGGGCCGTCTGCGCTCAAATAAAGATATGATCGACCGTAAAGACGTCAAAGGCATGATCCGTGCGCTGAAAAATTGTGATGTGATTTGGTACGCGCCCGATCATGATTATGGTCCGCGCACCAGCGTCTTCGTGCCGTTTTTTGCAGTTGAGCAGGCCGCGTCCACTTCCGGTACCTGGATGCTGGCGCGCACCTCCAAAGCCTGTATCGCCCCGTTCGTTCCGCGCCGCAAGCCAGACGGCAAAGGTTATGAGCTTATCGCGCTCGAACCAGAATGCGATCCACCGCTGGATAATGCCGAAACCACCGCTGCCTGGATGAATAAGATTGTTGAGAAATGCATCATGATGGCTCCCGAGCAGTATATGTGGCTGCACCGCCGCTTCAAAACGCGCCCTGAAGGTGTGCCTTCACGCTACTGATATCTTTACCCTCTTCCTGCCCGGCGGCGCAAGCTTGTCGGGCCTGGGTGAAATTTACAGGATGCGTTTTTTTCTTCCCTCAACGCTAAGCTTTAAAAGCTATCCCATTTGCAGCGATTCTTCCCGGGGGGCATAATTAGCGGGCTTATCATTTTTTTAGCTAAACTTAGTATATTCTGTGCTGCGTTATAGGAGCCTATGCCCTCTTCTGAAACCCCCATCAACTGGAAACGTAATCTAACCGTCACCTGGTTCGGTTGTTTTTTAACGGGTGCCGCGTTTAGCCTGGTGATGCCTTTTCTGCCGCTGTATGTTGAACAGCTCGGCGTTACGGATCACAGTGCATTAAATATGTGGTCCGGGCTGGTCTTCAGTATCACGTTTTTATTCTCTGCCGTCGCCTCGCCGCTGTGGGGCGGGTTAGCCGATCGTAAAGGCCGCAAAATTATGCTGCTGCGATCCGCGCTCGGTATGGCCATTGTGATGCTGCTGATGGGGATGGCGCAAAATATCTGGCAGTTTTTGATCCTGCGGGCGCTTTTAGGGCTGCTGGGCGGTTTCATTCCCAATGCCAACGCATTAATCGCGACGCAAATCCCACGCAACAAAAGCGGCTGGGCGCTGGGGACTCTCTCCACCGGCGCGGTGAGCGGCGCACTGTTAGGCCCGCTGGCAGGCGGGCTGTTGGCTGACAGCTACGGTCTGCGACCTGTCTTCTTCATGACCGCCGGCGTGCTATTTCTCTGTTTCCTGCTGACGCTATTTTATATTCACGAACAGTTTGTCCCGATCGCCAAAAAAGAGATGCTGCACGCCAGGCAAGTGCTCGCCTCGTTGAAAAGTCCGCGCCTGGTACTGAGCCTGTTTATTACAACCCTTATTATTCAGGTGGCGACCGGTTCAATAGCACCGATCCTGACACTCTATGTACGTGAGCTGGCTGGAAATGTCAGTAATATCGCATTCATTAGCGGCATGATCGCTTCTGTACCGGGCGTCGCAGCGCTACTCAGTGCCCCCCGGCTGGGTAAACTGGGCGATCGCATCGGCCCGGAGAAGATTTTAATTGCCGCTCTTGTCGTCTCAGTACTGCTGCTTATTCCCATGTCGTTTGTTCAGACCCCGTTTCAGCTCGCAGTTTTACGCTTTCTGCTCGGCGCGGCAGATGGTGCACTCCTGCCCGCAGTACAAACGCTGCTGGTTTATAATTCGACCAATCAGATTGCCGGGCGGATCTTTAGCTATAACCAGTCCTTCCGGGATATCGGCAACGTTACCGGCCCGCTGATCGGTGCGGCGGTCTCCGCCAGCTACGGCTTTCGCGCGGTATTCCTCGTTACCGCCGGGGTGGTGCTCTTTAACGTCATTTACTCGACCTTTAGTCTGCGCCGTCGACGCGCGGTTGCGGTAGCCAAACAACCGGTTGATTAAGCGAGGGTTTCATTTTAGTGAATGATTTTTTGTTGTTCACCCTTGCAATGGCCAATATTCAGCTATTCTTTCCCTGACCAACACGTCGAATCACAGGGAGAAACCAATGACTATGTATGCCACACTCGAAGAAGCCATTGATGCGGCGCGCGAAGAATTTCTTGCCAACACCCCTGGTGTTGAAGAGGAAGATGCCAATATTCAGCAATTAAGCATCCAGAAGTATGTATTACAGGATGGCGACATCATGTGGCAAGCCGAGTTCTTTGCCGAAGAAGGTGAGAACGGTGACTGCCTGCCAGTCTTAAGCGGTGAAGCAGCACAAAGCGTGTTTGACGGGGACTATGATGAAATAGAACTTCGTCAGGAGTGGCTGGAAGAAAATACCCTGCATGAGTGGGATGACGGCGAATTTCAGCTCGCGCCTCCGCTGGATACCGAAGAAGGCCAGGCGGCGGCAGATGAGTGGGATATCCGCGATTAACGGATAAAACCTGACGTCACGGACCTGTTACTCATAAGGTCCGTGATGGGCATCAAGCGGTAACAATAGCGTATCGAAAATTAATGAAAATGGCAGATCCAGTACCGTCAGCCAGCGCCAGCTGGAGTCGCGCACGTCCCACTGCACGCCGGGATAGTACTGATTGCCATGCCCCTGTCCGGGTATGGTACGGCTAATAACGCTGCCGCAACCGCAAAGCATAATCGACATCGCGACGACCAGTACTATTCTCATGCTCTCCACCCCTGACGCTAAAAAAATACCGGCCCTGGGGCCGGTACGGACTGTTAACAGTATCTTATCAGGATGATTTTGTCTTCAACGCCAGCGGATTTAGCGCCAGTTGCTGATAATAATTCACCCATGAAGAATAACGCTCAGGTGAACTCCATACCCGATAGTGCAAACGTGACATAGTGACCGGGTCGCTTAATAACACCAGACGGCGGTCGCGATTAAGTTTTTCCGGCGTTTCATTCAGCGCTTGCTCAACGTGGCGCTCACGGGCTATCTCAAGGATATTGCCTTTGCCATGACGAGCCGTTGCCATCGCTGTCGCCAGCGCATTGAATGACGGATTAAAGACCGCATGCATAAAGCCATCTTTCAGCGAACGCTGAATATTCAGTTCCAGGAAACGGTCAGTATCAATCAGCACTTGCGGCGGCGAATACTCTTCCGGGATCAGGAACAGCTTCCAGCGTTTAGTGCGTAATCCCACCGTGGAGCGGCTGGAAATGACTGACACAAACGGCGAGAGGATCAGCGAAAACACAATCGGAGCCAGCCAGAACAGGAAGCGCAGATCCAGCCATGCCATCCCCACGGCCCACACCAGACCGAGAAGCATTTGCGAGCCATGACGCTTAAACGCTTCCACCCATGAGGTTGAGTCATCATCACGCTGTGGCGAATTCCAGACGACTTCCCAGCCAAGGAAGGCGCTGACCACGAAAACGGTATGGAAGAGCATACGTACCGGTGCCAGCAGCACCGAGAACAACACTTCCAGCAGCAAAGAGAGCGTAACGCGAATAAAACCGCCGTACTCTTTCGGCCCCTTACACCACACCAGAATAATACTGAGCAGTTTTGGCAGGAACAGCAGCACCATTGTTGAGGCAAATAGCGCGATGGCCAGTTCCGGACGCCACTGCGGCCACACCGGGAATAGCTGGCGCGGCTGGAGGAAATACTGCGGCTCCGTTAACGCGTGAACCACCTGCAGCGCGGTTGAAAGCGCAAGGAACATAAACCACAGCGGCGCAGACAGATAAGACATAACGCCGGTTAAGAACACTGCACGGTGAACAGGATGCATGCCTTTTACAAGAAACAGGCGGAAGTTCATCAGGTTACCGTGACACCAGCGACGATCGCGCTTCAGTTCATCCAGCAGGTTAGGCGGTAGCTCTTCATAAGATCCCGGCAGGTCGTAGGCAATCCACACGCCCCAACCAGCACGACGCATCAGCGCCGCTTCCACAAAGTCATGCGACAGAATTGATCCCGCAAAAGAGCCCTCGCCCGGCAACGGTGCCAGCGCACAGTGCTCAATAAACGGCTTCACGCGGATAATAGCGTTATGGCCCCAGTAGTGCGACTCACCCAACTGCCAGAAGTGCAGACCGGCGGTGAACAGCGGACCATAAACGCGCGTCGCGAACTGCTGGCAGCGTGCGTACAGCGTGTCCATACCAGAGGCTTTTGGCGACGACTGAATGATCCCCGCGTTTGGGTTCGCTTCCATCAGGCGCACGAGGCCCGTCAGACAGTCCCCCGTCATTACCGAGTCCGCATCCAGCACCACCATATAGCTATACTGGCTGCCCCAGCGGCGACAAAAGTCATCAATGTTGCCACTTTTGCGTTTCACACGACGGCGACGACGGCGATAGAAGATTTGCCCTTCGCCCTGCACTTCCGCAATCAACTCCATCCACGCTTTCTGCTCAGAGACACAGATGTCCGGATTGTAGCTGTCACTGAGGATGTAGACATCGAAGTGCTGCTGCTGACCGGTGGCTTTAACCGACTCCCAGGTCGCCCGTAGTCCGGCAAATACGCGATCAACGTCTTCATTACAGATAGGCATAATCAGCGCGGTACGATGCGCCGGGTTAAGCGGTTCATCGCCCACGGTAGAGGCTGAAATACTGTATTTATCCCGCCCGATAAGCAATTGCAGAAAACCCATCAGGGCGGTCCAGAAACCTGCCGAGACCCAGCAGAACAGTACCGCAAAGAGGATCAAAATACCGGTTTGCAAAATATACGGCAGAAGCTGCATGAAGGAGACCAGTAAATCCTGTCCCAACATGTCACTCGGGTTAATCAGCGCCCAGCCCTGATACGGCAGAATGGTTTTCATATACCAGGTGGCAACCACAGTTTGCGCCAGGGTCAATATAAGCAGAATGTAACGGCGCAGAGTCCCCACCGCACGCCACTGCTGCTCGCTGACCTGCTGCTCTTTCGTCAGACGCGAAAGATAGCGCGGCTGCTGCTCACGCCCGCGCAGGCGATCCCAAAAACGGCCAACCGGGTTAGTCCGCCATGGATCGGGGAACATGGATGAACGCTTCGCCTTAGGCATCGCGTTAAGCTGCGTGCGACCAAGGTCGTCTTTAACCAGCTGTGCTTTATGCAATGATTCAGGCCAGCTATGTTCAAGGCGAGACTTGACCGAGCCCAGCGGGGCGTCATCTTCACGTTCAAAGCGCTGGTGTTCAGCATCAAGCGCTTCATGAACGGCGCGCAGATCCCTGTCGGCTGGAATTGCCGCTTTCTCAGTGTCCGTGAGCGGCAACGCGTCGATATATTTCGTTATATTATTCATTGGCAGGTAACTGATAGCTCCAGGTTTCACTCAGCGTCTGGTCTGCATTTACCAGCGCGGCACGCATCTCAGTGGTCTGCTTAGGATCTTTAATCTTCATTCGCAGCGTCAGACGCCAGCCTTTGGTCACTGGATTATAGCGCACGCTGTTTTCAACGATTTCACCATTGTCACCAATGCTGGTTTGCGCCGTGACTGGCGTATCTGCCGGCAGCTTTTTCATCTCCGGCCCGGCAAAATCGATCACAAAGGCCAGTGTTCCATCCGCCTGACGAATAAGATTGGATTGCTTAACGTCCCCGGCTGAACGACGGCTCTGGATCACGTAGGCGTTATCCGGCGCATGCAGCTTGTCTTCATCCCGGCTGAAGGTAATAGCGTAACTAAAGTTCATCTCTTTACCGGCCTCAGGGAGCTGATCCGGTGTCCAGTACGCGACGATATTATCGTTAGTTTCATCGTTGGTTGGGATTTCAACCAGCTCAACTTTGCCTTTTCCCCACTCCCCTTTTGGCGTGATCCATGCACTCGGGCGCAGATCGTAGCGGTCGTCGAGATCTTCATAGCGGTTAAACTGACGGCCACGCTGTAACAGACCAAAGCCTTGTGGGTTTTCCATTGCGTAGCTGCTCACCCCCAGGTGTTTCGGGTTGTTAAGCGGACGCCAGATCCACTCGCCATTACCCGCATGGATCGACAATCCGTTGGAGTCATGCAGTTCAGGACGGAAGTTGGTCGTTGGAGAGGGCTGATTTGGCCCAAAGAGGAACATGCTGGTCAGGGGGGCTACGCCGAGTTTACCAACCTTATCGCGCAGGTAAACTTTCGACTGGACGTCAACCACCGTATCGCGCCCCGGCATGATGGTGAAGCGGTATGCGCCCGTTGCACGTGGAGAATCCAGCAGCGCGTAGATGTTCAGGCGCTTATCAGTGGGTTTTGGCCGTTCGATCCAGAACTCACGAAAACGCGGGAACTCTTCACCTGATGGTAGTGCGGTATCAATCGCCAGACCTCGGGCGGAGAGGCCATACACCTGCCCCTGGCCCAGCACACGGAAGTAGCTTGCCCCGAGCATACTGACGATTTCGTCATTCTTATCTTTACTGTTGACCGGGTAGAGAACTTTGAAGCCGGCAAAACCCAGATCTTTTACGGTGTCTTTATCGTGCTGAACATTGCCGAAGTTGAAGTAGTCCGGGCTGTATTTGATCTTACGCACGGCGTTGGAGGTCACTTCATTGATGGTCACCGGCGTATCAAAGTACATTCCCTGATGATAAAATTCGAGCTTGAAAGGCGTCTTAATCTTGCCCCAGTAAGCTTTGTCGTGGTTGAACTGAATCTGCTGATAATCCGCATATTTCATCTCGCGGAAGACGGAGGGCAGATTGCTTTTAGGAGCCTCATAGCCTTTTCCTGCCAGTGACTGGGCCTGCTTTGCCACATCATCAATGGAGAACGCCCATGCAGATGAGGTGCACAGGGACAACGTTATGGCTACGCCTAACCAGCGCATTTTCATCATCTGTGATTTATTTTTCATAATAAGTAAGCACTTCCCCCTTTGTGTGCTTAAATCGATCCGATCCATTTTAATGGAAACTCTGGCAATCCGACAACATAATCCCCAATTTGTTCAGCGTGCGGCTTAGGGTTTAAGCAACTTCCCGCGGCCTTTGCACTTTACGTGCTTATCCTGGAGACAGGTTTTCAGACTTGGTGTAGGGTTGCAGCGGATGTTAACATTATCGCGTCTGGTGATAAGACGAAAAGTCTGAGAATGCAAACAATTATATGAGCAATGTACCCGCACAACGTGAATATTTCCTCGACTCCATTCGTGCATGGCTGATGCTTTTGGGGATACCTTTTCATATCTCGTTAATCTATTCGAGTCATATCTGGCACGTTAATAGCGCCGAGTCATCCTGGTGGCTTACGCTGTTCAATGATTTTATTCACGCCTTCCGGATGCAGGTTTTCTTTGTTATTTCCGGTTACTTTTCATACATGCTTTTTTTACGTTATCCGTTAAAAAAGTGGTGGAAAGTCCGCGTGGAACGCGTTGGCATTCCGATGCTCACCGCCATCCCGTTATTAACATTGCCACAGTTTATGATGCTGCAATATGTGAAAGGCAAGACAGAAACCTGGCATACGCTTTCGTTGTATGAGAAGTATAATACTCTGGTCTGGGAGTTGACCTCCCATCTGTGGTTTTTACTGGTGTTGACTATCCTGACTACCGCCGGGCTGTGGCTGTTTAGTCTCCTTCGCCGACGTCAGGAACAGCAGCAGGGTGTGCTGCTCGCCCGGCTGACCCTCAGCAAACTTACGCTCATTTTCTTTCTGCTGGGCATTGCTTACGCCGCTCTGCGTCGTACGCTGCTGATTGTTTACGCACCGGTTCTCAGCGACGGGCTATTTAACTTCGTGGTAATGCAGACGCTGTTTTATATCCCTTTCTTTATCCTTGGCGCGCTGGCTTTTATTAATCCCCGCCTGAAGGAACTTTTCACCACGCCGTCTCCCTGGTGTTTAGCCGGGGCAATCGTGGGTTTTGTCGCCTATTTGCTGAACCAGCGCTACGGTAGCGGCGACGCGTGGATGTATGAAACCGAATCGGTGATTACGATGGTATTTGGCTTATGGATGGTTAACGTGGTCTTTTCCTTCGGACACCGGCTGCTTAATTTCCAGTCGGCGCGGGTGACTTATTTTGTTAACGCGTCGCTGTTTATTTACCTGGTGCATCACCCGTTGACGTTATTTTTTGGCGCGTATATTACACCGCAGATTAGCTCTAATACGCTGGGTTTTTTCACCGGTCTGGTGTTTGTGGTAGGTTGTGCGCTGGTGCTGTACGAAATTCATTTGCGCATACCGCTGCTGCGTTTTCTGTTCTCAGGCAAACCGCAGACAAAGCAGGATAAGTCTGCGGTTACGGCACGATAATAGTTGGCCCCCTCAACTAAAGGGGGCCGCTTATAATAGCCATTCGACCGGTAATCGATAAACCAGACGTACCAGAAGACGTTTCCAGAAGTGTGAGTTTGGCTCCTTCTTTAACACAATCGTCTGTCCATCCCGCTCTTCAATCCAGTTCACTCTTCCCCACCGATCCAGCTTAAGTTGCCAGGCGGCATGGCGCTGGCTTTTGAGGAAATTATGGTGAATTTTTTGCGCCAGCGGTTCGCTGTCTATCACAAAGCCCATTTCGGTATTTAGCATCGCTGAACGCGGATCAAAATTAAACGAGCCAATAAACACTTTACTGTTGTCCACGCTGAACGTTTTTGCATGCAGGCTCGAGCCGGAGTTCCCGGTAAGCCCGCTATCATGCAGACCGGGCGCAGGTTTTGAGGTTGGTTTTAATTCGAAAAGCTCCACACCATGGCGCAGCAATTTTTTACGCCAGCGCGCGTAGCCTGCGTGAACGACCGCCACATCGTTAGCTGCCAGGGAGTTGGTCAGGATAGCCACTTTGACGCCGCGCCGGACCATTTGCAGGATCATAGCGACACCCGCACGTCCCGGGACAAAGTAAGAAGAAATGATATCAATCTGTTTTTCCGGTGCCCCCATCACGTTCATCAGCCGCTGAGGGAGCAACGTCCGCTTACGCGCTTTCCCCTGCCCCTTGCGCGGGTCGTCACTTAACAAGCGAGTTTGCGCCCACAGCAAAGGAAGCGAGCCCTCTTCCAGGCGAGAAACGAAGGAGGTAGTTTTCAGCTTGTGCAAATACTGTTGGGCATATGGGTCATTAAGCCATTCATCCGGGATCACTACCCGGCGGGTAATGTCCTCTTCTGAGATATCCAGCACCTGCTGCAACGTCGAGACGGATTTGCACTCCCAGTAACGCTCAAAATCCTCCGCCACATCCGCCACGACATCACCAATGGCCATCACATCCAGATCGGTAAAGAGTGGCTCTTTGCCCGCACCAAAATAGGCATCACCGACGTTTCTGCCACCAATAATGGTTACTTCACCATCAACGGTAAAACTCTTATTGTGCATGCGGCGGTTAAGGCGAGCGAAGTCGGTGAGGTAGCCGAGGATACGCAGAGTCCTGAAAGAGAAAGAGTTAAAAAGACGCACCTCTATATTATGATGGGCGTCCAGCAACCGTAGCGTATCGTCAAGCCCTACCGTATTGTTGTCATCAAGCAAAAGCCTGACTTTAACGCCTCGCTCCGCCGCTTCAAGCAGCACGCGAAACAATAAGCGCCCGGACATATCATCTTCCCAGATGTAGTACTGCACATCCAGGGTCCGTTCGGCCATTTGCGCCAGCCGGTATCGCGCGGCGAACGCGTCGAGGCTGTCATCAAGGGGTAAAAGACCACAATGGTCCGGATGCGCTGCACGGGCCGGAGCGATTGCTCGCCCCAGCCGTGTTTTATGCGACCGGCTCGTCTCCCTGCTGGGTGAGTAATCGCTCATAAAGTCCTGCATTTTCCTCATCATAACAGACAAAGTATATCTGCTCTGGCTGAGGACGCCGGGTGATGTAATCCGAAACGGCATGAAATGCGATTTCTGCGGCGGCGGCTTTCGGATAACCATAAATACCCGTACTAATCGCCGGGAAAGCAATTGAGTGAAAATCGTTGTCGCGGGCAAGCTGTAAACTGTTGCGATACGCATCTTCCAGCAGCCGGGCTTCGTTATGTTCTCCCCCGCGCCAGATGGGTCCGACGGTATGAATGACAGCTTTTGCCGGCAGGTTGCCGGCCAGCGTAATCACTGCATGACCCGGCGCGCACTCCCCCTGCTGCTGGCGTACCACTTTGCAAGCCTCAAGCAAAGCCGGACCCGCCGCGCGATGAATAGCGCCATCAACACCGCCCCCACCCATCAAGGAACTGTTAGCTGCATTGACGATGACATCGACCTGCATAGTAGTGATATCGCCCCGAATCACCTGAATGCGTGATTGCATAATTTTCTCCTGCTGGCATCGGTACTGATGAGTTTATCTTACTCCAATGCACAGAAGAAGACGCGTTCTGCCAGCGTGGTGTAACGCGCCATGCGCTTAGCGATACTGAATGATATAAAGGCCGAGCGTGCGCTCCGGGTTTAAATATTCCAGGGTGGTCTTCTCAAACGGCGTATTACTCACTTCCTGTAGCGGCTGATGATTTAACGACTGTCGGAAGTGCTGGGTTTTGCCTTCACGCACACAGGAAACATTAATATTATGCGTATTATGCGTTACTTCGCAGGGTGGCTCGACTACTTGCCCCTGAAAATGAATGATGCCTCCCGTCGCTTCTTCGCCTGCAAACGTGTTTATAGAGAAGGCGGCTACTGCTGCCTGAGCGCTAATGATGATGTAATCAGATAATTTCATGGTCAATCCCCTGTTTCAGAATCGCGTCTGAAAACGGAAGTAAAGTTAAAGCTTAGTTATCTTTATTACACCTAATTTACAAACAAATAAATACGTATTAACTATTAAATTGATTATTTTCACAAAAAATCAATATTTCTTGATAAACATATTCACCAAATAAATACTTTAGCGAATATATAATATTCCCATTGATCATTTGCGATTTTTATTCAGAGACGCTGAGGGGACGTGATTTTTTATTAGCGCGGGCAGCCAGCCATAGACCACTATTTTTCATGGCATAGCCAAAAACAAGCCCCAACAAGACGGAAGGAATGACAAGCTGATAATCCCCCTGCGCGGCAAACGTGGCGCAGGCACCGATAAAGGTGCCGGGAACGAAGGAAAGTAGACGTTGTTTTGCCTGAATACACATTAGAAAGGCAACCACCCCGGTCATCATATAACCAATGATCTCCAGGTGCGGGGCCAACGCGCTGCCATGAATAATAATTTGCGCCCAGATGATACCGCTCATCAGGGTTGAGGCAGAAATGGCCAGGCCTTTCAGCCCTCCCTGAGGACAGGCAAAATAAGCGGTACAGCCAAGAAAGCCGGCCCAGCCTAATAAACCCAGCGATACGGCAACCCATCCCCATAAACCGGAGAGGACGCCTGTGGTGATTGCGATTGCGAGAAGTGTGCTCATAGCGCGCATCATAGCAGATGCGCGAAGGACAAAGGAGATCTACTGCACAATAAATGCAATAAAGGTTTTGTTGTTACATTTTTATTGTGATTAATATCACAATTATTCATCCTCTCCTTCCTGCAGCTCTTCCCACATTGCCGCGATAGCCTCGCGCGTCAACTGTGCCAGCGTGCGCCAGAACGGCGTTAACGCATGCGCTTCAACTTTGCCAAGAAAGGTGTCACACCATGGCAGTAAATATTCCGCAAATAAGGTTTCCTGCGCCTCGCTCTCGTCTTCAGTGGACTGGTCTTCCAGCCAGGACGCGGCCAGCAGCAATGTACCAAAATGATCGGCTGGCGTATCGGTGAGCGGCATACCGCGAGCGCTCAGAAAGGCACGGACATCGCTTTCTGTCGTCCCTTCAAACCATGCGCTACGATAAGGCGCAACGCGGCAATCCGGGCCGACAAATAGCGCTTCATAATCCGCCGCCAGCGCGTCAGGATCATAGCTTTTCTGTAACCGTGCCAGTAGCTCATCCTGCTCCAGCGGCCAGCTGGCGGCCAGTTTGCCGTCTTTAATCAGCGTAAACAGCGGGACTAACAGCGGGTCCTGCGGCTGGCGATAGTAAAGAGAACCGAGGACGCGGCACAGGATTGAAAACTCGTTCATGCAATATTTCCATTAATCAGGTTAAAAATCGGCAAATTCAGGAATCGGCGTCATACCATGGGACTCCAGAAAATTCAGTAAACGCCGTGGCGTGACATTAAGAATGCGTTCTTCGGGAAAATCAACTTCATCAAGGATCTTGCGACATTCACTGAAATCGCCCAGCGTAAAGGCGGTATGGGAGTCCGAACCCAGTGCGACCCATCCTCCCGCATCGCGAACCGCGGCGGCGATTGCCCGGCAGTTGTTTTCACTGCCTTTACGGGAATGGACGAAGGACGAATTGTTAATCTCAAGCGCCACATTATACTTCGCGGCAGCAGCAGCGACGGCGGGAATATCAATGGGATACTTAGGATTTCCGGGATGGCTGATAATGTGCACTGTGCCGCTGGCTATTGTAGCTATTAACGCCGCGGTATGGGCCGCTTCATCCTGTGGCATAAATACTGGCGTGTGGAAACCAGCAATGATCAGATCAAGTGAAGCTAACATTTGCGCACTGCAATCTGTTTCACCGGTAACGGGTTTTATATTGGCCTCAATACCGCGCAAGATGCCAACACCATCAACAATGCGTGGCCAGATGCGCATATTAATAAAATGCCAGGGATGTGGCGCATCTTCCGCATCAGGACCATGGTCAGTGATGGCAAAGAGCTTTATTCCTTTGTTCTTCGCCTGGGCAATGTAGTCGCTGAGGGTACTGTACGCATGAGTGCTCGCAACAGTATGCATGTGCAGATCGACGGGATACATCGTTCTCTCCTTTGATTTTTGCGCAAGGATATCAGGTATGGCCCTGCGATTTTAAAATTAAAACAGTTTGCTTCGATTCAGTAACCACGTGCGCGATCGACGCGTCCTGTCACCTCTTCCCCTTTTTCAAACCCGACAATAGTACGCGCAATATACTCAATGGCTTGTGCAGGGCGTGTTACCGCGGCAATATGCGGCGTCATCGCGATACGCGGATGCGACCACAGTGGACTTTGTGGCTCCAGAGGTTCCCTGCTGAAAACATCCAGCATCGCGCCCTTCAATTTGCCACTGTCCAGTGCTTGCAACAGATCATTTTCAACAACGTGAACACCGCGCGCGAGATTTAACAAATAAGCATTATTCTGAAGCTGATTTAATCGTTCAGCATTAATAATGCCGACGGTTTCTGGAGTATGCGGCAGCAGGTTAATGACTACCCGCGTGCCGTTAAGAAAAGCGGGGAGCTCGCCCTGGCCTGCAAAACTGGTTACGCCAGGCCATGATTTACGGCTGCGGCTCCAGCTGCGCACAGGAAACCCCCATGCCTGGAGACTTTCCGCTACTTTTCTGCCCAGCACACCTGCGCCAAGAATACCGATAGTAAAATCCTGCTGCTGGTACTCCTCGAGCGGCTGCCAGCGCGCCTGTTGTTTTAACGCCTGGTAATCATCAAAGCGGCGGAACCAGTGCAGTACCTGGCTGACCGCATACTCCTGCATTTGCTCCCCCATTCCGGTATCTTCCAGACGAAACAATGCGGTAGACTCTGCCAGCATCTCCGGGTGCGCCTGAAGTTTTTTCAGGATGGAGTCCACGCCCGCGCCCAGTGCAAATACCGCTTTCAACGGGCGGCCAGCGAGCATATCTACAGGCGGCTCCCAGACCAGTGCATAATCTGCATGCCTGTTATCACCCGCTTCCCACTGCCGCACCCTGGCTCCAGGCAGTTTGTTTTCCAGCTCGTTTTTCCAGTAATGAAAGTCAAAGGTAGGATGATAAAAGATGAGATCCATAGGTACTCCTGCTCTACATGCCGGACGCCCTCTGACGGACGTGATGGCTTCTGATTGATCTATATCGATTTTGAGGATACCAAATTTCAGCGCGGAGTTTTGTAAAATGCCACCCGGCGACAAAAAAGACACTTTTTGTTCATTACGAAAGCAACCTGGCGGAAGTTTAGCTAAACGCACGATTTCTGATAAAAAGAGCATTGACGGCAGGTATGGTTTTCCCTACATTAGCGCCCGTTCCGGTCACGCCGGTACAACAATATGGTGAGGTGTCCGAGTGGCTGAAGGAGCACGCCTGGAAAGTGTGTATACGGCAACGTATCGGGGGTTCGA